>NZ_JAVRFJ010000001.1:0-568665 GCF_031845845.1 Streptomyces gottesmaniae
TCCCTCCCCCACCCAGGGGCTGCGCCCCTGCTTTCTCGGCCCGAAAGGGCCGTAGGCCCTTAAGGGGCGCGGGGAACTGCGCGACCAGCCCCCACCGAACCCGCGGATGGGGGTCGAAGGGGCGCAGCCCCTGGGTGGGGGAGGGAAGGTAGGGGCGGCGGGGGCGAGCCAATGCCTCAGGCCATCTGGCGGCGGACCAGCTCGTGCAGACGCCCGGCGGGGTTCGCCAGCAACTCACCCGGCGCCCCCACCTCCGCCACCTTCCCGTCCTCCATCACCACCACCCGGTCCGCGTCCATCACCGTGGACAGCCGGTGGGCGATGACGATCCGCGTGGCGTTCAGCGCTTTCGTGCTCTCGATGACCGTCCGCTGGGTCTCGTTGTCGAGGGCGCTCGTGGCCTCGTCGAAGAAGAGGATGCGGGGGCGGCGGATCAACGCCTGGGCGATCATCAGGCGTTGCCGCTGACCGCCCGAGATCGCGCCGTTGCCCTGGACGATGGTGTGCAGGCCCATCGGCATGCGCTGGATGTCCTCCGCCAGGCCCGCCATCGCGGCCGCCGCCATCGCCTCCTCGGGCGTGAACGGCTCGGTGCCGCAGATGACGTCCAGGATCGAGCCGGTGAACGGCTGGGCGTGCTGCAGCACGACACCGCACTGACGGCGTACGGCGGACTGGTCGAGGGCGCCGAGGTCCTGACCGTCGTACAGGACGCTCCCGGAGACCGGCCTGTCGAAACCGATGAGCAGGCGCAGCAGCGTCGACTTCCCGCAGCCGCTCGGGCCGACGATCGCCACGAACTCCCCGGGCGCCACGGCGAAGGACACGTCGTCCAGCACCAGCGGACCGTCGTCCGCGTAGCGGAAGGAGAGACGGCGGGCCTCCAGCGCGCCGGACAGCACCCCCGGCCGGGTGCTCGCCGTGCGGACCTCCGGCGTTGCCTCCAGCACCGGCTTGATCTCCTCGAACAGCGGCAGCACCGCCACCGTCGACACGAACGCACCCGTCAGCTGGGTGACCGACGTCAGCAGCATCGTCACCGAGGTGTTGAAGGTCAGGAACTCCGCCGCCGACATCGAACCGCGTGCCGGGCCCGCCAGCAGCATGAACATCAGCAGGGTGCACAGGGGGAGGTACACCGCCCCCAGCACCGTGTTGAGGTTCTTGATGCCACCGACCTTCTGCTGGAGCTCCCGGCTGCGCGCGAACTCGCCGGCCCAGGCCGCGTAGGCGTAGTTCTCGGCGGCCGCCACCCGGAGCTTCGGCAGTCCCCGCAGGGTCTGGAAGGCCTGGTTGTTCAGCTTGTTGCCCAGCACCACCAGGCGGCGCTGCCAGCGGACCTGCCACAGACCGAGGCCCAGGAACACCGCCGCCACGACGACCAGCATGCCGATCGCCGCCAGAGCCATCGGGACGCTGTACCAGAGCAGCAGGGCGAGGTTCACCGCTCCGACGGTCACCGACTGGGCGACCACCGGGCCGACGCCGGCCAGGGTGCGGCGGATCGCGCTGATGCCCATGGCCGCGCTGGCCAGTTCGCCCGTGGAACGCGAGGTGAAGAACTTCGTGGGGAGCCGCAACAGGCGGTCCCAGACCGCCGGTTGCAGCGTGGCCTCGATACGGCCCTCGAGCCGGAGGATCGTCAGGTTCTGCAGCAGCAGGAACGCCGCCGACACCACACTCGCGAGCATGATCGCCAGACAGACCTGCACGATCAGGTTCTCCTGGGCCTTCGGCACGTACTCGCCGAGGATCCGGCCCGTCGCGACGGGGACGAGCGAGCCGAGCACGACCGTCACCAGCCCGCTGAGCAGCAGACCCGTCATGTCACCGCTCGTCCCGTGGAGGCTGAACCGCATCAGGCGCAGCGGACTCAGCACCCGTTCGGGCAGCGGGCGGTAGAACATCACGGCACGCGGCTCGAACTCGGCCGCGTTCGCCTTCTCGATCGGTGTCTCCCGGCCGGACGACGGCTGGACGGCCACATAGCCGCCGCGCCGCCACAGCAGCGCCACCGGTGCGCCGGACAGCGCCCGGTGCCCGACCAACGGCCCGACGTTCTCCCGCCACCAGCTCCCGGCGAGGCGTACGGCACGGACCCGGACCCGGGAGGCGAGCGCGATGCGTTCCACCGGGTCGAGCCGGTCGCTCTCGGTGCCGCTCTGCGCCGGCTCGGACAGCGAGATCCCCGTCGCCCGGGCGACGAGCCGGCAGGCCGCGTACGTGGCGTCCGCGTCGGCCGCCGTCGTACGCCGGTGCGCGGAGGACTTGCCGATGGAGGCGAGCAACGTGCGGTCGGCCTGGGCGCGTACCGCCTCACCGGCCTTGATCCCGGCGGCCGTACGGTCCTCGTGGGTGCGCTCCAGCTGCTCGATCCAGCGGTCCAGCGTGGCCAGCAGCCGGTACTGCTGGTCGACCATGCTCTGCCAGACCCCCGGGTCCATCAGCAGATCGGCCGCGGCCTCCGCGCCGTACAGCGAGCCGTACTGGACGCTGCCGGGCGGCACCCGCATCCAGAACACGTCGTCGTCGGTGGGCGCGGCGGCCTGCTCGGTGGCCATCGGCGCCTGGAAGAGGATCGACAGGCCGCGACCGACGCCAAGGGCGAGGGCGTATTCGAGGGGGCTCGTCTGCGGGGGTACGAGCTGCGGGTTGCCCCATTCGTCGTACGACCAGGTCTCGGTGCCCCCTTGCTGGTAGAGCTCACGCAGGCCGATGCGCCGGACCACGCAGTCGCGCAGCGGGCGGGCGATCAGGGTGTGCTGGGGCCCGGCGACCGGACCGAGCAGCAGCGCACCCGCTTCGAGGCGGCCCAGATGGTGCCAGTGGCCCTGCCGGCCGGCGTCGACCGCGAACAGGTCCAGGGCACCGGAGGCCACCAGCCACAGCGTCTGCGGGCCTTCGAGGTCCAGGCGGGTGTGCCCGGCGCAGTCGAGGGGTGTGCCCATCGCGCCGAGCGCCCCGAGGACGAGGTCGCCGTCGTAGCCGCCCTGACCGCTCTGCCCCTCGTGCACGGCAGTCATCTCATCGCTCCCTGACCAGTTGGGCGTACGCGCCGCCGCGGGCCACCAGCTCCTCGTGCCGGCCGCGCTCCACGATCGTGCCGTGCTGCAGGACGACGATCTCGTCGCTGTCGCGGACCGTGCTGAGCCGGTGGGCGATCACCACACAGGCGCAGCCGCGCTTGCGCAGGTTGTCCATGACGGTCAGCTCGGTCTCCGCGTCCAGCGCGCTGGTCACCTCGTCGAGGACCAGGATGCTCGGCCTGCGGACCAACGCCCGTGCGATCTCCAGGCGTTGGCGCTGCCCGCCGGAGAAGTTGCGGCCGTCCTGCTCGACCCTGCTGTTGATGCCACCCGGGCGCCGCGTCACCACGTCGTACAGGGCCGCGTCCCGCAGCGCCTCCACCACGGCATCCTCCGGGATCGAGGGGTCCCACAGGGCGACGTTGTCGCGGACGGTGCCCTCGAAGAGGAACACCTCCTGGTCGACGAAGGAGACGGAGGCGGCCAGCGCACCCCTCGGGATGTCCTCCAGGCGCCGGCCGTCGATGCGGATCACGCCCTCCCACGGGGTGTACAGGCCCGAGATCAGCCTCGACACCGTCGACTTGCCGCTGCCGGAGCCACCGACCAGCGCCACCTGCTGCCCCGGCCCCACGGTGAGGTCGAAGCCCGTGAGCAGGGGCTTGTCGAGGGGGCTGTAGCCGAACGTGATGTTCTCCAGCTCGACGTGCCCGTTCAGCCGGCGGGTGGACTCGGCGGCGTCCGGGCGGGCGTACAACGGGTCGGCCTGGAAGTTCTCCACGTCCTTCAGGCGGGCCACGTCGGCCGCGAAGTCCTGGATACGGCCCGCCACCCCGTTGAGCCGGGTGAGGGGCGCCGTGAACCGGGTGACCAGCGCCTGGAACGCGACCAGCAGCCCCACGGACATATGGCCCTCGACCGCCCGCATACCGCCGATCCACAGGATGAGCGCGCTGTTGAGCGTGGCCAGCGTCGGGGCGACGACCCCCAGCCAGGCGCTCGGCACCCCGAGCCGCTGCTGCTCCTCCAGCGTGGTGGCGTGCTGCCCGGCCCACTTGCGGAAGTAGCCCTCCTCGCCGCCGGTCGCCTTCATCGTCTCGATCAGCTGGAGTCCGGTGTACGCCGTGTTGGTGAGCCGCGCGTTGTCCGCGCGCAGCTTCGCCGTACGCGTCGCGCGCAGCCGGATCACCACCCGCATCGCCACCACGTTCAGCAGCGCCA
Organism: Streptomyces gottesmaniae; assembly: GCF_031845845.1. NCBI lineage: Bacteria > Bacillati > Actinomycetota > Actinomycetes > Kitasatosporales > Streptomycetaceae > Streptomyces > Streptomyces gottesmaniae. The sequence continues at coordinate 4,248 of NZ_JAVRFJ010000001.1, forward strand.
CCGCGATGCCGACGAAGGTGAGCTGCGGGTCGTACGTGTAGAGGAGCACGGCGTAGAGGACGACCACGACCGCGTCCACACCGGCCGCCGCGAGATCCCGCGCCAGGGTCTCGGCGACCGCGTCGTTGGACTGCAGCCGCTGGACGAGGTCGGCGGGGCTGCGCTGGGAGAAGAAGGTGACCGGCAGGCGCAGGAGGTGCCGCAGGAAGCGGGCGCTGGAGAGGGTGGAGGAGATCAGCCGGCCACGCAGCAGGTTGGCCTGTTGCAACCAGGTCAGCAGGACGGTCAGCAGCACGCACGCGCCCATCGACGCGAACAGCACGCCCAGCAGGGAGGTCTGGCCGCCGATCAGGAACATGTCGATGTAGGTACGGCTCAGCGCGGGGACCGCCGCGCCGACCGCCACCAGGAGGAGGCTGGCGAGGACGGCGGCGGGCAGGGTGCCGGAGGTGCCGCGCATCCGGGCGGGCATGGCGCCGAGGACACCGGGCCTGCGGCCGCCCTTCGCGAAGCCCTCGCCGGGCTCCATGACGAGGACGACACCGGTGAAGCTGGAGTCGAAGTCCTCCATCGGCACGAACCGGCGGCCCTTGCCCGGGTCGTTGATGTGGACGCCCCGCCGCCCGAAGCGGCGCCCCATGCCGTCGTAGACGACGTAGTGGTTGAACTCCCAGAACAGGATGGCCGGGGCCTTCACCTCGGCGAGGGCGGCCACGTCCATCTGCATGCCCTTGGCGGTCAGTCCGTAACTGCGGGCCGCCTTCAGCAGGTTGCTGGCGCGCGAGCCGTCCCGGGAGACACCGCAGGCGATGCGCAGTTCCTCCAGCGGGATGTGCCGTCCGTAGTGGCCGAGCACCATGGCGAGCGACGCGGCACCGCACTCCACGGCCTCCATCTGGAGGACGGTCGGTGTGCGGACGGCCTTCTGCCTGCCCCTCGGCACCGGACGCTTGGACGGGGCCGCCTTGCGTCTGCCGTGCGTGGGCGGCTGGGCGGTGTCCTGGGACGCGGTCACGGAAGCAGCCAATCGATCGGACGCTCGTCGGCCAGCCGGATCGAAGCCGTGGCCATGGTCATGGAGGTCAGCTCGAACGGCGGCCCGTCCTGCGAGGACCACCTGTAACCCGACTCGGTCGACGCCGCGCGGTCCAGCCGTACGGTGACGGCCACCGGTCGGCCCTTCTTGGTGAACTGCTCGCCCAGCTGGGTGTCACCGAGGAACGCGCCGATGGACTGCGGGGTCTGCGCGGTGCGGTCCACCTTCTTCACATGGCCGCGCAGCACGCCGTAGCGCTGGGTGGGCGCCGACTGCACGGTCAGGTCCACCTCGGCGTCCTCCGGGATCGAGGCCGCGTTCTCGGCGGGGACGTACACCGTCGCGTAGAGCGGGTCGTCGGCGTCGGCGACCTTCTCGACGGCCGCGACGTTCGCGCCGGTCTGGATGATCTGACCGATCGTGGCGGCGAGCGCGGAGACCCGGCCGGCCGCGACGGACCGTACGACGGTCTCGCCGTCGGCGGTGGCGACCTTCAGGACGGGGGCCTTGGCGGGCAGCCGTTCGCCCTGCTTCGCGAGAACGGCGGTGACCTGGCCGGCGACCGGGCTCTGGAGCACATAACTGCCCTGCCCGTGGGTGAGGACGGCGGGCGCGCCGACCGTGGAGGCGACGGACCCCGTGACGGCCCACACGGAGGCGGCGGCCATCGCGAGCACCGTCACGGACAGCACCAGCCAGCCCTGGGGGCGGGCGAAGCGCACCGGGAGGTCGAGTTCCTCCGGTGACTGGAGCTTGGCGAGGGCCTGTTGGCGGAACTGCACGGGACTTCCCTCACCTGCGTGACAGGAGACGACAAGACGACTGGAGGGGACAGAGGACTGGAGGGGACAGAGGACTGGATGTCGGAAGGCCGGTCGACCCGGGGGTCGAGCACTTCCGGGGCACCCCGAGAGTCCCGGAACCTGTCAGGTGGTTCCGGGACTCAGCGGCGTAAGGGCTCGATCAGAGACCGGCGACCAGGCTCGTGACCGGGGCGGTGTTCAGGCCGGTCACACCCTCGACGGTGCCGACGGCCGTGTTGACCAGGCCGGAGACCGGGGCGATGCCGTCCACCAGGCCGGTGACGGTGCCAACGGCGTTGACCGAGAGGCCACCGGAGACGGCGTCGAGGGCGGCGTCCGAGATCTCGGCGGTCTCAACCTGGGGGGTGGAGTTCATGATGGAACTTCCCTTCATATAGCTATTCACAAGGGGGGAGCGGCCCCCTTCTGGGGACAGAACGACGGCCGCGCACGTGGGCGCCCACTTCTCGTCCCCGAGAGCCGGCTGCTCCCGTGTCCAAGAGCTCGGCGGCCCCCGCGGTGCGATGGATCAAAGCAGATCGCGACGGCGCACTTCCAATCAACCGGGCCTCTCACCAGCACACTTGGTGACCATGACGGTTCATCGGTGCAGGCTTGCGCACGGGTTGGGGCCAGCTTCTTCACACGGATCGCCGCATTGTCATACGCGCTTGATTGCCTGCGTGAAAACGAATTGGACAGTCCCGCCTCAAAGGCGCGGCGCGCGATTCGCCCCTGTGCAGAACTCCCCTCGACCGTGACCCCGCTGGGCATTCGGTGTGGAGATTCCCTGAAGCCGGTTTCCCGATCACCGGAGTCGACGGACCGCCACCGGGCGGTAGCCGAGTGTGGCGAAGAGGGGGGTGGGGCGCCGGTGTCACGGGTTCCCACCGGGCGCGTCGGCGGGAAGTCGTGAAATGGCAGGCGAACGGGGGGAGTAGCGCGCTTTGCGAAGTGGAAGATCGGAATCTTTTCGCGGAGCGTTGAACACCCCCTCGGAACCATCCGTACCAACTGGCAACCAGGCGCCCCCAGTTCACCCGCCGGACGGCGGTACGGACCCCGTCCCCAGGAGGTCAAGAGTTGAGTCACAAACGAGCCACCAAGCGCAAGGCGTTCATAGCCGCAGGCGGCGTGGCGGCGCTCGGCGCGGCAGCCCTCATCCTGCCGAACGCGATGGCGTCGCAGACGGACGCCAAAGGCGCCGCCCCGAAGACGCTCGCCGCGAGTGACGCCTCGGATCTCGCCTCCCAGCTGCAGGACTTGCTCGGTGACGCGTTCGCAGGCGCGTATTACGACTCGGGCGAGCAGCGCCTCATCATCAACGTCATCGACGGCCTCGAGATCGACGGTGACGACAACAACGTGATCATCCAGGCCCAGGAGGCCGGCGCGGAGGTCCGTGAGGTCGAGAACAGCTGGTCCGAGCTGCTGAAGGGCGCGGCCACGCTGAAGGAGGAGGCCACCGTCCCGGGCACCGCCTGGGCGATCGACCCCCGCACGAACAAGCTCCAGGTCACCGCCGACTCCACGGTCACGGGCGAGAACTGGGACACCATCGAGTCGACCGTCGAGTCGCTCGGCTCCGGCATGGCGACCATCAAGAAGTCCGCCGGCACGTTCAAGACCTTCCTGGAGGGCGGCGACGCCATCTTCGGCGGCGGCGCCCGATGTTCGGCCGGCTTCAACGTCGTCAACGCCGAGGGCGCCCCGGCCTTCCTGACCGCCGGGCACTGCGGTGTCGCGGAGGCCGAGTGGTCCGAGGAGGAGGGCGGCGCGCCGATCGGCACCGTCGACGCGGCGACCGCCACGTTCCCGGGCGCCGGCGACTTCGCCCTGGTCGACTACAACGACCCGGCGACCCAGGCGGCCAGCACGGTCGACCTCGGCAACGGCCAGACGGTCGACATCACCGCGGCCGGCGAGGCGGCGGTCGGCCTCCAGGTCTTCCGCATGGGCAGCACCACCGGTCTCGCCGACGGCCAGGTCACCGGCCTCGAAGCCACGGTGAACTACCCCGAGGGCACGGTCACCGGTCTCATCCAGACCAACGTCTGCGCCGAGCCCGGCGACAGCGGCGGCTCGCTGTTCACCGAGGACGGCCAGGCCATCGGTCTGACCTCCGGCGGCAGCGGCGACTGCACCGTCGGTGGCGAGACCTTCTTCCAGCCGGTCACCACCGCCCTCGCGGCCACGGGTGCCACCCTCGGCGACGCCGGCGCGGGCGCCGGTGAGGAAGCCGCCGGTGGTGCCGGTGACGCCGCGGGCGCCGGCGAGGAGGCCGACGGTGGTGCCGCCGCCGGTGCCGGTGAGGAAGAGGGCGCCGCTGCCGCGGGCGCGGGCGAGGAAGAGGGCGCCGCGGCCGCCGGTGCCGGCGACGCGGGTGCCGTGGCCGGTGCGGGCGACGAGGGTGCCGCTGACGCGGGTGCCGTCGCCGGTGCGGGCGACGCCGGTGACGCGGGCCAGGAGCATGAGCAGGGCGTCGAGGAGCAGGGCGTCGACGAGCAGGGCGTCCAGCAGTAGGCGAACGCCACCGAGTACGTGGATGACGGCCCGGGGCTCAGCGGCCACTGACCCCGGCCGTCGCCCCACGACCCACCCGTCGGCCCCACCCCAGCGGTTCCGGCCGACAGGTGGCACGGTCCGGCCCTCCGGCGGGAGGGCCGGACCCATGTGCGTGTGGTGGTGTCACCCGGCGGAGCCGGTGGCCCGGAGCAGCAGCAGCGCCACGTCGTCCGCCCGCTCCTCCGCCGCCTCGGTCTCCCTCACCAGACTGTCGGCCAGCGCGTCCAGCGGCCGCTCCCCGGCCGACGACAACCGCTCCCCGAGATCCGCCAGCGCGTCCTCGATGTCGACCCCCGGCGACTCGATCAGCCCGTCCGTGTACAGAACCAGCACCGAACCCTCCGTCAGCGCCACCTCCGTCGTCGGATACGTCGCCGCCGCGTCGATCCCCAGCAGCGGACCACCCGCGAGGTCGAGCACCCGCACCTTCCCGTCCGGCCGGCGCAGCAACGGCGGCGGATGCCCGGCCCGCGCCATGACGGCCGTCCCGTGCTCCGGGTCCAGCCGTAGGTACAGACAGCTGGCGAACAGTTCCGAACCCAGGTCGATCAGCAGCCGGTTGGTACTGCTCATCACCTCCTCCGGTGTCTGCCCGACGGTCGTGTACGCGCGCACCGCCGTACGGATCTGCCCCATCAGCCCCGCCGCCGTCACGTTGTGTCCCTGCACGTCGCCGATGACGGCCGAGGCCCTCCCATGGGAGAGGACCAGGTCGAAGAAGTCGCCGCCGATGTCCATGCCACGGGTGGCGGGCAGATAGCGCGAGGCGGACTCGATGCCCGGGATGGAGGGCAGCGAGTGCGGCAGCAGCGCCTTCTGGAGCCCGTGCGCCACCTGGTGCTTGGCGTCGTACAGCAGCGCCCGCTCCAGTGCCTGGGCGATGAGGCCGCTGAGGCTGGTCAGCACCGCGCGCTCCTCGGCCGGGAACGGATGCGGCTCCGCGTACCCGAGCACCCAGGTGCCCACCGGCCGCCCCGAGGCGATCAGCGGGATGTACGCCCACGCGCCGAGCCCGTCCGGGGTCTCCTGGCGCAGCGGATAGAGGTGCTCCAGCTGCTGCCGGGACTCGAAGAACGCGGGTACCCCGGTGGTCAGCGCGTGCGCCCCGGGCATCGCCGCGGTGAGCGGCATCCCGTCGAAGCGTTCCACGAGGTGCGGGTCGGCGTAGCCGCGGTGCCCGAGCACATGCAGGCGCCCCGCGCGGGAGCCGAGCATCACCAGGGCCTGGCTGCCGATGGCCGGGGCGATCTCGTCGGCGACCAGCTCCACCACGTCCTGCACCCCGACCGCCTCGGTGAGCGCGCTCGCCAGCGCCAGCACGTGGTGGATGGTCACCAGACGGCCCGGCCCGTGGTCCTCCTCCCGCGACGCGTGCTCGGCCTCGGCGACCGCGCGGGCCCGGGAGATCCGTACGCTCAGGCCGTTGCTCCCCGGGTACAGCCGGAAGGACAGCCAGTCGCTCGGCGGTCGCAGCGCCACGAACGAGGTCACGTGCTGGCTCATCAGGGCCGCCCGGTACCGGTCCTCGTACGCGGGATCGTTGAGCCACGGCACGGACACCCACAGTTGGGTGCCCAGCAGACCGCTCACCGGGATGCCGAGCAGTTCGGCCGTGGCCGCGTTGGCGAAGGTGATCCGCCCGTGCAGATCGAGCGCGCACATCCCGTACGGCAGCCGCGCCACCATCCGCGCGGCCTCCACCGTGCCGAGCGTGCCCGCGACCGTGGTCGTCGAGGGCGCCGACAGGTCCGGCTCCGGCCGCACCGGACGGCCCTCGTCCTCGGCGCGCCGCAGCCGCATCGCGAGCCGGTCGCAGGCCGAGGTCAGCTGGTCCCGTTCGCGCTCGCTGAGTTCCGGCGGGTGGGAGCCGGGCCAGGTCAGGAAGACGGCGCCGTAGATGGTGTCGCGGGTCGCCACCGGCAGCGCGGCCAGGGCGAACGGGTAGGGCAGGACCACGGCGATCCGGGGATAGCGGCGAGCCATCTGCTCCTCGCCGTTGACCCACACCAGCCGCCGCCCCCGCACGGCCTCGGAGACCGGTATCGGCGAGTTGAGACCCACCCGTTCCCAGGGCGCGGCGAACGATCTCGGCAGCCCGGCCATGACCGCCATCTCCAGCACCGGCTCGTCCGGCGTCAGCAGATACACCGCGCCGGAGTGGGCCTGGACGTCGTCCATCATCGCGGCCAGCGCCAGCGACAGCAGAGGATGGCCGACGCGGCCCGTCTCGACGGTCGTCCGCGCTCCGGACACGTGGACGTCGGACATGCCGACCACCTCCTCGCACGACCGTGCGACAGACCCCAGGGTCAAGGCTCCCCCCTGGGGGCCGACCGCGCACGGCGAGAGCCGCCCCGCGGACACACCGCGGTACCCCCTATCGACCCCGCCATGCCCCCGCGATGATGCGCGGCATCGCGCACGGGCGCCGCGAGTGCGCCCCCACGCACCCCGATGGCTGGTTCTTCGCGCCCGGGCATGGTCGGGGACGCCAACAATGGGCACGCGCTGAGCGGAGGACATCGGTGGCCGGCAGGCGGAGGGGCGAACGTGATCCGGGTACTTCTCGTGCACGACGAATGTCTGGTCAGATCGGTGCTGGCGGAGTGGCTCCGCCGAGAACCCGACCTGGCGGTGTTCGACGCGTCCTGGCGCGCCGCGCCGGGGCGGGTGCGGACCTTGCGGCCCGAGGTCTGCGCGGCGGACCTGGACTGCGCGGACGCGGTCGGCATCCCGCCGCTCGCCGATCTGCGCGGCACGGGCGGCCCCGCCCCCGGTCTGCTGGTCCTCGCCCACGCCGGCAGACCCGGCCTCCTCAAGCGGGCGGCGGAGGCGGGTGCCCTCGGTTACGTGGACAAGGAGGGTTCCCCGCAGCGGCTGGTGTCCGCGATCCGGGAGGTCGCCCGAGGGAGACGTTTCGTCGACGACTCCCTCGGCTTCGGCTTCCTCAAGGCCGCCGAGATGCCGCTGACCCGGCGGGAGTTGAGCGTGTTATCCCTGGCTGCCGAGGGAGCCTCCGTCGCGGAGATCGCCGGCAGCCTGCACCTCTCCCACGGGACCGTGCGCAACTACATGGCCGCGATCACCCGTAAGACGGGGGCGCGCAACAGGATCGACGCCATCAGGATCTCGCAGGGGGAGGGATGGCTCTGAGGCGCCGGGGGAGCTGACCGGTACGGGAACCGGGGACCAGGCGCCGACCAGGTCCCGGTAGAGCGGTGAGCGGGCCATGAGGTCGTCGTGGTCCCCGTACGCGACGGACCGTCCGTCCATGAGCAGCACCCGGTCCGCGCGGCGGGCCGAGCTGACGCGGTGCGCGACGACCACCAGGGTCGTGCCCGGCCGCCGGGCGAACGCCCGCTCCGCGCGTTCCTCCGCCTCCGCGTCCAGGTGACAGGTCGCCTCGTCGAGGATCACGACCGACGCGTACGACAGATACGCGCGCGCCAACGCCACGAGTTGCCGTTCCCCGGCGGACAGCGCGCGCGGGTCGACCTCGGCGGCCGGGCCGCCCAGCCGGACCATCACCTCGGTGAGCCCCACGGCCTCCGCGGCGGCCCACAGCTCGTCCTCGGGCACGGGTTTCGGCCGTAGCTCGCCGAGGTTTTCTTCGAGGGATCCCCCGAAGACGTACGCCTCCTGCGGGATGAGCACCCGGTGTGCGCGGGATGTGGCGCCGGGTACCGGGCGGCCACACAAGTGGACGGTGCCGTGCCGGGGGCGCAGGAGACCGGCGACGATCCCGGTGAGAGTGGACTTGCCGACGCCGCTGGGACCGACGACGGCCAGGTGCGTGCCGTGGGGGAGGCACAGGTCGAGTCCGTCGAGGACGGGGGTGGCGCGGGAACCGTAGGCGAAGGTGACGGAGGCGAGGCGGAGGGCGTCGTCGGAGGCCGCCGGGCGGGGAAGGGCGTCGCGGACATCGGCCTCGCCGGGGACTCCGGGATCGGTCGGCGGCGGGGTGGGCGTCGAGGGCCGGGGGGCGTTCTCCGGGGGTGGTGGCGCGGGCGCCGGGGCCAGCCTGCGGAGGACCACCGCGAGGCGGGAGCCGCTGGTGCCCAGGCCGTGGACCAGGTTCTGCAGGGCGGGGAGCAGGGACTGGGTGATGTAGGCGAGGGCGCCGACCAGGGCGCCCGGCGTGACCCCGTGGTCCAGGAGCCAAGGGGCGGTGACCAGGAGCAGCACGACGGGCAGTTGGCCACCGATCGCGAGGGAGGCGACCCGTGCGACGCCCCAGTGGGCCAGGGAGCGCGCGGCCCGCAGTTCGGCGTCGACGCACCGCCCGGTGTCGGCGGCGACGGTGTCCTCCGCGCCGGCCGCCGTGATGTCCCGCAACCCCGGACAGACGGCCCCGAGCCGGTCGGCGAGGGCCTCGTCGGCGACGAGGAAGCCCTCCTGGCGGCGGGCCAGGGGCCTGAGCGTCACCAGGAAGAGGGCGACGCCGACGACCAGCGGGGGCCCGACGACGAGCAGCAGCGGCGGGGCCAGCGAGAAGAGTCCGACGAGCGCCCCGGCGGAGGTGAACAGGAACGAGCGGGACACCATGACGAGTCCGGCGAAGGTGTCCCGGGCGATCTCCACCTGCTGGGTCAGCCCGGACAGGGCCCCGCCGTCCGCCTCCCGGACCCCCCGTTCGACCACCCCGCGCACCAGCCGGTCCCGCAACGGTTCCACGAGCCCCGCCACGCACCCGTACACCCGCCACGTGCCCAGCGCCCCCAGCACCACCGCTCCCGCACCGGCCCCGAGCCACGCCAGCCCGACCCCGGCCCGCCCCGCGAGGAACCCGTCGTCGAGGGCACGCGCGAGGGCGTACCCCAGCAGAAAGGTCTGCCCCGTCTCCACCACGGACCACAGAACCAGCCGCGCGACGACCCGCGCCCGCCCGCGAAGAAAGCGCAGGCCCCGACGGAGGAGGCCGGGCGGGCGGAGGCCGCCCCCGGCGCACCCTCGTCCTTCCCGGCCGCCCTTCATCGCCCCTCCCCGCCCGGCGCGCCCCGCGACCCGAACAGTTCCCGGTACTCCGCCGTCCGCCACAGCTCCGTATGCGGCCCCACCGCCCGCACCGTCCCCTTGTCCAGCCACACCACCGTGTCCGCGCGGGCGGCCGTGGTGACGCGGTGGGCGATGAGCAGGCGGCTGCCACCGGTGGTGGCGCGCAGGAGGGCGTCGGTGATGTCGTGCTCGGTGAGGGTGTCGAGGCTGGAGAGGGCGTCGTCGAGCACGAGGAGACGACTGTCGCGGGCGAACGCGCGGGCCAGGCCCAGTCGTTGCGCCTCACCACCGGACAGGGGAGCGTCGGCGCAGGGAGTGGCGTAACCGTCGGGGAGACGGCGGACGAAGCCGTCGGCGTGCGCGGCGCGGGCCGCCTCCCGGATGCGGGCGGGGGAGGGGCGCACGACGCCGAAGGCGATGGTGTCCTCCACCGACTCGCCGAGCAGGGCCGGGCGTTCGAAGGCGTGGACGATCGCCCGGCGCAGCTCCCGGCGGTCCAGCTCGGGCAGGGGCACCCCGTCGAGCCGTACCTCTCCCTCGTCGGGATCCGTCAACCGCCCGGCCACGGCCGCGAGCAGCGACTTGCCCGCCCCCGACCGGCCCACGACGGCGACCGTGGCGCCGGCCGGGACCACCAGGTCGACGCGGTCCAACACGGTGCGCCCGCCCCGGCGGACGGTCACGGAGCGCAGCTCCAGCCGCCCCGTCCCCGCGGACGGCAGGACGCGTTCGCCGTACGCGGTCGGGGGCTCGCGCCGTACCTCGTCCAGGCGCTCCGCCGCCGTCCGCGCGCGGACCAGGCCCGAGAGCTGCCCGACCAGGACGCCGACGCCCGCGGCCAGTACGGCGTAGCGCGACGCGGCCAGCAACTCGCCCACGGTCAGGTGCTGTCGGGCGAGCAGGACGCCGGCGGTGGCCACGACGGCGAGTTGCAGGAGCGGGGCCACGGTGGCCGCTCGGGCGGCGGCTCGGCCCTGGACGTGCCACATGCGGTGCCCTTGGTCCGAGAGTTCGGCCAGGGGGCGCAGGACGCGGGCGACGGTGCGGTCGGCCGTGCCGGCGGCCGCGATCGTGCGGTGCCCGGCGACGGCCTCGGCCAGGCCGCCCGCGATACGGCCCTGGGCCCGCTGGTAGCGCGTCACGCAGTCGGAGGAGTCCCGCGCGAGGGCGCGCAGCACGAGGGCGAGCAGCGGGGCGCCGATCAGGAAGACCGCCGCGAGCCGCAGGTCGATCAGGGCGAGGGCCGCCACCGCGCCCAGGGGCCCGGCGAGCGCGGCGAGCAGCGCGGCGGCGGTCGCGGGGGCCGTTCCCGCCTGGGCCGCGTTCCCGACGAGCCGGGCCACCAGGTCTCCCGGGCCGAACCGGGTGAGGGCGCGCGGCCCCACGGCCAGGACATGCCGGACCAGACCGTGGCGCAGCCACGCGGTGGCCCGGGCGTTCGTGGTGCCGCCGAGCACGGTCTCGATCGCGTCGAGGACGGCCGCCGCGAGGACCAGCACCGCGCACCACAGCACCCAGCGGGAGCCGTCCGGGTCGCGGGCCAGCAGCAGGTCGAGGGCCCGGCCCAGCGCGACCGGCAGCGCCAGGTTCGCCCCCGTCGAGGCCATGGACACGAGCGCCAGGGCCGTGCAACGGGGGCCGGAGTGCCGGACGGTCGCGCGCAGCAGGGGGTCGGAGACGGCCGCCGGGCCGCGGGCACCGCCTTCGGTGAGGGTCGTCATACCCGTCCTGACGTGGGACGACCGGATGAACGGCCGGGTGAATGACCGGACGAGGGGCCGGAGGAATGACCGGACGCAGGGCCGCCCCGCCGGCCTCGATGGGGCCCGATGAAGGTGGACGAAGGGCCGCCGACCGGGGGTGGCCGGGTGGCCAGATGGATGAGCCCCGGACGGCCCCTCCCCGGACAGGGGGAGGAACCGTCCGGAGCCGTCGGCGCGACTCAGCCGCCGTGCCGGTCCGACGGGCGCCCCGGGTGGCCCGGTCGCCCCGCTCGGGTCAGAGGCAGAGCGTGATGCTGGCCGCGCTCACACAGGACAGCACGCTCAGGGAGCTGGGGCCGCCGGTGCCGGTGGTCTCGTCGGCTTCCATCGTCTGCAGGTCGAGAAGTGCCATGTCGCTTCCTTTCGATCGGTGGCCCGCTCAGGGGCCCTGGTGGGGACGGGAGTGTTGCGTCACGACTGGCGCCGGGTGGCGCGAGCCGCGTCAATGGGGCCGCCGTCGCGGCGGCGGCAGGAACGGAAGGTGCGCCGTGGCGTCGTCGTCGGCGGCGTGCGCCGCCCCGAGTGCCAGCAGGCATCCGGCCGTTCCGGTACCGAGGTCCATGGAGAGCCGCATCAAGTGGTTGCCGGGGAAGGCCAGTTGCCCCTGGTAGGGCATGGAGTGCCAGCCGAGGGCGGCGATCTGTTCCGTCAGCCGCTCGCGCGGGGCACCCGTCCGGGCGAGGTGCAGGATCATCCCGGCGCGCCCCTCGAACAGCCCCGGCTGCGCGTAGAAGCGGTAGGTCGCGGCGGTCAGGACGCCCGCGCGGACCCGGGCGAACTCGTCCGTGACCGGGGCGAGTCGGCCGGTGGCGGTGGCGGTGGCGGTGGCGGTGGCGGTGGCGGTGGCGGTGTCGCTTCCGCCGTCCGTGCCGGTGTCGGTGGTTCCGGCCGCCGCAGAGTGGTCGTCGAGCACCATCGCGACGCCCACGCTCCCGTCGCCGAGGTACGGCATCGTGCGCCACCCCTCGTCGACGGCCAGGCCGCCGTTCTTCTGCTCGACGAGACATTCCAGGTCCTGCCGCAGCGCCTCGCCCGCCGCGTCGAGCAGCGCGCGGTCGCCCGTCGCCTCGTACCGGCGCAGCAGGAACAGCGCGGGACCGCTCGCGCCCCGCAGCAGGCCGGCACGGCGGCGCGGTGGTGCCGGGCGGGGCTCGGCGAGACGGGACACGAGGAGCTCGGCCGCCTGTGCCGCGTGGTCGCGCAGCGCGGACTCACCGGTGGTCCGCGCCAGCTCGTCGAAGACCAGTCCGAGCCCGGCGAGCCCGCCGCGCAGGTCGGACGAGAGCTTGTGCCACTTCTCGCCGAGGAGCTGCTCGACCAGGTCCAGGGCCCGCTGCCGGTGCCCCAGCCGGTCCAGGGTGTGGGCGACGCCCGCGAGACCGTCGTACAGACCGAGCGGCGTGCCGATCGGCACCGGGTCGGTGTGGTCGAGCAGCCAGCGCTCGCCCTCCTCGTAGCGTTCGGCGCCGACCTCCGCGAGCGCGTACAGGACCCCTGCCGCGCCGTGCGCGAGCCCGAGGCCACCACCGTCGGAGAACTGGGCGACGTCGCCGGGGAAGAGCCGGTCGTCGCGCTCCGGCGTCGCGGAGGCCAGGATCGCCTTGACCATGGAGTCACGGCTGTAGGGCCAGTCGCCGGGCTCGGCGAGGGACCAGCCGGCCTCCACGCCGCCCGCCACGGCCGCGGGTGCCCGGGTCCGCGCCACCCGTACGGGTGCCCCCTCCGGGGCCCCGTCGTCGGACGCCCGCTCCACGGCCCCGCCGCTCCGGCAGATCTCGGCCACCGCCTCGTCCAGGAACGCGCGCGGCGCCCCCGGGAACTGCTCCGCGATCACCGCCGCCAGATGCGCGGCCTTCTCCCGCTCCACCACCAGCAGCGAGGTGACCGGCAGGAACAGTGCGAGGCGCAGACACGCGAGGGCGTAGCGGTCGACGTCGCGGCCGGTGCGGTCCCAGGGCGCGAGGAAGCCGGGGTGGGCGACGACCTGACGGCCGTTCTCCTCGGCGGGTGCCGCCGCCTCGAAGTCCAGCAGCGACACCGAGCGCTCGTCGGGCGCGACCATGATGTTGAAGACGTGCAGGTCGTTGAAGACGATCCCGCGCGAGTGCACCGCCTCGACCGCCTCCTCGACGGCCCGGTGGACGCGCAACGCCCACGCCGTGTACGCGGCGACCGCGTCCGGTCCGGGGTCCGGGGCGAGCAGCGGGTGCCGCTCGGCGACGTACGAGTTGAGCGGGCGGCCCTCGACGAAGTCCATGACCAGGAAGCGGTGGTCGCCCAGGGTGAACCAGTCACGCACCTCGGGCACCACCCCCAGGCCGGCGAGCCGCTCCAGCGCGGCCTTCTCCCGCTCCAGCCGGGTGACCGCGTCGGCCCCGTCGGCGGCCAGACCCGCGTGCGGGCGCCCCTCCTTGAGCACCACCCGGCGGCCGTCGCGGGTGTCGGTGCCGACGTACACCCCGCCGCCGTTGGAGAAGTGCAGCGCCTTCTCGATGCGGTACGGCAGCTCGCCGACCGTCGTCGTGTTGCGTGCCGCCAGCTGCGGCTCCAGGAACGCGGGCAGGGTCACCCAGTCGGGCACATGGAAGGTCGGCCTGCGCTGGTCCGGCACCAGGGTGCCCGCGCCGTCGCGGACCGCCGGGACGAGCGTGCCGCGCTCGTCGACGACGAAGGAGCGGGCGAAGGCGCCGTAGCGGACGTACAGCGGTCCGTCGTTCCAGCGCAGGTCGGTGAGGATGTACGGCCCGTCGAAGCCCTCCAGGAGCGCCCCGAGCTCGCGCAGGACGAGGTGCAACTGCTCCTCGTCGGCCGGGTAGACCGTCACGAACTTGCCGCTGGTGTCGCGTGCCGCGTACTTCGCGTTGCGCAGATGGAGCAGGTGCGGGCCCGGCACGAACTTGAACGGGATTCCCCGGGGCACGCAGTAGTCCCACACGATCGCCGCGACGCGGTCCGCGTTCGCCCGGGTGGCGGAGGCGTGCACCTTCCATCCCTGGGTGGGTCCGGGACGGGGCCGCCCGCCGTCGTCGACCGGGGTCAGCGTCAGCCAGTCGCCGATCCGGGCGGACCGCCAGCCCTCGGGGACCGCCCGCCCGGCCGTCTCGTAGCCCGGCGACGCCGTGTCGGCGCGGTCACCGGCCAGTCGGTCCGGTGTCTCGTAGAAGTGTCGGTCGGCCAGCGCGTACGCCTCGTACCGCTTGTCCATGCGCGTCCCCCGGGTCGTGTGCCGTCACCGTCGTCGCCCCCTGGGCCGGGTGAGGACGAGCCTTCCAGCCCGCTCCGGGCCCCGACAGTCACGGCTGTCACCAGTGACCCGTCACGCCTGTCACGCGGCCACCGTGCGGAACGCATGCGTAAAGATCTGTTCGGTTTCTTTCGACTCCGGCGGCTCCCCGCGGCAGGGCTCCGGCCTCGCGGAACGGTCCCAGGGGCTGCGCGAGCGTGCCGGAAGCGCTGTAATTACGGACGTGGTCAGTGAGGGCGCTGCGGAACCAGGAACGAGGACGCTGCGCGCCGAACTCGCGCTCAAGACGCTCGGCGGCGATCTCGATCCCTACGAGCGGCTGCACGCCATCCTCGAACAGGTGCTCGTGTTCACCAGTGCGACCGTCGCGGCCGTGTATCTCCCGGACGGTGAGGGGCAGGCGCTGTCCCTCACCGCGTCCGCCGGCGTGCCGCGGAACCTGTACGGGCTCTCCGACAGCTACCCGGCCTCGGGCACCGCTCCCGTGGCCGAGACGTGCCGTTCGGGCCGACCGAGCTGGCTGGTCTCCACCGACCTGCACGAGGACGCAGACGCCGCCCACCCAGCGGTCGCCGACCGCCCCGGCGCGGACGCCCACCCGGTCGCCGCCGCCCACCCCGTCGCCGACGTCCAAGGGGGACCCGGCCTCCCCGAGGACGGCGGCATCCGCCGCGTCCGGGCCGAAAGCTTCTCCCTGGGCGTGCTGCCGCTGCGCGAGCGCGGCTGTCTCGTGGCCGTCGGCGACGGTACGGACGCCTTCGACGCCGAGGACCGGCACTGTCTCGACCTGCTCGCCGAGGCGGCCGCCGGTGTCGCCCCCGCCCCGCCCGCCGGGTTCGGAGCCTCGTTCGACCTCGCCATGGACACCGGGCGGGTCGAGGTTGACGACGCGCTGCTGGAGCTGTTCGGCATCGGCCAGGACGACTTCGACGGCCGGGTCGAGACGCTGATCGCGCTGACCGTGCCCGAGGACCTGCCGGCGCTGATGTCCGTCGTGGAGGCGGACCACATGTCCATCGGTGACCGGGAGCTGGAGTTCCGCATCCTGCAACCGTCCGGCGAGCAGAGGTGGCTCCGGCTGCGCGGCCGGATCCTGCCCGGCGGGGAGAACCGGCCCGCCCGTCTCGTCGGCACCGTCGCCGACGCCTCGACCCTGCGCACCGGGCGCGGCGACGTGGCCCGCATCCAGCGCCTCGCCGCCGCCCTGGCCACCGCCGGCACCGTCCGGGACGTCAGCCAGGCCGTGGTGACCGCCCTGCGCAAACCGCTGCGGGCCGACCGGATCGCCCTCGCCGAGCTGGAGGGCGACCGCCTGGTCGTCACCGTCCTCGATCCGCCGCAGCCGGAGGTCTGGCCCGAGGTGTGGCGCTCCGAATGGCGCTCCGAGTGGCCGGACGCGCCGGTGCGCACCATGCCGACCCTCGCCACCGCCCTGCGCGAGGGGCGCGCCGGGATCTGGCCCGCCGGAGCCGATCTGGAGCCGGCCCTCGCCGACGTCGGCCCCGGCGGCCTCGCCGTCCTCCCGCTGCCCGCCGGCGGCCGCATGGCGGGGGCGTGCCTGATCGGCTGGGACAGCCCCCACGACTTCGGCCCCGAGGAACGTGCCCTGCTCACCGCCGCCTCGGGCCTGGCCGGGCAGGCGCTGATGCGGGCCCACGCCTTCGACGCCGAGCACGAACTCGTGGGCATGCTCCAGCGCACCCTGCTCCCGCGCCGGCTGCCCCAGCTGCCCGGCGCGGTCGCCGTCGCCCGCTATCTGCCCACCACCGCCGGTCTGGAGGTCGGCGGCGACTGGTACGACGTGATCCCGCTGCCCGACAACCACGTGGCCCTCGTCATCGGCGACGTCCAGGGGCACAACGCCGGCGCCGCCACCCTGATGGGTCAGATGCGCACCGCGCTGCGCGCGTACGCCGTCGAGGGGCACCCTCCGGACGTCGTCGTCTCGCACGCCAACCGGCTCCTCATGGACATGGAGACCGACCTCTTCGCCACCTGCTGCTATGTCGACATCGACATGGAGGAGGGCTCCGCCTGGTACGTCCGCGCCGGACACATCCCGCCCGTGCTGCGTCACCCGAACGGCAGCACCGAGATCAGTGAGTCCGAGGGCGGCCCGCCGCTCGGCGTCGTGATGCAGGCCGACTTCCCGATGAGCCCCCTGCGACTGGCCCCCGGCACCCTGCTGGCCCTCACCACCGACGGCCTGGTGGAGTCCGCGGACATCGACGTCGAGGACGGGCTCGACCAACTCGCCGCCGAACTGTCCGCCGCCGACCCCGCGCACCTCGGCGTGGTCGCCGACACCCTGCTCGGGGG
This sequence comes from Streptomyces gottesmaniae, assembly GCF_031845845.1. NCBI lineage: Bacteria > Bacillati > Actinomycetota > Actinomycetes > Kitasatosporales > Streptomycetaceae > Streptomyces > Streptomyces gottesmaniae. The sequence continues at coordinate 20,973 of NZ_JAVRFJ010000001.1, forward strand.
TGCCAACCGTGACGACGACGTGGCCCTGCTCCTCATCCGTTACGACGGCATGGCCCTGCGCCCCCAGCGCGAGAACTGGAGCGTGTGGCGCGTCCCCCAGGCGGTCGGGCAGGCCCGCCGCTACACCCGGCGCGTCCTGCGCCGCTGGGGCGTCGACTCCGTGGCCGACAGCGTGCTCCTCGTGGTGTCCGAGCTGGTCACCAACGCCCTCGTGCACACCGACGGCCGGGTCCGCCTCGACCTCACCCTGCTCGCCGACCGTCTGCGTGTCTCCGTCGCCGACGCCTCCCCACGCACCCCGATGAAACCCACCGTCATCGGCTGGGAGGCCACCGGCGGCCGCGGCATCCTGCTCGTCGAGGCCATGTCCGCCGCGTGGGGCACCGTTCCGGTCAGCGGCGGCAAACAGGTGTGGGCGGAGATCCTCATCGAGTGACACCCTGGCCGGGTGCGTCTGTTGCTCCTCTCCGACACCCACCTGCCCAAGCGCGCGAAGGCGCTGCCCGGACGAATCCTCGCGGAACTGCCGCGCGCCGACGTGGTCGTGCACGCCGGCGACTGGGTCGACGAGGACACCCTCGACCTTCTGCGGGCCCGCTCACGGCGGCTGGTCGCCGTGTACGGCAACAACGACGGCCCCGGCCTGCGCGCCCGCCTCCCCGAGGTGGCCCGTGCCGAACTGGACGGGCTGCGCCTCGCGGTCGTCCACGAGACCGGTCCCGCCCAGGGCCGCGAATCCCGCTGCGCCGCCCGCTTCCCCGACACCGACGTCCTGGTCTTCGGCCACAGTCACATCCCCTGGGACACGACCACGTCCACCGGCCTGCGCCTGCTCAACCCCGGCTCCCCGACCGACCGCCGCCGCCAGCCCCACTGCACCTACATGACGGCGACGGTCGCGGACGGCGTGCTGACGGAGGTCCACCTGCACCGCCTGCCGCCCAGGACCTGAGCCGGGGACGCGCCGTCGCCCCGCTCACCGGGGCGGGGCCGGCGGATGGATCAGCCCGGTCGTCGCCGTCAGCGGCACCCCGCTGCCGCCCCACCTCAGCGCGACGATCTCCGCCGCGACGGACACGGCCACCTCCTCCGGCGTACGGGCACCGAGGTCCAGGCCGACGGGAGAGCGCAGCCGGGACAGTTCGGCCGGGCCGAGCCCGGCCTCCCGCAGCCGCCGGGTGCGGTCCTCGTGCGTCCGGCGGCTCCCCATCGCCCCGACGTACGCCGCCGGCCGGCGCAACGCCTCCTCCAGGAGCGGCACGTCGAACTTGGGGTCGTGGGTGAGGACGCAGACGACGGTGCGCTCGTCGGTGGCGGTGCCGCGCAGATAGCGGTGCGGCCAGTCGACGACCACCTCGACGGTGGCGGGAAAGCGTTTCGGGGTGGCGAAGACCGGGCGGGCGTCACACACGGTGACCCGGTACCCGAGGAAGTCGCCGATACGGGCCACCGCCGCCGCGTAGTCGATGGCGCCGAAGACCAGCATGCGGGGCGGCGGTGCGAAGGAGTGCAGGAAGACGGTGACCGAGTCCTCGCGCCGCTCGCCGTGCGGGCCGTAGTGCCGCGCTCCGGTGACCCCCTGGGCCAGCTCCCCGCGCGCGTCGGCCGCGACCGCGGCGTCCAGGCCCTCCGTACCGAGGGTGCCGCGCGTCCGGTCCGGCCACACCGCCAGCGTGGCGCCGCGCCGTCCGGGGCCGTCGACCACGGTCGCCACCGTCACCGGTCGCCCGGCGCCCACCGTCTGGACGACCTGACCGAACGACGGATCCTCGGCCTCCGTCACCCGGCGCACCAGGAGCGTGATCTCCCCACCGCAGCTCAGCCCCACCGCGAACGCGTCGTCGTCGCTGTAGCCGAAGGTCGCCGACCGTGCCTCGCCGGACGCCACGACCTCCTGGGCCAGTTCGAACACCGCGCCCTCCACACAGCCGCCGGAGACGCTGCCCACGACCTCGTCCCCGGGCCCGACCGCCATGGCCGCCCCCGGCCCGCGCGGCGCGCTCCGGCTGACCGCGACGACGGTGGCGAGGCCGAAGGGGGAGCCCGCGGCGTACCACTCGCCGAGCGCCGGGAGGATCTCACGCATCGTCCGCTCCTCTCTCCACCACCGCCGGACACCCGAGCGGGCCGGACGGTGGATGTGCCGGGGACCGTGGCCCCGGGGGCGGTTCCCCCTCCATCCAAGTACGACGGCCGGGGTACGGCACACCGACGGGTCGCCCCCCGCCGATGTGCACACGCGGGAAGACGGCCGATCGGGTGCACGGTCACCCAGGAGGACGACGGCTCGCGCCCCTGTTCGGGTGGCCTGTGCCGCCCGCCGCGCAAGGCGCGTTGCCATGCGCGGCCTCCGTACATGGAATGACCATGCTCCTAGTCCGAGCACCCACAGTCACACCCACCTGGGAGGATGCATGCCCTCAGCCACTGCCCGCGGCGCCGTGACCCTCGGCGCCCTGGCCGCAGCCCTCACCCTGTCGCTCGCCGCGCCGGCCGCGGCGGACGTCGGGGACGAGGACGTCGTGCGGGTCAAGCTCGTCGGTCATGCCGCGTACGACACCACCCCGGAACACATCGCGCCGGGCGACAGCTGGACCACGTACCTGCACCTGCACGACCCGAAGGGCAAGTACGTCGGCGACGGCGGCTCGCGCTGCACCCTCGTCCAGGCGGACCACCACCGGTCGACCACCCAGTGCACGCGGGTGCTGCGCCTCAAGGGCGGGGAGATCACCCTCCACGACATGATCAGCCGCACGGGTCACAAGCCCGTCACCGCCAAGACCTCCATCGCGGGCGGCACGGGCATCTACAACGACGCCGAGGGCGAGGGCTACATCACCCTGGTGGGCAAGCGCACCGTCTTCGACCTCTACGTCGATGACTGACCGGCACACCCGCGCCGACGGCACGTCGGCCGTTCCGCCGTCCGAGTGCACCCCGTCCGACCTGGAGGTTCTGTGATCACATCGGCTGTCCACAGGGTGGTCGTGACCGCCCTCGGCACCACCCTCGCCCTTCTTCCGACGTCGGCGCAGGCCGAACAGAAGGACCAGGACAACGACATCGAGAAGGTCGAGCTCGTCGGCGTCAACCGGGTCGCCACCTGGCCGTCTGTGGACGGTGTGGTCGGCGGTACCTGGAGCACACCGCTGGACCTGTACACCGAGCACAAGGTGAAGAAGACGGGCAAGACGGAGCTGCGCCACGCCGGTGACGGCGAGTCGGAGTGCGACGTGGTGCAGAGCCGGGCCGAGGCCGTCACCGCCCAGTGCACCCGCGTGCTGCGCCTGAAGAAGGGCACGCTGACCCTCAGCGACATGATCGACTACCGGCCGCTGCGGCCGGTCACGGCCAAGACCGCCATCGTCGGCGGCACCGGGCACTACCGCTCCGCCTACGGAGACGGCTACATCACCCTGGACGGTCACCGGACCCACATCGTGCTGAACGTCGACGAGTGACGCGAGGCTGATGCCACCGGTGCGGGAGACGTGGTGCGCGTCCCCGCACCGGCGCCGTCCGGGCCGTCCTCAGTCGTTCACGCCCGAGGTCTTCTCGATGAGGCGGGTGAACACGATGAGCGCCCCCAGGGCGGGCAGCAGACCGGCCAGTGTCCACAGGACACAGAAGCCCGCCGACGCACTGACCGTCATGAGCAGCAGCGTGGGCGCGTCCTCGGAGATTCCCGCCATCAGCAGCAGGAACACGATGGACAGGATCCCCATGGCGATGATGGTGAAGAACGGCCACAGGTAGTTGACGACGGGGAGGAGCCGGGCCTTTCGCGCCTTGCGCAGAAAGGTGTTGTCACAGGCGCGGGTGATCATCGCCAGGACGGCGAACACGGACCCGATGATGACACCCACCATGGAGACGGCGACGCCCAGCACCTCGTCCATCGGCAGGTCGTCGTCGTGCCCGATCCAGGCGCCCCCGAGACCGCCGAACGTCGCCGCCAGCGGCTCCCCCCACCACCAGCTCCGCAGGCTCACGTGCACGAGCCTCATGAACTCCTTGACGTACTTGTTCCCCGTGGTGCGTCCCGGGGGCTCCTCGGGGGACGAGTCAGTGTCGGTCCGCGGTTCTGTGCCCATGCAAGCCCAGCCCGATGGTGGTCAGTCACGCCGAGCCCCTCGCACGCGGCTCGGCCTTCGTCGCGTCACTTCGTCACGGGCCGGGCAGGAGGTCGTCACCGCCAGTCCGCCGTCTCTCCGCCTCCACCGCCGCCTCGTACCTGCCCATGTCCCGTATCGCGTCGTACAGCGACGCGCAGCGCTCGTTCCGCGCATCCGAGCGCTTCTCCCCTTCCGGTGCCCCTAGGCGGTCGAGACGGGGCAGGGCGCTCCTCGGGTCGAAGTCACGAGTGCCTGGCTTGTGTTCGCGGAGCCCGCGAAAAGAGCTGTCCACCGCTCGTACCGCCTTTCATGTATGCCGGACGGGGTACGGAACAAATCGGCTCAAACTGCGCTCAACCATAGGCCGGTTCCGTCGGCAGGGCCCTTCGTGGTGACGTTCGGGTGAACATCGGCTGAATTCCGTGGGGCCGTGCTCGGTGGCGCCCCCCGTGCGGTCCGGCGCCCCCCGTGGTCGGCGTGCGGGCCCCGGAGCGGTCGTGTGAGGGCAAAGACTCGATCGTGAAAGGTGAACTGTCTTGCGAAAATGGGTACTTACTCGTGCGTCAGTTGCTATTGACGGCTCGCCTGCCCATTGGGACGGTAGTGCACATGTCGAATGTGGCGGACATGTCAAGATTGCGCACTCGTCTGCTCGGTGTTCTGGTACTCATCACCGGCTTCCTGACCACGGCGGGCTCTACCCAGCCCGCCTCCGCTCTCACTGACGAACTCTGGTTCGACGCCCAGGCCGCGACCACGCTCACGGTCGACGGCGGCACCTTCAAGGACGGCCTCGGCCGCGAGGTCGTCCTGCGCGGCTACAACGTCTCGGGTGAGACGAAACTCAAGGAGAACAACGGTCTGCCCTTCGCCTCGGTCGCCGACGCGAAGAAGTCGGCGACCGCGCTCAGGGCACTCGGCGGCGGCAACTCCGTCCGCTTCCTGCTCTCCTGGGCCTACGCGGAACCGGTGCGCGGGCAGGTGAGCACCTCCTACCTCGCGGCGGCCACCGCCCAGATGGGCGCGTTCCTGGACGCCGGGATCAAGGTCTACCCCGACTTCCACCAGGACCTGTACTCCCGCTGGCTGTTCGACTCCGACAGCTGGTACACCGGCGACGGCGCCCCCAAGTGGGCCGTCGACCTCGGCGACTACCCCGACGAGTACTGCGGGGTCTGCCCGTTCTGGGGCCAGAACATCACCTCCAACGCGGCCGTGACGGAGGCGACGTACGACTTCTGGCACAACACCCACGGGCTCCAGGACTCCTTCCTGGACACCGCGCAGAAGACGATGACGTACTTGAAGGCGAACCTCACGTCCGCCCAGTTCCAGGGTCTCGTCGGCTTCGACCCGTGGAACGAGCCCCACTTCGGGACCCTCGACTCCGGGCAGACCAGCAGGACATGGGAGAAGGACGTCCTGTGGCCGTTCTACGTCAAGTTCCGGGCGCGGATGGACGCGGCGGGCTGGCAGTCCAAGCCGGCGTTCGTCGAGCCGAACCTCTTCTGGAACGCCAATCTCGACTTCCAGAAGCAGGAGGGCGGCCTCCTCGACGCGGGCACGATCGGACCGCGCTACGTCTTCAACACCCACTTCTACGACCAGAAGGCGATCTCCGGCGTCTTCATGTGGGGCAAGGCGGAGAACGGCCAGTACGTGAACGACTTCGGCACCGTGCGGGACCGGGCCGCCGCCGGTGGCACGACGGCGATCGTCAGCGAGTTCGGACACCCGCTCAGCGGCTCGGTCTCCGACAAGGCGCCCACGGTCTACAAGGCCATGTACCAGGCGCTCGACTCCCGGGTGAAGGGCGTCGACTGGTGGTCGAACCCGGCTGCCTCCGGTCCGGTCCTCTCCGGCTCCCAGTGGCAGTGGGACATCTACTGGGGCCGCCACCACGAGCTGATGAACGACAACCCCGACAAGGTGCAGGTCGAGGGCGACGCCTGGAACGACGAGGATCTCTCCGCCGTACGGCTCGACGACTCCGGAACGGCCGTGCTCCGGCAGGACGCCCGGATGCTGGACCGGATCTACCCGAGCGCCACCGCGGGCCGGACGGTCGCCTTCACCTACGAGGACCGCTCGCGCGACGGCTCCACGACGCTGACCTGGAACCCCGTGCCCAGCTCCCTGCCGAACGTCTCCTCGCTGGTCGGCTCCGGCCAGTACTCCCTGCTGGTCTGGCGCTCGGACGGCAGCACCGAACCGACCGAACTGCACCTCCCGGCGTCCTTCCCCACCGCGTCCACCACGGTGGTGTCCGACCTCGGGGTGACGGCCGCGCCGCCGGCGTACACCACGTCCACGCCGGTCGCCGCCGCCAAAGAACCGGGCGGCACCGGCAGCCGTCGCCTGCTCCTGACCGCCGCCGACACGGGCAAGCTGCACTACGCCCTGGTCACCAACGGCGCGACAGCCCCGTCCGCCACGCAGCTGAGCGCGGCACGGACGGAGCTGTCCAACTGGCTGGCCACCAGGTTCAGTTAGCCGAGGGTCCGGTCCAGTCGGCGGGCACCTTCGCCACCCGCACCCGCTGGGGGTGGTCGCCGACTGCGACGGACACGGTCTTCTTCCCGGTGGCGAAGTCGATCGCGGTGACCTGGTCGGCGCCGCTCTCGGAGACCACACAGGACTTGCCGTCACCGCTGACGGTCGACCAGTACGGCTTGGAGACGGGGACGAGCGGGCCCTCCTGGAGGGTCGCGCGGTCCACGACGGTCGCGTAGTCGTCCATGGTGCCCGCGATGCACAGCTTGGTGCCGTCCGGCTTCATGGTCAGACCGTGGTGGCGGGAGTCGTTGACGAAGGTGGTGCGTTCGTCGCTGACGCCGGGGGACTTGGGCAGGGTCTTGGTGCGGGTGATCTTGTCGGTGGCGATGTCGTACTCGAAGAAGCCGTTGAAGAACGACACCTGGAAGTACAGCTTCGTCTCGTCGGGCGAGAACGCGGCGGGCCGGACCGCGTCGGAGTAGTCGCCCAGCCCGATGGCGTCGAGCCGCGCGCGCATGTCGATCACCTTGACCTGCTGGAAGGTGGTCGCGTCGGCGACCGTGATCTTCCGGTCGCCCTTCGTCCAGTCCAGCCAGGGCGCGTCCGTCTGGGTGTTCACATCGCCGATCGCCATGTTCCAGATGTACTTGCCGTCCTTGGTGAAGATGTTCTCGTGCGGCTTGTCGCCGGTCTTGAACGAACCGACCTGCTTGCCGGTGACGATGTCCAGGACGTGCACGGTGTTGCCGGTGGACGCGGACACCGCCACGCGCTTGCCGTCGGGGGAGACCGCCATGTGGTCGGCGCGGTAACCCGACACCGCGAACCGCCAGTTGATGGCGCCGGTCCTGACGTCGATGGAGACCACGTCGGCGAAGCTCGGCCGGGAGACCACCATCGACGAGCCGTCCGGTGTGGAGTACATGTCGTCCACGAACTGGTCATGGCCCTCGCCCACGCTGTTGCGGATCGTCATGAACGCGATCCAGCGGATCGGATCGGCGTTGATCTCCGCCATCCGCGCGTCCTTGTCGGGGATGACGTTGACCCGGCCGATCTTCGCGAAGTCGCCGGAGGCCTTGATGACGTCCGCGGTGCCCTCCCAGTTGTTGCCCACGAACATCACCTCCCGCAGGTCGGCAGCGGCGTTCGCCGGGGTCGCGGTCGCCACGGCCGAGGCGGTCAGCGCGAGTGCGACGCCGACGGCACCGATATGCCGGTTCCTGCGGCTGCGGCGGGTGGGGGAGAGGGGCATGTCGGATCCTCCTGCGCGGGCGGAGTCTGAACACACCTGTGTTCAGAGCAGACTTACTGGAAAGTAAGGAACGGTCCGCTTCACCACAAGACCAGGGACACGACAAAATCGAGCGACGGCCGTATCGGCCGCCGTACGTGGGGTTCGTCGGGAGGAGAAACGTGTCGGGCAGGCTCAAACAGCCCACCGGCCGTTACGGGGGCAGATCCGCGGCGGAGCGCCGTGCCGAGCGCCGGGACCGCTTCCTCGACGCCGGTCTGCAACTCTTCGGCGACAGCCCCGGCTTCCGGGGGACCACGATCGCGGCGCTGAGCGAGGCCGCAGGGTTGTCGACCCGCCAGTTCTACGAGGAGTTCCACTCCCTGGAGGACGTGCTGGCCGACCTCCACCTGCGGGTCAACGACTGGGCCGAGGAGGCCGCGCTCACCGGACTGGCCACCGCGCAAGGGCAGTCGATCGCCGAGCGGGCCACCGCGGCGTTCCTCGCCTACGCCGCCAACGTCACCGGCGACCCGCGCCGACTGCGCATCACCTTCACCGAGATCGTCGGCGTGAGCCCCCGTATGGAGCGCCAGCGCCTCGAACGCCGCGCCCGCTGGATCGACTTCATCTGCGCCGAGGCCACCGCCGCCGCGGAGCGCGGCGAGGCCGTCCACCGTGACTACCGCATCGCCGCCACCGCCTTCATCGGCAGCGTCAACGGCCTCCTCCACGACTGGCAGGCCGGCTGGGTGGACGCCCCCCTCGACGAGGTGGTCGACGAACTGGTCCGACTGCTGCTGGGGATAGTGCGACCGGCGGGTTGGCGACCGGGGGAGGGTGGAGGGGTGGAGCGGTAGGGGGCGGCACGGTGGTTTTTCGGGTGCGGGTGCGTGGGGCTTCTCGCGCAGTTCCCCGCGCCCCTGAAAAGCAGGGGCTGCGCCCCGTGCGGTCAGCCCGCCAGTCGGTTCACCGCGGTCAGGACCGGGGCCACTCCGTCCTCCGCGCGCAGTTCTTCGGCCAGGGCTCGGGCGCGACGGCCGTACGACGGGTCGGTGGTCGCCCTTCGCAGAGCGGCCGTCAGGGCGGTGGCCGTGAAGCCGCGCAGCGGGACGGCACCCGGGGACACCCCGAGCGCGACCAGGCGGGCGGCCCAGAAACCCTCGTCGAACTGCACGGGCACCGGAACGGCCGGGACCCCGGCACGCAGGCCCGCCCCCGTCGTGCCAGCGCCCGCGTGGTGGACGACGGCCGCCGTCCTCGGGAAGAGCAGGGAGTGCGGCACCTCGCCCACGGTGAACATGTCGTCGCCCTCGCCCCGCAGTTCGCTCCAGCCCTGCTGGATCACCCCGCGCAGCCCGGCCGCCCGCAGGGCCCGTACGATCTCGCCGCTCATCCGTTCGGGATCGGGCACGGTGGCGCTGCCCAGGCCCACGAAGACCGGGGGCGGACCGGCGTCGAGGAAGTCCAGCAACGGCGCCGGCAGGCGGTCCTCGCGGTCGTACGGCCACCAGTAGCCGGTGACGTCCAGCCCGGCGCGCCAGTCCCCGGGCCGTGGCACCACCCGGGGGCTGAAGCCGTGGAACACCGGCCAGCCCAGCCGCTCCCGGGCCCGCCGCGCGGCCACCCGGCCGGTGGGCGCGAGCCCGTACTCCGCGCGCAGCCGGCGCACCTCCTCCGTGAAGATCCACTCGACGGCCGTGTTCACCGCGTGCCCTGCCGCCCGGTTGACGACCGGGCCCCAGGAGCGCACCCCGGTCATCGGAGGCGCGAACTCCCTTGTCGGCGCCAGCGGTTGCAGGTTGACGCCCAGGCTCGGGATCGAGAGTCCCTGGCCGATGGTGTGGCCAAGAGGTGCCAGGGTGCCCGCCAGCAGCAGGGCGTCACTGGCGCGGGCGGCGGCCACCAGGTCGCCGACCATCCGGCCCACCAGACTCCGGGCCATCTCCATCGCCCGGTACAGCTTCCCGGCGCCGGTGGAACTCCGGTGCAGTCCCTGACCGCGCTCCGACTCCAGCTCCGCCCGCGGATCCACGGGCAGAGCGTGGAAGACGACCCCCGAGCCCGCCACCAGCGGTTCGAACCGGCCGTGGGTCACCAGCGTGACCTGATGCCCCGCCCGCACCAGCCCGTGTCCGAGCCCGGTGTACGGCGCGACGTCACCCCGGGAACCCGCCGTCATGATCGCTACACGCACGCCCGCCAGTATGGCGTCGCGGCCACGCCCCGTCAGGGGGGCCGCGCAGCGATGACCCGAAAGAGCCCCTGTCCGAAAGCACGCCGCCTCGTCGGGCCGATCGGCTCACCTCGGGAGGTCGCCCCGGCCGTCGAGGATCTGTCAGCGTTCGGCCACGGCGGCGGCCCCGCGCCGCGCGGGACCAGTGCCGTGGACATTCAGCCGGGAGCAGAGGCTGATCCGTACCGGGCGTTGCTCCGCACGCCCTCCGCGGTCACTCGTCCCAGGCCTGGATCATGGTGTGGTCGACGATCTTCCCGTCCTTCAGGGAGATCATCGAACTCGCCAGGACCCTTACCCCGTCGGGGTATTCACAGGATTCGGTGAACGCGACCTGGTCCCCCTGGACCAGGCACTGCTCGACCTTGTGGGTCATCTCCCGGCCGCAGACGTCGTCGAACATCGCGCCGATCTCGGACCGGCCGTGCAGGACCTTGGGGTGGCTGGGCTGGGTGTTGCGGTCCACGACGCGCAGTTCGGCGTCGTCCGCGTAGAGCGACGTCAGTGTCGCCGCGTCGGCTTCCTCCGTGCCCCTGCGCAGCGCTTCGACGTCGAAGGCGGGGCTGGTCGAGGTGCCCATGGATGACCTCCTTCGAAGGGCCGTGGCCCGGCATGGGTGAACGGGCCGCGAACGGCCTCTCCCTCGAGGCTCCTCCGCCGGACGGGACACGGCAAGCGCAAGCGCGACAGGCGCCGCGCGGTGGGGCACGCGGTCCCGCGTTCGGGTATGCGCCTCCCGGGTGAGCGGCCGTGACCGTCGGGGGCCGGGGACCGTTGCTGAGGGCATGATCTCAACTCGACGTATCGTCGCCGCCGTGGGTCTCGCCGTCGGTGTCACGGGCCTGGCCGCACCGATGGCGAACGCGGACGCCGTCGCGGAAACGACGCAGCTCAACCCGATGACCATGCTGGACTCGCTCGCTGTCAGTGACCTCCCCGAGGAGCACAGGTCCGCCCTGCCGCGCCCTTCGCGGCAGCTCAAGAGCCTCGACCAGGTCCACGAACTGAACCGCCTCAACGAGTTGCACCAGGTCACCGACATGGCCGCTCCCGCCCTCGGCCTGCTGGGCGCCATCGAGTAGCGGAGCCGGTCGCACACGACGGGAGCCCCGCCACGCGCTTCGTGGTGGGGCTCTTGACATGCGCGGGGGCCGGGCAGAGCATCACGGAACAGTAACGTAATTGAATTTCGCACTAAGAATGCTCAAGAGCGATCATGCTCGATCGCGTACCGTCGTCGATACGTACCCCGAGGAAGCCGCATCATGGCCATCACCCGTGACCTTCTGATCGGCGGCAAGGACGTGCCCGCCGCGTCCGGCCGCACCGCCGAGGACCTCGACCCGTACACGGGGGAGGTGTACGCGACGGTCGCGGCGGCCGGGCCGGAGGACGTCCGGCGGGCCGTGGACGCCGCCGACGCCGCGTTCGAGGAGTGGGCCGCGCTCACCCCCTTCGCCCGGCGGGCGATCTTCTTCAAGGCCGCCGACCTGCTGGAGGGCCGGGGCGACCAGGTCGCCGACATCATGGCCCGCGAGGCGGGCGGCACCCGGCCGTGGGCGTACTTCAACGTCGCGCTCGCGGCGAACATCCTGCGCGAGGCGGCGGCCGCGATCACCGCTCCGCGCGGCGAGGTCCTCAGCAGCCAGAAGGAGGGCGCGCTCGGCCTCGCGGTACGCGAACCCCTCGGCGTGGTGGCCGCTTTCGCCCCGTGGAACGCGCCCGTCATCCTCGGTGTACGGGCCGTGGCGGCGCCGCTGGCCGCCGGCAACACCGTCGTCGTCAAGCCCAGTGAGGACGCCCCGATCGCCTGCGGACTGCTGGTCGCGGACGTGTTCCGGGAGGCGGGCCTCCCCGACGGCGTGCTCAACGTCGTCACCAACGCCCCCGAGGACGCGGCGGAGATCGCCGAGGCGCTGATCTCCGACGAGCGGGTGCGCGCGGTGAACTTCACCGGCTCCACCGGCGTCGGCCGGATCATCGGCGAGCACGCGGCCCGTCATCTCAAGCCCGCCGTACTGGAGTTGGGCGGCAAGAACGCCGTGATCGTGCTCGACGACGCCGACGTGGACTACGCCGTCGACGCCGTCACCTTCAGCGTCTTCATGAACGCCGGGCAGATCTGCATGTCCGGCGACCGCATCCTCGTCCACGAGTCGCTGGCCGAGGAGTTCGCGCAGAAGTTCACCGCCAAGGTCGCCACGCTCCAGGCCGGCGACCCGAACCACCCGCACACGGTGGTCGGCCCGCTGGTCAGCGCCGACGCCGCCCGGCGGATCGCCGCCCTGGTCGAGGACGCCGTCGCCAAGGGCGCCAAGGTGCTCACCGGGGGCGGGCAGCCGGAGGGCGCGGTGCACCCGGCGACCGTGCTCACCGACGTCCCCAAGGACGCCGACCTCTACTACCAGGAGTCCTTCGGACCGGTGTGCGTCCTGCAGCCGTTCGCCGACGACGCCACGGCCGTGGCCGCCGCCAACGACACCGACAACGGCCTGAGCTGCGGCGTCATCACCGAGAACGCCACCCACGGACTGGCCGTCGCGCGCCGGATCCGTACCGGCATCGTGCACGTGAACGACCAGTCGGTGGCGGACGAACCGATGGCCCCCTTCGGCGGGGTGAAGGCCTCCGGCTACGGGCGCTTCGGCGGCCGTTGGGGCATCGAGGCGTTCTCCAACACCCGCTGGGTGACCATCGCCGGCCAGCAGTCGCACTTCCCCTTCTGACCGCCTACCGGCCCTGCCCGACGGCCGGGATCACCCGGCCGTCGCGAGGAACTGCGTGGCCGCCAACTCCGCGTACAGCGGGTCGGCGGCCACCAGTTCGCGGTGGGTGCCGACCGCGCGGACCCGGCCCGCGTCCATGACGACGATGCGGTCGGCCATCGTCACCGTGGACAGCCGGTGCGCCACGACCAGCACCGTCGTCGTACGGGCCACATCGGCGACCGTGTCGCGCAGTGCCGCCTCGTTCACCGCGTCGAGCTGGCTCGTCGCCTCGTCGAGCAGCAGCAGCCGGGGCCGGCGGAGCAGGGCCCGCGCGATGGCGACCCGCTGACGCTCACCGCCGGAGAGCTTGGTGCCCCGGTGGCCGACCAGGGTCTCCAGGCCCTGCGGGAGCTTGGCGACCAGTCCGTCCAGGCGGGTCGTCTTCAGCACACGGCCGACCTCGGCCTCGTCGGCCCGCGGGTTGCCCAGGAGCAGGTTGTCCCGCAGCGTCCCGGACAGCACGGGCGCGTCCTGTTCGACGTACCCGATCGCGGAGCGCAGCCGGGACAGGTCCCACTCGGCGACATCGCGGCCGTCGACCGTGATGCGGCCCGCCTCGGGGTCGTAGAACCGCTCGATCAGCGAGAAGACCGTGGTCTTGCCGGCACCCGAGGGGCCCACGAACGCCGTCATGCCCCGGGCCGGGACGTCGAAGGTCACCCCGTGGTGGACGTACGGCAGATCGTCGGCGTACCGGAAACGGACCTCGTCGAAGGCGAGCGCGGCGGGCGCCGCGTCGGAGGACGGCAGCGGGGCCGGGCGGGCGGCCGGTTCGGCGGGCAGCCGCAGCGCCTCCTGGATGCGGGCGAGCGCGGCGGCACCGGTCTGGTACTGCGTGACCGCGCCCACCACCTGCTGTATCGGCGACATCAGATAGAAGACGTACAGCAGGAACGCCACCAGCGTGCCCACGTCGATCGCGCCGGTCGCGACCCTCGCGCCGCCCACTGCCAGCACGGTGATGAACGCGATCTGCATGGCGAGTCCGGCCGTGTTCCCGGCGGCGGCCGACCACTTGGCGGCCCGCACGCTCTGCCGCCACGACTCCTCCGCCGCCGCGTGGATCGTCTCCTCCTCGCGGTGCTCTGCGCCGGACGCCTTGACCGTGCGCAGCGCGCCGAGGATCCGCTCCAGCGAGGCCCCCATCGCGCCGACCGCGTCCTGCGCGGCCCTGCTCGCCCGGTTGATGCGCGGCACGATCACCCCGAACACCACGCCCGCGCCCACGATCACGCCCAGGGTCACGAGCAGCAGCACCGGGTCCACCAGACCCATCAGCACCACCGTCGCCACCAGCGTGAGCCCACCGGTGCCGAGGCCCACCAGGGTGTCGGTGGTGACCTCGCGCAACAGGGTGGTGTCGGAGGTGATCCGTGCCATCAGGTCACCCGGCTCGCTGCGGTCCACCGCCGTGATCCGCAGCCGCAGCAGATACGACGACAGGGCGCGCCGCGCGCCGAGCACCACCGACTCGGCCGTGCGCCGCAGGACGTACGAACCCACCGCGCCCAGCGCCGCGTTGCCCACCACCAGCGCGGACATCAGGAGCAGCGCCCAGGTGATCGTCCGGTCGTGCGACAGGTCGTCGATCAGCTCCCGGGCCACCAGCGGCAGGGCGAGGCCGGTGGCCCCGGTGACGAGGGACAGCAGCGCGCCCAGCAGCAGTGCCCCACGGTGGGGCCGTACATAGCCGAGCAGCAGCCGCCAGGTGGGTGGCTGCCGCTCGGCGGTGGTCTCAGGGGTGCTCACGAGGCTCCTCGGCAAGTCGGTCGGGGAGTGGGGACCGGGCGCGGAGCCTCAGCCTACGTCGGGGGTGAGGAGCGCCGGGAACGACTTCCGACCGCCCGGCAGGAGGGCCCGGTCCCCGGCGAGCCGGGGTGTGCGGGGGCCTGGGGTCCGTCATCCGCAGGGTGGCGCGGCTCGCGAGCCCGCGCTCCCGGCCGCGGGTACGAGGGGGGTACGTACGGCGGACGGTGTCGTCACCCGGCTGGCGGCGGCCTCCTGTGCCCTGGACCGGGCGGGCTTCGCGATCATCGCCACGGGGCTGCAGCAGTGCCTCACCGACGCCGACGAGAACGAGCGGAACGGCGAGACGAACGAACAGATGCGGGCGCGGCTGGAGAAGCTCCTCCTGTCGCTCGCGTGAGCACGTGCGGGTGGTCCGTGCCGCGGCGATGCGGGCGCGCTCGGAGGCGTACGCGATCTGCGCGCCACGCCGGGCCGTGGCCCCGGTCGCCCGACCGCACGACCGTTTCGGCCACGGCTCCCTCGGCACGGGAGGCCCTACTCGCTGGTCAGTCCGTAGGGTGACCGTGGGCGGGCGACCGCCGTTTCTGGGATCGAACGGAAAGGTTCACCATGGCGCAGGAAGTACGCGGCGTGATCGCACCGGGCAAGAACGAGCCGGTGCGGATCGAGACGATCGTGGTGCCCGACCCGGGACCGGGGGAGGCCGTGGTGAAGGTGCAGGCGTGCGGGGTGTGCCACACCGACCTGCACTACAAGCAGGGCGGCATCAACGACGACTTCCCCTTCCTGCTCGGTCATGAGGCCGCCGGTGTGGTCGAGTCCGTCGGAGCGGGCGTCACGGACGTCGCCCCCGGCGACTTCGTCATCCTCAACTGGCGTGCCGTGTGCGGTAGTTGCCGGGCATGTCGACGTGGTCGCCCCTGGTACTGCTTCGCCACCCACAACGCCACGCAGAAGATGACGCTCGCCTCGACCGGTCAGGAGCTGTCACCCGCCCTCGGCATCGGCGCCTTCGCGGAGAAGACCCTCGTCGCCGCCGGCCAGTGCACCAAGGTCGACCCGGCCGCCGCACCGGCGGTCGCCGGACTGCTGGGCTGCGGGGTGATGGCGGGCATCGGCGCCGCGATCAACACCGGGAACGTGGGGCGCGGGGACAGCGTCGCCGTCATCGGCTGCGGCGGCGTCGGGGACGCGGCCATCGCCGGTTCCCGGCTGGCCGGCGCCGAGAAGATCATCGCCGTCGACATCGACGACCGGAAGCTGACCACCGCCAAGAGCATCGGCGCCACCCACACGGTCAACTCCAAGGACACCGACCCCGTCGAGGCGATCCGCGAGCTGACCGGCGGTTTCGGTGCCGATGTCGTCATCGAGGCGGTCGGTCGCCCCGAGACCTACAAGCAGGCCTTCTACGCCCGCGACCTGGCCGGCACGGTCGTCCTCGTCGGCGTCCCCACCCCGGAGATGAAACTCGAACTCCCCCTCCTCGACGTCTTCGGCCGCGGCGGCGCCCTGAAGTCCTCCTGGTACGGCGACTGCCTGCCCGACCGCGACTTCCCCATGCTGATCAACCTCTATCTCCAGGGCCGTCTGGACCTGGAGGCATTCGTCACGGAGACCATCGGACTCGACGACGTGGAGAAGGCCTTCGAGCGGATGCACGGCGGCGACGTCCTGCGATCGGTGGTGACCCTCTGATGGCCGCCCGCATCGAACACCTCGTCACCTCGGGCCAGTTCAGCCTCGACGGCGGCACCTGGGACGTCGACAACAACGTCTGGCTCGTCGGCGACGACCACGAGGTGCTCGTCATCGACGCCGCCCACGACGCCGACGCCATCGCCGAGGCCGTGGGGGACCGTCGGCTCGTGGCCATCGTCTGCACCCACGCCCACAACGACCACATCGACGCGGCCCCCGCCCTCGCCGAGCGCACCGGCGCGCCGATCTGGCTCCACCCGGACGACCTGCCGCTGTGGAAGCAGACCCACCCCGACCGGCTGCCCGACCACTGGCTGGCCGACGGTCAGGTCATCGAGGCCGCCGGCGCCGACCTGACCGTCCTGCACACCCCCGGCCACGCCCCGGGCGCCGTCTGCCTCCACGACCCCGGTCTCGGCACGGTCTTCACCGGAGACACGCTCTTCTCCGGTGGCCCCGGCGCCACCGGTCGTTCCTACTCCCACTTCCCGACGATCATCGACTCCATCCGCGACCGCCTGCTCGCCCTCCCGCCGGACACGGTCGTCCGCACCGGCCACGGCGACACGACGACGATCGGAGCGGAGGCCCCGCACCTTCAGGAGTGGATCGACCGGGGCCACTGAGAGGCCCGCTCGCCGCGTCCCCGCGTCCCCCCGCAGGGGCGCGGGGACGCGGCGACGCGCGACACATCCGGCTCCCGGGCGTCACCCACCGAAAACCCGACAGAAGATGTCCGGCTTCCACGACACCCTCGTGTCGAGGACGCCGGAACACCACGGCGTCGGCAAGGTGACACCCGTACGCAATGGAGGTCGGAGATGTCGAAGCCGCTGGACGGCAGGATCGCACTGGTCGCGGGAGCCACGCGCGGAGCGGGCCGGGGGATCGCCGTCGAACTGGGGGCGGCCGGAGCGACGGTCTATGTGACAGGGCGCTCCACGCGGGAGCGGCGCTCCGAGTACGACCGCCCGGAGACGCTGGAGGACACCGCCGACCTGGTCATTGAGGCGGGCGGCCATGGCATCGCCGTACCCACCGACCATCTCGAACCGGCACAGGTCCGGACCCTCGTCGACCGGATCACCGAGGAGCAGGGCCGGCTCGACGTCCTCGTCAACGACATCTGGGGCGGCGAGAAGCTCTTCGAATGGGAGAGCCCGGTCTGGGAGCACGATCTCGACAACGGGCTGCGGCTGCTGCGCCTGGCCGTCGAGACCCACGCCATCACCAACCACTTCGCCCTGCCGCTGCTGCTGCGCAACCCGGGCGGCCTGGTCGTGGAGATGACCGACGGCACGGCCGAGTACAACGGCACCCACTACCGCAGCACCTTCTTCTACGACCTCGCCAAGTGGTCCGTCCTGCGGATGGCGTTCGCGCTCGGCCATGAGCTGGGACCGCGCGGCGCCACCGCCGTGGCCCTCACCCCCGGCTGGCTCCGTTCGGAGATGATGCTCGACCACTACGGGGTCACCGAGGAGAACTGGCGGGACGCCCTCGAACGCGTCCCCCACTTCGCCATCTCCGAGACCCCCCGCTTCGTCGGCCGGGCCGTCGCCGCGCTCGCCGCCGACCCGGAGGTCGCCCGCTTCAACGGGCAGTCCCACTCCAGCGGTTCCCTCGCCCGGACCTACGGCTTCACCGACCTCGACGGCAGCCGCCCAGACGCCTGGCGCTACGTCGTCGAGGTCCAGGACGCGGGCAAGCCGGCGGACACGACCGGCTACCGCTGAGCGCCGTCACCGCGGTGGGGCGGGCCACCGTCACCGTGGTTCGGTGGCGGTGCCTGCAGCTGCCAGCGTGCCGAGTGGCCGGGCGGGAGCGCCAGATCCTCCCGCACGGCCACGTAGTAGGCCTCCCTCCCGGCGCGCTGCCGCTCCAGCAACTCCTGCCAGGCCCGGGGATCACGGGTCCCGGCGCGCAGGAACTCCTCCATCCTCATCACCGTGACGACCCAGGCGCGGGCCTTCTCCACCACCTCGGGGCTGCCCAGGAGCAGCAGTGCCTCGCCGGAGGGGTCCCGGGCGACCGTTGCCTCCGCCATGAGGGGCGCGGCCTCCTCCGGTGAGAGGGGGTGGGGATGCGGGTCGTTGCCGAGATGGGAGGCGACCCGGTAGGTCAGGGTGATGGACTGCTTCAGAGCCCGCGCCCAGTCGGCGTACACCGTGAGCCGTCGCTCCTCCCAACGGGTCGCCCGCTCCTGCCGGAACCGCACCTGCTCGCCCCGCATCACCACCAGATACGAGCCGAGAGCGCCGATCACCACGCCCAACAGGGCCGGGAGTTGCTGGATAAACGTTGACATGATCAGACCGTAACCGGGACGAAGAGCGCGTCGCATCCGTCCCGGCGACGGGTGGCGCGGAGTACGTTCTGCCGTATGCATGCGATGGGACGCTTCGAGGGGCGGTAGATGCTCGCCAGGGAGTGTGTACGAGGTCGAGTTAGCTCGATCGTGTGATGGTCTGGTCGCGGGCTTGCGGTGTCGTGGGCTGATCGGGTTTACGTGATCGTGCGATCTGGGACGCCGAGAACGGAGCCAGCGCACGGAGCCCCCTCTCCTCCGGAGAGAAGGTTTGGGGCCTCTCCGTCGCCCTCTGTCCGTACCCACTTGGCCAGGTCGTGAGGGAACTGGCCTCCCTGGATCGGACCACGCACGCGATGCGTGTCGCCGCCCAGGGGTCGAGTACGCCGGGGACCTGGGGGCACCTCCCACGCCCTTAAGGCAGTGGGGGAGCGCCCAAGACCGTTCGGGGCGTGCGGCTGGACATGTGCACTCATGCTCAGTCCAAAGGAACGGTACGGGGTTCTCATCACGGGCGCGGCGCGCGGGATCGGCGCGGCCACGGCCCGGCGGCTGGCCGAGGAAGGGGCGAAGGTACTCGTCACCGACGTGGACGCGGCGGCGGCCGAGCGGACCGTGACGGAGTTGCGGCAGCGCGGGCTGGCCGTCGAGGCGTTCCGGTGCGACGTCGGGGACCGGGAGTCCGTCGAGGCGGCCGTCGCGCACGCGGTGACGGTCCTCGGTTCGCTCGACGTCCTGGTCAACAACGCCTTCGGCTGCAGCCCGGACGCGCCGCTCTGCGAGGACACCCCTGACGAGACCTGGGCCCACGACCTGGACCTCACCCTGACCGGCGCGTTCCGCTGCGCCCGTGCGGCCCTGCCGCACCTGGTGGCCTCGGGACGCGGCGCCATCGTCAACATCGGCTCCGTCAACGGCCTCCAGCGCTTCGGCAACCACGCCTACAGCGCCGCCAAGGCCGGTCTCGGCTCCCTCACCCGTACCCTCGCCGGTGACGCCGCGCCCCGTGGCGTCCGCGTCAACCTCGTGGCCCCCGGCACGGTCCGCACCCCTGGCTGGGCCGGCCGCGAGGCCCACTTGGACGACCTCGCCGAGATCTACCCCCTGGGCCGTGTCGGCGAGCCGGCCGACATCGCGGCGGCCGTGGCCTTCCTCGCCTCCCGGGACGCGGCCTGGATCACGGGCGCCACCCTGCCCGTGGACGGCGGCCTGCTGGCCGTGAACACGGCGTTCGCGCGGGCGGCGCGGGCCTGGCGGGACGAGGAGCGGGCTTAGGGTCCGTCGGGTCAGGGCCCCGCGACGGCGGTGCCGGTTCCCCGACGGCGATCGGCCCCGGCGACGGCGGTCACGGCCCCACAGCGACGGTCACGGCCCCACAGCGGTGGTGAGGGCCTCCGTGGCCGTGACCACGGTTTCGAGGACCCGTTCGGTGTCCGCCCTCGTCGTGCGCCAGTTGCTGAACGCGGCCCGCAGCGCGTGCGTCCCGTTGAGGACGGTCGGGGTCACGAAGGCCTCGCCGGAGACGGCGATCGCCCGGGCCAGGGCCTGGACCCGTTCCCGGGTGGGCCGTTCGGCGAGGGTGAAGCAGACGACGTTCAGCCGGACCGGTGCGACGAGGGTCAGCCCCGGTGCCTGTGCGAGGCGTTCCCCGAGGGCGCGGGCCAGCGTGACGTTGCGCTCGACGATCTCGCGGTGCCCCGCCCGGCCGTACGCCATGAGGGAGAACCAGGCCGGCAGGGCGCGCAACCGACGGGAGTTCTCCGGTGTGAGGTGCAGGAAGTCGGGCTCGCCGGTGGGGAGGCCGAGGTAGGGGGAGTCGTTGCGGAAGACACGCACCTGGAGGTCCCGGCGGCGGGTGAACTGGACGGCGGCGTCGTAGGGGACGTTCAGCCACTTGTGGAGGTCCACACAGATCGAGTCGGCGCTGTCGAGGCCGTCGACGAGATGCGCGTACGACGGCGACAGCGCGGCGAAGCCGCCGAACGCGGCGTCCACGTGGAGCCAGAAGTCGTGGCGTTCCTTGAGCGCGGCGATGGCGCGCAGGTCGTCGAAGTCGACCGAGTTGACGGTCCCGGCGTTGGCCACCACGATCGCCGGCCGCCCCTCCAGAGCCTCCAGGGCGGCGGCGAGGGCCTCCACGTCCACGGCCTCACGGCCCCCGGACAGCAGGGGGACGGCACGCAGCCGGTCGCGGCCGACGCCGAGCACGGAGAGCGCCTTGGCGATGCTGGAGTGGGGGCTGCCGGACAGCACGTCGACGGGACCGAGCGCGGCGACGCCCTCTTGGGCCACGTCCACGCCCAGCCGTTCACCGAGCCACTCACGGGCGACGGCGAGCCCCACGGTGTTGGAGACGGTCGCACCGGTGACGAAGGCGCCGCCGTACTCCGAGCCCAGTCCAAACAACTCGCGCAGCCACCCGAGGGTCTGCCGTTCCAGAGCGCTCGCGGAGGAGTCCTGGTCACCGGAGACGTTCTGGTCGTAGGCACTGGTCAGCCAGTCCCCGGCGACGGCCGCCGGGGTGGCCCCGCCGGTGACGAAGCCGAGGTAGCGGGGCCCGGCCGATCCGGAGAATCCGCCGGCCCAGCGCTCGGCGAACTCCGTCAGGGCCCCTTCGGCGCCGACGCCCTCGACGGGGAGCGGCACGGTCCCGGGCGGCCCGTCGAGCCGGGCGACGGGCCGGTCCGCGAGACCCGTCACCTCCTCGGCGGCGAAGTCACGGGCGGCCTGCAACAGTTCGGGAAGCCGGGAGAGATCGTCGGCGAGTACGGAGTCCATGATCGGCAGGGTAGGGCGGGGAGCCGACCGTGGTCCCGGTCCACCTGTGGAGAACTGGCCCTGTCGACGGGCGGACGGACGGAGGTGCGGAGGGGCGGCGGACGGGTGACCCGGGCGGCCGGGCGGCCGGGCACGGGACGGCATGGCTCCTTCGCATTCCTGTAATTGCCCGAGGGGGCGATGGCGAATGGTGCGCCTATTCCGACCCTCCGGGCAAGCGCTTCCGGGAATTACCGGAAGTTACTCTGGCGTACCCTCGCGACAGAAAGCGTCAAGGTGTCTGAAAGGTCGTCATAAGTGCACGATCCGGACAGCGTCGAAAAACTTCGTTGAGGTTTGAACGGCGCTCGCGCTCTTCGCGTATTCGACGGCGTGAGCAGGAATCCCGTTACCGTCACCGTCGCGTACCAGGTGGTGCCGGGGCGCGAGGCCGACTTCCACTCATGGGGGTGGGCCGCGCTGCGTACAAGTGCGCAGCAGCCGGGTTTTCTGGGGGGTGGCGTACTTGTCGACGGAGAGGCTGAGTGGCATGTGGTCTACCGTTTCGACAGCGAGAACTCGGCCCGGACCTGGGAGAATTCCGTGGTCTGGGCCCAGTGGTCGGCCCGCGCCGACGGACTGGCACAGGAGACCGGCCGTCGGAGCATCGTGGGTTCCCGGGCCTGGTTCGACTCCCAGACCGCCCGGGCCCCGACGCCGGCCGGCCCTCCGGGGCCACCCCCGAAATGGAAACTGTGGTTGGTGAATTCCGGTGCGGTCTTCCCGCCCGTGTTCTTGTTCAACCAAGCAATACTTCCCTATCTCAACGACCTGAATCCGCTTTTCCGTACACTTCTGCTGTGTCTGACCGTGGCAGCCATCGTCACCTGGATTCTCATGCCGAGACTCCAGAGATTCCTGAAGAAATGGCTGTATCCGCCGTTGCAGGCGTTGCGCGGCCGGCACAAACGACGGACCGCCTAGGTCCGAGAACGAAGAGGGGGGTGGGCGGGTGAAGACCCTGCTCATCGACAATTACGACTCGTACACGTACAACCTGTTCCAGCTGATCGCCGAGGTCAACGGCGAGGAGCCGGTGGTCGTGCTCAACGACGCTTCGGCCGACGACATTCCGGAGCTGGGAGAATTCGACAATGTGGTGGTGTCGCCGGGACCCGGCCACCCCGCGGAACGGCGTGACTTCGGAATCGCCGCCCGGCTGATATCCGAGGCCGAGATCCCCGTGCTGGGCGTCTGCCTGGGCCATCAGGGCATCGCCGTGGGGGAACACGCCGACGTCGAGCCCGCCCCGTGGCCCCGCCACGGGCACCTGTCCACGGTCCGGCACGACGGACGCGACCTGTTCCTGGGCATCCCGCAGAACTTCACGGTCGTCCGCTACCACTCGTTGTCCGTGCGCGAGCCGCTGCCGCCGGCCCTGGAGGCGACCGCCTGGTCCGAGGACGGCGTCCTCATGGGGCTGCGTCACCGCGAACGGCCGCTGTGGGGCGTCCAGTTCCACCCCGAGTCGATCCTCACCGACCACGGCCACCGGCTGCTGGTGAACTTCCGCAACCTCACGGCGGAACGGACCGGCAGCCCTCGCACCAAGAACACGGCCGTCGCACCCGTCACGAACACGCACCACACCGCGCTCCCCTCCCTCGCGGGCGCTATCCCCCGCCCCCGGCGGGCGCCCGGCGCCGGGTACCGACTGCACACCCGTCGCATCGCCGGCGCCGTCGACGCCGAGGCCGCCTTCACCCGGATGTACGCCGACGCGCCGCACGCCTTCTGGCTGGACAGCTCCCGCGTCGAGCCCGGCCTGGCGCGGTTCTCGTTCTTCGGCGACGGCAGCGGCCCCCTCGCCGAGGTCGTCCGCTACGACGTCGACAGCGGCAGTTGCCAGATCGAACGGCAGGGCCGGCCCACCCGCAGGGTCCAGGCGAGCGTCTTCGACTATCTCAAGCGGCAGCTGGCCGTCCGCAAGGTCGACGCGACGGGTCTGCCCTTCGACTTCACCGGCGGCTACGTCGGCTACTTCGGCTACGAACTCAAGGCCGACACCGGCTCCGAGAACCGGCACAAGGCCGAGACCCCGGACGCGGCCTGGCTGTTCGCGGACCGGCTGATCGCCGTCGACCACCAGGAGGGTCACACCTACGCGGTCTGCCTCTCCGAGGACACCCCGGCGGCGTCCCGCGAGGCCGGCGACTGGCTCGACACCGCGCTGGCCCAGCTGACCTTCGTCGGCTCGGACCCCACGGTCCCCCTGAGGGCCGCCACCGCGCCCTACCCGCGCGCCGCCGAACCCTGGCTGGTCCGCGACCGCGCCACCTACCTCGCCGACATCGACGCCTGCAAGGCGGAGCTGAACGCGGGCACCAGCTACGAGGTCTGTCTGACCAACGCGGCCCGGTTACCCGCTCCCTACGACCCGTACGACTTCTACCGGGTGCTGCGCCGCGGCAACCCCGCCCCGTACGCGGCCTTCCTCAGGTTCGGCGACCTCGACATCGCGGGCTCGTCGCCCGAGCGGTTCCTGCGCATCACCCGCGACGGCATCGCCGAGGCCAAGCCCATCAAGGGCACCGCACCCCGGGGCGCCGATCCGCAGGAGGACGACCGGCTCCGCGACGAACTGGCCGCCGACGCCAAGACCCGCGCCGAGAACCTGATGATCGTCGACCTGCTCCGCAACGACCTCGGCCGGGTCTCCCGGACCGGCTCCGTGAAGGTCACCCGCCTGATGGCCACGGAGACGTACGCCACCGTGCACCAACTGGTCTCCACGGTGGAGGGCAGGCTGCGCGAGGGCACCGACGCCGTCGACTGCGTCCGGGCCTGCTTCCCCGGCGGCTCGATGACCGGGGCACCCAAGCTGCGCACCATGGAGATCATCGACACGCTGGAGACCGAGGCGCGGGGCGTGTACTCGGGAGCCCTCGGCTACCTCGGGTGCAGCGGCGGCGCCGACCTCAACATCGTCATCCGTACCGCCGTGTTCCAGGGCGGCCGTATGCATCTGGGCGCGGGCGGCGCGATCGTCCTCGACTCCGATCCCGCCGCCGAGTACGACGAGATGCTGCTGAAGACGGCGGCACTGATGCGGGCCCATCGGGAGCACTCCTCCGCCCCCGCCGTCACCGAGGAGCCGACGCGATGACGATCACGACGACGTCCCGGCCCACCCGGCAGTCCGCCGACGCGGGCGCCCCCGGCAACGTCGCGGCCCATCTCGCCGCCCTCGCCGAGCGACGCGGCTGGGCCGACCGCCCGGCCTTCCACCAGGGCCACCGGGCCTGGTCCCACGGCGAGATCCACGCCCTCGCGGCCCGCACCGCCACCGTCCTCACCGACCACGGCGTTGGCCCCGGCGACCGTGTGCTGCTCGCCCTCCCGGACTCCGTCACCTGGGTCACCACGTTCCTCGCCCTGGCCCGCCTGGGCGCGGTGGCGGTCCTGGTCAACCCCGAACTCACCCCTCCCGAACTGCAGTTCATGGCAGAGGACACAAGGGCGGTCCTCTGGGTCACGGGGCCAGGGCTCGACGGTCACATCCCCTCGCCCCGAAAGGCGCACGGGGCGGTGACCCCCGCGGCTCCGCGGCGCGGGCGGGACCAGCCAACGACAACGCGCACCGGGAACACGTCCGAGCCGGCGCGGCGCCTCGGCGCCGACCAGCTGACCGCCCTGAGCGCGACGGCCGCCCCCACCACCCGCGCCCACCCGGTCGACGCCCACACCCCCCTCTACATCCAGTACACCTCCGGAACCACCGGCCGGCCCAAGGGCGTCGTCCACGTCCACGGCGACCCCAAGACGTACCACGACCTCATCGGCCGCCGGCTCCTGCGCATCACCCCGGACGACGTCACCCTCTCCGTCTCCCGGCTGTACTTCGCCTACGGCTTCGGCAACGCCCTGGTCTTCCCGCTCTTCTCCGGCTCCTCCGCCGTCCTCGCCGACCGCCGTCCCACCCCCGCGGCGGTCGACGAACTCGTCGCCCGGCACCGGGTGACCCTCCTGTACTCGGTGCCCTCGGCGTACGCCGCCCTCGTCACCGACCGGGCCGACGGCCACCGGGACTGCTTCGCCTCGGTACGGGCGGCGGTGTCCGCCGGCGAGGGCATGCCCGCCGGACTCGGCAAGCAGGTCACCGAACTGCTCGGCGCACCCGTCCTCGAACAGATCGGCTCCACCGAGGCCGGCCACGCCTTCTGCGCCAACAGCTTCGACCACAACCACCCCGGCACGGTCGGCCGCCCCGTCCCCGGCTTCGAGGTGGAACTCCGCGACCGCGCCGGCCATCCGGTGCCGGACGGCGAGGCGGGCGAACTCTGGGTGCGCGGACCGACGGTGACGCCCGGCTACCTCAACCGGCCGGAGGAGACCGAGCGCACCCTCGTCGGCGGCTGGCTGTGCACGCGGGACCGGGCCGTCCGCGAACCCGACGGCACCTACCGGCACCTCGGCCGCGCCGACGACATGGAGATGGTCGGCGGCATCACCGTCTCCCCGCTGGAGGTGGAGGACCTGCTGCGCACCCACCCCGGCGTCCGGGACGTCGCCGTCGCCGCCGTCACCGACGAACGCGGCGCCAGCAGGCTACGGGCCTTCGTCGTCCCCGTCCCGCCCATCGGGGTGGGCCTGGAGGCCGAACTGATCTGCATGGCCCGCGACCGGCTCGCCGCCTTCAAGGTCCCCCGCAGCGTCAGTTTCGTCCCCACCCTGCCCCGCACCGCGACCGGCAAGCTCCGTCGCCACCTCGTCCGCCAAGGAGCGTGGTGAGCCATGGCCGGCACCCTCGTCCCCGCAGAAAGGTCCGCCGCCATGCGCGACCGGCTCCACACCGACCGGCAACCCGCCCTCTCCGGCCGCGGTTTCTACCTGGGCTCGATGTTCAGAGAGGCCGCCGACCGTCACGGCCCCGTCTTCGTCACGCTGGACCGGCCCCTCGACGTCGACCCCGACAGCGGGACCGACCTCTCCTACACCGCCCTCGCCGACCTCGTCGACGAACTCTCCGGGCGCCTGTGGGAAGCGGGCGTGCGCCCCTCCGAAGAGGTGGTCGTCCACAAGACCGACAACGTCGACATCGTGCTGTTGACCTGCGCGGTATCCCGGATCGGCGCCGTCCCCGTCCTGCTCTCGCCCGGCCTCGCCGGCCCGGTGGTCGGACAGCTCCTCGAACGCCTGCACAAGCCCTGGCTGATCACCGACCGGGCCAAACTCGAAGGCCCCCTGAAGGGCGTCGACCTCACCGGCCTGGTCCGGCGCACACTCGGCGTCGACGACGCCCCGGGCGCCGAACCGCTGCGGAAGTACGTGGGCGCCCCGACCCCGGCCGCGGTCCGCCTGCACCCCCGCGACGCCTCCCTCATCACCCACAGCTCGGGCACCACCGGCCTGCCCAAGCTGGCCGTGCACTGCCCGAACACCATGTGGAACCGGCTCGTCCCGCAGAAGGCCATGGGCTGGCCCACCCGGGGCGAGACCGCCGCCCTGCACATGTCGTTCGTGCACTCGCGCTTCTACCATCTGCTCGGCGTGCTGCTGCACTTCGGCAGCCCGCTGCTCCTGATCGTCGACCCGGAACCGTCGAACGTCGGCCCGCTGCTGGCCCGCCACCGCCCCGGCATCGTCGAGACCCACCCCAACACCTTCGTGCTGTGGGAGGAGCTGGCCGACGCGCCCGGCGCCCCGCTGTCCCGCGTCCGCTCCTACGGTTCCACCTTCGACGCCATCCACCCCCGGACCGTGCAGCGGCTCCTCGACGCCTCGCAGCGGCGCTCGCCCTGGCTCATCCAGCTGTACGGGCAGAGCGAGACGGGCCCGGTCGCCTTCCAGTGGTTCACCCGCAGGAGCGCCGCCCGCGCCGACGGCCGCCGGGTCGGCATCGGCATCCCCGGCTTCACCCGCGTCCGGGTGGCCGACGACGCCGGGCGGCGGGTCGCCCCCGGCACCGCCGGCCGCATCGAGGCCCGCACCCGCGGCCGCATCCTCACCTACCTCGGCGCCCGGGAGCGCTATCTGCGCCAACTCGACAGCGGCTGGTGGCAGATGGGCGACATGGGCTACCAGAGCCGCTGGGGCGCCCTCTACCTCATCGACCGCGAGATCGACCAGATCGACTCCGTGCACAGCAACCTGGAGGTCGAGGACACGCTGATGTCCCGCCTGGAGGAGCTGCGCGAGGTCGTCATCGTCCCCGGCGCCGACCGCGAACCCGTCCCCGTGGTCTGCGTACGCGGCGAACGGCCCCTGGACCTGCGGCGCTGGCACGAGGCCACGGCCGATCTGCCCACCATGGCGGCGCCGAGGCAGTGGCGGTTCGACGAACTTCCGATGACCTCCACCTGGAAGGTCAAACGCGTCGAGATCACCCGCATGCTCGCCGAGAGCACCCGCACATGACGCCTCCCGTCCTCGTCGTGGGCGCGGGACCCGTGGGTCTCTCCGCCGCCCTCGCCCTGCGCGCCCACGACCTCCCCGTCACCCTGCTGGAAGCCGACCCCGAGGGCCGTGAACGCCCCGGCAGCCGCGCCCTGTTCGTGCACCGGGAGACCTTGCAACTGCTGGAGGAGATCCATCCGGGACTCGCGGTCGAGATCGCCGCGTACGGGCGGACCTGGCACACCAGACGCACCCTCTACCGGGGCCGCCAGGTCTACGCCCGCACCTTCCCGCCGCCCACCGGCACCCCGCCCTTCACCAGCCTCCGCCAGGTCGACACCGAGCGCTTCCTGCTCGCCGCCTGCCGGGACGCCGGGGTGGAGTTCGTGTGGGACGCCCGGATCACCGCCGTACGGACCGGTCCGGAGGAGGTGACGCTCACCGGCGAGGACGGCAGGACCTGGACGGGCACCCACGCGGTCGCCGCCGACGGAGCCCGCTCGGCGGTCCGCCGCGAGTTGGGCATTCCGCTGGAGGGCACCCACGGAGAGGGCTTCCACGTCGTCGTGGACGTCGCTGACATTCCCGGGGCCGAACTGCCGCTGGAACGGGTCTTCCACTACGAACACCCGGCGCTCGGCGGCCGCAGCGTCATGCGGGTGCCCTTCACGGGCGGCTTCCAACTCGACCTCCAGTGCCGCGACGACGACGCGACGCAGGAGTACGGCACCCGGGAGGCCGTACGCCGCTGGCTGCCCGAGGTCGTCGGCGACGGCTACGACGAGCGGATCCTGTGGGTGTCCACCTACCGCTTCCTGCGCAAGGTCGCCGCCGACTTCACCGACCCGCACCGCCGGGTGCTGCTGGCCGGCGAGGCCGCGCACCTCTTCCCGCCCTTCGGGGCACGCGGCATGAACAGCGGCATCGCGGACGCGGTCGCCGCGGCCCGCGCGATCGCGGAGGGCACGCCCGAAGCGGTCGGCTCCTTCGCCGGCGTCCGGCGCGCGGCGGGCCTGTTCAACAGCGCCGCCGCCGGCAGCGCCCTGGACCATCTGCGGCCCCGGCGCCGTATCGTCCGGGTCAAGCAGCGGGCGGCGGCGGCCCTCGCCCCGATGGTGCCCCGCTGCGGCGCCTGGCTGGAGCACGCCCCCTACGGACCCCGGCACGGCGCCCCGGCCGTCGCCGGCCGCAAGTACTGAGCCGGCGGCGGGACCCGCACCGGCCACGGACATGGAACCGAAAGACCGACAGGAGTACCGAGTGACACAACCCGCCATCGCGGAAGGTCTGCTGACCTGGTCACCCGAACACGGCCTCGTCCCCGGCCAGGCACAGGGCGGACGCCTCCTCGTAGCGGACTCGTGGCTGCTGCGCGACGGACGGGTGCGCGGCTTCGGCCGGCACCGCGAACGGTTCGTGCGGTCCTGCGGCGAGTGCGGCGCGCCGCCCCTCGGGCAGGTCGTCGACTTCTGGCAGGACATGACCCGCGCCCTGCCGCGCACGGGGGAGTGGTTCCCCCGGGTGGAACTCGCCTCCGGATCACTGGAGTTGAGGCTGCTGCTCCGGCACGCCCCGCCCCTCACGGCCGAGATCCGGGTGTGGGCGGCGGGGCAGCCCGACCCGCGCACCGTGCCCCGCCGCAAGGGGCCGGACCTGGACGCCCTGGCCCGGGTCCGCAGCCGGGCGGCCGGGGTGGACGCCGACGAGGCGATCCTCATCGCGCCCTCCGGCCTGGTGCTGGAGGGCGCGAGCAACAGTCTGCTCTGGTGGGAGGACGACACCCTCTGTCTGCCGCCGCCCCGGCTGCCGCTGCTCGCGGGCGTCACCGTGGCCCTCGTCCTGGAGCACGCCGCCCGCACCGGCGTCCGGGTCGCCCACCGCGAACGCTCCCTGGGGGAGTTGGACGGCCGTGAGGTGTGGCTCGTCAACGCCCTCCACGGCATCCGCCCGGTCGCCGCCTGGACCGGCCGGCCGATGACCCCCGGCCGGGCCGTCCGCGCACCGGAATGGCGGCGATGGCTGGACGGGCTGATGCGGCCGCTGCCGGACCACTGAATTCACAGCGATGTACGGGCGGAGAAGCCCCGGGCCGAAGGGAATTCGGCCCGGCGCTGAAAGTCGTTCAGCGACATACGGGCGCTGAATTGTCGGGAAAAATCCCCGGGAATCCTTTCCCGGGGATTTAGGCGCTACTTCTGGGCGGGCTGGTAGGCCCCCGGAACCATGCGCGTGGCGATGGCGATCCGGTTGTAGGCGTTGATCACGGTCGCCGCCCAGATCAGTGCCGCGACCTGCTGCTCGTCGAAGACCTCGGCCGCCTCGGCGTACACGTCGTCCGGCACCTGGCCGTCGTGGACCAGCGTCACGGCCTCGGTCAACGCCAGGGCGGCGCGCTCGCGGTCGGTGTAGAACGGGGTCTCGCGCCAGGCGCTGAGCGCGTAGATCCGCTGTTCGGTCTCGCCCTGCGCGCGGGCGTCCTTGGTGTGCATGTCCAGGCAGAAGGCGCAGCCGTTGATCTGCGAGGCACGAATTCTGATCAGTTCGAGGATTTCGGGCTCGACCTTCGCGTCCCGGGCCGCGGTGACTGCGGCGCCGTGCAGGGAGCCCATCGCCCCGGAGACATCGGGGGTAATTTTCTTCAACGCCACGCGAGTTATGGATTCGCTGTTGCTCATGGGGGTAACTGTATCTGCGAATTCCCGGCTGTGTAACCGTTTCGTCTCGACGTGGGCTCTCCCACAACCGTCGCCGCCGGTCGCCTGTCTAGGTAGGCAGGACCTACAAAACACTCGAAAGGGAAAGGCCCGTCATGGGGGACATAGGCAGAAGAGGCGCCGTCGCGCTCACGATCACCGCACTGCTGACACCGCTCACGCTCGCGCTCGGCACCGCGCCCGCGCAGGCGGCGAGTTGTACGACGTCGACGGGGCCGTACCAGAAGCAGGTCGAGAAGTTCCTCGGCCGCACGGTCGACGGCAAGCAGTCCGCCGGCGACTGCGAGGCGATCAAGGCCTTCCAGACCAAGCACGGCATCACCCCGAATGCCGGCTACGCGGGAGCCGTCACCTGGGGCGTGATGGACCTCATGAACAAGCAGAAGGCCGTCGGCAAGAACCCCAACAAGGCCGGCAAGTGCCCGACCAACAAGGGCCGTATCGCCTGTGTGAACCTCACGCTCCAGCTCAGCTGGATCCAGGACGGCGCGAAGCTCGTCTACGGCCCCGTCCCGGTCCGCACCGGCCGCGACGGCGACGAGACCCGCACCGGCCTGAAGAAGATCTACTGGCGCAACATCGACCACGTGTCGTCGATCTACCACGTGCCCATGCCCTACGCGCAGTTCTTCGACGGCGGCCAGGCCTTCCACTCCGCCGGCGTCAGCATGTGGAACCCGCCGGGTTCCCGCGGCTGCGTCAACATGACCAAGACGGACGCCAAGAAGTACTGGTCGCTGCTGAAGAAGGGCGACGACGTCTTCGTGTACGGCCGCAAGCCGGGCACCTGACGGGCAGCCAGGAGCCCGGCCCGACGACCGTGCCGAAACGTCACGCCGGGGGCGTCACGCCTCGGGGGCGTCCCCGAAGTCCGGGATCTCCAGCCGTACCCCACCCTGCCGCGCGGACTCGTGCGCGACGATCCCCGGCAGGGTGTAGCGGGCCGCCACCCAGGCGTTCACCGACGGCAGCGTCCGGGTGTTGACGGCGGTCACGAAGTCGTCCACCAGGAAGTGGTGGCTGCCCTCGTGCCCGTTGTGCAGATGGTCGAACTCCCGCGGCAGCCGCGACCGGTCGTGGACCGGCGCCGATCCCGAGGTGAAGGCGGCCCGCAGATCCGGCGCGATGTGCTGGAGCGAGGGGTCGTCCGGGGACAGGGTGGGCTTGGGCTCAAGGAGTTCACTGATGTCCTCGACCCCCTTCTTGTCCTGCCAGAACGCCACCGTCGCGAGCTGCTCCATGCTGGCGTCCGTGCCGAAGAATCGGAAACGCGACTCCCGTATCTGTGAGGGGTAGCCGACCCGCCGGAACTCGTTCGTACGGAACGAACCCCCGCCCGCCACCTCGAACAGCGCGGTCGCGTTGGAGAAGTCGTTGCCGAACTGGCTGACCTCCTTGTCGAACACCCCGTCACCGCGCCCGTCCACGACGCCGATCGCCGACACGCTCACCGCGTGCGTCCGCCAGGCCCCGAGCACCCCGCCCACCGAGTGCGTCGGGTACAGCAGCGGCGGATAGCTGGCGGTCCGCTTCCAGTCCTCGCCGCCGCTGTACTGGTAGGCCTCGTAGAACCCCAGATCCATGTCGTGGACGTAGTCGCCCTCGGCGTAGAAGAGCCGCCCGAACGCCCCCTCCGCGATCCGGTTGCGGGCGTGCACGGTCGCCGGGTTGTACTGGCTCGTCTCACCCATCATGTACGTCAGCCCGGTCGCCCGGACCGCGTCGATGATCGCCGCGATCTCGTCGGCGGTGATCGCCATGGGGACCGCGGAGTAGACGTGCTTGCCGGCGTTCAGGCCCTGGAGCACCAGCGGCCCGTGCGTCCAGCGCTGGGTGAAGATCGCGACGGCGTCGACCGCCTTCGACTCCAGCATCGCCTCGTACGAGGGGAAGGTGCCGGCCAGTCCCTGGGCGGTCACGAGGGCTTCGGCCCGCTCGGGCAGCAGATCGGTGACATAGACGTCGCCGACGCCGGGGTGCGCCTGGAACAGCGTGGCGAACTGGCCGGAGAACTGGCCGGCGCCGACGATGCCGAGGGAGAACGTCATGTGCGGAATGTCCTTCACTGGTCGAGTATCAGATTGATCTGGTCGTTGGTCTCGTCGAGTCCGCTCACCGGTGCCCCGTTGCCGTAGATGTCCTCCATCGCGGGCTGCATGAGCGCGGTGACGTCCGCCGCGTAGTTGGTGATCGGATAGGAGAAGGTCCGGAAGTCCTGCTTGTCCGCCACCGGTTCGGTGAAGGCGGAGACGTCGAGGCCCTTCTTCTCGTACGCCGCGACGGCGGCCTCGGTGCCCGCCGGGGTGGCGGGGAAGACGACGCCGTACCGGCCGACCGTGCTCTGGCAGGCGTCGGAGGCCAGGTACGCCACCCATCTCCGGGCCCCCGCCTTGTTCTTGGAAGCCTTGGTGATGGAGTCGGCGAGGCCGTTCATCATGGTGGCGCGCTTGCCGGTGGGGCCGGCCGGGGTGAGGGCGGTGCCGATGTCCATGCCCTCGAAGCCGGCGTAGGTGGAGATCATCCAGGCGCCGTCGAAGGTGGCCGCCGCCTTGCCCGCCGCCACCTGGGTGTTGGCCTGGTTGGACTGGACGTTGTAGTCGGCGAAGGGCACCATGTAGCCCTTCTCCGCCAGCCCGAAGTACCACGAGATCACGGACTGGAAGGTGTCGCTGTCGTAGCGGTACTCCGTGCCCCAGCGGGCCTTGTCCGTGTAACTCCATCCGGCCGACCCGGTGAAGGGGCTCCACTGGGTCTGTCCGTCGGCGTAACCGCCGCCGTTGCTCGCCAGGCCGTAGACCTTGACGTCGTGTCTGTCGAAGCCCGGTTCGTCGCCCCGCCTGCCCTTGCCGTCGACGGTGAGGCGGGCGACGGCCTTCTCGAAGGTGCCGCCGTCCTCGGGGTTCCAGGAGAGGTCGTTCAGCTCGTCGGCGGTGAGGCCGGCCTCCTTCGCCAGCTCCTTGTTGTAGAAGAGCGCGACGGTGTCCCAGTCCTTCGGGGAGCCGTAGCGGTGGCCGTCCTGGCCGATCCAGTTGGCGGCGAGGCCCGGCTGGTAGTCGGAGTCCTCGATGCCCAGGTCGTCGAGCGGTTCCAGCACGTCCAGATCGGCGAACTGGCCGAACTTCTGGATGTGGTCGGTGAACACGTCCGGCTGGGTGCCCGCGATGAACCCGGCGGTGAGCTTGGTCCAGTAGTCGCTCCACCCCAACTGGCTGATCTTCACCCGCAGTCCGGGGTTCTCCTTCTCGAAGTCCTTGGCGCAGGCCTGGTAGGCGGGCAGCTGGTTGGCGTCCCACAGCCAGTACGTCACCGTGTTCGAGGACGCCCCGGTGCCGTCGCCCTGGGCGCAGCCGGTCACCAGGGACAGCGTCAGCGCCCCGGCCCATGCGGTCAGCGTACGAAGTCGCATCGTCGGTTCCCTCACTTGATCCCGGTGAAGCCGATGGAGCTGACGATGCGGCGGGCGGAGGCGGCGAAGAGCACCAGCATCGGCAGTGCGGCGATCAGCGTCGCCGCCGTGAGCCCCGACCAGTCCACGCCGGTCGCCGGGGTCTGTGCCCGGAAGATCGCCAGTGCCACCGTCAGCACCCGCGAGTCGTCGCTGTAACTGACCATCAGCGGCCAGAAGTAGTCGTTCCAGGAGGTGATGTACGTCAGCACGGACAGGGTGAGGATCGGGGTGGCCGCCATCGGCAGGATCACCCGGGAGAAGATCCTGATCTTCCCGGCGCCGTCCAGCAGGGCCGCCTCCTCGACCTCGTGGGGGATGTTCATGAAGAACTGCCGCAGGAAGAAGACCGCGAACGGTGTCATGAAGAGGCTGGGCAGCGCGATGCCGAGGAGCGAGTCCACCAGGTGCAACTGCTTGATGAGCACGAAGTTCGGCAGCAGCGTGAAGATGGTCGGCACCATCAGCCCGGCCAGGAACAGCCCGAACACCTGGTCACGGCCCCGCCAGCGCAGCCGTGCGAAGGCGTAGGCGGCCATCGCGGAGAAGAGGATCTGGCAGCCGGTGATCAGGGTCGCCACGATCACCGAGTTGAGCAGGTACCGCCAGAAGTCGAGTCCGCCGCCGGCACCGCCCTGGGCGATCGCCTCCTCGGCGGACTGCAGGCCGAGGGCCCGCTCGAAACCGCTGCCGGTGAGACCGACGGGCAGTGGGTTCGCGGGGTCCGCGTTCAGCCCGGCGTTGGTGGAGAGCGCCGTGCGCAGGATCCAGTAGAAGGGCAGCAGGGTGATGAGCACGATCAGGCCCATCACGGTCCAGGCGGCGGCCCGTCCGACGGAGAGCCGGCGCTTCGCCGGCCGTGCGGCCGGCCGCGTCGCCGCGGGCGCGGCAGGTGTCGTCGGTGTGGTCATGGTGGCCATGCGGGTGTCTCCCTTCCGTCAGCCGAGGTCGCTCTGTCCGGCCCTGGTGAGCCGGTACTGCAGGACGGTGATGGCGCTGAGCACGACCAGCAGGGCGACGGACATCGCCGAGGCGTAACCGAACTGGAAGCGGCCGAAGGCGGAGCCGTAGATGTAGAACTGCAGGACGTTCGTGGCGTTCGCGGGGCCACCGGCCGTGGTCACCGCCACGGTGTCGAACACCTGGAACGAACCGATCACCGTCATGATCAGCACCACCGCCAGCACCGGTCGCAGCAGCGGCATGGTGACCCGCCAGAACATCCGCCACTCGCTCGCGCCGTCCACCCTGGCCGCCTCGTACACGTCGTTCGGAATCGCCTGGAGCCCGGCGAACAGGAGCAGTGCGGTGTAGCCGACGTGCCGCCACACGT
This sequence comes from Streptomyces gottesmaniae, assembly GCF_031845845.1. Taxonomy (NCBI): domain Bacteria; kingdom Bacillati; phylum Actinomycetota; class Actinomycetes; order Kitasatosporales; family Streptomycetaceae; genus Streptomyces; species Streptomyces gottesmaniae. The sequence goes on from NZ_JAVRFJ010000001.1 coordinate 56,228, forward strand.
TGATCAGGGCGATCGTGGGGATCGCCCAGGTCTCGTCGGCGAGGAACGGGATGCGGTCCGCGCCGAGCGCGCCGATGATCTCGTTGCCGATGCCCAGCTGGGTGTCGAGGATCCAGAGCCAGACCAGACCGGCCACCACGTTCGACATCAGATACGGCGTGAGCACGATGCCGCGCAGCAGCGCCGACTGGGTCAGCCGCTGGAGCAGTACGGCGATGGCGAGCGCGGCGACCGTCTGCACACCGATGTTGAGCACCACGTACTCGACCGTGACGGCCAGCGAGTCCCAGAAGATCGGGTCGTTGACCATCCGGACGTAGTTGTCCAGGCCCACCCACTCCGCCGGGGTGAGCAGGTTGAAGCGGGTGAAGCTCAGGTAGATGCCGCGCAGGGTCGGCCAGAGCAGGAAGACCAGGAAGCCGAGCATCGCCGGGGCGATGAAGACGGCGGCCAGGAGGCCGTCGCCCCGTGTGCGGATCGGTGGACTGCTGGAGGCGATGGTCATCGGTGCTCCCTCATCGGCGGCGTTGCCTCAGACTCAGGGCACTTACTTTTGTCGCGGAAGAATTACGGCGTCAAGGGGTGGGTCGGCATCTTCTGGAAGCGGCTTCTGTCGGACTAGGCTGGAGATGTTGTTTCCGCTGCAAAAGAAACAAGGTGTGGGAGTCTGACCCTCATGACCGCACTCGCTGCCAGCTGGCTGCCGCTCAGTCCCGGAGAACGCGCGGTGGCGATCGAGGTGCTCGTGCACGGCCCGCTCTCGCGCACCGAACTCGCGCGGCGCCTCGGCCTGTCCGCCGGAAGCCTCACCCGGCTGACCAAACCGCTGATCGAGTCGGGGCTGCTGGTCGAGACCGCCGAGGGGGCCGCGCTCCCCGAGGTCCGGCAGGGGCGCCCCTCGCAGCCGCTGGACATCGTCGCCGAGTCACGCGCCTTCGTCGGCTTCAAGATCACCGACGACATGGTGTACGCCGTCGTCACCACGCTCCGGAGCGAGATCGTCGCCCGCCACGACCGTCCGCTCCCCACGCGCGAGCCGGAGCGGGTCGCCGACCTGCTCGCCGAGATGACCACCGAACTCGCCCGGGCGCACCCCTCGCTCGCCGGTATCGGCATCGGGGTCGGCGGGCTCGTCCGGCGTCGCGCGGTGGTCGGGGAGTCGCCCTTCCTGGAGTGGCGCGACGTGCCGTTGGCGGCACTCGTCGAGGAGCACACCGGGCTGCCGGTGGTCGTCGAGAACGACGTCGCCGCGCTCGTCGAGGCCGAGACGTGGTTCGGCGCGGGGCGCGGACTGGACCGGTTCGTCGTCCTCACCATCGGCGCGGGCATCGGATACGGGCTGGTCCTGGGAGGCAGGCGCGTGCCCTACGCAGAGGAGGACCGGGGGTTCGGCCGCCACTGGATCGTGGACCCCTCCGGGCCGCTCACCCCCGACGGGGAGCGCGGCAGCGCCGTCTCGCTATTGAGCATCCCCAGCATCCGGTACCAGGTGCGGGCGGCGACCGGGCGTGAGGTGACGTACGAGGAGATCCTGGACGGTGCGGCCGAGGGGGAGCCGATGTGCGCGCGGGTCGTCGGCGAGGCGGGGCGGGCGCTGGGGATCCTGGTGGCCCAGATCGCGAACTTCGTGATGCCGCAGAAGATTTTGCTCGCGGGGGAGGGGGTGGGGCTGATGGCGGTGGCGGCGGAGGCCGTGCACGAGGCCGTCCGCGCTCATCGGCATCCGCTGGCCGCGCCCGTGCCCCTGGAGACGAAGGTGTCCGACTTCCACGACTGGGCGCGGGGGGCGGCCGTGCTCGCCATTCAGGTGCTGGTGCTCGGTACGACGGAGCCGTAAACGCAGAGTGATCAGCTTCACGGTCCGTAATGTCTGAAGTGGCACCTTTACTCACATCGGCTTCACGTTCGAGGACATATGGTTTACACCATGTCCACTACCCCTGATGTCGTCCTGGAAAGAGCGGAAGTACCGGCGCGAACGGCCGCCGAGGTCAACGAGGAGATCCGGGCGCTCTGGTTCCGGAGCGGTGGGACGTTGAACAGGGAGCAGCGGAGCGAGTACGAGCGTCTGGTCCTGGAGTGGGCGGCGCGCTCCTCCGAGTGACCTGCGGCCGGCATCCCGGCTGCCGGGCCCGGTGGGCGCCCGACCACGGGTCCGGCAGGGCTCGCCGTGTGGTTCTCCACGCCCCTTCGGGCGCCCTGACGGCGCGCCGAAGGGGCGGTCCCGTATCTAGTGCCGCGACAGGCAACGTTCGCCCCGTCGCGACGCCCGGCACGCCCTCTCGCCGCACCGGCCGAAAACCCAAGTACATCCAGTACGAGGGCTTTCGGCCGGCACACCGAGAGCACGCACCGGACGCCGCTCCTTGACGGGCAAACGTTGCCTGCCGCGGCACTAGCCCCAGCTCCGCGAGTACTGGCGGCGGTACGCCTGGCGGTCCTGTTCCGTGCGGATGAAACGGGTGGCCGCCAGGGCGACCATGCTTCCGGCGATCACCAGCAGGCCGGGGCCGACGTTGCGGGGGTCGGCGAGGCGGTCGAGGAGGTCGGAGGCGGCCTCGATGGACTCGACGGATTCCACGGCACCCGGTTCGGCGGAGCCCGGGGCGGCGGCACCCTGGGCGTCGTCCTCGGAGCCGTCGGCCGCGGCGGTCGGTCGGGCGGCGGACTGCGGCAGACCGTTCAGCTGGACGCCGAGGTCGTCGAGGGCGTCGGACAGCGGCTGGAAGAACGTCGTACCGCCCGCCTCGCAGTCGCCGTTGCCGCCCGAGGTCACCCCCAGCGCCACTCCTTCCGAGAAGAGCGGGCCCCCACTGTCGCCCGGCTCGGCGCAGACCGTGGTCTCGATGAGACCGGTGACCGTGCCCTCGGGGTAGTTGACCGTGGCGTCGAGGCCGGTCACCTCGCCGTTGCGGAAGCCGCTGGTGCTGCCGCTGCGGAAGACCCGCTGGCCGACCGCCGCGTCACCGACGGAGGTGATGCGCACGCCGCGGCCGTCGCCGACGGAGACGACGTTGGTCTTGTTGCTCGGCGCGTCCTGGAGGTACTGGACGAGCGAGTAGTCGGCACCGGGGAAGTTGGTCTGGGTCGTCCGGCCGATCTCCTGCCGGCCCTGGTCGTCCGAGAACCAGACGGAGCCCTCGGGGCCGCAGTGCCCGGCGGTCAGCATGAAGTCGTTCTCGCCGTCGGTCACGTTGAAGCCGATCGAACAACGCCCGCCGGTCCCGAAGATCGGCTGCGCGCCGTTGAGCCGCATCGTGTACGCGCCCTCGGTGCGCTCCATCCGCACGGAGCCGCCGATCTCCTCGGCGAGGTCGGTCAGGCTCGACCAGTCCTTCTTGGAGACCGTGCTGTCGGCGCGCACCACCACCTCGTTGGAGGCGGGGTCGATCGACCAGGAGGTGCCCGACACCCGGGGTGCCGAACGCAGCGCCTCCGTGGCGGACTTGAGGTCCTCGCCGCTGTACTCGACCATCTTCGGGCGGGCGCCCGCCCGCTCGACCTCGGCGGCGGCCTTCTCGTCGGTGACGGCGACGACCGGGCTGCCGTCCTCGGCGATCCAGGTGCCCGCCGTCCGCTCGGAGCCGAGTTCGGTCAGCAGACCGTTACCGGTGCCGGACGCGGACAGCACCGCGCTCGGGGTCGCGGGCGGGGTGACGGCGGGTTCGGTCGCCATCGCCGCCTGTGTGACCATCAGGGCCCCGCAGATCACTCCACCGGCGGCCGTCAGCCGCGTCACCCGCTTCACGACTCGTCGTCGTGCGTGCCTCATCGCCTGGCTCCCGAACCCCGTCCGACACGGTGTCAACACCGCCAGGGCGTCCGGTCCTTGAGCGCCCTCCTTTCATACGTGCCGTGGTCGGCACATGTTCACCAGTCCGCGTCGACGTATCCCAACGTCCGGTTCATGGCGATCGCACGGTCGTTGGCCGGGTGGTGGACCGTACGGACGGTGCTCACCCCGCAGATCCCGGCGAACCCGATGCCGAAGGTCTTCATGGCCACCGAGATGCCCCGGCCGCGATGCGCGACCCGCACTCCGGTCATCTCGTTGAACACGAACCCCGAACCGCGCCGGTCCGAGGTGGCCGCCATACCGATCCACCGCTCGCCGTCGAGGGCCAGCACGACACCGCGCGGGTCGTAGGAGGACACCTCGAAGCGGAGCCGGTGGTACTCGTCGTACGGGAAGAAGGCACCGCGCTCGGGGATGTCGGCCGAGCACTCCTTGTTGAGTTCATACAACGCCCGGCGGTGCTCCGGGGTGTCACCGAGTTCGGAGAGCGTCGTCAGCCGGATGCCGGAGGTCCGGCACTTGTCGACGTAGGGCTGGAAACGTGCCAGGTCGAAGTCGGCGACGTCCAGCTGGAGCCGGACCGGGTCGGTCGTCATCAGCGCTTGCCTCCCACTCCGCAGTACATGGCCACTTCCGCCGGCTCGCCGGCCTCCTCGTCGGCGGGCTCCGGGCGCCAGCGCGTGCACGAGACGACGCCCGGTTCGAGGAGGTCCAGCCCGTCGAAGAAGCGGGCCACCGTCTCGGGTGTGCGCTGGTTCAGCCGAGGGGTGCCGTGCGCGTTCCACCACGCCGCCGCGATGTCCACATCGGGCCACCGCGGACTGGTGACGGTGTGCGAGAGCATCAGATGGCTGCCGGTGGGCAGGGCGGCCATCAGGCGGCGCACGATGCCGTGCGGGTCCTCGTCGTCGGTGACGAAGGCCAGCACGTCGAGCAGCATCAGTGCGACCGGCCGGGTCAGGTCCAGGGTCCGCGCGGCGTGTTCGAGGATCGAGTCGACGTTGCGCACGTCCTCGTCCACGTGGTCCGTACGACCCTCGGGCGCGCTCGTGAGCAGGGCCCGGGCGTGCACCAGGACCAGTGGGTCGTTGTCGACGTAGACGATCCGCGCGTCCGGGAGGACGCGTTGGGCGACCTCGTGGGTGTTCTCCGCGGTCGGCAGCCCGGCGCCGATGTCCAGGAACTGGCGGATCCCCACCTCGGCGGCCAGATGGCGCACCGCCCGGCGCAGGAAACGCCGGTCCGCGCGGGCGTAGTCGTGGATGCTCGGATGCAGTCGGCGTATCTCGTCCCCGGCCTTGCGGTCGACCTCGTAGTAGTCCCTGCCACCGAGCCAGTAGTTCCAGATCCGTGCCGCGCTCGGCCGCGTGGTGACGATGCGCCGGTTCAGTGACGAGGAGGGGAAGTCCGAGGCTGCCGGGTTGTCCGTCACGGCATCAACTCCTGGATCTTCTGCGAAGGTGCTTTCGTCCAACGGGCAATGTAGACCCGCCGGTTGGTGTTTGCCGACAGTTCGGCGATCTTCACAGCCCCCGCGGCCCGCTCCCCGGCCGTCGTCCGCCCGAAGAAGGTTCGTCGGGCCCTCTCTACTAATCAGTAACTCTTAGGTAGTCTCCCGGCCACTGTTGGACATGACCATGACCAGTGCGGCGAAGGTTCCGACGACCTCGCCGCTTTGACATGAGAAAAAGGGGACGAACATGACAGCAAGCGGTGTGGGACGCCGCATCACCACGGTCGCCACGGTGGCCGTACTGGGCCTGGGCGCTTCGATGACCGCGGCCGTTCCGGCCGCCGCGGCGCCGAGCACGGCCGCGGTCACCGCGACCGCGGCCGCCGAGGTGGACTACGCGACCTGGCAGAAGGACGTGAAGGCCGTCATCGACACGGCCACGCCCTACATACAGCAGCGCACCGCGAACTCCTCGGGGCAGAAGCTCGCCATCGTCTTCGACATCGACAACACGACGCTGGAGACGCACTACACGCCCTGGTACCAGCTGCCGACCCCGGCCATGAAGCCCTCCCTGGCGCTGGCCAAGTACGCCAAGTCCCGTGGGGTCGACGTCTTCTTCGTCACCGCCCGCCCGGGCATCATCGAGTCGCTCACCGAGTGGAACCTGGAGAACGTCGGCTACCCCGTCGACGGCCTCTACGTGCGCGACCTGCCCGACCTGTTCGGCGAGGTCGCCGCCTACAAGACCGCCTCGCGCGCGGACATCGAGTCCGACGGCTACACGATCGTCGCCAACGTCGGCAACAACACCACCGACCTCGTCGGCGGCCACGCCGAGCGCACCTACAAGCTGCCCGACTACGACGGACTGCTGGACTGACGCCGCTCCACCGTCCGTTCCTCGGGGCACGGCCGCCACGGTCTCCAGGCCGGCGGCCGTGCGCCTAGACTCCGCCCATGGCTGACGAAACCACGCTCGACGTCCTCGGCGCGGGTAAATACCTGCTGGTCACCACCTACCGCAAGAACGGCACCACCGTGCCGACACCGGTGTGGGTGGTGCGGGACGGCGACGCGCTCGGCGTCTGGACGGTCGCCGACTCCTGGAAGGTCAAGCGCATCCGGAACCGCGCCGACGTCGTCGTCGGCCCCTGCGACGTGCGCGGCAACCCCACCGGCGACTCCGTCCCCGCCCACGCGGAGATCCTCGACGCGGCCGGCTCCGCCGCCTACCGCAGGCTCATCGCCCGCAAGTACGGCGTCCTCGGCCGTCTCACCCTGCTCGGCAGCCGACTGCGCCGGGGCGCCGACGGCACGGTCGGCATCCGGATCACCCTCACGAAGTGACCCTCACACGCCGTCACCGGCGTGCCCCGTCCGCCACGCCCACGCCGCGATCTCCACCCGGTTCCGCGCGGCGAGCTTGAGCTGGACGCTGCCGAGGTGGGTCTTGACCGTGGAGAGGGACACGAACATCGAGGCGGCGATCTCCGCGTTGGTGTGCCCCAGCGCGACCAGGCGGACGACGTCCAGTTCCCGTTCGGTCAACGCCTCCCGGGGGCGCGGGGCTTCGGGCCCGGCCCGGTCCTCCTTCTCCGCCGTCACGTGCTTGAGGAGCCGGACCGTCACCGACGGCGACACCAGCGAGTCGCCCACCGCCGCCGCGCGAACCGCCTCGGCCAGCAGGGTCGGCCCCGAGTCCTTCAGCAGGAAACCGCAGGCGCCGCCGCGCAGCGCCCCGTAGACGTACTCGTCCAGGTCGAACGTGGTCACCACGACCACCCGCACCGGATCGACCACACCCGGACCGGCCAGCAGCCGGGTCGCCTCCAGGCCGTCCAGCTTCGGCATCCGGATGTCCAGCAGACACACGTCCGGCCGCACCTCACGGGCCAGCCGCACGGCCGTCTCGCCGTCGGCGGCCTCGGCGACCACGGTGATGTCGGGCTGCGCGTCGAGGAAGAAACGGAAGCCGGTGCGGACCATGTCCTGGTCGTCGGCGATCAGGACCCGGATCGGGCTGCGGTCGTTCATGGGCGCATCATGCCTGAAGGAGAAGGACGCGGGTGCGGAGCCTGTGGGCGAAGGGCCCGCGGGTGCACCAGCCTGGGGGAGAGCCTGCGGATGGAGACCGCGGATGGGAGACCGCGGATGGGAGGCCGCGAGTGGGAGGCTGTGGGCCGGGCGCCTGGGCGTCGACGGCGGACGGCTCGACGAGGGTGTGTCAGTCGGCTTCCTGCGCCCGCTCCGCCGTCACCTTCCGCAGCAGCGGCCGACTCCCGGCGAGCGCCGCGAACATGGTGACCGTGCCGAGGGCGACACAGAGGGCGAGGCGCACGGCCCCCGACGCGTCCGGCTCCAGGTGGAACATCTCGTTCACCTTGATGCCGCCGTAGATCCCGGTCGCCGTCGTACCTCCGGCGAGGACCACCAGCGGCAGCGCGGTCTCCCGTATCCGCGCCCGGTCCAGCACCTTCAGCGGCGTACCCGCCAGCCGCAGCAGCGCGTAGACGCGGCGCCGGTCCAGGACCGTGGCCGCCGCGGTGAGTCCGGCGGAGGCCGCGGCGACGAGGAAGCCCAGGGCCAGTACCGCGAGCCCCATCTCGCCGATGAGCCGGGTCGTCGTGTCGGTCTCGGCGTTGACGTAGTCCTGGGTGAACGGCAGGTTCCCGGGGGAGAGGGAGGACAGCGCGGTCGACGCGGTGTCCAACTGCTCCTGCCCGCCGCGCACATGGGCCACGATGCCCTCGTCGCCCAACAGGAGCCCGTCGTGCGTGTCGGAGTCAGTCGCCTCCACCCTTGCTTTCACACCGGCTTCGGTGAGCAACTCCTGTGCTCTACTGGGGAGTTCGTCCACATCCCCGTGTTCCGCGCGCACGGCGACCTGGCCCCGGTGCTCGTAACCCACGAGGCCGACCTGTCCGACGGTGAAGAACCCGGCGACCAGACCCGCGAGGACCAGACCGCTGACCGTGCGCCAGGCGCCGCGGGGATCGTCGCTGAGCCGGCGCGCGGCCAGCAGCGTCGCCGGACGGCGCGCGAAGCGGCTCAGCAGCCTGCCCAGCATGTCGACGACCCAGGGGCCGAGGGTCCAGAACGCCCCGTACACCAGGACGATCAGCGCGAGTGTCTGTCCCGTGCTCAGCCCGCCGCCGTGCGCGGTGACCGCCACATACAGCCCGATGGCGACGAACAGCACCAGCCGGATCAGCTTCGTCCGGCGCGGATCGGCCTGCTGGGCCACGCCCAGCGGGGAACGCGCCACCCCGCGCAGCGTCGTCACCGCGCTGACGGAGGTGAGCGCGGCCACGGCCGCCACCACCACGAGCAGCCAGGGCAGCCCGACCCACAACTGGCCTGTGTACCAGGTGCCGATGCCGTACGGCACCCGGGCCAGGAGCGGCACCAGCAGCGTGTACACGACCCCGCCGAGGAGACCGCCGGCCAGGCCCACCGCAGCCGACTCGACCCCCGTCATCGCCAGAATCTGGCGGGGGGTCGCTCCGGCCAGCCGTAGGGCGGCGAGCCGCTGCTCACGGCGGGCGGCGCCCAGGCGTCCGGCGGCCGAGGCCAGCACGAGCACGGGGACGACGAGGAGGGCGCCGCCGAACAGGGCTGCCTGCTGGTCGAAGGAGGAGAACGGACTGGGCCCGGTGCCGGTGAAGCCGTCCACACGGGCGCGGGCGGCGAGGGCGTCCAGGGCGCTGCCCTCGGCGGCCCGGGTGATCGCCGGGTCGGTGGGTGCGCGGCCGATGACGGCCACGAGTTCCTCGGGGGAGGCTAGCCCGCCGGCGCCGATCGTGCCGTAGCCGCTCGTGACCGGGAAGCGGTCCGCGAGACGCGTCGCCGGCAGCTCCCGCATCAGCTCCGCCAGGGCGGGCGACAGATAGGTGCGCCCCGGTGCGGGGAAGTCGGCGAGACCGGGCGGGGCGGGTGTCGCGGCCCGGTTCGGCAACTGGGCCAGGGAGACGACGGTGACCGGCCGGTGGTCCACGTACGTCGTCCCCAGTGTCTGTACGGCGGTCGCCTCCTTCGCCGCCACCGCCTCGGGGGTGCGCCAGGCCGTGCGGTCGGCCCGGGTGCCGGAGCCCAGGTAGGCGGCCAGGAGCGTCAGGAGGACGAGGGCGCCGGCCGCGGCGGCCGCGACGGACAGGAGGTGGCTCTGCAGGCCACGCCTGCCGGAGGCGCGGGCCAGGTGCCAGGTGAGGGGCAGGACGGGGGAGCGCATTCTGTGTCTCCGGAGATCGAGGGAAGGGATGACCGGCTGCCTGAACGGCCGGTCGGTTCCGGTTCGAGGGCGGGTGCGGGCTGTCCGAGGCTGGTCGCGCGGTTCCCCGCGCCCTCAAGGCGCCCTGCGTGGGGGGCCTAGGCGACCGTGTACTGGCTGTGGCCGGCGATCCGGCCGTCCCGTACCTGGAGGACGCGGTCGCAGTGGGCGGCCACCTCGGCGTCGTGCGTGACCATGACGAGGCAGGCGCCCTGGTCGCGGGTGACCGAGGTGAGGAGACGGATGACCTCCTCGCCGGTGGTCTGGTCGAGGGCGCCCGTGGGCTCGTCGGCGAAGACGACATCGGGCTCCACGGCGAGGGCGCGGGCGATGGCGACGCGCTGGGCCTGGCCGCCGGAGAGCTGACCGGGCCGCCGGTGCTCCAGACCCGCGAGGCCCAGCGGGGCGAACCAGCGGCGTGCGCGCTGCACCGCCTGGCGGCGCGGTACGCCCTCCAGCATCAGCGGGAGCGCGACGTTCTCCTCGGCGGGCAGCTCGGGCAGCAACTGGCCGAACTGGAAGACGAACCCGAACCGCTTGCGGCGCAGGGCGCTCAGCCTGTTCTCGCCCCAGTGGTCGACGCGTTCGCCGCGCAGCAGCACCTGGCCGTCGTCGGGGCGGATGATGCCGGCGAGGGTGTGGAGGAGGGTCGACTTGCCGGAGCCGGACGGGCCCATGATGGCGAGTGACTCACGCTCGGCGACCGCCACGTCCACGCCGGCCAGCGCGGTGGTGGGGCCGTACTTCTTGACGAGGCCGTTGCCGGCCAGGACGGTGCTCATGACGGTGACGGGTCCTTTCGGGGGGACCGGGGGGGTGCTTCGACAGTGCTGTGCGGGAGCCTCGGAACACCCCCTAGGGGCGCTCGAACTTCCAGGTGACGCTGGAGGCGTCCGCCTTGACGACGGTGACGGGGACGGAGAGGTCCTTGCCGTCGCCGTCCCTGCCCGTGCAGGTCACCTTCGTGCCGGCCACCGCCTTGAGGTCGGGGCACCTCAGACCGGAGGTCTCGCCGCCGATCCAGGGCAGCGGGCTGTACTTCGACTCGGTGCGACCGGCGACGATCTTCCCGCTGAGCGCCTTCTGGCCGTCCACGGTGACGGTGTTGAACGGGTCCAGCCCGGTCGTCGACTCCGTACCGCTCATCGCGTAGGTGAGGGCTCCGCCGCCGACGGCCAGGGCCGCCACGACGGCGGCGGTGATGAGCAGGGGGCTGCGATCCATGAGGTGCTCCTGGTGGAGAAGGGGTGCGGTTGCGACACCCAACCTCTCCCGGGGGCGGGGGCGGCCGCCTCGGCCGAACGGCCAGGCCTGCCGCCCGCCGCGCACGCCTCCTCGGCCGTACGGCCGATACGGGGACCGCAGGCACTGCCTACTGTGATCCGCGTGAACCTCGTGCTCGACACCATGGCATCCCCGGGTGGCGGCCCCGGCCGGCCGGGGCGCCCGGCCAGAGCGGGCTGTGTACGCGTCGGCGGCGTCGTGGCCCTCCTCCTGGCCTGCGGGTCCGACGTCCTCCTCCTGACGGCGGAGGACACCGCCCATCTGTGGCCGCACCTGCTCCCTCTGGCCGTCGGTCTCGCGGCGGTGCTGTGGCCCGAGCACCGCCGGCCGGACTGGCTGACCCCCCAGGTACGCGCGGGCGTCCCCGCCCTCGCCGTCCTGGCGAGTGTCGTGGTCCTGCTTCTGATGCGGGAGACGGGGGGCTTCGGCCCGGGACAGCCGGCCGTACTGCTGTGTCTGCTGGTCGTGGCCGTCCGCACCTGCCCGCCCGGCTGGGCGCCGGCCTGCGGACTCCTCGACGGTCTCGCCCTGGTCGTGCTTCCGCTGCCGTACTTCGTCGTCGAGCCGGGCGACAGCCTCATCGGCGTGGCGCTGCTCCTGGTGCTGCTGGCCGGGATCGCGGCCGCCGTCGCCGCCTATCTGCGCACCCTCGACAACCGGCGGACCCAGGTCGTCACCGAGACCCGCCGGGCGGAGCGCCTCGCCATGGCCGCGGACCTGCACGACTTCGTCGCCCACCACGTCACGGGGATCCTGGTCCAGACCCAGGTCGCCCGGATGATGGCCGCCTCCCAACCCGAGCGACTCGATCCCGTTCTCGCGGGCATCGAGCGCGCCGCGACCGAGGCGCTGGCCTCCATGCGCCGCACGGTCGGGGTGCTGCGCGACCACGAGGAGGAGACCGGGCCCGCCGACCGGCGCCCGGTGGGCGACCTGGCGGGCGTCGACGATCTGGTGCGCGGCTTCGACGGTGTCGGCGGTGTCGACGGCCGCCGCGCCGTGCTGCGCCACGACCCTGCCGTCCCCGACGACCTGCCGCACGAGGTGCAGGCCGCCGCCTTCCGCGTGGTGCAGGAGGCTTTGACGAACGTCCGTCGGCACGCCGCCGACGCCACCGAGGTCACCGTCGACCTGCGCCACGGGCGCGACGGACTGGAGGTCGTGGTCCGCGACGACGGACGCGGCGCCGCCCGGCTGCCGGATGCGGCCCGGGGCGGCGGCTTCGGACTGGTCGGCCTCACGGAACGGGTCACCGCGCTCGGCGGCCGTATCCAGGCCCGGCCGCGCGCGGACGGCCCCGGCTGGGAGGTGGTCGCCGTGCTCCCGAGCGCCCCCCGGAGCCGCCTGCCGGGCTGAACCTCCCGGCCCGGCTTCCCGTATCTCCTCTCGGGGATGGCGGGAGACCGCGTGCACGGAAGGAGAACAGCGTGTCGAAACCGCCCGAACCGGGCCGGACGGCGAAGCGTCCCACGATCGAGCCGACCTACGTCATGCGCCGGCGCAGGACCGAGGCCCTGGCCGAGTTGCTGCGTGAGTTCGAGCAGTTCAAGGGAGCCGACGGCCCCGACGACGAGTACGAGACCGTCGCCGTGCCCCCCACCCCGGCAGCGGTTCCGACACCGCCGCCGTCGGCACGGCCCCCGGCGGCGACGCCCGCACCGGAGCCGAAGCCCGCCCCCGAGCGGATCCTGCCCCGGACGGAGTACGAGACCGAGGAACTTCCCCCGGTCATGGTCGGCGAGGACTTCGGCTCGGACACGGTCCCGCGCGGCGAGGGGCACCGGCGTCGGCAGCGGCGGCGGCCGGCCCCCGGCGACGGATCCGGCCTCAAGCGCGCCGCCGTGATCGTCGGTGTCGGCGCGGCGGCCCTGCTGGGCTTCGGCGCCGCCCTGCTCCTGCCCGGCGGCGGCACGGAGAAGGAGGCACGCGCCGTCACCCCGAGCGCGACCCCGTCGGCCCCCGCGACCTCGGCGCCCGCCCCGGACGACGGCGCCGACCCGGACGGCCCCGGCACCCTCCGCGAGGGCGACAGCGGCCCCGAGGTCTCCGAACTCCAGCAACGGCTGCTGCGGATCCCGAACGTGTACGACAACGGCTCCACCTCGGGGCAGTACGACGTCGTACTGAAGGAAGCGGTGGCGCGCTTCCAGCTCTGGTACGGAATCCGGGGCGACGAGACGGGCGTCTACGGCAACGACACCCGCCAGGACCTCGAATCCCGCACCACCCTCTAGCCCTACGGCCCTCCGTCCCTAGGCGGGGCCAGGACCCGGTACGTCACGGGCGTAGCCGGGTTGTTGCCCCGCCCTGAACGGACCATCCTGGCCATATGGTGACGAAGGCGTCCGGCGCGTCGCGGGCTGCCGCGGCCGGTGAGGCGATGGCGGTGGTCGACGCGCGCGGCCTCGTCGCGGGGTGGAGCGAGGGTGCCCGGCGGCTCACCGGCTACACCGCCGAGGAGGTGACCGGCAGGCCGGCCGACGCCCTGGTGGACGGGGACGCGGCCGCGGTCTGGCGGGCGCTGCTGACGCACGGCGACGCGGTGGTGGACCTGCGCTACCGGGACGGGCGACGGCAGAAGGTCGCGCTGCGGATCTGCCCGGTGCGGGGCGCGGCGGGAGAGCGGCGGCGGTTCGTCGTCCAGGCCACGCCCGACCTGACCGAGCGGGGCCTCGGCGAGCTGGCCTTCAGACAGGCGTCGATGTCCATGTCGGTCTTCGACACCGGGCAGCGGTACCTCCGTATGAACGACTGGGCGTGCCAGGTCATGGGGCAGCCCGAGGAGGAGTTCCGGCACCAGTACTTTCCCGACACCGTGGAGGACGCCGAGCACAGCCGGGGCTTCCTGCGCCATCTGGAGATCGTGGTGGAGACCGGACAGCCGGTCCACTACGAGAGCTGGACCCGCTCCCCGTCCGGTCGGCGCATGCACGCCTGGAGCTTCGAGATGTGGCCGGTGCGGGACCGCTCCGGAGAGCTGATCGGCACCGCGCTCGCCGGCTTCGACAGCAGCGAGCAGTTCTGGGCCCGCCAGCGCCTGGCCCTGCTGAACGAGGCCGCCGGGTCCATCGGCACCAGGCTCGACGTCGTCCGGACGGCCCGTGAACTCGCCGAACTCGTCGTCCCCCGGCTCGCCGACTTCGCCAGCGTCGACCTCCTGGAGTCCGTCCTCCAGGGCGAGGAACCCGAGATGGGACCCGTGGACGAGGGGGTACGACTGCGCAGGGCCGCCCACCACTCCAGTACGCCCGGAGTGCCGGAGGCGGCCATCGCCCTGGGCGCCGCCGACGTCTACCCGCCGTTCTCACCGCCCGCCCGGGCCCTGCGCAGCGGCGAGCCCGTGCTCACCCGCACCGGCGAGCACCACCTCGACTCCTGGTTCGCCCGGCACGGCGCCCGCTCCGCCAAACTCCGGGAGGCCGCGGACCACGACCTCTCCCTGATGGCCGTACCGCTGGTCGCGCGCGGCACCACCCTCGGTGTCGCCGTCCTCGTCCGGCTCCTGACCCCCGAGCACCCCGACGCCTTCGACCAGGACGACGTGTCGCTCGCCGAGGAGCTCTCCAGCCGGGCGGCCGTCTGCGTCGACAACGCCCGCCGCTACACCAAGGAGCGCAGTACGGCGCTGGCGCTCCAGCGCAGTCTGCTGCCGAAGACGGTCGCCGGCCAGGCGGCCGTCGAGTTCGCCTCCCGCTACCTGCCGGCCCTGTCGCAGGCCGGGGTGGGCGGCGACTGGTTCGACGTGATCCCGCTGTCCGGGACCCGGGTGGCGCTGGTCGTCGGCGACGTCGTGGGCCACGGCATCCACGCCTCCGTCACCATGGGCCGGCTGCGCACGGCCGTGTGGGCGCTCGCCGACGTCGACCTGCCGCCCGACGAGCTCCTCACCCACCTGGACGACCTGGTCGAACACCTCGCGGCCGGCGACGGCACGGGGGACGGGGAGATCGGCGCGACCTGTCTGTACGCGGTCTACGACCCGGTGGACCGCAGCTGCTCGATCGCCTCGGCCGGGCATGTGCCGCCCGTGGTGGTGCGGCCCGACGGCAGCGTCCAGGTCGTCGAGGTGGTGGCCGGGCCGATGCTCGGCGTAGGCGGCCTCCCCTTCGAGGCCAGGGAGCTGGAGCTGCCCGAGGGGTCGGTCCTCGCCCTGTACACCGACGGCCTGGTCGAGGCCCGGGACCGTGACGTCGACACGGGCACCGCCGCCCTGTGCGCCGCGCTGGAGGGACAGGCGGACAGTCTGGAGCGCCTCTGCGACACCGTGCTGAAGGCACTGCTGCCCGAGACCCCGGCCGACGACGTGGCCCTGCTGCTCGCGCGTACCCGTGCCCTCGACGCGGAGCAGGTCGCCGTCTGGAACCTCACCGACGACCCGGCGCTGGTCGCCAACGCGCGCAAGCTCGCCACCGAACAGCTCACCCGCTGGGGCCTGGAGGAGGCCGTCTTCGTCACCGAACTCGTGGTCAGCGAACTCGTCACCAACGCCATCCGCTACGGCGGCGCCCCCATCCAGCTGCGCCTGATCCGCGACCGCACCCTCATCTGCGAGGTCTCCGACGCCAGCAGCACCTCACCGCATCTGCGCCGGGCCCGCAGCTTCGACGAGGGGGGCCGCGGCCTGCTCCTGGTCGCCCAACTCACCGACCGCTGGGGCAGCCGTCCGAGCGGCGCGGGCAAGACCATCTGGGCCGAGCAGGCCCTGCCACCGGCTCTGTGAACGCCTGTCGGGGGCGGCGCACGCCACCCCCGACGGACCCGCCGAACCGTGCGGTCACTTCTTGCGCAGGCGCACCGACACCCCGTGCGCCGTGCAGACCTGCTCGGCCGTCCAGCCCTCGACGGCCACGGAGACCTCCGCGAACCGTCCCTGCAGGGACCGCGCCCCGACGACCGCGACCGTGCTGCCGGAACGCGGCGCCTGCGCGGCGTCGAAGCGGACGACCAGCTTGCTGCCCCGCTCCAGGACCGCCCGTCCGTCCACCACGAGGGCGGCGTCGGTGCCCCGGTCCAGCGTCACGTCGAGGACACCGGCCTGCGCGTAGCCGCCGCGCACCCGGACGGTGTGGTCGCCGGTGGCCAGTGTGCCGCCCTTCACCCGGACGTCACCGCGCCCGAACGCCTCCTTCGAGCCCGCCGCGAGGACACCGGCCTCCACGACCGTGCCGCCCGTGTACCGGTTGGCGCCGGCCAGCGTGAGCGTGCCGCTGCCCTGCTTGACGAGCCCGCCCGGGCCGTCGATGTCGTTGCGCCAGGTGTCGGCCGCGTGGAAGCCGCCGAGGGAGGCGTCCAGCGTGACGGTGACATCGGCGTCCAGGGCACCGTAGCCGTCGGCCGCCGCGAACAGGTTGAGCCGCCCCCACTGCTCCCAGCCGTCCAGCAGCACATAGCCCGACGGCAGCGCGGTCGTGCGGAGCACCTCGCGGCGCTGCGCCGCGTCCAGGTAGGGCAGTCGTGTCTCCAGGAGGACCTCGGCGCCCTTCGGCACGGTCAGGTCCTGGGACCTGCCGCGGCGCGGAAGTACGTACGTCAGCTTCGGCTCGACCAGGCGCTCGTTGGCCGCCCGGTCGGCGTACGGGTCCGTATCCGTTCCGGCCGAGTGCGCGTAGGCGAAGAGTGTGTCGGCGGTGGTGCCCGTCTTCGCCTGGAAGTACGTGGCGGCCTGTCGGCGCGCGGCTGCCTTCAGCTCGGCGTTCCTGGGGTCGGCGAGGGCGGCGGCGGCCAGGGCCGTGGCCATGACGCGACCGCCGACGACGTCGAGCGCGGAGTGCATGCCCGAGACGATCCGGTCGTGGCTCGCTTCGAAGGCGCGGGTCACCATCTCCTGGAAGCGCTCCGGCACGGCGTACGCGTAGGCCAGAGCGGCCAGGTGGAGGGCGTTGGTGTGCCCGCTGGGGAAACCGCCGTCCGTGGCCGCGTCCTCGCCGCGCTGGCGCAGCAGCTGGGGGGCGACGACGACGGCGGAGTCGTACACCGGGAACCCGAACTCGTCGGTCCGTCCGGTGTCGACGACCTCGCTGTTCTCGTTCATGCGCCAGGGCCGGGGGTACTGGTAGGAGAACTTGGCGGGGTTGCTCGACGCGAACGGCCCGCGCACGGTGTTGACGAGTTCGGCCACCTTCCCGAGAGCGGAGCTGGTCGAGCCGGCGCCGTTCGCCGATCCGGTGGGAGCGTCGGCGGGGACGGAGTCGCTGATCTTGCCCGAGGGCGTGCCGTCCGGCGCGGAGGTGATCGCGGTGACCGCCATGGCGCCCGTTCGGTACAGCTCGGCGAGGGGGCCGAGACCGCTGATCACCGAGTAGCTCTGGTGCTGCCGGTCGGTGATGAACGCCTCGCGCGCCTGCGCATCCGTCCGGCGGGCGGTGACGCGCTCGCTGTAGCGCACGTTGGCGCGCAGGATCTCGGGCAGCAGCGGGGTGCCGGTGTTCCAGGCGTCGCCGGTCTTCCAGATCTCGGCGAAGCCGCCGAGGGCCCGGACCACGGCGTTGGTCTCGGGGGTGAGGTTCGCCGTGGTGTTGGTCGCGTAGTCGTCGACGAACGCGGCGAACGCGGTGGCGGCCTTCGCCTCGGGGGCCTGCCAGAGGTTCGCGAGGGTCGGAGCGGCGATCAGGCCGGCCGAGACGCCGAGGGAGTTCCTGAGGAAGACACGGCGGTTGAGCGTGTGGTGCCCGGCAGATGACGGCATGGAACGCCGCTCCTTTCGCGGTGGGTTGATCGGGTGCGGGCTGAGCGTGGGGTTGACGCATGACCGGTCGATGTCCGGTCGACGACCGGACGGTAATCAGCGGGTGACCGGTCGGAGGAGAGTACGTGAGAGTGCCAACGCCCCTTCGACCGGCGGCACTTGAAGCACATGCGGTCGCGCGGACGGTACAGCGTCGGCGAGCGCTTCGGCGAATGCCGAGTACAGGGCGGGCCGGGAGAGGATCGTCCCGCCGGCCACCACCACGTCGTCGACGGGGACCTGGCGGGCGGCCAGCCGGGCCACGAGCGCGGCGAGTGCGCGGCCCCCGTCGGTGATCACCCGGTGGGCTGGGGCGGAGCCCTCCTCGGCGGCCTCGAAGACCGCGGGCGCGTGCCGGCCCCAGTCGGCGGACATGGCCGTGGCGGCCTCCAGCGCCCCACCCAGAGCCGGTACCTCGCTCACCCCGAAGGCGGCGACGAGCCGGTCGGCGAGGGCGTCGGGCGCCTCACCCCGGTCGTGCGCGGCCCAGACGGCACGACATGCCTCCCGGACCAGGCCGGCGGCGCCGCCCTCGTCGCCGAGAACCGCGCCCCAGCCGCCGACCTGCACCGAAGCACCGGCGGCGGACCGGCCGACGGCCACCGAACCGGTGCCCGCGACCAGCCCCACCCCCCGCGCGAAACCGGCGGCGGGGACCAGCAGCTCGGCGTCACCCACCACCAGACACGGCACCTGAAGCCGTTCCTGGAGGGCGAGACGTATCCCCTCGCACTGGCGGGGCGTCTCGCAGGCATGGGCGCCGACGGCCACGGCGGACGGCGGGGTGTGCGCGGGCAGCACCTCCCCGACCAGCGTGGCCAGCCATTCGGTCGCGGCCGCCGGGTCGTGCGGCCGCCAGCCACGGCTGGTACGGATGTGGTCGGCGACGGACTCCGTCCCCGCGACAGCGCGGAGATGGGTCTTGGTGCCGCCCACGTCGATACCGACCGCGACGGGCCTCGAATCCGGCACGGAGGGCCTCTTTCGTCGTTGCGTTGCGATGGGCGCAGCGACGGCTGGGCGAAACCGTGCCTGGACACACAGGGTCTGTGGGGGGTGCTAGGGAAGCCCCGGGACGGGCTTCTGTCGGTGCGGCAGGCGAGTACCGCTTGACTTCGTTAGGAAATTAACTAACGAATAAGAGTGCGTCAAGGGTTACGACGCCGGATACCGCACGACCGTGCGGCCGCATGATCGCGGCACGACTGGGGAGACCATGCAACTGAGCGAGAGCGCCCGCGCCGTCTTCGCCGTACTGGCCGCGTCGAGCACCGCCACCCGCCCTCAACTGGCCACCGGGGCACGCCTTTCCAAGCCGACCGTCTCCACCGCCGTGGCCGAGCTGGAGGCCGCCGGACTCGCCGCCCACTCCGGCACCCTCAACGGCGGAACCGGCAGGTCGGCGGCCGTATACGATCTCGGTCCCGCCGCCGGCGCGGTCCTCGCCGTCGACCTCGGCCCCAGCGTCACCCGGGCCCGGGTCTGCGCCCTGGACGGCACCCTGGTGGCCGAGGGCACCGGCCTGCGGGCCGACACCGTCGACGTGGTCGCCGACGCCCTCTCCGGGCTGTCGCCCGGGGCGCCGCTGCGCGCCATCGTCGTCGCCGTCGGCGATGTCACCGTCCAGAGCCGGGAGGGCACGGCCGTCCGCCCCGCCACCGCCAAGGCGGGCCCCATCTTCGACGCGCTGACCGTGGCCCTCCCGCCCGGTGTGCCCGTGCACGTCGAGAACAACGTGAACTGCGCCGCCCTCGCCGAGCTGCACGAGGGCGCGGCCCGCGGCCGGGACACCTTCGGCTATCTGCGGATCGGCGTCGGCATCGGTCTCGGTGTCGTCATCGGAGGTCAGGTGCTGCGCGGCGCGAACGGCGCCGCGGGTGAGGTGGCCCGGCTACCCTACCCGTGGGACGCGGACCGGGAGCCCCGCCACGAGGGCCTGGAGGCGCACATCGGAGCGGGTTCCCTGCTGCGCCGGGCGGCGGACGCCTGGCAGGGCGTGGACGGTGTGTGCCCCGACACGGTGGACGGGCTGTTCGCACTGGCCGACGAGGGGCACGCCACGGCCTGCGCCGTCGTCGGCCGGCACGCCGCCGACGTGGGCCGACTCGCCGCCGCCGCGACCGCCGTCCTGGATCCCGGCCTGATCGTGCTGGGTGGCGCCGTCGGCTCGAAAGCCCGGCTCCTGCCCGGCGTACGGGCCGAACTGGCCCGCCTGAGCTGGCCCACCGAGGTCGTGAGCAGCGCGCTCGGCGACAGCGGCACCGTCGTGGGGGCCAGCCGCCTGGCCGTGGCCCGGGGAATCCAAACCGTGACCGGCGGCGCGGGGGTGAAGCATTGACGGACTCCACCGGCATCTGCCAATGTCCGGACAAGCGCTTTCTAAGTCGGCCGGGACGCCGGCTTGGGGCGAGCGTCCCGCCTGTACTCGAGTACGGCAACCGCACGAGGGCGTGCCCGTGCGGTGACGGCCAGAACGGCCGGGGATACCGCCCCGCGTGGACGACGCGGCCGGGCGAGGCCGCGCCCCCCGGAATGCAGCTTTCCTGCAAAATGCACCCGTGCCGCTCGGTCGGCGCCGTGCTCCGTCCCCTACCGAAAAAAAGGGATCGAAGATGACCACTGTGGGTGTGCGGCGCTCCCGCCGACTCGGCCGCGGCGGTGTGCGCCGCCTGGTTCCCCTCGCTGCCGGCGCCTCGGCAGCCGTCCTTCTGCTCTCCGCCTGCGGAGGGGGATCCGAGTCCGGCGGTACCTCCAAGTCGCTGACGTTCTGGATCTCCACGGTTCCGGGGCAGGACGCGGGCTGGAAGAAGATGGTGGCGCAGTACGAGAAGGAGACGGGCGTCAAGGTCAAGCTCGTCAACATCCCCTACGACGGCTACGCGACGAAGCTGCGCAACTCCGCGCAGGCGAACTCGCTGCCCGACGTGGCGGCCGTGCCGGCGCTCGACCCGATCTGGTCGAACAAGCTGATCGATCTCAGCGACATCGCCAACAACAAGACCAACAAGATCAACGCCAACTTCGTCGCCAAGGACTCGTCCGGGAAGGTGCTGTCCATCCCCTCGGACGTCACCGCCTCCGGCATGTTCATCAACAAGTCGCTCTTCGAGAAGGCCGGCGTCGACTACCCGACCTCGCCCGACAAGACCTGGACCTGGGACGAGTTCATCAAGGCGGCCAACGAGGTCCGGGAGAAGACCGACGCCAAGTACTCCCTGACCTTCGACCAGTCGCCGTCCCGGCTGCGCGCCATGGTCTACGAGATGGGCGGCAAGTACGTCCACGCCGACGACTCCGGCAAGTTCTCGGTGGACGCGGCGACCAAGAAGGCCGTGAACACCTTCGTCGGCTGGAACGACGACAAGACCATGCCGAAGTCGGTGTGGACCAGCGGCGCCGACCCGTCGGCCATGTTCCAGAGCGGTGACGTCGTCGCCTACTGGTCCGGCGTGTGGCAGGTCGCCGCCTACGCGGAGAGCATCACGAAGTTCGAGTGGGCGAGCGTCCCCACCCCCGCGCAGCCGGTGCAGGCCAGTGACGTCAACAGCGGCGGCATGACGGTCGGCTTCAACAACAACGCCGACGCGGCCGCCGCCGCGAAGAAGTTCCTGTCCTGGCTGTACGAGCCCGACCACTACAAGACGCTGTGCGAGACGTCCGGCTTCCTGCCGGTCGAGAGCGGTCTGAACCCGAAGTACCCCTTCAAGTCCGAGGCGGCACAGGCGGCGTTCAAGCTCTACAACGAGTCCATCCCGCTCTACGACCCGATCTCCGGCTACTTCAACAGCGCGCAGACGAACTGGGTGCTGAAGGGCAAGAGCCTCGCCGACGACCCGACCAAGGCGGAGCTCGGCAAGGCGATCAACGGCGAGCAGTCGGCCGACAAGGCCCTGCAGAACATCGTGGACGGCTACAACCAGCAGGTCGGCGGCTGATCGTGGGCCGACGGGCCGGGCGGCGGGGCCGAGACCCCGCCGCCCGGCCCGCGGACCCCACCCACGTGATGCCGGGCTCATGGCCTGAGCCTCCAGGAACCCATTCCACCAGCACGGAGTCAGGAAGATGACCAAACGCGCCCCGGACGCCTCGGACGTGTCCGTGAGCCCGCCCAGGAGACGAAGCAAGTACACCCTCGCCCCGCTCGTCCTCATCTCGGGCAACGTCGTGCTCTTCGCGCTGTTCTTCGTCTGGCCGGCGGTGATCGGGCTCGTCTACTCCTTCACGAACTACACGGGCGTGGGGGCGTTCCAGTTCGTCGGACTGGACAACTACCAGAAGCTGCTCGGGGATTCGACCTTCTACGCCGCGACGACCCGCACGCTGCTGTACACCGTGCTCTTCGTTCCGCTGAACTTCGTGTTGTCGCTGCTCATCGCCAACGTGCTGGTGAGCAAGAACGCCAAGGGCGCGTCGGTCGCCCGCATCTTCTTCTTCATCCCGTGGCTGCTGTCGCCCATCATCGTGGGTGTCCTGTGGCGGTGGCTGTTCGGTGAGAACTTCGGACTGGTCAACTACTTCATCGAGAAGGTCGGCGGCAGCGCCGTTCCCTGGCAGTCGAACGCGGACCTGTCACTGATCGTGGTCGTGGTGGCGGCGGCCTGGGCCTGGACGGGCTTCTCCATGCTGCTGTTCATCGCGGCGATCAAGAACGTCCCGACGTCGTACTACGAGGCGGCCGCGCTCGACGGCGCCGGCCCGTGGCGCCAGTTCTTCAGCATCACCCTGCCGAGCATCGCCCCCACGTCCTTCATCGTCATCCTGCTCAACACGATCCACGCGATGAAGGAATACGCGGTGTTCGCCTCCCTCAACAACGGTGGACCCGGAACGTCGAACAACCTGCTGGTGCAGTACATCTACCAGACGGGGTTCAAGTCGGGCCAGATCGGCTACGCGAGCGCCGCGTCGTTCGTGCTCATGCTCATCCTGATGGCCGTCGCGATCATCCAGATGATGGTGAACCGGCGGGTGGAGAACCGATGACAACCACAGACATGCCACGCAAGGTCGACACCGGGCCCGGACGACCTGTCCGCAAGAAGCGGTCCAGCGGCTCGGCCACCGGTGGGCTTCGGCGCGCTGTTGCCCCGACGACACTCCTGTGGGTCCTCGCGGCCCTCTACGGGGTGCCGGTGCTGTGGTTCGTCCTCAGCTCCCTCAAACCGGCGGGAGACCTGTTCTCCCTGCCGCTGACGGTGTTTCCCGAGGACCCGACCGTGTCGGGTTACAAGGAAGCGTGGGCGAGCGCCAACTTCTCCGAGTACTTCATCAACACGACCATCGTGTGTGTGATCGCGACGATCCTCACGGTGGGAGTCAGCTGCTGCACCGGGTACGCGCTGGCCAAGTACGACAACAAGTGGCTGAAGGCCTTCTTCCTCTGCGTCCTGGCCACCACGATGCTGCCGGCCGAGGTCATGCTCGCCCCGCTGTTCCTGGTGGTCCGCGACCTCGGCTTCTACAACTCGCTCTCCGGCATCATCCTCCCGGCCCTGCTCACCGCGACCGGCTGCTTCATGTTCCGCCAGTTCTTCCTGACGGTCCCCGACGAACTCATCGAGGCCGCCCGCATCGACGGCGCGAAAGAGCTGTCGATCTTCCTGCGGATCATGGTGCCGCTCTCCCGGCCCATCATGCTGACGCTCGCCATCCTGTCGTTCCAGTGGAGGTGGAACGACTACATCTGGCCGCTGCTGATGCTGAACGACCCCGAGAAGTTCACGGTGCAGATCGGCATCCAGAGCCTCGTCGGCGCGCAGAACATCAACTGGTCCGTGCTGCTCGGCGGATCGGTCATCTCCATGGTCCCGCTGATCGTCGTCTTCCTGGTCTTCCAGAAGTACGTCATGAACGCCGACATCAACGCCGGACTGAAGGACTGACCTTGCCCACCCCGCTCGACCACGAGTTCGTCCACGCGGTGGCCCGCGCCGCCGACCGGCAGGCCGGCCCGCTCGCGGCCCGCCCCGACGAGGAACCCGCCGGTGTGCCGCACCGTGGTCTGGCGCGGCGGGTGAAGACCCTGGTCGCGGCGTACCGCTCCCCGGACTCGGCACTGCACGGCAGCGAGCGGGCCGTCGCCGCGGCGACGACCCACCTCCGCGCGCTGCGGGCCACGCAGACCACCACCGGCCTGTTCGCCGGCGGCGACAACGTGCAGTCACCGCCGGACTCCGCGTTCACCGTCAACGACGTGTGCGACGCGCACGTCCTCGCCGCCGACGCGGGACCGGAACTGCGCGATGTCACGGCCGCGCTCGCCGACATCGCCGGCGCCGCCACCGGCAGCCTCCTGACGGGTGGGGTGCACACCCCGAACCACCGCTGGGAGCTGTGCGCGGCGCTGGCCCGGCTGCACCGGTCGTTCCCGGACGACCGGCTGCTCGACCGCGTCGAGGAGTGGCTCGCCGAGGGCGTCGACATCGACGCGGAGGGCCTGTACTCGGAACGGAGCGCCAACTACGCGGCCCATGTGTCCAATCCGTCGCTGCTGCTGCTGGCCGAGGTGCTCGGCCGCGCCGACCTGCTGTACGCCGTCGAACGCAACCTCGCCACGACCCTGGACCTGATCAGGCCGGACGGCACGGTGGAGACCGTCCACTCACGACGGCAGGACCAGTACCACCCGTTCCCGCTGGCGCCCTATCTGCCGCACTACCGGCTGCTCGCGATCCGCACCGGCCGGGGCGACTTCGCCCGGGTGGCGCGGCTAGCGGCCGCCGGCGGCATCGACGACCCCGACCTGCTCGCCGAGACCCAGCTGACCCCGGACCTGTGCCGCGCCCTGCCGGCCCCGACCGCCGAGCCCCTTCCGCGCGACCGGTACCTCACCACCGCACGCCTCGCCTCCCGCGCCTCGGCCACCGCGCACACGGTGGTGTACGGCGGCTCCGACGTGCCCGCACACCGGCGCGTCCGCTCGGGCCTCGCCTGCAACCCCACCTTTCTGCGCCTGTTCGCCGGCGACGCCGTCCTCGACGCGGTCCGTCTCTCGCGGGGCTTCTTCGACCTGGGCCCGTTCCGCGCAGCCGACGTGGAACAGCCCGCCGACAACCGCTACCGGCTCACCGAAACCCTCACGGCCGCCTACTACCAGCCGCTCCCCAAGGAGCTGAGGCGGGACGACGGCGCCTACCGGCTGGGGGACGAGGGACGCTTCTCGGCCGCGATGGCCTTCCCCGACCGGCCCAGGGACGAGGTCTCGCACACGACCCGCGTCGAGGTGGACCTCCGGGAGGACGGCGCCGACCTGCGGATCGACCTCAGCGGACCCCGGGTGCCCTGGGCCCTGGAACTGACCTTCCGGCCGGGCGGCGTGCCCGAGGGCGCCGTCCCCATCGGCGACGGACGCTGGTGCCTGACGACCGGGCCGATGACCTACCGGGTCGGTGACGACGAGATCCGGGTCGAGGCCGACGTCGAGGCGGGCGAACCGCTCGCCGGGCCGGACCGGAGCGACGTACTGCGCTACGACCCGGGCCAGGACCACACCGTGGTGGGCGGCACCGACGCGACGACCGGGAACCGTGTCTACATCGGTGGAGCCGGCCCGCACACACTGACCGTCGCCCTGCGCGCCCGCCGGCCCGCACCCCTCGGGTGACCCCGGCGCACCTCTCCATGGCCACCCCCGGCATGAAGGACTGATCCCCGTGCACCCCACGTCCCCTCCCGTGCACCTCCCGCACCAGCGAGGACCCCTGCACGACCTGCCGTCCACCCCCGAGGCGTACGACGAGGTCCTCGCCTCGGTCACCGAGGAGGCCCTCGCCCGGCTCACCCCCGAGGGCAACCTCGAACACCCCGACTGCGTCGACGACATCGGCGACACCTCCCTCGGCATCACGTCGCTGCTGGCCCTCGCCTGGCAGCGCACGAAGGACCCTCGCCTGCCGGAGGCGGTCGGTCGCAGCACGGACTTCCACCTCCGGGAGCGCGTCTACACGGACGACAACCCCGGCTACCCCAACCTGCGGGTGCGCGACTCCGGCTTCCCGTACGCCCGTTACACCCTGGCTCCCGGCGCCCACCCCATCGGCGACTGGCCGAGCACGGTCTGGGCGCTGCTCCAGGCCGTCAACCTGCTCGACCTCGCCGACGGCCTCCTCACCGACGAACAGACCGCCGCCCTGCGGGAGATGAGCCGCGGCTACTGGCGCTGGCTCACCGAGGCGACCTTCTTCAACCCGCAGGAGGCCGGCAACCAGGCCATCGGCTGCGTCGTCGGCGGCCTGATGCTGGCCCGCCACCTCCCGCCCGAGGACGCCGAGCGGATCCGCGAGCAGGCGATGGCCCTGTACGCCGACGAGATCCGCGCCCACCGGGTACGGGATCGGGGCGCCCTCCTGCCGCCCGAGCACGGCGGCGCCTACGACAACAACTACGGCCCGATCTCCCTGTCCTTCCTCGCCCAGGCCCACCGGGTGAGCGGCGAGCGGATCTTCGCCGAGGACGGGGAGGCGCTCGCCCGCTACATCGACGCACGCCTCACCGTCGGCGGCTTCGACAACGGCGGCCCCCGCTACAGCGAACAGCACTCCGGCTTCGAGTCCGTGCTCGGGCTGCGCTACTTCGGCCACCGCATCGGCGCCGACCTGGGCCGCTACCGGGGCGACACCCTTTGGGGCCGGCACGCGGTCAAGCCGGACGGCGGCGTCGACGGCCACTTCGCGTGGATGCTGGTCTGGCAGATCCAGGACACCACGCCCTGGCACCGCGCCCCGTCCACGCGGCCGGTCCGGCACCAGCTGCGCGCCGGCCGGGTCTCGGTCGCCTTCGACTCCAGGATGACCCCCTCCCTGATCGAGGCCGACGGGACCTACCTCCTCCCCGCCGCCGTCAACCGCCAGCACGGTTTCGGGCCGGTCGTCGACGGCTTCCTGCTCTGCCGCCCCATGGGCGAGATCCGGGTCCGGGACGTCCGGGCCGACGGCCTCGCGGCCAAGCTCGTCACCAAGCCCGTCGTCACCCGCGACCACGTCCTGCGGCACGTCCAGTCCCTGTACGTCACCGACGGCACCCGGCTGTGGACCACGGTCGCCGTCGAACGCCTGCCCGGCGCGCCGTACCTCCTCGCGGGACTGCCGTACGTGGCGGACGACGCCGAGGGCCTGCGCCGGATCGCGGACGCCGACGTGACCTCCGCCGGCGACCTGTGGCTCACGCACCCGGCCGCCGAGGGCCCGGAGTTCTTCGACGCCCGCGCCGACACCACCCAGCAACTCGCCGCGTTCGCCCTAGCCGCCGACCCCCGCGGCTACGGAAACCCCGACGAGGGCTGGTCCCACCTGGTCGCCTCCACGGCCATCGAGGCCACCCCCGCGCCGGGTGCGCCGGACGACCTCGACGTCTTCGCCGTCCGCTACGGCGGCTCCGGCGAGCTCTTCGAGCCCACGTTCGACCGGGTGGCGGAGGGGCTGAGGGTCCGCACGGAGGCGTTCACGGCCGTGATCGGCGACCCGGCGGGCGACGACCGGGGCGAACCGACCCTGACCCTCCGACCCTGACCGCGCCCCGACCCCACCCCCGCGCCCGACCACAGGCCGCACGGACCGGCAGCCCGACGTTCCTGACGACGTCGGGCTGCCTCACCCCCGTTCCGCCCACCCGCCCGCCTCCACTGCGGGCATCGCCGACTCCGGCACCACCAGGTCCGCGCGCGCCCTGGTCGTCGCCACCAGCTCCGCGTTGCGCTCGTCCGTGCGGAGCACCCAGGCGACCGCCTCGTCGTGCCCCTTGCCGAACTCCTCGTGGCGGGCGACCAGACGACGGACGCGCTCGGCCTCGTCGAGATCGCAGAACCACACCTCGTCCAGCCGGGAACGGACACGCGACCAGGGCTCGCCCTCCACCAGCAGATAGTTCCCCTCCGTGACGACCAGGCGCGCGGACGGCGGGACCGGGATCGCCCCCGCGATCGGCTGCTCCAGGGTCCGCTCGAAGCCCGGCGCGTACACGACGTCGTCCTCGTCGTTCCGCAACCGCTCCAGCAGAGCCGCGTAGCCCAACGCGTCGAACGTGTCCGGCGCGCCCTTGCGGTCCCGGCGGCCCAGGCGATCCAGCTCCACGTCGGCCAGATGGAAACCGTCCATGGGGACATGCGCGACCCAGGGCTCGCCGCGCTCGCCGCCCGCGTTGAGCTCCCGGGTCAGCCGCTCGGCCAGGGTGGTCTTCCCCGCGCCGGGGCCGCCCGCGACACCGAGGAGGGCACGGCGGTCGGGGCGGACCAGAGCGGCCGCCCGGCGCAGCAGATCGTCGAAGGTCACAGGCATGAGGAAGACGGTAGACCCGACCGGCGTACTCGGGCACGGACCGGGCAGACGACCCCTGCTGTCGTTCGAGGCGAGGGAAGCGGAAGGTGCCCATGCGTGCAGGACCCTGGTCGGAGCCTCACGGCGACGACGAGGAGGTGCGGGAGGAACTGCTGCGGCTGCGCGCGGAGGCACGGCAGCTGCGCACCCGGACGGAGGGACGGCTCCTGGTCGCCCAGGCCCAGGGCATGCTGCGGGAACGCTACGCCCTGCCGGACGCCGAGACCGCGTTCGCGCTGCTCCAGCGGGCTTCCCAGCAGTACAACGTCAAGCTGCGCACCCTCGTGGAGGCGGCCGTGAGCGCGCCGCGTCCGAGTGACCGCGGCGGGCTGTGGTTTCCCGGCCGGGCCCGGCACGCCGAGCCGACCCTGAGCTTCACCGAGGCACGCGACCGTGGCGTCCGGCGCGGCAACCGGAGCGAGGTCCTGGCCGCCGTCCTCAGCCAGACCCTCGCCGTCGTCGGCACCGACATGGGCAACGTCCAGATCGCGGACCGCACCGAGGGCGGACTGCGCATCGAACGGCACACGGGACACACACCCGACTTCGTCGACTTCTTCGCGTACGTCGGGGACGACGGCACGGCCTGCGCCAAGGCCGCACGGGACGTCGCCCAGGTGACCGTCCAGGACGTGGCGACGGACGCGGTGTTCACCGAGGACGCCCGCTCCGCGATTCTGCGCGCGGGCAGCCGAGCCTGCCACAGCGTGCCGCTCACCAGCGCCTCCGGGCTGTGCGTGGGCATGGTCTCGGCCCATTTCGAGCGACCCCTGAAGGGGTTGACGCGCGCTCAGCTCAAGGCGCTGGCCGTCGCCGCCGCGGAGACGGGCGAGTGGCTGGCCTGGTACGACCGGACCGTCGTCCTGGACGCCCTCGAACACCTGCACGCTCTCGGTCGCGCCCACGCGGGCGACAGCATCAGCCGACGGTGAGAGCGGTTCTCACCCGTGCGACCCACTGACTCCCGCCCAGCGGGGAACCCCCACCCCATGACAGAGACGCCCCGGCCGACCGCCTCGACGGAAGCGACGCACGTGACGGAATCGACGGAATCCACCGAACTGGGCCTGCCCGGGCGGATCCGCGCCTGCCTCTTCGACCTCGACGGGGTCATCACCAAGACCGCCGTCGTGCACGCCGCCGCGTGGCGAAGGGCGTTCGACGAGTTCCTGCGCCGACGCGACGGCGACGCCTTCCGGCCCTTCGACCCCGCCGCCGACTACGACCAGTACGTCGACGGCCTCCCCCGCGCCGACGGCGTCCGCACCTTCCTGGCCTCCCGGGACATCCACCTCCCCGAGGGCACCCCCGACGACCCGCCCGACGCCCCCACCGTGCACGGCCTCGGCAACCGCAAGAACGAGATCCTGCTGGACCTCATCCGCACCGACGGCGTCGAGGCCTACGACGGCACCCTGCGCTACATCGAGCGGGTCCGCGCCCACGGCCTGCGCACCGCGGTCGTCTCCTCCAGCGCCAACTGCCGGGACGTGCTGCGCTCCATCGACGCCGAGCACCTCTTCGACGTACGGATCGACGGAGTGGTCGCCGCCGAACGCGAACTGCCGGGCAAACCACGCCCCGACACCTTCCTCGCCGCGGCCCACGACCTCGGCGTCGAACCCGCCGAGGCCGCCGTCTTCGAGGACGCCCTCGCCGGCATGGACGCCGGACGCGCGGGCCGCTTCGGACATGTCGTCGGCCTCGACCGCGTCGGCCAGGCCGACGCCCTGCGCGCCCACGGCGCCGACATCGTCGTGAAGGACCTGACGGACCTGGGGGAGTGGGCGTGATCGCACACAGGTCGTACGGCGTCGCACCGTGGGCGCTGCGCGAACAGGGGCTCCACCTCGACGTCCTGCCCCAGAGCGAATCCGTCTTCGCCCTCGCCAACGGACACATCGGCTGGCGCGGCAACCTCGACGAGGGCGAACCCCACGGGCTGCCCGGCAGCTACCTCAACGGCGTCCACGAACTGCACCCGCTGCCGTACGGGGAGGCCGGCTACGGCTACCCCGAGTCCGGGCAGACCGTCATCGACGTCACCAACGGCAAGATCCTCCGCCTGCTCGTCGACGACGAGCCCTTCGACCTGCGCTACGGCCGGCTGCGCTCGCACGAACGCGTCCTCGACCTGCGCGCGGGTGTGCTGCGCCGCAGCTGCGAGTGGACCTCCCCGGCCGGCACGACCGTCCGGGTGCGCTCCACCCGCCTGGTGTCCTTCACCCAGCGGGCGATCGCCGCCGTCGCCTACGAGGTCGAGGCCGTCGACGGCGAGGCACGGATCGTCGTCCAGTCGGAGCTGGTCGCCAACGAGCAACTGCCGCGCCGCGAGGGCGATCCCCGGGCCGCCGTCGCGCTGGAGTCCCCGCTGGAGCCGGAGGAGCACCTCGCCGACGGGACGCGGCTCCGGCTCGTCCACCGCACCCGGCGCAGCGGTCTGCGCGTCGCGGCCGCCGCCGACCATGTCCTCACCGCGCCCGGTCACATCACCACCGGCGGCGAGAGCAGGGACGACGTCGCCCGCCTCACCGCCACCACCGTCCTGGCGCCCGGCGAGCGCCTGCGGGTGGAGAAGACGGTCGCCTACGGCTGGTCCGGCACCCGTTCGCTGCCTGCGGTCGGCGACCAGGTGGACGCCGCCCTCTCCGCCGCGGCGTACGGCGGCTGGCCCGGCCTCGTCGACGAACAGCGGTCGTACCTGGACGACTTCTGGGCCCGCGCCGATGTCGAGGTCGACGGCGACGCGGAGATCCAGCAGGCCGTACGGTTCGCGCTCTTCCACGTCCTCCAGGCGGGCGCCCGCGCCGAACAGCGGGCCATCCCCGCCAAGGGCCTCACCGGCTCCGGCTACGACGGCCACGCCTTCTGGGACACCGAGGCGTTCGTGCTGCCGCTGCTCTCCCACACCGCCCCCGGCGCGGTCACCGAGGCGCTCCGCTGGCGCCAGAACACCCTGCCCGCCGCCCGCGACCGCGCGGCCCAACTGGGCCTGGAGGGCGCCGCGTTCCCCTGGCGGACCATCGACGGCTCGGAGCGCTCCGCGTACTGGCCCGCCGGCACGGCCGCCTTCCACGTCAACGCCGCCATCGCCGACGCCGTGGTCCGCCATGTCACCGCCACCGGCGACACCGCCTTCGAACGCGACACCGGCGTCGAACTCCTCGTCGAGACCGCCCGGCTCTGGCGCTCCCTCGGCCACCACGACCACCACGGCGCGTTCCACATCGACGGTGTCACCGGCCCGGACGAGTACAGCGCCGTCGTCGACGACAACACGTACACCAACCTCATGGCGCGCGGGAACCTCCTGGCCGCCGTCGACGCCGTCGAACGCCACCCCGACCGGGCCCGGCGGCTCGGCGTCGACGACGAGGAGAGCGCCGCCTGGCGCGACGCCGCCCAGGCCATGCACATCCCCTACAACCACGAACTGGGCGTCCACGAACAGCACGCCGGGTTCACCCGCCACCAGCGCTGGGACTTCGAGAACACCGGGCCCGACCAGTACCCGCTGATGCTGCACTTCCCCTATTTCGACCTCTACCGCAAACAGGTCGTCAAGCAGGCCGACCTGGTCCTCGCGATGTACAAGTGCGGCGACCACTTCGACGACGACCAGATGGCCCGCGACTTCGCCTACTACGAGCCGCTCACCGTCCGTGACTCCTCCTTGTCCGCCTGTTGCCAGGCCGTCATCGCCGCCCAGGTCGGCCACCTCGATCTCGCCTACGACCACCTGACCGAGTCGGCGCTGATGGATCTGGCGGACCTGGAGCACAACACCCGCGACGGCCTCCACATCGCCGCCCTCGCCGGTACGTGGACGGCGCTGGTCGCGGGCTTCGGCGGGATGCGCCACCACGGCACGACCGTCGGCTTCGCACCCCGCCTCCCCGAGCCTCTGAGCAGGCTCGCCTTCAACGTGGGGCTGCGCGACACGTGTCTGCGCGTGGAGATCGAGCACCGCCACGTCACCTACGTCCTGCTCTCCGGCGACTCCCTGACGATCCGCCACCACGGCGAGCCGGTCACCCTGCACGGGGACAAACCCCGGCGCCTGGACATCCCGGCACCCAAACCACCCGGCCCGGCGCCGGACCAGCCGCCGCACCGGCGACCGGGCCGCCACCGGGGCCGGCCGGGCTGAGTCAGCCGCAGAACGTGGACTCCAGCGTGCGGTTCACCGTCGCGTAGACGGTGGAGTTGTTGGACGTGTTGGCGAACGAGGTCACACTGCGCTTGCCGTTCTTCGAGGTGAACGCCCAGGTGTAGTAGCCCTGCACCGTCCCCGTGTGCCCGTACACCGAGACCCCGCAGGACAGGTCGCGCCTGCGCAGCCCCAGCCCGTACGCCTGGGTGCTGTTCACCGGGGTCCACTTCAGCATCTCCTTCAGCCCGGCCGCCGAGGTGAGCTTGCCCTGCACCAGCGCGGACATGAACTTGTTCAGGTCCTTGGCGCCGGACACCAGGCCACCCGCGCTCTGCGCCCACGACGTCGTCTGCTGTGTCGAGTCGATCTTCTTCCCGGTGGAGTCGGCGGTCATGTAACCGCGCGAGTGCGTGCCGGGGATCGTGTTCTTCGGGTGGACGTAGAACGTGTCCGCCAGCTTCAGCGGCTTGATGACGCGGTCCTGGTACGCGGTCGCCACCGGCTTCTTGGTGATCTTCTCGATGAGCATGCCCGCGACCACGAAGTTGGCGTTCGAGTACGCGTAGGACGCGCCCGGCTTGTTGGTGAGCGGCTCGGCGAGCGACAGGTCCATCAGCTGACGGTAGGTGAACACCTTGTTCCGCACCTTCTCGAACCCCGCCACGCTGGGGGAGAAGAGGGTGTTGGCGTAGTCGTACAGCCCGCTGCGGTGGCTGAGCACATGGCGCACGGTGATCTTCTTGTCGGGCAGCAGCCCCGGCAGGTACGTGTTGACGGAGGTGTCGAGCTTGATCTTGCCCTCGTCGACCAGTTGGAGAAGGACCACCGCCGTGAACGTCTTGGTGACGCTGCCGACCCGGATGCGGTCGCCGGTGCCGAGGGCCCGCTTGGTGGACCGGTCCGCGACACCCTCCGCGAGGTGGTGCACCTTGCCGTTGTCGTCGATCCTCGCGAACGCGCCCGGCGCCCCCTGCGACAGCGCCGTGCGCAGCGTTTTTCGCAGCTCGGTCGTATCGGGCCCCGCCGTCGGGGCCGCGTGGGCGGGGACCGTCAGCAACGACAGCACGACCGCGCCCAGCGCCGCCACGCCACCCGTGCCCACCGTTCTCGAAACCATCTGATTCGTCTCCTGTCGCCTGCCGTCATCGACAGGGTGCATTGGAGTCGAGTGGTAACGGAGAGTCAAGTAGCCAGGTGTGGGCGCGAGTTGAGCGACTCGAAAGAGGGACAGTTCGGGAGATCGGTTTCAGCCGCCGAACAACTGGGTCCAGTAGGTGCCGGCCGCGCCGCCTCCGGCGAAACCGATACCTATATGGGTGAAGCCGGGTTTGAGGATGTTGGCCCGGTGGCCGGGGCTGTTCATCCAGCCGCGTACCACCTCCGCGGCGGAGCGCTGGCCGCACGCGATGTTCTCCCCGATGGAACGGCGGGTGGAACCGGCCGCCGCCGCGCGGTGCAAGGGTTCGCGGCCGTCGGGGGAGGTGTGGGAGTAGAAGGCCCGCGCCACCATGTCGGCGCTGTGCGCCTGGGCGGCGTCGGTGAGATGAGGGTCGGGGGAGAGCGGCGGGAGGCCGGCCCCGGCTCGCTCGGCGTTGGTGAGGGCGATGACTTCGGTGGCGGTCCGGTGGAGGCCGGCCGGGGAGAAGGGCTGGGCCCAGAGCGCCGTCCAGTAGACGGTTCCCGAGCGCGGATCGCTGGCGTGAGCGAGGCCGGTCTCGGTGCAGGCGGGTGCGCAGAGGGTCTGCCTGGCCCGCGGGTCGGAGAGGCAGTGGTCCATGAACTCGGCCGGGGTGCGGGGGCCGGAGACCAGGTGTTCACCGATGGTGAGGTAGGCGTAGCCGGTGGAGGTGACGCGTTGGTGGACGGAGACGCCGTCCCTGCCTTCCGCGGCGAGTCGTCCCTGCGCGGCCATGGCGGTGGCGTGGGCCCGGGCCGCCGCGGTGAGCCGAGGGCTCAGGGTGACCGGAGGGGAACCCGCGCCGGCCCTGGTGGAGTTGGCCACGGCGAGGAAGTCGTCCGGGACGGGGGCCGGTGAGGTGGTGGTGCGCACGGCACCGGCCGACGGGGGTCTGTCGCGCCCACGCGGCGGAGCGGCGGTGGGCGCCGCCCCGCGCCCCTGAAGCGGCGCTCGTGCGGGTGTCTCCTCCTCCACCACGTCCACGCCGAAGTCCCTCGCCACGCCCGCCAAGCCGTCCGCGTACCCCTGTCCCAGTGCCCGCACCTTCCAGACCTGCCCCTTGCGGTACAGCTCCGCCAACAGCAGTACGGACTCGCGGGTGGGTCTCGGGGGAGTGAAGCGGGCGATCGGGCGGCCGTCGGCCGTCGTGACGAAGAGGGTCGGGGCGGGCAGGTGGCCCAACGGTGTGTCGGGGACCGCCGGGCTGATCGCGAGGGTGAGGCGGGTGGCGCCGGGGCGCAGGCGCGGTGGGTCCACCGTCAGCGTGTCGCCGGTCAGCCGGGCGCCCGGGGCCGTCGGCTGGTTGTAGAAGACGAAGTCCGCGTCGCCGCGGACCCTGCCGGTGTCGTCGGTGATGAGGGCGGAGACGTCGAAGGGGCCCGGCACCCTGATCGTCAGGGTGCCGCTCGGCAGCGGGGCGTTGCCCCCGGGTACCAGCTCGTTCATCGGCGCCGTCCGTCGCAGTGACCGTCAGCCCGACAACGTCTCATCCCCGCAGGGCGGTTCCCGTGCCCTCCTGCCGCTCCATGGCGGCCAGGGTGTCCTGGCGGCCGGAGCGCATGGACCTGATCGCCAGCAGGAGGACGCCGATGTCGTCCAGGTAGACCGGGTCCGGCACCAGGTCGGTCGGCAGGACGAGATAGAGGACGGCTCCCCAGAAGACCCACTTGGGGCCGGTGGGCAGTCCGGCCCGGCGCAGCTCGCGCCGGGTGCGGACGAGCCGGAGGAGCAGCCAGACGGCCGCTCCGAGAAGCGCGGCCGCGACCACCGCGACCGCGACGATCACCCACGTCCAGGAATCCATCGGTCCCGCCCCTTCGTCGGCCGGCCGGGCGGTCCGCCCGGCCGGTGCCTGTCCATCGTCTTCCCTCCGGCGGCGCCGTGTACCGCGGCGCGCGGGGGCGGGACGGGTCAGTGCGCGGCGCGGGCCAGATTGTGGTCGACGAGCGCCTGACTGACGGCCCGGATCGAGCGGGCCATGTGGTTCAGCTGCATGACCTCGGCGGCGTACATCTTGATGGTGTGCTCGATGACCGACTCGGACATGCCGAGGCTGGGCAGCTCGGAGCGGGCGGTCTGCAGGGCGGTGCGGGCGACGCGGATCTCGTGCTGCACCTGGATCTGTGCGTGGCGGGCGAGCAGCACGGGGTGGCGCATCATCGCCGGGTAGGTGCCGTAACGGGCCGGCACCAGCTCGCGCAGCCACTTGGCCGCCGACCTCTCCCAGTCGTAACTGCCGGGTGTCTTGACCTGACACGGCCAGTCCGTGCGGAGGGGCGAGGAGGTGAGGGCCATGTTCAACGCTCCGGTCTTGCATCGACGCCATTGGGTGCAGCGGGTGGGAGTCTGGGCGGCCCCGGTCTAGGGGATGGCCGGGGCCGCCTCACCCGGGGCGCCGTGGCGGGTAGGAGCGGACGGACCCGGGTGGACGACGTGACCCGGATTCCCCCGGGCCACGATCCGGGAGCAGTATTTATATATACCCATGAGTTTGCAAGGACATGAAAAAATTCATGCCGGGAAAGATGTGAATAATCCCGTGCTGTCCTGACCAGATGGGGCGAACGGGATCAGTCCCGCAAGAAGAACTGGTGCTGCTCCGAGACCTGCTCGTACGCCTCCAGTCGGGCCTGGGTGCGCTCGGGGTCGGCGTCGGTCATGGCCTGGAGCAGGGCCGAGGACATCATCACGGGCGCCGCGTAGGAGTCGAAGACCAGGCGTGAGCCGGTGCCGGTGGCGAAGACGGCGTCCGCCTCGTCCGCGAGCGGCCCGAGTGCCAGATCGGTCACCAGCGCCACCTTGAGCCCGGCACCGTGGGCGACCCGCAGCGCGGTCAGGGTCTCCTGCGCGTGCCGGGGCATGGAGAACGCCAGGACCCAGGTGCCGCCCGCCTCACGTGACTGCAGCAGCGCGTCATAGGCGACCGTGCCGCCCTTCGTCACCAGCCGGACATCGGGGTGGATACGGCGGGCGGCGTACGCGAAGTACTCGGCGAGCGCGCCGGAGATCCTGAGGCCGAGGACGGTCAGCGGGGCCGAGCGGGACAGGGCGCGGCCGATCTCGATCACCTGGTCGGGGTCGGCGAAGTCCCGCCGCAGGTTCTCCAGGTTCTCGATCTCCGCGTCCACCGCGGCCTGCAGCTCGTTGCTGCGGTCCGCCGCGGAGATGCCCGGGGCGCTGCCGAGGGTGGCCAGCGCGATGGCCTGGAGCCGCTCCCGCAGCGCGGGGTAGCCGCTGAAGCCGACGGCCGCCGCGAACCGGGTCACCGAGGGCTGGCTCACGCCGACCCGCTCCGCGAGGTCCGTGATCGACAGGAACGCGGCCTCGGTGATGTGCTCGATCAGGTACTGGGCGATCCGCCGCTGCCCCGGGGAGAGCCGGGGACCGTCGAACAATTCCCTCAGCCGGGACGTGGGCGACTGCTCGGTCTCCGGGGCGGTCCGCCCCGACGTGATCGCTGATGCCTGCGCACGTGCCTGCTGCGGCGATGGCACCCGCGCGCCTCCTTCGTCTCCCACGAGCACTCAACATAGCCCACGGCCCGCGCGGGCCCGGGCGGATCCCGCGACCTGCGAGAACCCTGTTTCGGGCACACCATGGGGGTACCCGGGGTACCCGCACCCTGTCGCTCACCCGAGGGAGAAGACTCGTGACCCTGCCCAGTCTGCCCGTGTCCCAGGTGGAGGTCGTGCTCTGCGACTGCTCCGCCCAGGACGCCGAACGTGTCTTCGCCTGCCTGCGTGCCCACTTCGAGTCGGACCGGCGCCCCGACGACCCGCCGCACGAGACCGGCACCGACCGGCCCACGATGTGGACCGGCATGTACGACACGGCCGCCGCCGTCTCCACCGGCGCCGGCCGGCAGCCCGAGCCGCCGACCGCGCCCGTGACGGTCGAGGTCCAGGGCAGTCCGCCGGCCGTGCGGCTGCTGCGATCCGCCCTGGAGGAGGAGTACCGCGTGCGTCAGGTCGGCGTGGAGGCCGGTGACCAGGAGGTCCAGCTCCAGCTGCGGGTCGAGGGTCGGGAGGGGCGCGGCTGATGACGACTCTCGGGGTGGGGACCGGCCGCGCTGCACGAGGTTCGGTGACCGAGGGCGCGGCCCGCGCGGGACTGACCGCGCGGGGCGTCATCTAT
Organism: Streptomyces gottesmaniae; assembly: GCF_031845845.1. Classification (NCBI taxonomy): domain Bacteria; kingdom Bacillati; phylum Actinomycetota; class Actinomycetes; order Kitasatosporales; family Streptomycetaceae; genus Streptomyces; species Streptomyces gottesmaniae. Next base: position 93,529 of record NZ_JAVRFJ010000001.1, read on the forward strand.
CTGCTGGTCGGGGCACTGGCCCTGCAGATCGCCTTCGACGGCAGTTCGGAACAGGCGGACCGGCAGGGCGCGCTGGAGCAGATCTCCGAGCAGCCGCTGGGCTCCGTGATGCTGTGGGCCCTGGGCATCGGCCTGGTGGGCATGGCGCTGTGGCGGCTGTCGGAGGCCGTGTTCGGGGCGGCGGGTCCCGACGGCCGCAAGTGGACCAAGCGGCTCGCGTCCGCCGCGCGCTTCGTCTTCTACGCCTTCGTCGCCTACTCGGTGCTGAACTTCGCGGCGGGCGGGAGCAGCGGGGGAGGCGGCGGTGGCTCCGGCGACGAGCAGTCCCGGGACGTGACGGCCCGCGCGCTCGAACTCCCCGGCGGCCAGTGGCTCGTGGGTGCGGCGGGGGTCGGTGTGATCGCCGCCGGCGGCTGGATCGGTGTACGGGCCGCGATGCGCTCGTACCACAAGCACCTCAGGCTCGGCGAGATGTCACGGCGGACGCGCCGCCTCGTCGACATCACCGGGGTGGGCGGCGGCGTCGCCCGGGGCCTGCTGTTCGCCGCGGTCGGTGTCTTCGCCCTCCGCGCCGCGATCGCGTACGAACCCGACAAGGCCAAGGGCCTCGACGACACCCTCCGCTCCTTCGCCGACACCCCCGCGGGTCCGGTGCTGCTGGCCTGTGTCGCGGTCGGACTGGTGCTGTTCGGGCTGTTCTCGTTCGCCATGGCGCGCTGGCGCAAGGTGTGAGGCCCGCCGGGGGGCCGGGCCGGCCGGAGAGCGCGACACGGTACCTCCGGCCGGCCGTCGTATGTGCTTACGGGAACAGCCGGTCGAGGAAGGCGTTCCCGTAGACCCGATGCGGGTCGAGGCGGTCCAGGACCTCTCTCGCGCCGGCCCAGCCCGGCCCCGCGCCGTCGTCGAAGGACTCCGGTACGACGGTGCCGAGCACCTCCTCGTCGCTCCAGGCGGCCTCGTCCGTGTAGGCCCAGCCCTTGGACCACTCGACCCGGGTGAGGGCGTGGCCGCCGTCGTACGTGGCGAGCAGGGAACGCTCCAGCTCGCGGAAGAACGCCTCGGCGTCCGGCGTCCCCGGCAGCGTCAGCACGTCCAGCCACACGGCGGTGTCCCACTCGGGCCGGTCGGCGCGCGGCCGCAGGGCCGACAGCAGCGGGGCACGCGCGCCGGCCACCCCGACGTCCGCCGGATCGTCGAGGCCGGTCACCCGGATCTCCACCGACCCGTTGACGGGGAACCGCCCCCGGGCCGCGTACGCGGCGAGCCGCTCCCGGTAGAACGTCGCGAACTCGGAGACCACACGCTGCACCTGGTCCCGTGAGGTGAGCACCGCGTACCCGTTGGCCGTCACCCGCAGGGTCGTCGGCTTCAGATAGAGCAGCGTGTTCTTGGACGGGCCCCAGATGTCCGCCGAGAACGTGGTCGTCAGCCCCAGCGAAGCCGTGGTCAGCTGGGCCTTGCCCAGCACCGGCGCGAGATACCAGGCGCCGTCGGACACCATCCGTCCGACGAGGTCGGCGACCACGGTCGGCACGTTGTCCGAGAAGGGGTAGTTGTACGGCGAGGTCACGTGCCGTGAGGTGAGCGGGCGGGTCGGCTCGACGCTCCACACCTTGAACCACGGGAACTCGGTGAACGCGAACCAGATCGCCTCCAGGCGCCCCGCCTCGTCCAGGAAGCTCGCGAAGGTACGCCCGCCGCTGCCGGGTGCGGCGAACAGCTCCCCGGCGGGGATGTCGGTCCTGCTCAGACACCGCAGGTTGGCGTTGGTCCCGACGCGCAGCACGACCTCGGTGACCAGCGCCCGGCCGACATGGGTGAGCAGCGCCGCCCCGTCCGCGTCGTCCCGCCCGTACGTCCGCAGGACGTACGCGTCGCTGTCGGCGTCCCACACCACCGCCGTCAGCGACAGGACGAGATTGCTGAGCGAGCCGTACGTGTGACCGGGCGGCCGGGTCTCCCCGACCGCCGGCACCGCCGTGCCGTGCGCGTCGACGGCGAGGGCGCCGCCGATCGAGAGGTCGCCGGGCGCGGGGCAGGCGGTCACACCGAGGCCGTGACCCTCCAGGAAGGTCAGCAGTCCTTCCAGTGAGGCGCCGGAGCCCACCCGCACGGCCGCCGGGTCGATGGACTCCAGCGTCATGGCGGTGAGGTGCGTCGTCGTGTCGACGAGCAGCACCGGGGCGTCGGCGGCGGTGTCGGGGGTGATCGTCAGGGGCGACCAGCCGTGGGAGAAGCCGCGCGCACGGACCGTCCAGCCCTGCCCCCGTGCCCAGTTGACGACCGCCACCACCTGCTCCGCATCGGCCGGCGCGCACGCCCACAGTCCGGACGCGGTGATCTCCCCGTCCCAGTTGCGGTACACCGACCTGTACAGCTCGACGTCCGAGGGGAAGCCAGGCAGTTCGGCCGCGGCGGCGGCCGGGTCCTGGCGGACGAGCTGCGGGGTGAGGGCGAGCGCGGCGGTGCCGAGGAGAAACCCCCGGCGGGACGGTGCTGAGGAGTCGGTCACGGTGATCACGCTAGGCTGGAAATGACACACGTGACCGATCCGTCTACCGGATTCACTCGTGTGAGTGAAGATGTGAGGGGGCGTGCCTGTTCGGCGAGGCCACGGCACCATGCGGGGACGGGGACATCGACCGACCGGGAGGACCTGTGACCGAGGTGCACGGCAACCAGGACCGAGGCCGCGACGAGACCGAGGACGAGCGGGCGGACCGCCGCTGGAGCGAACTCATCCAGGAGGTGCGGGTCGCCCAGACCGGTGTGCAGATCCTGTTCGGTTTCCTGCTCACCGTCGTCTTCACCCCGCGCTACGACAGTCTGCCGCAGACCGAGAAGACCATCTACATCGTCACGGTCGTCCTCGGCGCCGCCGCCACCGGCGCCCTGATCGGCCCCGTCTCCTTCCACCGGATCGTCGCCGGCCGCCGCATCAAGCCGGCCGCCGTGGAGTGGGCGAGCAGACTGACCGTCGTCGGTCTGATCCTGCTCCTCGCCACGATGACGGCGGCACTGCTGCTGATCCTGCGCGTGGCCACCCACGACGGGTACGTGCCGTGGCTCGTCGGCTGTGTGGTCCTCTGGTACCTGCTGTGCTGGTTCGCGCTCCCGGCCTGGATCCGCCGCCGCCACGCCGGCGACGCACCCCCGGCGCGCCGGCCCCCCGGCCGGTGACAGCCGCCGCCCGCACGCCGACGGGTGAGGCCGGGCGCCGTCACACCCGCGGGTGACGTCCCCGATGGCGTGAATGGCGGTGTTGCCCGTGGGCCGTGCGGTGCGCGAGCGTGCCCTGTCATGGACCGTGACCAGAGTCGTCCCACCCCACCCCTGACCCGCCGCCGACTCCTCGCCGCCACCGGTGCCACGGGTGCCGCCGCTGTCCTCGGTACGGTCGGCCCGGCCGCAGCCGCCGCCGCCCGGCCCCGTACCGCCGGTGCCGGCCTCTCCCTCACCTTCACCCGAGCCACCAACGGCTCGGCGACCCTCGCACCCGCCGGCGACACACTGATCGCCGAGATCCAGAGCGGCCTGTGGTCGCTTCCGCGCGGTGGCGGCAAGGCGGTCCCCCTCACCCCGGCGGGCCTCGAACCCAACCGGCCCGTGTACTCCCCGGCAGGCGACCTCGTCGCGTTCTGCGCCTACCAGGGCGGCGGCTTCCACTTGTGGACCATGCGCCCCGACGGCTCCGACCTGAGGCAGCGCACCGACGGCCCCTGGGACGACCGGGCACCGGCCTGGTCGCCCGACGGCACCCGGCTCGCCTTCGGCTCCGAACGCGGCGGCGACCCCGACGCCCCCTCCGGCGGAAGCCCGTACCGCATCCACGTCCTGCACCTCGGCACCGGCGCCATCACCCCCGTGACCGGCCTGCCCGAACAGGACGGCCCCCTCCAGGACGGCCCGTGGGAGGACTTCGACCCCACCTGGTCACCGGACGGCACCCGGCTGCTGTTCGTGCGGGGCAAGGTCGTCGTCTCCGGCACCACACCGACCGTCGAGGCCCGCACGGTCGCCGCCGTGGCCGCCGACGGCACCGGCGCGGTGACCGTCGAGCACACCGAGACCGCCGCCGCCCAGGTCATGACCCCCGCCCTCGCCGCCGACGGCCGACTGGCCCACCTGCGCACCACGGCCTCCCCCAACGGCTCCTGCACCCTCGTCGTCGCCGGGCGGCCCGTCCCGGTCGACGGTGACCTCGCGCCCGTGCCACCCCGCTGGACGGCCGACGGCCGACTGCTGCTCACCCTGGACGGCAGGTTCAGCCTCGTACGACCCGAGGATCCCGCACGGGCGGAGGACATCCCCTTCGAGGGCGTGCTCCCGGTGGACCGGCCGCGCTACCGGGTCAAGGAGTACGACCTCGGGGAGGAGCGGGCGCGTCCCGTCCGGGGCATCCACCTGCCCGCCCTGTCGCCGGACGGCCGCCGCATCGCCTTCGCCGCCCTCAACTCCATCTGGCTGGCCGGCACTTCGGGCGGCCGCCGACCGAAGAGGCTGCGCCGGTCGCCGCCCACCCGCACCCTGCTCGCGCCCTCCTGGGCCCCCGACGGACGATCGCTCGTCTACGCCGACGACCGAGACGGCCTGCTCGGCGTGTACCGACACGATCCGGCCACCGGCGAGGAGACCGCCCTCGCGACCGGCGGCCGGGTCATGCCCGCGCTCTCGCCCGACGGCGAGCGGCTCGCGTGCCTCGACATGGCCGGCCGGCTCGTCGTACGGGACCTGGCGAGCGGTGCGGAGCGCGTCCTCGTGGCACCGCTCGGCGGGGGCGGAATCCCCGGCAGGCCGAGCTGGTCGCCCGACGGCCGGTACCTCGCACTGTGCGATCGCAACCGTCTGGGCGCCCGCTTCCGGGAGGGCTACAACCTGATCCGGATCGTCGACGCCACGACCGGCGCCGACCGGCTGCACGCGGTCGCGCCCCACACCTCCCTAGCCGACCGCTACGACTCCGGGCCCGTCTGGTCACCCGACGGACGCTGGATGGCCGTGATCGTCGAGTCCGCCCTGTGCCTGCTGCCCGTCACCCCCGACGGCACCCCGCGCGGCACGCTCCGCACCCTCACCACCGAACCCGCCGACCACCCCACCTGGTCCGGCGACTCCGGGACCCTGCTCTACCAGTCCGGCACCCGGCTCCGCCTGATCGACGTCTCCGGCGACCACGCCCGCACCGTCCGGGTGCCGCTCGACCGCACCCGGCCCACCCCCGCCGACACCGTCGTCCACGCCGGGCGCCTGTGGGACGGCACCGGCGAGACGGTCCGCGACGACGTCGACATCGTCGTACGCGGCGGCCGCATCACCGCCGTCGAACCGCATCGCGGCAACCGCCGCGCCGCGCTCCGCCGGGTCGACGCCTCCGCGCACACCGTGATCCCCGGCCTGTGGGACAGCCACACCCACCCCTGGCAGAGCACCTACGGCAGTCGCCAGGCCACCGCACAGCTCACCTACGGTGTCACCACCGCCGTCTCCCTGGGCGGCTTCGCCCACGAACAGGCCCGCATCCGCGAGGAGGTGAACGCCGGCCGACTCGCCGGTCCCCGGCTCCTCACGACCGGCGAACTCCTCGACGGCGCCCGGGTCGCGTACAGCATGGGACGCGCCCACCGTACGAAGGCCGGACTGCGCCGCACCCTCGAACGAGCCGAGGCGCTCGACTGGGACTTCGTCAAGACCTATGTGCGGGCCCCCGGTTGGGTGATGAGCGAGGCCGCGCGCTTCGCCCACGAACGCCTCGGCGTACGCACCGGCGGCCACCTGCTCTCCCCGGGCGTCCAGCTCGGCCAGGATCTGACGACCCATCTCCAGGCCACCCAGCGCGCGGAGTTCGGCCACGCCATCACCGCGAGCGGACGCGCCTACGAGGACGTGGTGGAGATCTACACCGGGCAGGGCGTGGACTTCTCCCTGATCGCCACCCCCTTCACGGCCGCACCCCTCATGGGCGCCGACCAGGCGCTGGCCGACGACCCCCGGGTCACGGTCGTCATGCCGCCCTGGGACGCCGCCGTCGTCCGACAGGGCGCGGGCGTCCCGCCGACCCCCGCCCAACTCGCCGCGCTGCGCACCGAGACCGACATCTACCGGCGGATCCTCGCGGCCGGCGGCATCGTCGCCCTCGGTACCGACCAGCCGCTCGGCCCTGTGGGTCTCTTCCTCCACCTGGCCCTGCGCGCCCTGCACGCCGGCGGCCTCACCCCGGCCGAGACCCTGCGCACCGCGACCGCCCTCCCGGCCCGCCTCTTCGGCCTCGACGACGACCTCGGCACGGTCGAGACGGGCAAGCTCGCCGACCTGACGATCGTCGACGGCGACCCCTTCACGGACTTCGCCGACCTCGTCCGCACGACGTCGGTCCTGCGGGGCGGAACGCCTTACACCACCGAGGAGTTGGTGGCCGCGTACCGGCCCGCCGCCCCACGTGCGAAGGCCGCCGGGACGGAGGAGGACTGGTTGGAGGTCGGCCGGTTGATGCGCCGCGACGGCTGCTGCCACGACGGCCACGGAGGTCAGTGATCGGTGCCCTTGCCGATGAACAGTTCCGCGAAGGTCGACGCGGCGGCGGGGGAGCCGAGCACACGGCGGAGCCTCGCGGTGGCGGCGCCTGCCCGGAACGGGTCACCGGACGACGGCCCGTGCAGCAGCTCCGCCAGCCACTGCGAGAACTCCTGGTAGTCCCAGACCCGGCGCAGACACGCGTCCGAGTAGCCGCGCAGCCCGCTGTCGTCGCCCTTGCCCAGCCAGGCGATCAGGGCGTCCGCCAGGAGCAGGGAGTCGTGCAGGGCCAGGTTCATGCCCTTCGCGGCGATGGGCGCGACGAGGTGCGCGGCGTCACCGGCCAGGTACAGGCGGCCGTACGCCATCGGCTCGGTGACGTAGTCGTGCATGTCGAGCACCCGCTTCTCGACCAACGGGCCCTCGGCGAGCGGTCGGGCGCCGGGCGCCGCGAGGCGGGTGTGCAGCTCGGACCAGACCCGGTCGTCCGGCCAGTTCGCCGGGTCGTCGCCGGCCGGGACCTCCAGGTAGTAGCGGGTGACCTCGGGGCTGCGCGCCATGTGCCCGGCGAAGCCACGGGGATGCACACCCAGCACGACGCAGTCGGACGACGGGGGTGCCTCGGCGAGCAGCGCCAGCCACCCGACGCCGTGGTCGTGCCGGGCGACCGTGGCGTGCTCGGCCGGCAACGCGGTCCGGGTGACACCACGGGCTCCGTCACAGCCGGCGACGAACTCGCAGACGAGGACGTGCCGTTCACCGGTCGCCGGGTCCAGGTACGACACGGACGGGCGCTCGCCGTCGACGTCGTGCAGCTCGACCTCGCGCACACCGAACCGGATGTCGCCGCCCCGGACGTCCGCGTACTCCCCGACCAGGTCCGTCACCAGCAGCGGCTGGGGGTAGACGTAGTGGTGGTGACCGGTGATCTCCGTGTACGGGAACCGCTGCCGCTCACCGGCGAAACGGAACTCGAACTCCGTGTGCACCGGGGCCCGTTCCACGAGCCGGTCGGCCAGTCCGCGCCGTTGGAGCGCACGCACCGCCCACTCCTCCAGGAACCCGGCCCGGGGGCGCCGCTCGATGAACTCTCGGCTCTCGGTCTCCAGCACCACACAGTCCACGGAGGCGGCGCGCAGGATGTTGCCGACGGTGAGCCCGGCCGGTCCGGCGCCGACGATGACGACGGGGGTGCGCTCGGGCGGAGTCGTGCCCGGGAGGGGGGTGGGGGTGGTCACCCGAGCATTATGCCGGGTGACCGGGTGGCCGGTGAGCGACCTCAAGTGATGGGCGGGACACGGGCGTTGGGGCCAGCGGTGCCGGGTCAGCGCACCTCGAAGCGGCGCGCCCACTCCGTGATGTCGGCCGTCGTGGCGTTGCCGCCGCAGACCACGAGGCCCAACCGGGCGCCGTCGCCGACGCGTTCGAGGACCTGCCGGGCGGCGGGCAGCAGACAGCCGGCGGCCGGTTCCGTCCACACCTTGCCGTGCTCGGCGAAGTCGAGGACCCCGCGCACCGCCTCGGCGTCGGAGACCACGAGGACGTCCTCGACGAGGGCGGCCGCATGGTCGTAGGTGAGCCGGGAGACGGAGGGCGCGCTGAGGGTGGTGACGACGGAGGAGAGCGGGACGGTCACGGGGCCGCCGGCCGCGATCGCCTCGGTCATGGCCGTGGCGCCGACGGTCTCCACGCCCCAGACGCGGACGCCCGGCAGCAGGGCCTTGAAGGCGGCGGCGACACCGGCGACGAGGCCGCCGCCACCGATGCTGACGAGCACGTCCGTGGGCGTGCCGGTGTCCGCCGTCGCCCCGGAGTTCGCCAGGTCCTCGGCGAACTCCAGGCCCACGGTGCCCTGACCGGCGATCACCCACGGGTCGTCGAACGGGTGGACGAGGGTGAGGCCCTCCGACCGGAGCCGCTCGGTGAGCGCGAACGCCTCCGCCATCCCGTCGGTGAGCCGCAGCGAGGCACCGGCGGCCTCGACGAGGTCCACGGCCCGCCGGGGCGCGGAGCGGGACATCACCACGGTCGCCTTGATGTGCAGCGCGGCGGCCATGTGCGCCAGCGCGATGCCGTGGTTGCCCCCGCTGACCGCCACGACCCCGGCCGCCCGCTCGGCGTCCGTCAGCGTCAGCAGCTTCGCCGTCGCACCGCGGGCCTTGAACGAGCCGGTCCGCTGCAGCAGTTCCAGCTTCGTGGTCACCGGGGCGCCGAGGAGCGCGGACAGTCCCGGGCTCGCCACGGTCGGTGTCCGTACGACATGCCCGGCGATGCTCGCGGCCGCGTCCCGGATCTCGGAGATCCCGATCAACCTGTCCACCTCGTTCTCGATGCCCCGGCGACGGCCGGGGCCCCGGCCGTCCGCATTCCGACCTTGATCGAGCGGAGCCCGGAGGTCAAGCGGCGGCCGGCACCCGACCCGATCGGGTGCCTGCCGCCGAGGCCGCGCTCAGTCGGGCAGGCGGTCGAGGATCCACTCGCCGAGTTCGGCCGTCATGACGGCGTGCGGATCGTTCTCGGCGGAGAGCACGAAGTCGTCGAGCTCGGACTCGTCCGGCGGCAGCTCGTGGATGTCGACGTACAGGTCCTCCTGCCGGTCCAGGTCGCGGACGCAGACCGCGCTGACGGACGGCACGAAGCACACCGACCGGTGGGCCAGGTCCACGTTCTCGCCGAAGGAGGTGAGCACGTCACCGACGAGGCCGAACGATTCGAGGGTTCCGCCCGGCGCCCCGTCCAGTTCGGGGAAGCCGCCGGTGGTGATCGTGTGCGGGCCGCCGAGGACGCCGTTCAGTACGGCCACTTCCGCCGGGTCGCCCTGCTGTTGGGCGAGGAAGTGCGTGCCGTCGAAGAGCGGCCCCGCACAGCTCAGCGTCTTCGCCCCGGCCCGCACGCCGTTGCCCACGCCGTCGCCCCGTCCGCTGGACACGCCGAGCAGCCTCGGAATGCGGGGCCATCCGCCGACCTGTTCCAGCCGCTGCTTGAACTCCGTCCGCAGCGGGCTCTCCTGGGCTGTGCCGTCGAGGGCGTCCAGGTAGCGCCAGAGCATCTGCTGCGAGGCCGGGCTGCCGATCTGCCGCAGATAGGTGTCGTCACCGGCCTGGGCGAGGTAGTGCGCGAACGCCTGCAGCCCGATCGGCACCCACGCCCCCCGGTGCGGGCTGTCGTACGACAGGTAGACGCCGACCCGGTGGTCCATGCGCTGCATCTCCATCTTCGCCAGCGCGTACCGGGTGACGATGCCGCCCATGCTGAACCCGCCGGCGAGCAGCCGGGTGTCGCCCAGTTGCTCGGCGACGGTCCGCAGGATTGCGGCGGTCACCGTCTCGGCGTTCCGCAGGATCGACTCGCTGCGCTCGTCGAATCCGACGAGGACGAGGGTGCGTCCACGGCGCCGAAGCTCGCTGATGAACGGGTACCGCCCGTTCTCCAGCGCGTCCCAGAGCCAGTCGAAGTCACTCGGCCCGAGGTTGAACCCGTCGGCCAGGACGACCGGCCGGACCATCCCCTTGTGCCCCTCCCCGTAGTACACCCGGGCGCTGCCGCCTGGGAGTTGCCACTCCTCGTCGGCCACCGGCGCCTGTGCGACGGCCCGCCCGCCTAACGGGGTGACGAGCCCGATCGACCCGGCGGCCTTCCTGGCTTTCCCGGCTTGACTGTCGGCCATGAACGTCCCCTTCCACACTGCTGACAATGACTCCGGGGACAGACTCGGCAGGCGAAGGATGCAGTAGGCACCCATCGCGGCCGTTTCACCTGTTCGGCCCAGAAAGTCATTCCGCGACGCAGGGCAGGGGCAGACGCAGAGGACGGCGACGGGGACGGGGGACGGGGAAGGGGAGCGTGATCCGGGCGGTCACCGAAGGGCTTCGGTCCAGTTCGCCGGGACGCGGCCCGCGGGGCCCGGGGACGGCTGGTCGGCAGGGCGGCTGAGGGGCGGCGCGAGGTCGGGCCCCGACTCGTACATCTCGTCGGTCTCGTAGTTCCAGAACCACGACTCACCGGGCTCGTAGCTCTGGACGAAGGGGTGCCCGGTGGCCCCCGCGTGGGCGGTGGCGTGCTGGGCGGGGGAGGAGTCGCAGCAGCCGACGTGACCGCACTGGGCGCAGCGCCGCAGGTGGAACCACCAGCCACCGGCCGCGTCGCACTCCACGCATCCGTCGCCGCTCGGCGGGACGGTCGGATCGATTCCGGCGGGCAGGGTCATACCGTCTCCTCGGGCGTCGTGTGGGAGGTGTGGGCCGCATCGTCGTCGGTATCGTCGGCGAGCCTGAGGTCCAGGTCGGCCGCCGGTGCCGTCAGGGGCAGGAAGACCTGGAAGCGGGTCTCGCCCGGCCGGGAGTGGACCTCGATGTGCCCGTGGTGCTTGTTGACGACGATGCGCCAGGAGATGTCGAGGCCGAGCCCGGTGCCCTGTCCGACCGGCTTGGTGGTGAAGAACGGGTCGAAGATACGGCCCTTGATCTCCGCCGGGATGCCGGGACCGGTGTCACGGAACTCGACCAGCACCTGATCCCGGTGGTCGAGCGCCGTCCGTACCGTCAGGGTGCCCGCACCGCCCGTGTCGTTGATCGCCGCGACGGCGTTGTCGATCAGGTTCGTCCACACCTGGTTCAGCTCCCCCGGATAGGCGGGGATGCGCGGCAGCGTGCGGTCGTACTCCTTCACCACCTCGATGCGGTCGCCGATCTTCCCGGACAGCATCAGCAGGGTGCTGTCGAGGAGTTCGTGGACGTCGGCGTTCTGGTAGGGCGCGCGGTCGAGCTGCGAGTACTGCTTCGCCGCGTCGACGAGCTGGGTGACGCGGGTCGTGGAGTCCTCGATCTCGTTCATCAACAACTCGGTCTCGACGGTGTAGTTCAGCCAGCGCACCGCTCCTTCGAGGGTGTGCTCGTCCACGGCCCGCGCGACCTGCTCCAGCCACGCTGTGTCGAGTCCGGCCTGCACGAAGTTCGGCGCGAGCTGCCACCCGCCGGAGATACCGTGGTCGTCGAGCCAGTCCGTCAGCTCGTCCTCTCGGTCGGAGGCCTCCAGCGGACTGAGCGGAGTCGCCTTGGCGACCTGCTCGGCCGTGCGTTCCTGCAGATCGACCAGCGACTCCAGCATGGCCCGCTTGTACGGCCCGGCGGCGATCGCCCCGAGCTTGTGCCGCATCCCGGCCACCCGCTCCCGCAGCGCCGAGGTCGCCCGGACGGCGGCCGCCGCGGGGTTGTTCAGCTCGTGCGTCAGTCCGGCCGACAACGAGCCCAGCGCCAGCAGCCGTTCCCGCTGGTTGATGGTCCGCTGGGTGTTCTGGCTCCCGAAGAACAGGCCCTCCAGCAGATGGACGGCCATGGGGAACCAGTCGCGCATGATCTGGGCGAAGGCGGCCGCCGGGAGGACGAAGAAGCGGGAGGGAACCGTGACCCGCATCGAACCCTTGTAGCGGGCCTGGTCCGCCTGGTCGCCGAGATACGCCTGGAAGGCGCCCGCGTACACCCCGACCTGGGAGCTGCGATTGACCTCCACGTCGTCGTCGCCGACCTGCCGTGACAGCACCACCGTGCCCTCCAGGAGCACGAAGAAGCAGGTGGCCGGCTCGCCCTCCCGGTAGACATGCCCCGGTTCGAACCGCTCCACCCGGCCCTCGCGGCACAGCCGGTCCAACTGCTCGTCGTCCAGCTTCTCGAACAGGAACAGCCGGCCCAGCTCGGCCCGGTCGCACGGCGACGGCTGCCCGCTCATGACGAGACCTCCGCACCGGTCATGACTGCTCCAGATACCTGTGCACCAGCATCACGGCCATCGCTCCCTCTCCCACGGCCGACGCGACCCGCTTCGCGGACTCCGACCGCGCGTCCCCGGCGACGAACACACCGGGCACATTGGTCTCCAGGTGGTACGGCGGCCGGTCCAGCTCCCAGCCCGCCGGCGGGCCCCCGTCCGGGGTCATGTCCGGCCCGGCCACGATGAACCCGCGCTCGTCGCGGAGCACGGTCCCCTCCAGCCAGTCGGTGTGGGGCTCGGCGCCGATGAACACGAACAGCCACTGCGCGTCGACGAGTTCCTCCCGCCCGCTCGCCACGTCCTTCAGCGTCAGCTGCTCCAGCTGGTTCGTGCCGTGCGCGGCCTCCACGATCGTGCCGGGGCGCACGAAGATGTTGGGGGCCTCGGCGAGCTGCTGGATCAGATAGTGCGACATGGACGCGGTGAGCGAGTCGCCGCGGACGAGGAGGGTGACCGACTTGGCGCCCCGGGACAGGTACATCGCCGCCTGCCCGGCCGAGTTGGCGCCGCCCACGATGTACACGTCGTGCCCCTGGCAGCCGGCCGCCTCGGTCAGGGCGGAACCGTAGAACACCCCGCAGCCGGTGAGGTCCGCGCAGCCCGGCGCGGCGAGCTGCCGGTACGACACGCCGGTCGCGAGGATCACGCTGTGCGCGGCGACCGCCGAACCGTCGGAGAACCGGACGGTCCGCGCGGACCCGTTCACTTCCAGGGCGCTCACCTCGCGGGCCGAGAGGATCTCCGCGCCGAACTTGGTGGCCTGACGGCGCGCCCGGTCGGTGAGCTGGCCGCCGGACACCCCGTCGGGGAACCCGAGGTAGTTCTCGATGCGTGAACTCTGGCCCGCCTGCCCGCCGGTCGCCGACCGCTCGACGAGGAGCGTCCGCAGCCCCTCCGAGGCCCCGTACACGGCCGCGCCCAGCCCGGCCGGTCCGCCGCCGATGACGACCAGGTCGTAGAACTCCTGGGCCGGCGTGGTCGCCAGCCCCACCCTCTCCGCCAGCTCCGGGTCCTCCGGCGCCACCAGCGGCGTACCGTCCGGGGTGACGACCAGTGGCAGCCGCTCGCCGTCCGCGCCGGCCGCCGCGAGCAGCCGCCGCCCCTCCGGCTCGTCCGACGAGAACCAGCGGTACGGCACCTGGTTGCGCGCCAGGAACTCCCGTACGCCCGACGACCGCGCCGACCACCGGTGTCCGACCACCTTCGTCGTGCCCGCACAGGCGCGGTCGGCGGCCCGCCAGGCCTGGAGCAGGTCGTCCAGGACCGGATAGAGCTTCTCCTCCGGCGGGTCCCACGGCTTCAGCAGATAGTGGTCGAGGTCGATGACGTTGATCGCGTCGATCGCCGCACCGGTGTCGGCGTACGCCGTGAGCAGCACCCGCCGCGCCCCCGGATAGACGTCCAGGGCCTGTTCCAGGAACTCGATGCCGTTCATCTCCGGCATCCGGTAGTCGGCCAGGATCACCGCCACCTGGTCGCCGCGCAGCTTCAGCTCCCGCAGCGCCTCCAGCGCCGCCCGCCCGGACTCCGCCCGGACGATCCGGTACGACTCGCCGTACCTGCGGCGCAGATCCCGCGCCACCGCACGGGACACCCCGGGATCGTCATCCACCGTCAGGATCACGTTCCGCGCCGGACCGACAGCCTGCGTCATACTCCTCCGCCCCGAGACCAATGGGCCCATCGTATGTTCGACCGTGCTGCGGCGCGCGGTTTCCGCGGTGCCACCTGCCGGGACACCGACAGCGGCGTCAGCTCCGGCGCGGGGCCAGGACGCAGAACTCGTTGCCCTCCGGGTCCTGGAGCACGACCCAGGGCTCGTCGCCGGTCTGCCCGATGTCCGCGTGCCGGGCCCCGAGGGCGAGGAGGCGGGTGACCTCCGCCTCCTGGTCGAGGGGGCGGAAATCGAGGTGGAGGCGGTTCTTGCGGTCCTTGACGTCCGGGCTGCGTCCGAACAGGAGGCCGGGGAGACGGTCCGGCGCCGGGCGGATCTCGTACTCCTCGGGCGACTCGTCGACCACCACCCACCCGAGCGCCTCGGCCCACCAGCGCCCCAGCGCCACCGGATCGGCCGCGTCCACCAGCACCTGCTCCCACTGCAAGGTCATGCGGCGAGCGTAGTGAAGACTGGGCCCGTCAGCCATGTGACGACCGAGAGGTGGCCGATGACGACGCGCCCGATCACCGCCGCAGTGGACGGTACGCCCGAGAGCCTCGCCGCGCTGGCGTGGGCCGGCCGGGAGGCCGTACGCCGGGGCCTGGCGCTGCGGGTGGTGCACGCGTGGCGGTGGGAGCCGCACGAGGCGATCACCGTGGACCGGGACGGACAGGAGCGGTGGGCCGGGCAGGCCCTCGCCGAGGCCGCGCGGGGTGTCACCGAGCGGCACCCGGAGCTGGAGGTGACGACGGACCTCGTGGAAGGCCCGCCGGTCGACACGCTGGTCGGCGCCGCCGAGCACGCCGAGACCCTGGTGCTGGGCTCGCGCGGACACGGCGCGGTGGTCGGCTTCCTGCTGGGCTCCGTCGGGCAGCAGGTGATCGTCGGGTCACCGCGTCCCGTCGTGCTCGTGCGCGCCGAGGACAACCCGAGCGCCGAGGCCGCCGGACGCGAGGTCGTCGTCGGCCAGCAGGGCACGCCGGAGGACAGCGCCGACGTGCTGCGGTTCGCGTTCGAGACGGCGGCCGCCCGGGGGGCCTCCCTGCGCGCGGTGCGGGCGTGGACGCTGCCCCCGCTGTACGCGTACAGCCCCGGCTCGCTGAAGCTCCTCGACGAGGCCGGCGGGCTGGAGCCGTACGAGAAGAAGGCGCTGGCCGCCGCGCTGGGGCCGTGGCAGGAGCGTTTCCCCGAGGTACGGGTCGTCCAGCACGTCGAGATGGGCAGCGCCGGGCAGGTGCTGCTGTCCGTGGCCCAGCGGGCCCAGCTGATGGTCGTCGGGCGCCGAGCCCGCCGCACGGCCGTCGGCGCCCGCATCGGCTCGGTCGCCCACGGCGTCCTGCACCACGCGCGCTGCCCGGTGGCGGTGGTCCCTCACAGGTGACGCGGGCGGGCGGCCTCTGCCGCCTGCGGCGGGTGGCCGGGGCGCGCGGGGTGGCTCAGTCGGTGGTGTCGTTGTGCGGCTTCGGTGGCAGTGGGGGTGGGGTGGTGGGCAGGACGTTGTCGATGTAGTCCTTCACCGCCGTGTCCAGGCCGATGTCGTGCTGGGCCCGCTCGGACAGGTACCAGCGGTGTTCGAGGAGTTGGTGGTAGATCTCCGCCGGGTCCATCGAGCCGCGCAGTTCGAGCGGGACGGCCCGCACCGTCGGACGGAACACCTCCCGCACCCAGCGGTGGGCCAGCACCTCGGGGCGGGCGCCGAGGGGATCGCCCGGGGCGTAGTCGTCCTGGGTGGCCATCCAGCTCTCCAGGTCGTTCAGCAGCCTGCGGGCCTGGTTCTCCTCGGTGTCCAGACCGGTCAGGCGCAGCAGCTGCCGCTGGTGGTGGCCCGCGTCGACGACCTTGGGCACGAAGGTCACCGTGTCGCCGTTGTCGGCATGCTCGATCTGCATCTCGGCGACGTCGAAACCCAGGTCGTTCAGACGGCGGATCCGGCGCTCGATGTAGTGGTACTTCCCGGCCGGGTACACCGACCTGCGAGTCAGCTCCTTCCACAGCCGGTGGTAGCGGGAGCAGATCTCGTTGCCGAAGTCGATCGGGTCCACCGACGGGTGCAGCGCCCCGGACGCCTCCAGGTCCAGCAGCTCGCCGCTGATGTTCACCCGGGCCAGATCGAGGTCGTACTCCCGCTGCCCGGAGCTCAGCCGCGCGTGCAGATCGCCCGTCTCGGCGTCCACCAGATACGCCGCGTACGCGCCCGCGTCCCGCCGGAACAGCGTGTTGGACAACGAGCAGTCGCCCCACGCGAATCCGGCCAGGTGCAGCCGCACCAGCAGGACGGCGAGGGCGTCCATCAGCCGGTGCATGGTGGCCGGGCGCATGGTCGTCTCGAACATCGAGCGGTACGGCATCGAACCGCCCAGGTGCCGGGTGATCAGCACCGACTCCAGTGGCTCGCCCGCCTCGTCGAGACGTCCGGTGACCACCCCGAGTGCGTCCACCGCGGGGATGCCGATCCGGTCGAGGTCGCGCAGCAGTTCGTACTCGCGCAGGGCGGGCCGCTCGGCGAGTTCCTTGACGGCGACGACCTCGTCGCCGGCGCGGGCGTAGCGCACCACGTGGCGGGAGATGCCGCGGGGGAGCGGCACGAGGTGGTGCTGGGGCCACTCCTCCAGCGGCAGGTGCCACGGCAGTTCGAGCAGCAGCGCGGGGTGTTCCGGGTTGGTGGCGCTGATCTGCAGTGCCATGGGTCCTCTGCCTTCGTCTCACGGTGGTGCGGTGTGCGTTCGGGCAGGCGGTCTCCCCGCCGGTGCCTGGAGCATCTCCGCATCCGCAGGACCCTTTCGTCAACAGCGGCTCGGCCTGTGGGCGGAGGGGGCCGCGCGGTCAGTGCCGGGCGCGCCGGAACACGTCGTCGGGGTCCGAGTCGTCCCAGCCCGCGATCTCCTCCGAGAGGGTGCGGCGGGCGGTCCGCGCAGAGGTCGCGTACATCGCCTCGATCTCGGCCTCGTACCGCTGGACGATGGTGTCCCGGCGCAGCTTCATCGACGGGGTCAGCATCCCGTTGGCGAGGTCGAAGGGTTCGGGCAGGATGCGGTAGACACGGATCGACTCCGCGCGCGACACCGTGCTGTTGGCCGCGGCGATCGCCCGCAGCACCTCCTGCCGCAGCGCGTTCTCCTCCCGCGCCTCCCGCCCCAGCAACTCGCCCGGCGCGGACAACGACATCCGCCAGTGCGCGAGGAACTCCGGGTCCAGCGTGAGCAGCGCACCCACACAGGGCCGGTTGTCGCCCACGACGACCGCCTGGTGGATCAGCGGATGCGTCCGGAGCTGCTCCTCCAGCGGCGCGGGGGCCACCCCCTTGCCCCCGCTGGTGATGATGATCTCCTTCTTGCGGCCCGTGATCGACAGATAGCCCTCGGAGTCCAGCCGCCCGATGTCCCCCGTGGCCAGCCAGCCGTCCTGGAGCGCGGCCCGGGTGCCCGCCTCGTCGTTGACGTACCCCTGGAACACCGAAGGCCCGTTGACCAGGATCTCCCCGTCCCGCGCCACCCGGATCTCGGTGCCCGGCAGCGGACGGCCCACGGTGCCGAACTTCTCCCGGCCCACCGGCTGGGCGGTGATGCCCCCCGCGGTCTCGGTCAGGCCGTACCCGTCGTGGATGAGGATGCCGATGCCCGCGTAGAACAGAGTCAGGTCGCGGTTGAGGGGGGAACCGCCCGAACAGCCGCCGCGCACCCGGCCGCCCAGCGCCGCGCGTAGTTTGCGGTACACCGTCTTCTCGAAGAAGGCGTGTTGCAGCTTCAGGTCCATCGCCGGCCCGGGACCCGTGTCCAGCCGCTGCCGCTCCACGGCGAGGGCGTGGTCCTGGGCCGTGCGCACCGCCCGTTCGAACAGCGGCCCGCGGCCCGCCTGTTGGGCCTTGCGCAGGAAGTTCTTGTAGATCCTCTCGAAGAGGTACGGGACCCCGAAGAGGAACGTCGGCCGGAACGACCGCAGTGCGGCGGACAGCGCCTCCTCGCTGAACTCGGGCTCGTGTGCGAGGAGCAGCCCGCCGCGCAGACACATCCCCTGGATCATCAGACCGTAGACGTGCGAGAACGGCAGGAAGGCCAGGATCGCCGGCTGTTCACCGGGCGCCGCCGCCGTCTGCCGCCAGCCGGCGAGCAGGGCGTCACAGGGGCTGGCGAGGCTGCGGTGGGAGAGCGCGCAGCCCCGGGGCCGGCCGGTCGTGCCCGAGGTGTACGCGATCACGGCGGTGGAGTCCGGCATGACGATGCGGCGCAGCGAGTCCACCGTCGCGTCCGGTACGTCCCGGCCCGCCTCCACCAGCTGCGGCAGGGACTCGGTGTCCAGCTGCCAGACGTACCGCAGCAGCGGCAGCTTGGCGCACACCGAGCCGACGGTCATCACACCCAGCTCGTCCTCGACGACCACGCCCACACAGGCCGCGTCCCGCAGGATCCACTCGATCTGGTCGCGCGACGACGTCGGACAGACCGGCACGATCTCGGCGCCCACGGCCCACAGCGCGACGGCGAGCACCGTCCACTCGTACCGGGTCCGCGCCATCACGGCCACCCGGTTGCCCGGACGGATCCCGGACGCGATCAACCCCTTGGCCAGATCGGTCACTTCGTCCCGTGCCTCGGCCGCGCTCACCCGCGTCCAGGTGTCGGGGGAGGCGCTGTCCCGGCGCGCGATCTGCGGCAGAGCGGGATCGCGGTTCGCCGTCTCGAACAGCGGATCGGACAGCCCTCCGGCCATGACGGGGCCCGTCGGTGGAGCGATGCCGAAGTTGCCCATGCGACGCTCAGAACCTTCCCTGCACGCGACCTCGCCGACGGTGCGCCAACCGGCGGTGATCGAACGTAGCGTACGGCGCCGACGACCGCTCGGGGAATCGGCAAGTCGGCCTGCGCGTATCCGCACTGTGGGCCGTGAACGTGATGTGCGGCACGTGGGCGCCCCCCTTCGCGGGATCCTCCCGGCAATCGTCGCTGCACACGGCTTGATCACCTCTGACCGGCGGTAATGCCCCAGACCCGGACGTCCGACGGGTGTGGCACTGTGGTGCGCGCGACGCGGGAGGTGTCCCGCCGATGTGGAGAGGTGGACGGTGCGCGAGCCCAACGTGATCGGGGACTGGCAGGAGTACGACGGCGACCTGGCCGGCCTGCGTGTGCGCGTCCACGGAGTGGAGTGCGCGGAACCCCCACGGGGACGCGACGACGCCGCCGAGGGGCTGACGTACTTCCGGTTCCGGGTGACCGTGGAGAACCGGGGCAGCGACCACGTCGGCCTCCACCTGGAGGACGGCCAGCTCGACATCCGTACCGGCCCCGACGGCGAGAGCGCCTTCCTCGACTGGCGCAACTCCAAGTTCATCGAGGGCTACGACCTCTACCCGCTGCGCCGCGCCACCTCCGTCCTGTACGCGGCCGCCCCGGAGGCCCACCTCACCCAGTTCGACATCCAGGTCCAGCTGCGCGCCGACGAGGAGTGGACCGAGCGGTATCTGTGGTCCGGCGGCATCGGCGTGGACGAGGACCTCCTCGACCCGGCGGGCGGTCCGGGCCGAGCGGACATCGCCGGGCAGATCAGCGCCTTCCTGCACGAGGAAGCGGAGCGGGGCGCGAGCTGAGCGCCCGGCCCCCGCTCATCCGGCCCGGGCCGTGCGCCTGCCGGTGACCAGCCGCCTCAGCAGCGGCCAGGCCAGCAGCACGGCGATGATCACGTACACCGTCACCGAGAACGGTGTGTTCACCAGACCGGAGACGCTGCCGTCACTGATCTGCAGGGCCCGTCGCAGCTGCTGCTCGGCGCCTGGACCGAGGATCACACCGATGACGGCGGGCAGCACCGGCAGGCCGTAGCGGCGCATACCGAAGCCGATCAGACCGATGATCAGCAGGATCACCAGGTCGATCACCTCACCGCCGACCGCGTACGCGCCGACCGCCGCGAAGAACAGGATCCCCGCGTAGAGGTACGGGCGCGGGATGCGCAGCAGCTTCGCCCACACCGGGGCCAGCGGCAGATTGAGCGCGAGCAGCAGCACCATGCCGACGAAGAGCGAGGCGATCAGGCCCCACACCAGGTCCGGCTCGCGTTCGAAGAGCAGCGGGCCGGGCTGGATGCCGTACTGCTGGAAGGCGGCCAGCATGACCGCCGCGACCGCCGTCGTGGGCAGCCCGAGGGTCAGCATGGCGACGAGGGTGCCCGCCGCCGAGGCCGACGCCGCGGACTCCGGGCCCGCGACACCCTCGATGGCGCCCTTGCCCCACTCCTCCTTGTGCTTCGACAGCCGCTTCTCGGTGACGTACGACAGGAAGGTGGGGATCTCGGCGCCGCCCGCCGGGATCGCGCCGAACGGGAAGCCTATGAACGGGCCCCGCGCCCAGGCCTTCCAGGTCCGCCGCGCATCGGAGCGGCCGAGCCACGGCCGGCCCACCGGGATCGGCTCCGGCGGGGTGCGCCGCAGATGCGCCGCCACCCACAGGGCCTCCCCGATGGCGAACAGACCGACCGCGACGATCACCACGTCGACACCGTCGGCGAGCTGGAGGGAACCGAAGGTCAGGCGCTGCTGGCCGGTCATCTGGTCCAGGCCCACCAGCCCGATCGTCAGGCCGATGAGGAGGGACGCGAGGCCCCGGACGCGGGACGAGCCGAGGACGGACGTCACGGCGATGAACGCCAGCACCATGATCGCGAAGTAGTCGGGGGCTCCGATGTCCACGGCCAGCTCGGCGACCTTCGGCGCCAGCGCCACCAGCAGGACCGTGCCGACCATGCCGCCCGCGAAGTGCCCGATGGCGGCCGCCGCCAACGCCTGCGCGCCGCGCCCGGACTTGGCCATCGGGTTGCCCTCCATGGCGGCGACCACGGCCGCGCTCTCCCCGGGCGTGTTCAGGAGGATCGAGGTGGTGGAACCGCCGAACATCGCCCCGTAGTAGATGCCCGCGAACATGATGAACGCGCCGACCGGGTTCAGCCCGTACGTCACCGGCAGCAACAACGCCACCGCCATGGCGGGCCCGATCCCGGGCAGCACACCGATCGCCGTGCCCAGCAGGACACCGATCGCGGCCCACAGCAGGTTGATCGGGGTCAGGGCCGTGGCGAAGCCGTCGAGGAGGGAGCTGAGGGCGTCCATGTCAGAGCACTCCCATCAGCGGGCCGCCGGGCAGCGGCACCCCGAGCAGGTTGTCGAACACGGCATAGGTGACCAGGGAGATGACGGCCGCGATGAGCGGATCCCGGTCCAGGCGCCGGCTGCCGAGCGCGTACGCCGCGCCCCAGAACAGCAGGGCGCCGGATATGGGGAAGCCGAGCGGTTCGATCAGGACGGCGGCGCCGAGGAACACCCCGGCCAGCAGCAGCACCGTGCGCCAGTCGGCGGGCTCCGACAGGTCGATGTCCTCGCCGCCCTCGGCCTGGCCCCGGCCGCCGCGCAGCACGTCCACCGCGAGCAGCGCCGCGACCAGCAGCAGACCGCCGCCCACCACCACCGGCACGGTCCTCGGGCCGACCGGCCCGCGCTGCGCGATGTCGACGTCCATGGTGAGCGCGTCGGTCAGGACCAGGACGCCGAGCGCCAGCAGCAGGACACAGACGCCGAGCTCGGAGTGGTCGCGCAGCCAGGAGCGGCGTGCGTCGGCGGCTGCCGGGGGAGTGCCGGTGGTGTCCGTCTCCGTGGTCACAGGCCCAGCTCCTTCAGTACCGACACCACGCGCCTGTCCTGGGCGTCCAGGAAGTCGCCGAACGCGTCGCCGGTGAGGAACGCGTCGTCCCAGCCGTGTCGCTTCATCGACTGCCGCCACTGGGGCGAGTCGTGCAGCTCCTCGATCAGCCGGGTGAGCTTGTCGCGCTCGGCCTCGGTGAGACCGGGCGGGGCGACGATGCCGCGCCAGTTGGTGAAGTTCACGTCGTAGCCGGCCTCCCGCAGGGTCGGCGCGTCCAGCCCCGCCACCCGCTTCGGGCCGGTCACCGCGAGCAGCCGCAGCTCGCCCGCCCTGATCTGGTCCAGGTACTCGCCGACGCCGGACACCCCGAAGGAGACCTTGTCGCCCAGGATCGAGGCGAGCAGCTCACCGCCGCCGTCGAAGGGGATGTAGTTGACGTCCTTCGGCGCGATCCCGGCGGCCTGCGCCATCAGCATCGGCGCCAGATGGTCGGGCCCGCCCGGCGCCGAACCCCCGCCCACCGGCAGCTTGCCCGGGTCGTCCTTCCAGGCCCCGACGAGCTCGTCGATCGTCTTGTACGGGGAGTCCTTCGCGACCACCACGACGTCCTGCTCCTCGGTGAGGCGGGCGATCGGCGTGGTGTCGGCGAGGGTCTTCGGCGCGTCGTTGGAGCGGACGGCGCCGACGACACCGAGCCCCATCGACATCGCGAGCCTGCCGTTGCCGTGCTCGCTCACCAGCCGGCTCAGCCCGACCGTGCCGCCGGCGCCCGGCAGATTGAACACCTCGATGTTGTGGCTGAGCCCGGCGTCCTCGGCGTTCTTCGCGGCCGTCCGCGCCGTGATGTCGTAGCCACCGCCCGGTGTGTTCGGCACCATGAAACGCAGACCAGGGATCTGCGTGCCTGTCTCGCTGCCGCTGCCGGTGGTCAGCAGGGGCGGTCCCACGAGCACGAGCAGGGCCGCCCCGAGCAGGGCGAGCGGGGTGCGCAGCTGCACGAATGCCACCACCTGTCGGTTCGGGTCGAGGGGGGAAGGGTGACCTGGGCCACATCGTGCCCGCGCGGGACGGAGCTGACGCCCTTGCGGAAGCAACGGAAGTTGTGGTCGTAGTGGTCACGGCCCCTGTCACCTTATGGGCACGTCCCCCACACCTCCCTTTCCCGGATGGGACGTGGGCGCCATGATTGTGCGACCCACCGCACAAGGCGGCGCCCCGGCCGCGAGACGCCCGACGTGGCGTCGGCACGAGAAACGAGCGAGACGCCCGGGACGGCGTCGGCACGAGAGAAGAGTCCGTCGTGGTGTTCCGTCGCCATACCCTCGCAGGCGAGATGCTGGTCCTCCAGCTCGCCATCGTCGTGGTGGTGCTGCTGGCGGTCGCGGCGGTCTCGCTCACGCAGTCGGCGGCCACCTTCAACCGCGTCGAGGGCCGCCGGGTCACCGCGCTCGCCGAGCAGCTCGCCGCCAACCCGCTGGTGCGCGACCGCCTCGCGCGGCCCGTCGCGCACGAGGCGCTGGCCCCCCTGGTGAACTCCACCCAGACCCAGTCCGGAGTCACCTCGGTCACCGTCGCCGACGCCGACGGCCGGATCGTCAGCTCCACCGACCCCACGGCGATCGGCGACCCGATGCCGGTGGGCGAGGGCGCCGTCGCGGGCCGCGGCTGGTCCGGCTCACTGACCCTCGACGGCAGCCGCGAGCTCGTGGCCCAGGTTCCCGTGCTCGGCGCGACGACCAACGACAACCTCGGCCTGCTGCTGGGCACCGTCATGATCGGCGAGGCGTCCCCCACCGTGTGGCAGCGCCTCAGCGGCGCCTCCTCCTACCTCCTCGCCTACCTCGGCATCGCCAGCGGCCTCGGCCTCGTCGGCTCCTGGCTGCTCGCCCGGCGCGTCAAACGGCAGACCCTCGGCCTGGAGCCCCAGGAGATCGCCGGCCTCGCCGAACACCGCGAGGCCATGCTCTACGGCATCGCCGAGGGCGTGGTCGCCCTGGACCCCCACCACCGGCTCACCCTCGTCAACGAGATGGGCCGACGACTGCTGGACCTGCCCGAGGACTGCGTCGGCAAGAGCCTCACCGACCTCGGCGTCGAGGGACGTCTGCGTGACGTCCTGGCCGGGGCCCAGGAGGAGGCGCCCCACCAGCGCGACGAGGTCGTGATCCGCCGGGGCCGGGTCCTGGTGATGAACCGCATGACGGTCACCAAGGACGGCCGCCACCTCGGGTCCGTCACCACCCTCCGGGACCGCACCGAGCTGGCCCGCCTCGAACGCGAGATCGGCTCCTTCCGCAGCTCCTCCGAGCTGCTGCGCGCCCAGGCCCACGAGTTCGCCAACCAGCTGCACACCATCTCCGGGCTCATCCAGATCGGCGAGCAGGACGAGGTCGTCCACTACATCCGGGCGCTGAGCCGGCACCGCCACTCCCTGGACGTCACCCTCAGCCGCCGCGTCCGCGACACCGCCGTCGCCGCCCTGCTCACGGCGAAGACCTCGCTGGCCGCCGAACGCCGGGTCGCCCTGCGGATCTCGGACGCCACCAACCTGGACCGGCTCGCCCCCGAGGACGCCGCCGACGTGGCGACCGTCGTCGGCAACCTCGTCGACAACGCCGTGGACGCGGCCGCCACCACGACCGCGTCCGACGACCCCGACCGCTGGGCCGGCGCCGACGCCCGGGAGGCCTGGGTCGAGGTGGAACTGCGCCAGGACGCCTCCAGCGTCGAGATCGTCGTCCGCGACTCGGGCCCGGGTGTGGCCCCCGAACTCGCCCGTGAGGTCTTCTCGCACGGTTTCACCACCAAGGCCGCGCGGGAGGGCGAGCGCGGCATCGGCCTGGCCCTCACCCGCCTGGTCTGCGAACGCCACGGCGGTGAGATCTCGGTGACCAACACCCCCGACGGGGCCATGTTCACCGCCCGCATGACCGTCAGCCACCTCGCCGACGCGGTGGCGGAAGGAGCGACACCATGACCGGCACGAGCAGCCCACCCGGCACCATCGACGTGCTCGTGGTCGACGACGACTTCATGGTGGCCAGGGTCCACCGCACCTTCGTCGAACGCGTCGAGCCGTTCCACGTCGTCGGCGTCGCCAGCACCGGCGAACAGGCCGTCGCCGCCGTCGACGAACTCCGCCCCGACCTCGTCCTCCTCGACCTCTACCTCCCCGACGGCTTCGGCCTCGACGTCATACCGCGGCTGCGTACCGCCGGGCACGACTGCGACGTCATGGTCATCAGCGCCGCCCGGGAGGCCGACAGCGTGCGCGGCGCGGTCCGCCACGGCGTCGTCGACTACCTCCTCAAACCCTTCGAGTTCGAGGAACTGCGCTCCCGGCTCCAGCGGTACGCCGCCCAGCGCGGCCGGCTGCTCACCACCGTCGTCCGCGGCCAGGCCGACGTGGACCGGGTCCTCGCCGGAGCCACCGCCCCGGCGTCGACGGCCGGCGCCCTGCCCAAGGGCATGAGCGTGGAGACCGCCGAGCTGATCGAGGCCACCCTCCGCGCCGCCGACGGCACCCTCTCCGCCACCGAGTGCGCCACCCTCACCGGCATCTCCCGCGTCAGCGCCCGCCGCTACCTGGAGTACTTCCACAGCACCGGCAGCGCGGACGTCTCCCTGCGCTACGGCGTGGCCGGGCGCCCGGAGCGGCGCTACAGCTGGCGCATGTGATTCCTGCGGCCCGCCCCACCCGCGGGCGTCGCCCCGGTCACAGCCCCAGGTGCCGCCGTACGACGTCGACGACCTCCCGCGGCCGGTCGTTGAGGTAGAAGTGACCGCCGGGGAAGACACACAGCTCGGTCGGTCCGTCGGTGTGGTCGCTCCAGGCCCGCGCGTCCGCCACCGGCGTCACGGGGTCGGTGTCGCCGGTGAGGACGGTGATCGGACAGGTCAGCCGGTCGTCGGGGCGCGGCTCGTACGTCTCCAGCGCCTTGTAGTCGCCGCGCAGTGCGGGCAGGACGAGTCGCACCAGCTCCTCGTCCTCGAAGACCTGCCCGTCGGTGCCGCCCAACCGGCGTACCGCCCGGAGCAGTTCGGCGTCGCTGCCGCGGTGCAGCTCGGGGCCGACCCGGACCGCGGACGGCGCCCGCCGCCCCGAGACGAACAGCCGCACCGGCGTCCGGCCGGCCGCCTCCAGCGCCAGTGCCGCCTCGTAGGCGACGACCGCGCCCATGCTGTGCCCGAAGAGGGCGAGCGGCCGGTCGTCGTCACCGGTGACGGCCTCGACGATCCGCTCGGCCAGTTCCCGGACGCTCTCCGACGGGGGCTCGGTGAAACGGTCCTGTCGCCCCGGGTACTGCGCGGCCAGTACATCGGCCGCCGGGGCGAGAGCCAGCGCCATGGGGTGGTAGGCGCTCGCCGAACCACCGGCGTGCGGCAGACACAGCAGCCGCACGGCGGCCTCGGGCGCGGGCCGGTAACGCCGTACCCACGGACCGCTGTTGACCGCTGAGGTCATGGACTCACTCGCATTCCGATTCCTCGTCGCGCCGCCGGCGTCGGCACGCGTTCCAGGACGCCGCCCGCGAAGACGTCGTACAGCGGGAGCGTTTCCAGGTGAACGTAGCCGATGTGGCAGTCGCAGACGGACAGCGGGCAGGGGCGGGGGGCGAGTGCCGAACGGAAGGATCCGTCGTAGAGATTGCCCAGTTCGGTCTTGACGAAGTGACAGCGCCGGACCGTGCCCTCACCGTCCACCGATATGACCGTGGAGCCGGTGCGGCAGGCGCGGCCCGCCGAGCGGTGCGGGTGGCGGCTGAAGGGGAAGAGCGGGTCCAGCCCGGTCCAGAGCGCCGCCTCCTCGTCGGTGTAGGTGTGCCCCTCGGCGGCGTTCACCCACAGATACACCTGCTCCGGCAGCTCCGCGCGCAGTCGCCTGGCGTGCTCCAGGTGCTCGGGCAGTCCGACGATCCCCACGCTGAAGCGGATTCCGCTCCCGGCCAGTCGCAGCGCCTTGCCGAGGAACCGGTCGTACGGGGTCTGGCCGGGGTGGTACGTGCACCACAGGGCCACCGTGGCCGGGTCGGCCTCCGCCAGCCATTCCGTGCGGCAGCTCAGGTTCGTCTGGATCGCCACCCGGTCGATGTGCGGCTCGTGGGAGAGCTCGACCAGGGCTCTGCGGTACCAGGAGCGCACCAGTCCCTCGCCCCACGGCGTGAACAGCACCGAGAGCCGGTCGCCGGTCTGTTCCCGGGCCCATGCGCTGAAACGGTCCAGGGCCGCACGGTCCGCGCGCAGTTGTTCCGAGGAGTCACGGCGCTTGGCGAAAGGGCAGTAGGGGCAGTCGTAGTCGCAGGAGGCGAGCGGGCCCCGGTAGAGGATCGTCAGGTCCATGGGGGCGTCACTTCAGCTCGTACGCGGCCATGGCCGCCCGGACGGCGGGAGAGAAGAACTCGGGACCGATGGCGTCCGAGTGCGCCAGCCCCTCGTCGGAGAGCCTCAGCAGGTCGCTCTCCGTGTCCGCGAGCCAGCCGCGCGCGGCCAGCAGGTCCAGCTCCACCGCGAAGTCCTCGTACGGGTCCGACCCGAACCGCCGCCGGTAGTCCTCGACCGGCAGCCCCCGCGCCTGCAGCAGCGACTGCAGCAGATGGCGACGCCGCGCCTCGTCCTCGTCGACCGCACGACCGTGCAGCGCCCGGCCGAAGTCGCCGGTGGTGGTGTAGTCGTCGATGATCGAGCGGATCTGGCCCATGTTCACCGCGTAGTCGAAGGAGTAGTGCACCTTCGACGTGTACGAACGGGCTCCGCAGCCCAGGCCGATCATGCCGTCGGTCTGGCAGGCGTGGTCGTCCGGGCCCTGCGGCGGAGCGTCCGCGCGGCGGAACATGCGCATGGAGACCTGCTCGTAGCCGTGCGTGAGGAGGTGGTCGCGGCCCTCGCGGTAGCGCCGCAGCCGCTGCTCGTCCCAGTCGCGGTCCGCGAGCTCCGGGTCGGCGTTCCGGCCGAGACCCGTCAACGGCCGCACGTAGAGCGGGTAGAGGTAGATCTCCTCCGGCCGCCACGCGAGGGCCGCGTCCAGCGACAGCCGCCAACTGGCCGCCGTCTGCCCGTCGATGCCGTAGATCAGGTCGATGTTCAGGACGGGGACGGCGGCGTCCCGGATCCGTGACAGCGCCGCCTCCACGTCGGACCGCCGCTGCGGTCGTACGGCCGCGCGCGCCTCCTTGGGCACGAAGCTCTGCACGCCCAGGCTCAGCCGCGTGGTGCCCCGCTCGGCCAGTACGGACAGCCGGTCGGCCGTCGCCGTGGCCGGGGAGGCCTCGACCGACAGCGGGATCGCCCGCAGGTCCGCGCCCATGTGCCGCTCGGCGATGTCGCACAGCCGCTCCAGCTCCGCGGCCTCCAGGAACGTCGGGGTGCCCCCACCGAACGCGGCGTTCGCGAACCGCACCGGCTCCGCGTCCCCTAGGGCCTCCCGCACCGCGATCGCCTGCCGTTCGAGGGCGTCGAGATAGCGGCCGGTCAGCCCGTCGGGCGCGCCGATCCGCGTGAAGAGGTTGCAGAAGCCGCAGCGCACCTCGCAGAACGGTATGTGCGCGTACAGCGACAGCGCCTGCCGTGACTCCCCGGCCCACAGCTGGGCGAGCCGTGGTGCGCCGGGCAGCTTCCGGTACGCCGTCTTGTGCGGGTAGGCGTACACATAGTGCTGGTAGGGGCGAACCGCTGCCCCGGTGACGGCCCTGCCGGCGGCGCCGGCCCCGGATCGGGGCCCGGTCTCGATCACGCTCATGCGGACGGCTCCAGGAAGAAGTGGCTGTAGGGGACGGTCCACACGGCCTCGTGGCCGAGGCGGTGCCCGGTGTAACCGTCCTCGCCGTAGGTGGTCCCGTGGTCGGAACAGACGACGGCGAAGCAGCGCCGCCGTGAACTCATCGCGGCGAAGAGCCGGCCGATGTGCCGGTCGACGTACTCCAGGGCCGCCGCGTGCGTGGCCAGGCTGTCGCCCGCCTCACGGGTGGCGCCCGGCAGATGGAACCAGTTGGGCTGGTGCAGCGCCGAGACGTTGAGGAACAGGAACAGCCGCTGCTCGGCGGGGAGTTGGGACACGACCCGCTCGGCACGGGCCACCTGGGACTCGAAGGACGTCGGTGACGCCACGGAGAACTCCGGTTCCCAGTGGCTCTCCTGGAACAGGTCCGGCAGGACACTGCCGAGCGCCCCCTGCTTGTTGAAGAAGCCGACGCCCCCGATGCACACCGTGCGGTAGCCGTGCGCGGCGAGCCCCGAGACCAGGTCGGGGCTGTCGAAGACGAAGGTGCGCCCCTCGGTGGTCTCGCTGCCGGCGAACCGGCCCGCGAAGAGCCGGGGATGCGGTCCGGGCGCCGCCGGGGTGGGCAGGAACCCCGCGAACATCGCCTGGTGCGAGGCGTAGGTGAAACTGCCGGGCGCGTGCCGCTTCTCCCATGTGCCGCCCGGCAGACGGGCGGCCAGGTTCGGCAGCCGGCCCTCCCGCACGAGCCGCACCGCCACGTCGTACCGCAGGGTGTCGAGGGTGAGCAGCAGCAGGTCGTCCCGGCCCACCACCTCGTTCATGTCGGGCGGCCGGACGGTTCCGGGGGGCCGCTGGGCCGTGTCGGCCCGGTCAGAAGGATGCATGGTCTTTCCTTGCCTGGGGGTGGTGCGAGTGCGTCGGGAGCATCGCGCTCCGCACCGCCGCGAGTTGGGCCGCGTAGGTGTCGAGGCCTTCCGCCGGGCCACCCGGCAGTCCGGTCAGCCGGGGCAGCAGATCGCCGAACGCGTTGACCTCGCCCACCGTGAACCGGCGCCAGCCGATCGCCGGGAGCAGGTCCACACCGACGCACAACGTGTCCGGGAAGCAGGCGGCGGCCCGCTCACAGGTGTTCAGCGCCTGCCGCCAGCGGTCGCCCGCCGCGTCCACGACCGAGGTCAGATCGCCCCGTGCCCCGCCGAGATGGAGGTTCGTCATCGGGAAACGGCTGGTGCGGACGACCGCGTGCGTGGCCCGGCCCGCCACGACCAGCACCCGGAGATCGGCGGACCGGCCCTGCGCGGACGCCTTGGGCAGCCAGCGCTCGATGTGCAGGCCGTCGGCCGCGAGGGCGTCGACGATGCCGGCGATCTCCCGCTCGTCCGAGTAGCGCCGCACCCGCAGGGAGTTGTGCAGCCGCGGCGGGGCGTGCGGGCCGCCGTCGGCCATCTCCACCGAGGTGGTGGCCCGCAGCCGCCCGCCCGCCGACGACTCGACGGCCAGCACACCCGACGCGGAGGAGCCGTGGGCCGGTTTCACGAAGACCCGCGGCATGCCGTGCTCCCGCATCACCGCCCGTACGTCGTCCCAGCCGCGCACCGTGACCGTGTCGCCCGAGGTGGGCGACGGCGGCACCGGGACCCCCGCCGCGGCGAGCCGGGCGTGGCACAGCCGTTTGTCGAACAGCACCGCAAGGTCCGCGGGACCGTCCAGCCGCACCCCGCCCCGCAGGGAGGCCACGGCGGCCAGGAAACGGGTGTACCAGGTGGCCGAGCCCTCCACCCGCGTCGGGTCCTCGACGTCCCGCAGCAGCCGGTCCACCTCGGCGTTCTCACCAGGCGAGTCCAGTCGGACGATCTCGTCGTCGGCGAACTCGTGGCCGCCGTCACGCAGCACGTCCCGCCACTCGACGACCCGTGGCACACCGACGCCGGCCGCCTCGGCCGCCGCGACGAACAGCCCGACCCGACGGTTCTCCCCGTTCCCGACGACCACCCACCTGTACGGGCCCGGCCCCGCGCCCGTCGCACCGGTCCAACCGGCCACACCCATCCCCCTCCACCCGCGCGCGACCAAGCGATCCCGCGACAACCGCCCCAGCGACAACCGATCCGGCGACAGCCGACCCCGCGCCGGCCGATCGGCGACGACCGGCCCCGCGCCCACCGACTACGCGTTCACTCGCCCACCGCGACGAACCGCCACACCGTGCCGTCCTCCTCCTCGTCCGACTCGGCGTCGTCGGCGTCGACGTCGACCTGGACCCCCTCGGCCTCCAGGGAGTCCCGGAGGCGGTCCCGTATCGCCGCGCTGAGGTAGTTGTGGTGCAGGTCCAGGGTGGTGAGGTGGGTGAGCGGCTGACCGGTGAGGAGCGCGGTCGCGCCCTCGTCGGTGAGGACGCCCATCGACACGTCCAGGACGTCGAGGCGGGCCACCACCGGGGCGGCGGCCAGGGCCGCGCAGATGTCGTCCTGCATCTCGCTGTTGCGCAGCGCCAGATGCTTGAGGGCCGGGAGCCGGGTGCCCGCGAGGATCGGCGCCAGGTCGCTCACCTCGGAGTCGCCGCCGTACTCGGAGGTGCCCAGCCACAGGTCCAGCTCGACGAGGGCCGGCAGATCGCTGCCCGCGACTCCCCGGACGGCCGCGACGGGCATGCCGCCGGTCTCCACCGTCAGCCTCCGCAGCCGCTCGTGCCGCAACGGCGGGAAGACGAGCCCCTGGCCGCCGCGCACCCCGAACTCCTCCAGTTCCGGGAAGGCGTGCAACAGCGGGCTCACATCCCCCTGGTTGATCCAGGAGATCTCGCACTCCTCCATCACGATGTCGCCGAGGAACAGCGCGCGCAGCGAGGGCAGCCGGTCCTTCGCCGCCACCAGGGCCGCGACGATCTCCTCGGGGCCGTTGTCGTAGGCGTCGCTCCAGGCGCCCACCACCAGCGCCCGCACCTTCTCGGTGTCGACCGAGGCCAGGAACCGGGCGAACGCCTCCTCCCAGGCCTCCTCGCTGTCGTACGAGTCCACGGCGACGGCCCAGGCCACCGACTCGGGCGCGGGCAGGTCGGCAGCACCCTGAGGGTCCTTCACCGACGTGGGGAAGCGGTGGACCGGCAGGTCGTGGAACTCCTCCAGATGGCTCCCGATGGTCATGTGCGCCCCGCCCCTTCGTTCCATGTCCGTGGACGTGGCCGAGTCCCTGCCCGGTCCGCCCGCTGCGCACCCGGAGCGCACAGCGCCGCCGGGTAGAGGAGTTCTACCAAGCCGCACTGACACCGTGTGCGGCGGACCCCTGTCCTGTGGACGAACACCTGCGCTCGCCCCGGCGAACCGCCGTGCGGGACCGATTGTCAGTGGCTGCCCCTACGGTCGTCTCGTGGCACGGGGAGTGCCCGACGGGAGGGAGAACCATGTACCGGCAAGGAGACGTCCTCATCGCGCCGTTGGCGGAGAGCGCCGTGCCCCGCGGCGCGCTCGACGCCGCGTCGGAGCCGCGCGACAGGCGGGGCCGGCTCGTCCTCGCCCTCGGCGAGGTCACCGGTCACGCGCACGCCGTGGTCGGCCCCGGCCGCCTGATCCGCGAGGCCGACGCGTTCGGACCGATGCTGCTGCACGTGCCGGAGGGCGCCCGTGTCGTCCACGAGGAGCACGCGGCGATCTCCCTGCCCAAGGGCTGGTACCGCGTCGTCCGCCAGCGCGAGTACGTGCCGGGTTCGGTGCGGATCGTCGCCGACTGAACGCATGGGGGAGAGGGCGGCCGTGAGGCACGGCAGCCGCGGGGACAGGCAACGGGATACAGGAGGAACGGCGTGAACGAGCAGGCGAGTTGGCGGGCGGTGGCGGCGGCCACGGGCACGGGCGACCGGGCGCGGACCGAGGCGGGTGTGCGCCTCGCGTACCGGCGGGCGGGGCTGCCGGAGCCCGAGCGGATCGTGTGGGCCCGCTCGCCCCTGGCGGCGGTACGGCTGCTGTCGGGAGCGGCCGTGGAGGACGGCGAGGCGCTCCCCGCGACCGGGGCGAGCGTCCGTGACGCCGTCCGCAACAGACCGCTCGCCGCCGCCCGCGCCCGGCTGCACACCCGGTTGGGCCCCACCGGCTGGAGCGACCACTGGCGGGCGACCGGGGCCGACCTCTGGGAGACCACCCGGCCCCTCGTCGACCGTGTCCGCACCGGTGTCGTCGAGGCGCTGGCCCCCGCCGACCGCAAGGAGGAGACCGGCGTCCGGCTGCTGCTCCTGGACGCGGTCCTGGGCCAGCACGACGCGGCCTGGCTGTCCGCCTTCGACGCCGCCCCCGAGCTGGACGCACTCGCGGAGGTGGCCCGCACGGCCGGCTGGTGGTGGCCGTACGAGAGCGTCGCGGTCGTCGCCGAACGGCCGGTGGAACTGCACCGCGACGAGGCGGGCCGTCTGGACCGCGGCGACGGTCCCGCGCTGGCCTTCGGTGACGGCTTCGCCCTGCACGCCTGGCGCGGGCTGCCCGTCCCCGGTGAATTCCTCGACCGGCTCGCCTCGTTGACCCCGGAGCGGATCCGTGCGGAGGAGAACGCGGAGCTGCGCCGGGTGATGCTCGAGTACCACGGTTACGACCGCTACCTGGAGGAGTCCGGGGCGCAGCCGGTGCACCGCGACGAGACGGGTGTGCTGTGGCGCATAGCCCTGCCCGGCGACGAGGACGTGGTGATGGTGGAGGTCGTCAACTCCACGCCGGAGCCGGACGGCACGAGTCGCACCTACTGGCTGCGGGTGCCGCCCACCACGACCACGGCCCGGGAAGGTGTGGCGTGGACCTTCGGCCTGAGCGCCGAGGCGTACGAGCCGCTGCGGCAGACCTGAGCCCCGGCGCCGTGCTCGGCCCTCACTCGAACCGTGAGGTGTCGCCCGCGCCCTTGCGGATGATCTCGGCCTCGCCGCTGGAGAAGTCGATGACGGTCGTCGGTTCCGTGCCGCAGTCCCCGGAGTCGACCACCGCGTCGACCAGGTAGTCGAGGCGCTCCTTGATCTCCCAGCCCTGCGTCAGCGGCTCCTCCTCGTCGGGCAGCAGCAGGGTGCTGGAGACGAGGGGTTCACCCAGTTCGGCGAGGAGCGCCTGGGCCACCCGGTGGTCGGGGATGCGCACTCCGACAGTCTTCTTCTTGGGGTGCAGGAGCTTGCGGGGCACCTCCCTCGTCGCGGGGAGGATGAAGGTGTAACTGCCCGGTGTCGACGCCTTCACGGCGCGGAACACGTCGTTGTCGACGTGTACGAACTGGCCCAGCTGCGCGAAGTTCTCGCACACCAGGGTGAAGTGGTGACGGTCGTCGAGCTGCCGGATCGTACGGATCCGCTCGATGCCGTCCCGACTGCCCAGCTGGCACCCGAGCGCGAAGCAGGAGTCCGTCGGATATGCGATGAGCCCACCCTGACGAATGCTGTCGGCCACCTGCCCGATGGCGCGCGGCTGGGGGTTGTCGGGGTGCACGTCGTAGTACTTGGCCATTGACCGAGCTTATGCCCAACCCCGACCCGAGCCCCGTGATGGGGCCGCGGGCCCCGAAAAGGGGCGCGGGGAACCGCGACCCGCCGCGACCGACCCGCGGCTGAACGACTGCGCGCGGTCCCCCGATCCCGCCGACCGGCGGTGCGCCTACGCTCCGCTCTCCCGGAGCATGTCCTCACGCTCGACGATCTTCACGCGCTCACGGCCCTGCGGCTCACCGAGCGCCTTCTCCGCGGCGTCGAGCTTGTACCAGCCCTCCCACGTCGTGAAGCGCACG
This sequence comes from Streptomyces gottesmaniae, assembly GCF_031845845.1. Lineage (NCBI taxonomy): Bacteria > Bacillati > Actinomycetota > Actinomycetes > Kitasatosporales > Streptomycetaceae > Streptomyces > Streptomyces gottesmaniae. The sequence continues at coordinate 127,553 of NZ_JAVRFJ010000001.1, forward strand.
TTCCGGTCCGCCAGGAACGCGTCGACGGCCTCCGGCGCGGGCGCGGACGGCTCGTGCAGCCGCCCGGCCGCGAAGTCGTCCAGGAGGTTGGAGACGGTCTCGTTGGCGTCGCCCTTGGTGTGCCCGATGAGGCCGACCGGACCGCGCCGGATCCAGCCGGTGACGTACGTCGACTGCAGGTGCGCGCCGGTCTCCTCGATGACCCGGCCGCCCTTGTCCGGGACGGTGCCCGTCTCGACGTCCCAGGGCAGCTTGGGCAGCTTGTCCGAGAGGTAGCCGACCGCGCGGTAGACGCCGGTGACGTCCCAGTCCTTGAACTCTCCGGTGCCCTTGACGTTGCCGGTGCCGTCCAGGGCGGTGCGCTCGGTGCGCAGGCCGACGACCTTGCCGTCCTCGCCGAGGATCTCGGTGGGCGACTCGAAGAAGTGCAGGAACAGCTTGTGCGGACGGTCGCCGGTGTCGCGGATCGCCCAGTTCTCCAGTGTCTTGGCGACCATGTCGGCCTGCTTGTTGCCGCGCCGGGTCGCGATGGAGCCCTCGTCGTAGTCGATGTCCTCGGGGTCGACGATGACCTCGATGTTGGGGGAGTGGTCCAGCTCCCGCAGCTCCATGGGGGAGAACTTCGCCTGCGCCGGGCCGCGGCGGCCGAACACGTGGATCTCCAGCGCCTTGTTGGCCTTCAGGCCCTCGTAGACGTTGGCGGGGATCTCGGTGGGCAGCAGCTCGTCGGCGGTCTTGGCGAGGACACGGGCGACGTCGAGCGCCACGTTGCCGACACCGAGGACGGCGACCTTCTCGGCCTCCAGGGGCCAGGTGCGCGGGACGTCCGGGTGACCGTCGTACCAGGAGACGAAGTCCGCCGCGCCGTAGGAGCCGTCGAGGTCGATGCCGGGGATGTCGAGCGCGCGGTCGGCCGTGGCGCCTGTGGAGAAGATCACGGCGTCGTAGAACGCGCGCAGATCGTCCAGGTTGATGTCCGTCGGGTAGTCGACATTGCCGAAGAGACGGATCTGCGGCTTGTCGAGGACCTGGTGCAGGGCGGTGATGATGCCCTTGATGCGGGGGTGGTCGGGGGCCACGCCGTAGCGGATCAGTCCGAACGGCGCGGGCATCCGCTCGTAGAGGTCGATGGACACACCGGGCTCGGTGGCGACGTCGGACTTCAGCAGCGCGTCGGCGGCGTAGATCCCGGCGGGTCCGGCTCCGACAATGGCTACCCGCAGAGGGCGGGGCATGTTCAGGTTCCCTTCGAGCGGAAGAAAAGCGTCTCGCCGGCAACCCTAAACTAAGGCAACCCTTACCAGGTACGCGGGTCGGGTCTATGACCTCATAAGCCGATCTTATGCCACGCGGGGGAATGGACGGACGGCGGGGGAGCCGGGAAGCGGCCGGCGAATGGCCGCGGAACGGCCGCCGGGCGGCAGTGGAGAGAGCGTCGGCGCCGACCCCCGGCCGAGGTGATGTGTTTGCCGCGGCGGTGAACGGCAACGCGGTTTCCATGACTCGACCGAACAAAGACCCGAATGAGAACTCCGCGTCCGCCGAGACGGCCGCGGCCAAGGCCCGCCGGACCACCTCCAAGGCGACGGCACCGGCCACCGCGTCCGCGAAGACGGCCGCGATCAAGATGGACGACGCGACGTCGTCCGCCAAGGCCGGCGCCGGACGCGCGGCCGACGTGGCCGGGCGCGCCGCCGACAGCGCGAACGGCGCCGTGCACAGCGCCGTGAAGGGTGTCGAGGCGGGACGGCAGGCGGTGGTGCAGGCCTCCGGCCAGGTGGCCGCCGGCGCGAAGACGGCCATGACCGTCATCGCGCACCGCAAGCTCGTCGCCGCCGGTGTGGGCGCGGGCCTGACCGCCCTGACCGCCGCCTCCTACGCGGTCGGCCGCCGCTCCGGCCGCCACGTCCACGGCCCGATCACCCGGCTCACCGGCGGCCGTATCTGAGCTGCCTGCGGGGGTCGTCCGGTGCGATGCGCCGGACGACCCCGCACGCCGTCCTACCAGCGGCCTTCCACCTGCTCCTTGATCCGGCGGTCGTACAGCTCCCGGATCGCCGTGAGCGTCTCGCCGGACAGCTCCGGCAGGGCGGCGGCCGACGCGTTGGCGCGGGCCTGCTCGGGCGTGCGGGCACCCGGGATGACCGTCGTGACGCCCGGCAGCTGGATGATCCAGCGCAGCGCCAGCTGGGCCGGGGTGAACCCCTCGGGTGCGAGCGCGGCGAACTCGACGGCCGCCTCCACCCCCGTGCCGAAGTCGACACCGGAGAAGGTCTCGCCCTGGTCGAAGGACTCGCCGTGCCGGTTGTAGGTGCGGTGGTCGTTCTCCGCGAAGACCGTGTCCTTGGTGTACTTGCCGGACAGCAGCCCCGAGGCCAGCGGAACGCGGGCGATGATCGCGACCCCTGCCTTCTCCGCCGCCGGGAGGACGTCGAGGAGCGGCTTCATCCGGAACGGGTTGAGGATGATCTGCACGCTCGCCACGTTCGGTCGGGCGATCGCCGTCAACGCCTCGGCGCAGGTCTCCACGCTGACCCCGTACGCGGCGACGCGCTCCTCCTCGACCAGGGTGTCGAGGGCGTCGAACACCTCGTCCGAGGAGTAGACCGGCGTGGGCGGGCAGTGCAGCTGGACCAGGTCGAGGCGGTCCACGCCGAGATTGCGGCGGGAGCGGTCGTTCCAGGCCCGGAAGTTGTCGAGGACGTAGTTCTCGGGGACCTGCTCCACGCGACGGCCCATCTTCGTCGCGACGAACACATGCAGATCGGGCCTGCTCCGCAGGAACGTGGCGATGGTCTGCTCGCTGCGCCCGTCGCCGTAGACGTCGGCCGTGTCGAAGAAGGTCACCCCCGACTCGGCCGCGGTCTCCAGCACCGCGAGGGCTTCCTTGTCGTCGACGTCTCCCCAGTCGGCGCCCAGCTGCCATGTGCCGAGACCGACCACGGACGCGTGCTGACCCGACCTACCGAATGCGCGTTCTTCCATGGCGTCAGTCTGTCACCTGTTCCCCGTGGTCAGTGCGGGAAGGCGCGCGGCGGACGCTGCCGGGGCAGCTCGTCCCGGAACTCCGCGACCACCGAGCTGATCTGCCGGGTCAGTTCGGTCTTCTCCAGCCGGTCGAGGTACAGGTTGCGGCGGGCCAGGCCCACCGCGTCCACGCAGAAGTACAGCGCCATCAGCGGATTGACGAAGAGTTCGCTGTCCCGGGTGCGGTCGGTGAACCGGACATCGCCGAACTCGCCCCGCACGGCCGCCGCGACCGAACCGTTGACGATGCTCGGATGGGTCGGCGTGGCCCGCTGGGCGTGAGCCACCGCGTCCAGGTAGAGGGCGCCCTCGCGGCTGTCACGGGGCAGCGAGAACGCCCCCAGGTAGGCGCCGTCGCGGTCCAGCGCGGCCAGGTTCTCCAGGACCAGTGAGTGGTTGACCCCGTGGTAGGCGTCCACGCCGAAGCCCAGGCAGGCCACCAGCCGCTCCGGGACCTCGTCGAGGCCGCCGACGGCACCCAGGCTCGCCATGTCCTCCTCCGGTGTCCCGAGCCCGTGCTCGTCGCCGCGCATCAGGATGTCGGTGCCGCCGTCCACCAGGACGACGGCGTCCACCCCGCCCAGATGCCCGATGAGCGCGCGATAGGCGGCCCGCAGGGGTGCCACACCCGTACGGGACAGCGCGTACACGGTGCTGGGCATCCCGTGCAGGTCCAGCCACTCGGCGAGGGCGCGCTCGGGGAAGTACTCGCCCCGGAAGTCGGTCTCGGGTCCGACCGCCGCGACGTCCTGCTCCAGCCACACGTCGAGGCTCAGGCCGTACAGGTCGGCGAAGGAGAGGTTGGCGAGATGGACCTCCTTGCCCGCCGACCGCAGGGCGAGGGCCAGCGGCAGCCCGGCGTAGACGTCGAAACCGCCACCGGCACCGGCTATGAGCACACGCCGCGCGTCGCGCAGCCGTGTGAAGAACGGGGGTTGTCCGAGGGAGAACACCGGGGGAAATTAGCAGGACGGCGCAGGGGGCGCGCACGATTTACGCGGGCCGGGTCACCGGATACCGTACCGGTCAGTAACCGGACCGCACCGGGCCGGACCGGACCACAGGAGGCCTCCATGCCGCAGCTCGAAGTCGACGGCGCCGCGCTGACGTACGACGACGAGGGCCCCCGTGAGGGCGACGGTGTGCCCCTGGTGTTCGTCCACGGCTGGACCGCGGACCGCCACCGCTGGGACCACCAGGTCGCGCACTTCGCGAAGAAGCGGCGCGTGATCCGCCTCGACCTGCGCGGACACGGCGAGAGCGGCGGCGCCGGGGTGCGCACGATCGAGGAGCTGGCGTCGGACGTGCTCGCGCTCCTCGATCATCTGGAGGTCGAGCGGTTCGTCCTGGTCGGACACTCCATGGGCGGCATGATCTCCCAGACCATCACCCTCGCCCACCCCGAGCGGGTGGACCGCCTGGTGCTCGTGAACTCCATCGGCCGCATGACCTACAGCCGGGGTCGCGGCCTGCTGATGGCGGCCTCCACCCGCGTCCCCTTCAAGCTGTTCGTCGCCGCGAACATCCAGCGCGCCTTCGCGCCCGGCCACCCCCGTGAGGAGATCCGCGCGTACATCCGCGCCTCCGCCGCGACCCCGCGCGAGGTCGTGATGACCCTGTACGGCGCCATGCGCGCCTTCGACGTCCTCGACCGCCTCGGCGAGATCAGCACGCCCATCCTCCTCGTCCACGGCTACCACGACATCCAGCTCCCCGTCGCGCAGATGCTCCGCATGGCCAAGGCCTGTCAGGACGCCGAAGTGCGGATCCTGGACGCCGGCCACGAACTCCCCGTGGAGAAGCCGGCGGAGCTGACCGCCACCCTGGACCGCTTCCTCACCGGCTCCCGGGTCTGAGCCCGCCGCCGATCCACGCGCCGAGGCCCCCGAGGGAGCGGAGCCGCCCGAGCACGGCGCCGACGAACGCACGGGTCCTGGGCAGCCGGTCGATGTCCGCGGCGAGGGCCAGGGCCGCGCCCGTCCACGCGAAGCCGAAGGACCACACGGAGAGCCACTCGCACAGGTAGAGGGGGGTGACCAGCCAGTCGTCGCCCACCTCGGTGACCGCCGCCGCGGCGGCGAGCGCCATGAACACGAGGATCAGCACCCCGGCCACGAGATAGGGGCGCCGCGCGTGCGGCCGGTCGGCGATGCCGGGCGCCCGGTACATGGAGAGGCAGAAGGCCGCCATCGCCGTCAACAGCGCGACGGCGAAGACCTGGTGGAGCACGGAGACCGTCGTCTGCCCCGCGTCGCCCCCGGATCCCGGAGCGGTGGGGAAGAGGGCGACGCCCAGGGCGCAGGTGCCGGCGACGGTGCCCAGGATGTCGTTGAACCTGTCGAACCGGTAGACGATCAGGAAGATCCCGAGCGCGCACATCGCGCCGACGAAGATGTCACGGGTGCTCGTGTAGTACGAACCGCTCATCGAACCGGGCCAGGCGTCCGCCCCCGATCGGCCGTCGAGCCGTGCCGCGATCCAGTTGCCGGCCGGCAGCGCGAGGGGGAGCAGGACACCGATGACCCCGACCCCCAGGCGCAGCCGCATGACCGTCCGCTCGTCCTGGTCCCTCATCCGGGCCGCCGCCCCGCGCCGCAGGGGCTCGGCGGCGTCCCCGTCCGTCGTGCTCACGGGCACCTCCTCACCGACACACGCGCGGCGAAGCCGTGTCCGCCACCGGACGATGTCCGGTAATTGTCGAACGCAAACTCGAACGCGGGTCGGCGAGTTGGGCTCGTCAGCCGGTCAACCGCCCTTCCGCGGTGGCCAGCAGCTCCGTCACGCGCAGCGCGAACGCGGCGTCGCACGGATGCGGACGACCACCGCGGGCCGCCGCCGACAGCGCGTCCCCCGCCCGCACGAGAGCGGGTACGGCCCCTTCGTCGGTCGTGGGCAGGACGGTCGTCCCGGTCCGGCCGCGCAGCTCGACCGTGGCGCCGGAGGCCGCGGGCGGGGCGGTGAGGCTGAGGGTCAGGGTGCTGGACGCCCCGCCGGTGTGCAGAAGGACCAGATGGACCGTGTCCCTGGGCCCGCGCACGGCGGCGGCCACCTTCTCCACGTCCCCGAGGACCGGCAGCAGCACGGACAGGGCGTGCGGGCCGACATCCCACAGGCCGCCCTTCTCCCGCCGCCAGGGCGAGTCGGCGAAGGGACTGTCGCTCTCGTCGTCGAACAGCGACCCGAACCACTCCGCACGGCCCGTGAACCAGCCCCCGTGGGCGGCCTGCTCGGTGATCCACGCGTCGATCGCGGTCTGGAACCGGGCGGTGAAGAAGACGACCGAGGCGACCCCGGTCTCCTCGACCGCCCGGACGACGGCCCGCCCCTCCTCGACGTCCGTCGAGAGCGGCTTGTCGAGCAGCAGATGACAGCCCGCCCGGGCCGCGCGCACCGCGATCGGTGCCTGGACGGAGGGCGGCAGGGCCACGGCGACCGCGTCCACGTCCGCGAACAGGGCGTCGACGTCCTCGTACACGGGCAGCCCGCCGTGCCGGTCGGCCAGTTCCTTGGCCGCCTCCGGGCGCCTGCCCCACACCCCCGCGAAGTCCAGCTCCTGGTGCGCGCTCAGCGCGGGGGCGTAGGTCATCTCGGCCCAGGGTCCGGTTCCGAGCAGTCCGATACGCATGCTTCGGTCTCTCCTTGTGCGTTGGGTGCCGTGTCCCCCTGAGCCCCCGGAGCCCTGCTGAGCCCTGAGGAAGCTTCGGGACCGGCCTGTCCGACGGCCGTCAGGGCAGCGCCTGTTCGGTCCAGATCGTCTTGCCGGTGGGGGAGTAGCGGGTACCCCAGCGCTGGGTGAGCTGGGCGATGAGATACAGGCCCCGCCCGCCCTCGTCGGTCGTGGCGGCGTACCGCAGATGGGGCGAGGTGTGACTGCTGTCGGTGACCTCGCAGATCAGCTGCCGGTCGTGGATGAGGCGGACCCGGATGGGGCCACCGCCGTACCGGATGGCGTTGGTGACCAGTTCGCTGAGGATCAGCTCGGTGGTGAACTCCAGCTCCTCCAGGCCCCATGCGGCCAGCTGCCGGGTGGCGTCGGAGCGCGCCCGGCGGACCGCGGCCGGGTCGCCGGGCACCTCCCACTCGACGACACGGCCCGTGTCCAGCGCCCGGGTGCGGGCGACGATCAGCGCGATGTCGTCGCTGGCCCGGCTCGGCGGCAGCGCGTCGAGCACGGCCTCGCAGGTGCCCTGCGGAGAGGTGTCGGCCCCCGCCAGGGCGCTGCGCAGAAGTTCGAGGCCGTCGTCGATGTCCCGCTCCCGGTCCTCGACGAGACCGTCCGTGTACAGCACCATGCGGCTGCCCTCGGCGAGGTCCAGCTCGGCCGTCTCGAAGGGCAGTCCGCCGAGACCGAGCGGTGGGCCGGCCGGCACCTCGGGGAAGTCGACCGTGCCGTCGGGCCGGGCCACCGCCAGCGGCGGATGGCCGGCGCGGGCGACGGTGCAGCGCCGCGAGACCGGGTCGTAGATCGCGTACAGGCATGTCGCCCCGGTGATCGGGGCGATGCCGTCGAGGACCGCCTCGTCCTGGTCGATCCGGCTGACCATCTCGTCCAGCAGCCCCAGGATCTCGTCCGGCGGCAGGTCCAGCGCGGTGAAGTTGTGGACCGCCGTGCGCAGCCGCCCCATCGTGGCCGCCGCGTGCAGACCGTGACCGACCACGTCACCCACCACCACGGCGACCCGGGTGCCGGACAGGGGCAGGACGTCGAACCAGTCGCCGCCCACTCCGGCCTGCGCGGGCAGATAGCGGTAGGCGACGTCCAGGGCGCTCTGCTCGGGCAGGGTGCGCGGCAGCAGGCTGCGCTGCAGGGTCTCGGCCATCGTGTGCTCGCGGGTGTAACGGCGCGCGTTGTCGATGGAGACCGCCGCGCGGGCCACGAGCTCCTCGGCGAGCGCCAGCTCCTCCTGGTCGAAGGGCTCGGGCTTCTCCGAGCGCCAGAAGTTGGCTACCCCCATCACCAGCTGGCCCACCCGCAACGGCACGGTGATCAGCGAGTGGATGCCGTACTCGACGACCTGCGCGGACCGTTCGAGGTCCTGGGCCCGCCAGCCGGGTGCCCGGCTGAGGTCGGCCACGAGGGTCGAGGTGCCGCTGTCGATGCTGCGGGCCTGCGGCGAGGAGGGGACCAGGTCGATCCGCTCGCCCACCTTGTACAGCGGGGCGTCCTTGCGGATCCCGCTGCTCGCCGTGCGGCGCAGCGTGGTGGCCGTCTTGGGCTCGTCGCCGCTGAGCGCGGCCGGGGCCAGGTCCACGGTGACGAAGTCCGCGAACCGGGGGACCGCCACCTCCGCCAGTTCCTCGGCGGTACGGGTCACGTCCAGACCGGTGCCGACGCCCACCCCGGCGTCGTAGAGCAGCCTCAGCCGCTCCCGTGCGGCCTCCGCGCGGCCCGAGAGGGCACGCAGCTCGGTGGAGTCGCGGAGCGTGGCGACGCTGCCGGAGGGTGCGCCCTGGAGATCGGTGGGCCGCTGGTTGACCGCGAGCAGCCGGTCACCCACCAGGTGCACCTCGTCGTTGGCGACCCGGCCCGAGGCCAGCAGGTCCGCCACGTGCGCCTCGAGGCCCAGGGAGTGGACGTCCTGCCCCTCCGCGTCCGCGGGCAGGTCCAGCAGCCGGTGCGCCTCGTCGTTTGCGAGCAGCAGGCGGCCCCCGTCGCCGACGATGATCACGCCCTCGCGCACGGCGTGCAGCACCGCGTCGTGGTGCTCGTACATGCGGGTCATCTCCGACGGGCCGAGCCCGTGGGTCTGCCGCAGCAGCCGTTTGCTGACGAGCGCCGTGCCCGCCGTGGCCAGGGCGAGGGCCGCCGCGGCGGCGGCCAGTACCAGGGGCAACTGCTGCTCGGCGACCCCGCCCACGTTCTCGGTGGTGATCCCGGCCGACACCAGGCCCACCACCTTGCCGTCGGGATCCTTGACCGGCACCACCGCCTGGACCAGCGGTCCGAGGGTGCCGGTCACCTCCTCGGTGAAGGACTCGCCCTTGAGCGCGGGCTCGACGGTGCCGACGAACTGCTTGCCGATGCGGTCCGTCTTCGGATGGGTGTAGCGGATCCCGTCGGTGTTCATCACGACGATGAAGTCCACCTTGGACTGGACCCGCGCGGCCTCGGCCCTCGGCTGGAGCACCTCCGTCGGATCGGGTGCGCTCAGCGCCTCCCGGGTGCCCGGCGCGTTGGCGAACGTCTCCGCCACGGCGAGCGAACGGTTGTGCGCCTCCTTGGAGCTGTCGTGCCGTACCTGGAGGACCAGCGCCACCACGGCCGACACGACCAGTACCAGCACGATCACGACCTGCAGCAGGAACACCTGCCCGGCGACACTGCGCCCGCTCAGCGCCGATCGCAGTCCCGAGAGCGGGCCCCACCCGTGTCCCGGCTCCCGACTCGCGCCGCCGTCCGATCCGTGCGGTACCTGCCGGGCGCTGTCGTCCCGGCCCTGCGCAGGCCGACTCTGGGGACGGCGGGTCGACTGAGAGCGAGATCGACCCAGGAGACGGACCATGTGCCCATGTCTACACTGCCCCGCGCCCGGAGGCGAGAGGGGGTCGAGCGCCGCCGCGGCCGACGCCGTCGGCAGCCTGGCGGGGAGAGCGCTTGCTACCCCTTTGACCATGTGTGATGCCCTGCTACCTGTCAAATTCCTGTGAATGTGCGAGACGTTTGAACACATCGGGGTCCGGCTCCGTATAGGGCTGGGGTTTTTCATGCCCGGACCCGACCACGACGTTGTAGGAGCTATCCGTGGGACGCACCACCAGGCGCAGACGCCCATCCGGAGCACGGCGCGCGACCTCCGCCGCGATCGCGCTGATCTTGGGCGGAGGCGGTCTCGTGGCCGTCAACGTCTACGCGTCGGCCACCGAGGGCGGTTCGCCCGACGACGCGGTCGAGCAGGTGAACTCCGCCGCCGGCACGATCGACTGCCCGGACGTCGGCAGCGCGCTCACGCAGGTGCCCGAGGGGGCGCGGGAAGGGGTCGACAAGGAACTCGCCGCCCTGGACCAGCAGATAGCCGAGGCCTACCAGCGGCTGCAGAACTCCGTCCAGGCCCAACAGCAGGACAGCGGCTTCGCCGACAACGCGATCATGAACCCGCTGAAGGAGAAGCGGACGGCGACGATCGAGCGGATCGCGATCGCCATCGGCCGCGTCGGGGACCGCCCCGAGGGACTCGACGCCCTCGCCGGCTGCGAACTGCGTCCCGCCGAGAACCAGAACACCGGTCAGGACGACGGTCGGAACGGCGGGGACCAGGACGGCGCCGGCGACCAGAACCAGGGCGGTCAGGGTGACCAGGGCGACCAGCAGGGCGGTCAGGGACAGCAGGGCAACGGCGGTCAGGCCGGCAACGGGCCGGTGGCCGCCGACTACGCCGACATCAGGTCCGTCCAGCCGAACGCCGGGAGCAGAGGCGGGCAGAACGGCTCCACCGGCTCCTTCAGCACCGACTGCGGGGTGAACGCGGGCGGCCTGTTCAACTCGGACAACGTCATCGTCGCCCCCGGTGTCTCCAACGGCGCCCACCACTTCCACGACTACGTCGGCAACCAGGGCAACAACGCGTTCGCCGGCGACGATGACCTCGCCGCCGCCGACACCAGCTGTGAGAACCAGGGCGACAGGTCCTCGTACTTCTGGCCGGTGATCCGCCTCCAGAACGGCACCGCCGAGCAGGACGCCAACGCTCCCGGCGGCGGCATCGAGGGCAACGCCGGTGAGATCGTGACGCCCAAGGAGGTCACGATGACCTTCGTCGGCAGCCCGCAGGGCGAGGTCGTGGAGATGCCGCGGCTGCTGCGCATCATCACCGGCGACGCCAAGGCCTTCATCAACGGCCCGGCCAACGCCAACGCGTCCTGGAGTTGCACCGGCTTCGAGGACCGGCAGCTGAAGGACAAGTACCCGCTCTGCCCCTCCGGCAGCGCCGTCGTACGCACCTTCGAGTTCCAGAGCTGCTGGGACGGCCGCAACATCGACAGCGCCAACCACCGCACCCATGTGGCCTTCGCCGCCGCGGACGGCAGCTGCGCGGCCGGCTTCAAGGCCATTCCGCAGCTGGTCCAGCGCATCGTCTACGACGTCGACGCCCCGAGCCTCCAGGACGGCGGCCGTACGACCCCGCTGTTCGCCGTGGACTCCTTCCCCGAGCAGCTCCACAAGCCCGTCACCGACCACGGCGACTTCATCAACGTCTTCGACGAGGACCTGATGCGGGCGATGGTGGACTGCATCAACGACGGCCGCGAGTGCGACGCGGCCGACCTCGGCGGCGACCAGGGTGGCGGTGACGACCAAGGAGACGGCGGCGATCAGGGCGGCGACCAGGGCGGCGACGCCGGTCAGGGTGACGACCAGGGCCAGGACCAGGGCCAGGACGGCGGTCAGGGTCAGGGCGACGGTCAGGGTCAGGGCGACGGCCAGGGTCAGGACGGCGGTCAGGACCAGGGCGAGGGCCAGGGGCAGGAGAAGCCGGGCAACAATCAGGGCGACGGCGCCGACCAGGGCCAGGATCAGGACGAGAACACGGCCGAGCCCACCGAGACCGCCCAGGCACCCGGTGGCACGGACGACCAGGCCGACCAGGGCGACGACAAGGAGCCCCAGGTCCTCGGCTCGGTGAAGGCGACCCAGCGCGGCAACGCCGCCGACACCGACACCGACGCCGGCGACAAGGGCGCGGACGACGCCGGGGACGGCGGTGAGGCGGCCGCGGCCCCCGAGCAGACGCCCGCGGCGAACGTGCCGTCGGCCGCCGGGCAGCCCGGGGCGCAAGGGTCCGAGTCGGCGACGGGCAGCCTCGCCGAGACCGGTTCGCAGCTGTGGCCCGCGATGATCGGTGGCGTGGCCGTGCTCGCCGGTGTCGTACTGCTGCGCCGGGTCAGGCGCGGGAACTACTGATCCCGTACCGCCACTTGGAGAGGCGGCGCCGGCCGCGGCGCTGTGCGTGGCCGGAGGGTGGACGCCGATCGTGAACCTCATCGGCGTCCACCCGCTGGGCCTCTACGGGAGTTCGGCCGTCGTCGAACGGGTGCGCGTCGCCCGGGCCGATCCTGCCGCCGGTCCTCGCCCGGGCGTCCCCCGTCCGCCGCGCCCCCGACCCCGCCCCCGATCCGTCCCCTGCGGCGGAGAACCCGTCGCCCGCCGGGCGAACCGGAAGGTGACCCCGGTGCGTCCACCAGCTGTGGGGCCTGTACTTTTCACGCACCGACCGGAGGTGCGACCGATGCTTTCGCGCCAGCTCTCGGGCGGTGGTCACGAAGTGAAATCGATCTCTTCCCGCGCCCGAGAATCACCTGTCGCGGCATCGAGTTTCGGCCGTACACTGACAATTCGTAAGCATGCGGGTGGAGTTGACGGGGGGATCCGAGATGTCCGGGGATCAGTACGGTGTAAGAGACCAGGACGGGTGGAGTCACAGCTTCGTCGTGCCACCGATGCCGTCGGCACCGCCCCCCGGCCCCGCGGACGGCTGGCGGGCCGTCGGGGTGGGTCTGCTGAACCTCAGCGGTCTGGGACTCGGTTACGCGCTGATGCGCCGCCCGCTGCTGACCCTGCTGTGCTGGGCGGGCACCGGGCTGCTGCTCTTCTCGGTACTGCCGGCCGACCCTGACGGCGTCTCGGGCACCACGCTCACCGTCTACGGCCTCTTCCTCCTCATCACGGCGGCCCACGGAGCCTTCCTGGGCCTGCGCAACCGCCTGGTGTGGCCCGCGAAGTCCCCGCTCGCCATCGCGCTCGGCGTCCTCCTCCTCGGCGTGCCGGTCGCGAGCGGTCTGCTGTACGAGACCGCGCGCAAGGAAGCCGTCGAGGAGATGCTCCTGGACCGGCTGGAGAAGGCCGACGAGCTGGTGGACAAGGCCTCCGGCGAGTCCTTCTCGACGACCCAGTCCGAGTACCGCAGGGCTCTGTCCGCGTACGACGACCTCAGCACCGACCACCCCGACTCCCGGGCCGCCGAGAAGGTCCCGGACCGGCTGAAGAACTTCTACACGACGGTCGGCGCCCCCTACGAGGAGCAGGAGTACTGCGAGGCGGTCGCCCCGCTCGAGTACCTGCGTACGGTCCCGCAGACCGTGAGCAAGCAGGATCTCGGCTCGCTGGCCGCCTGGCCCGACGACCGGCTCGCCACCTCGCTGTACGAGTGCGCCTCCGACAGCCTGGCGGGCAACACCGCGGGCTGGCAGGACCAGTTCAGCGACCTCCTCACCACGTTCCCCGACTCCGACCAGGCCGCGAAGGTCGGACCGGACGTCAAGGCGGCCGTCGACAAGGCGGTCAAGGCCGTCGGCGGCGACGACCCGTGCACCGCCGTGGACCAGCTGGAGACGCTCGGCTCGCAGGTCAAGGCGTTGCCGGGGGAGAAGGCCGGGGTGGCCGACGCGCTTTCCGCCGCCTCCGGCAAGGCCGAGGACGCCGCCTCGGCGGGTGTCTACACCTGCGGTGTGGACCAGTACAAGGACGGCGACTTCGCCGAGGCGGTGACGTCGATGAACGACTTCGTCGACGCCAACAAGAACCACAAGAACGCGCCGCGCGCCAAGAAGATAGCGATCGCCGCCGAGATCGCGCAGGAGGTCCCGGAGGCGGGCAAGAAGCTGCCCACCACCCGGACCGGCGGCAGCATCTCCGTCACGGTCAAGAACGACAGCCCCGACGAGATCCAGGTCATGTACACCGGCCCGGTGACCGGCACCTTCACCCTGAAGGGCTGCTCCACCTGCACCAGCTACGACTGGAGCAGCACCCTGGTCTCCAGCTTCAAGCCGTGCAGCGGCAACGACAAGTACCCGCAGCGCACGATCAGCCTGCCGGTCGGCACCACGTACTTCCTGCACAAGCCGAAGGGCGACAACGCCTCCAGCGCCGCCTCCGACACGGCCAAACTGGAGTCCGGCTACATCTACACAGAGTGCGCCTACGTGACCTCGGGCTACGGCCTGAACTCCTGACGGGCGACCGGGCACGGTGATCCGGAGGGCCGCGGCGGCTCAGCCCCTGCGGCCCTCCACCCACCCGGCGACGTCGTCCAGGTCCTTCGCCACGGCCTTGCGTACGGCTCGGGCCCCCACGGGGCCCATGATCCTGGCGAGCAGACCCGCGACGGCGCCGGTCGTCCGGGCGGAGAACGTCATCAGGATCGTCGTCGACGCCGGTCCGTCGGCCCGCAGCACCCACTCCGAGACATAGCGGGAACCGTGCGACTCGGCCTCCACCACATAGCGCTCGGGCGGCTCGCTGACGGTCACCCACATCTCCTCGGTGGCGTCCTTGCCGAACATGCGACGGGTCTCCCGCCACCGTGTGCCCACCCCGAAGCCCCCGTCCGTGAGGACCTCGACGCTCGTGACACCGCTGAGCATCCGATCCATGTTGCCGAGGTCCGTCAGGGCCTCCCACACCCGGCCCTGGGACGCGGCCACCCGGCGCTCGACGACGACACTTCTGCTGGTCATGCCTCCCATGAAAGCACCGGGTGCGGAAGGCCGCCCCAGGACGGCCGCCGTGCCGGGGCGGGCACCGGCCGGCGCGCCAGGTTCCGTAACCGGGGTGCGTAGTTCTACGGACGACCACGCGGGAGGGGTTCTGCGAGGCTTGGATCTTCGGATGCGGCCGGGACCGGTGAGGCCGCATGGAAGGGATCCGGCCGTGGGTATCCCTCCTCCACGCGTTCGACCACGACATCCCGCCGCCCTGCCCCGCGGCCCCGTGGGGCGCTCCGGCTCCGCCGCCGCACCCCGTCCACCACGACCGAGGAGAACCCGATGACCGAACGCCCCGAGGGTGCACCGGCACAGCCACAGCCGCAGGACCAGCCGTCCGCGTCCCCGCCGGGGCAGGCGCCGCCCCAGACACCCACGCCCACCCAGGCCGAGATACCCGCCCAGCCGGCCCAGGCCCAGGCCCAGGCTCCGACGCAGGCGGCCGTCCCGAGCGCCTACCCCTACCCGCATCCGCAGTCCCCGGCGCCGAACCCCCAGCCCGCGCTCGGCTACGGCCCCCCGGTCGCCCCCGTGACCGCCCAGGCCAACCCGTACGGTCAGCCGCCGGGTGGCTATCCGCCGGGTGGTTATCCGCCCCTCGGGGCACCGCCCGCCACGGGCGCCGGCGGGCGTGCCGTGCTGTGGGCCCTGGTCGGCGCGGCGGTGGCCTCGGCCGCCTGGGCCGGCGGGGTCTTCCTGCTCGGCAAGGACGACACCGAGGCGGACCTGCGTGGCTATCAGGCCAAGTCGGACATCTGTCCGTCGGTGGACTACTCGTCCTTCAAGAACGAGTACCCGGAGGAGGACGACGCCCCGGTCAACAACTCCCTGAAGCACGCGGCCCTCGACCAGAGCTACTGCAGCATCTCGCTGAAGGAATCCTCGTCCTCCACCATCTCCGACGCGTATTTCTCGGTCCAGATCGACCTGCACAAGAAGACCGACCCCGGCCCCGAGTTCACCGCCTTGTGGTCCGAGTACGACCAGCGGTACGACGACTACGAGGTCGACGAGGTCGACGGCTTCGGGGACGAGGCGTACGTCATCACCGAGGACACCACCTCGGGCGACGACACCAGCGGCAGCCGGTCGGCCACCCTCGCGGTGCGCGACGGCTGGATGACGTACGAGATGCGGTGGAGCGCCTACGGCTCCAGCTACGACAACGTGAGCATGCCGGACGTGGACGAGGTCGTGGAGTGGCTCAAGAGCGACACGAATTCGACGCTGGACAACCTGCGGGAGTCCGACGGCATCTAGCGCGGGCGGACGGATGGGCGGGTGAGCCGGAGCGGCCGGCTCGCGGACGGAGGCGGGGTGCGTCGCACCACCGCCTCCGCTCCCTCGCGCACCCCGATCGGCTCAGTCGCCCTTCGCCTTCGCGTAGTCCGTCGCCATCTGGCCGGCGAAGTCGTACAGCAGGCACTGTTCGTCGCCCACGACCCACGCGTCGTGCCCCGGCGGACACACAAAGGCGTCGCCCGGTCCCACCTCGCCCTCACCGCCGTCGTCCATACGGATGTGCATGCGGCCCTTGACCACATAACCGTTGTGGTGGACCTGGCAGCTGTCGGTGCCCGCGATGGGGGCGACGGACTCGGACCAGCGCCAGCCCGGCTCGAAGGTGGCCACTGCGAAGTCGAGCCCGGTCAGGTGCACGGCTTCGAGGTGACCCTGGGGGAAGTCGCGCCGCTCGTCCGGCTTCTCGACCGTCTTGATCTCCAGCATGACGGCTCCTTCCGTTACGTCCCACCCCACTCATCGTCCGCCTGTCAAGCCGGAGCCGCCAACCGGGGGCGGTCGCCGTCCTGAGGTGCCGGACCACCGGCGGCGTCGTGTAATGAGGGCCGGAGATCGCTGCCGTGGGAGAGACGATGCGCTCAGGTCGTTCCGGTGGGAAAGGCGGGGCCGAGGCCACGGGGGGCGGACTGCGGCGACTCGGCGAGTGGTGCGCCCGGCACTTCGTGATCGTCATCGTCGCCTGGCTGGTCGCCCTCGCGGCCCTGCAGGTGCTGAACCGGTCCTACGGCGGCGACTACTCGGACAACTTCTCCCTCCCGGGTGTGCAGTCCCAGAAGGGCCTGGACGTCCTGAAGAAGCACGACCCTGCGGCCGGCGGTTACGGCAGCCAGATCGTCGTGCACGACACCGACAAGGCCCTCACCTCGCTCGGCTCCCAGATGTCCGAGACGGTCGGCGACCTGCAGAAGCTGCCGCATGTGCTGTCGGTCCAGAACCCGCTGACCGCGCCCACCACCCAGCCGTCACAGTCGTCGGGGCAGTCGCAGCAGCCGAACGTCGGCCCCCTGTCCTCCGACCAGAAGACGGCGTACATCACGATCCGCTTCGACGTGCAGCCCTCGACCCTCGGGGACGGCTACCTCGACGGCGTGGACGACTCGGTCCAGCCGCTGCGGTCCGCCGGCGCAGAGGTCGAGTACGGCGGACCGCTCGGCGAACTGGCCCGTCCCGCCGCAGACGATCGGGTGAGCGAGCTGATCGGCTTCGCGGTCGCGATCGTGGTCCTGCTGGTCGGCTTCGGCAGTGTCATCGCCGCCGGACTGCCTCTGGTGACAGCGTTGCTGAGCGTCATCGGCGGCCTCGCGTGCCTCGGTCTGCTGGCCGCCGCGTTCACGTTCGCGACCGTCTCGCCGACCCTGGCGACGATGATCGGGCTCGGCGTCGGCATCGACTACGCCCTGTTCCTGAGCACCCGTCACCGGCAGAACCTCATGGACGGCGACGACCCGGTGCGGGCGGCCGGCCGCGCCGCCTCCACCAGCGGCCACGCCGTCCTCGTCTCCGGGTGCACGGTGATCGTGGCCCTCGCCGGGCTGTACGCGTCCGGTGTGAGCTTCATCGGCAAACTCGGGCTCGCCGCCGCCGTGACCGTCGTCTCCGCGATCATCGGCGCGCTCACGCTGGTCCCGGCCCTGCTCGGGCTCATCGGCGGACGCATCGACCGCTACCACGTCCGCAAGCCCGTCGCCGAGACCGGCGCCGACGCGGGCGAGGAGATCAGCGGCACCTGGCACCGCTACGCCCAACGCGTGGCACACCATCCCTGGCGGTTCCTGGCGGCCGGGGTGACGACCGTGGTGATCCTCGCGATCCCCGTCTTCTCCATCCAGCTCGGTCACATCGGCGACGGCGCCGATCCCACCTCCTTCACCGACCGCCGTGCCTACGACCTGATGACCGACGCCTTCGGGCCGGGCTCCAACGGTCCGCTCACCGTCGTCGTCGACCAGACCTCGGTGCCGTCGTCGGACCGTCAGAGCCTGCAGAGCACCGCGCAGAAGAACCTGGACGCGGTGGCGGGGGCGTACGCGGTCACCCCGCTGACCCCCACCCAGGACGGGGACGTCCTGGTCGGCACGGTCTACTCCGAGAAGTCCCCGGAGAGCGCCGACACCACCGACCTGACCAACCGCCTCGTCGACGACACGCTCCCCGCCTCGGTCTCCGGGACCGCGGCCGAGGGGTACGTCACCGGGACCACGGCCTCCCAGGTCGACTTCCGTGACATCGTGGCGAGCCGGCTGCCCGTCATCATCGCGGTGGTCGTCGCCCTCGCCTTCCTGATCATCCTCGCCGTCTTCCGCGGCCTCCTGGTCGCGGTGAAGGCGGCGGTCCTCAACGTGCTGTCCATCGCGGCCTCGTACGGCGTCGTCGTCGCCGTCTTCCAGTGGGGCTGGGGCGGGCCCGCCCTGGGCGTCAACGGCAAGGTGCCCATCGAGAGCTATGTCCCGATGATGATGTTCGCCATCATCTTCGGCCTCAGCATGGACTACGAGATCTTCCTGCTCTCCCGCGTCCACGAGGCCTGGTCGCGCACCGGGGACGCCCATGCCTCCGTGGCCCACGCGCTGGAGATCACGGCCCGCGTCATCACCTGCGCGGCCCTGATCATGGTCAGCGTCTTCGCCGCGTTCATCGTCAGCGACAACATCGTGGTCAAGATGCTGGGGCTGGGCCTCGCCGTCAGCGTCCTCATCGACGCGACGGTCGTCCGCCTGCTCATGGTCCCCGCGGTGATGACCCTCCTGGGCCCCCGTGCCTGGTGGACCCCGCACTGGCTGGACCGGTTGATGCCGCACATCGACGCGGAGGGGGACACGGCGAAACGGCCGGTCCCGCAGGGGCGGGACCGGCCGCTCGGCAGCTGACCGGCTTCAGCCGGAAGAGATCTGACGGCTCGTCAGAATGTCAGCTTCCAGCTGTTGATGTAGCCGGTGTCGAGGCTGGCCACGTCCTGCACCCGCAGTTTCCAGGTGCCGGCGGCGGTCTCCGAGGAGGCGTCCACCGTGTACGTCTCGACCACGTCGTCCGCCGAGTCGGACGACGAGGAGTTCTTCAGCCGGTACGCGGTGCCGTCCGGGGCCACGAGGTCGACGACCAGGTCACCACGCCAGGTGTGGACGATGTTCACGTCCACGGTGAGCGCGCTGGGCGCCGCGCCGGCCCGGTAGACGTTGATCGGCGACTCCACGGTGGAGTTGTCGGGGATCTGGTAGTCGGCGGTGTTCTCGAACACCGACTGGTTCCCCTCCTCGTCCACGCGCCAGGCGAAGCTCGCCGTTCCGGTCTCACCGGCCGCGTCCGTCACGGTGACCGTCGGCGTCCAGTTGCCGGCCGTGGTCGGCGTACCGGAGATCCGGCCCGTGGCGGCGTCGATGGACAGGCCGTCCGGGAGGCCGGTGGCCGCGTACGACAGGGCGCCGGCGTTGGTGGACGACGCCTGGACGTCCAGGGTGACGGCCTGACCGGTCAGGGAGTACTGGGCGGCCGGCGGGACGACCGTGACCCCGTCGAGGATCCGGGAGCCGACGTTGATCGCGGCCCAGGCGTTGGCGGTGTTGTTGTAGGTCACCGAGCCGAGCCCGTAGAGGTCGGCGGCGGCCTGGAGGGTGGCCGTACGGGCGCCCGCGTAGTTGGTCGTGGACGTCATGTACGTGGTCAGCGCCCGGAACCAGATCTTCTCGGCGGCGTCCCGGCCTATCGGGGTCACCGGAAGCCCGTCGAAGGTCGGCGAGTCGTAGGAGACGCCGTTGACGACCTTGGCGCCGCTGCCCTCGGAGGCAAGGTAGTACCAGTGGTTGGCCGGGCCCGAGGAGTAGTGGACGTCGACGTTGCCGAGCGTGGAGGACCAGTAGTCGCGCGAGGAGCCGTCCTTGCTGGGCTTGTCCATGTAACGCAGCGGTGTGCCGTCGCCGTTGATGTCGATCTTCTCGCCGACCAGGTAGTCCCCGACGTCTTCGGGGTTGCCCGCGGCGAACTCGACGGCGGCGGCGAAGATGTCGGAGGTCGCCTCGTTCAACCCGCCCGACTCACCGCTGTAGTTGAGGCCCGCGGTGACCGAGGTCAGGCCGTGGGTCATCTCGTGCGCGGCCACGTCGATCGAGGTGAGCGGGTTTGCGTTGCCCGATCCGTCACCGTACGTCATGCAGAAGCAGGAGTCCTGCCAGAACGCGTTGACGTAGTTGTTGCCGTAGTGCACCCGGCTGTACGGCGCGACCCCGTCGTTGCGCAGCCCGTTCCGGCCGTGCACGTTCTTGTAGTAGTCCCAGGTCAGCGCCGCGCCGTAGTGGGCGTCCGCGCCCGCGGTCTCCAGGTCGGCGGTGGTCCCGTCGCCCCAGATGTCGTCGGAGCCGCTGAAGAGCGTGCCGGTGCCGGAGGAGCCCCGGTTCAGGTTGTACGTGCGGTGGTTGCCGCGGTCGGCGTCGGTCAGCGTGTACGACGAGCCGGACTGGCTGGTGCCGAGGGTGACCGTGCCGCTGTACCGGGTGTTGCCCGTGCCGGTGTGCACGGCCTCGTACTCGTACAGCTTCTTCCCGGTCTGCGCGTCGGTGATGACGTGCAGCTCACTGGGGGTGTCGTCGTGCTGGAAGCCGCTGACGACGGTCTCGTAGGCGAGGGTCGGCTTTCCCTTCGCGGCCCAGACGACCTTGCGGCTGCTGTCCGGAGCGGTCTTGGTGGATCCCTCCTCCTTCGCCGCCGCGACCGCCTGCTTCTCGGCGGTGGCCCTGCTGACCTCGGCGCTGAGGTCCGACACCTTCAACTCGGGCTTGTAGGCCCGCGTGACGCTCTCGACCGAGCCGGACCTGGCGGCGTGGACGACCAGGTCGCCGCCGAGCACGGGCAGGCCGGCGTAGGTGCGCTCGTAGCGGGTGTGCACGGTGCCGTCGGCGTCCTTGACGACGTCGCGGACCCGCAACTCCTCCTGGCTGCCGAGGTCCAGGCGGTCCGCGGTGGTGTCCGTGGCCTTCTCGGCCTGCCGGACGAGGGTCGCCCGCTGTGCGGGGGTGAGCTGTGCGGGCAGTGCCCCTCGGTCCGCCTTGGCCGCCGTGGGACGGGCGGTGCCTTCGCCGCCGTCACCACGTGCGATCGCGGGGGCGCCCGGGACGGCGACGGCGAGGACCGCCGCCGCGACCACGAGGGCGGCTGTGGCCGTGGTGCGTCTGTGGGGGGTGGATCTCACGCGAACTCCTTTGCTGCGGCCGCGTCGGACGAGCGGCCGTACGAAGGACCCGGTGCACGGGTCGAGGCACCGGGTGGTGCAGGGAGTACTGCGATGCGGATGCGCGTGCGCCGTCGTGAGACGGAGTGTGCACAGAGTGACAGATGTGGAGCTGCTGTGTCAGGAGCACAACAAGTGTTTGGCCGGAAAGTGATCGATCATCGAACGCTGGTGACCAGCCGCTCCCCGGCGGCGGCCCGCACCTCGGCCTCCTCCATGGGGTCGTCCCGCAATTCCGTCAGCCGCTCGTGGACGTGCGGCAGACCGGGGGCGAGGGCGATCCCCGACAGCCGGGCGTCGGATTCGCAGTCCCACAGCGACTCGGTGTAGGCGAAGTCGAGTCCGGCCGGCGCGGCGGACGCCAACGCCTTGAGCAGGGCGGGCCGTTCGTAGGAGTGCGGGGTGCGCGGCCACAGCCGGCGCAGCACCGGCGCCGCCTCCGCGCCCGCCGTGCCGAAACGGGCGATCCCGGCGGCCAGGAGGGCGGGCCCGCACCACTGGCGTGCCGCTTCGTGCGCCACGAGCTCCGCCGGCAGTAGGGGCAGATCCCGGGGCGTGCCATGCTCCGCCAGCACCTGGACGCCGATCCACGACAACCACGGCCGCCCGTCCGCCGCCCAGGCCCGCGCCTCGGGGACCGCGAGCGGGCCGAGCCGCAGGACCGCGGACACGAGCCCCGGCAGGGGCAGTTCGCCGTTCACCTCCGCAAGGAGGGGTACCAGTGGGACGAGCCCCGGCTCCGGCGGACGCCCGCCCAGACAGCGCAGGGCCCGGATCCTGGTGTGACGGGCCGATCCGCCGTCGGCGAGGACCTCCAGCAGCCGGCCACCGCTCGGACCCACATCGGTCGGGTGCGGTCGGAGCGGGTGGACGGGTGTACGTGTTTCGGCCCCCCCGCCAGCGCGTCCAGGGCTCGGAGCGCCACAACCGCGGCCCGTCCCCGCCGAGTCGATCCCGAGCGACGCCGGCCAGGTCGTCCCACCACTCGACCGGCCAGGCGTCCGCCACCGACTCCAGCACATCGGTCCAGTGCTCGCCCTCGCGGACGTACGCCCGCAACGTCTCGCGCGCCTCGACCGATCCCGACAGGGCAAGGAGTTCCAGCATCCCGGTGGCCCGCTCGCAGTCGTCCCCGTCGCCCCCGAGGAGGGAGA
The DNA here is from genome assembly GCF_031845845.1 of Streptomyces gottesmaniae. Classification (NCBI taxonomy): domain Bacteria; kingdom Bacillati; phylum Actinomycetota; class Actinomycetes; order Kitasatosporales; family Streptomycetaceae; genus Streptomyces; species Streptomyces gottesmaniae. The sequence goes on from NZ_JAVRFJ010000001.1 coordinate 149,735, forward strand.
CCACGGGGTCCAGCGCGAGACCCGACTCCCTCACCAGGCGCGCCGGATACAGAGAGCGGTCGTCCACCACGGTGTCCCACCGCCACTCCCGCGGCACGACCTCGCGGACCGCCGCGGCCGCCTCCTCCGGCTCGCCGAGCGCACGCAACGCGCCCAGACCGCGCCCGCGTTGCAGCAGCCCTTCCAGCGTGCCCGGTGAGGCGTACACCTGGCCGCTCGCGGTGTCGTCGGTCATCGCCGCGAAGCCTGCCGGAGACGCCCCACCGGCACCAGCCCTTTTTCAGCGGCCTCTCACGGCTTGCGGGCGAGACCGCCGTGTTCGGCGACGACCTCAGGGGCGGGGTCCGTGGTGTCCGGGCGCCAGAGGGGGACCGAGACCACGCCGGGGTCGAGGAGTTCCAGGCCGTCGAAGAAGGACGTGATCTCCTCGACGGTACGCAGGTTGTACGGCACGGCGCCGCTCTCGTTGTAGCCGTCCTGGGCCTGCTCGAAAACCGGGTCGATGCCCCGCGAGCCGTCGTTGATGGAGAGGTAGCTCCCGGACGGCAGCGCCCCCATCAGGCGCTCGACGACGGAACGCGCCCGGTCGTGGTCGGCGACGTGGCCCAGGATGTTGCTGAGGATCAGCGCGGTGGGCCGGCTGAGGTCCAGGGTGTCGGCGGCGGCCGCGAGGATGCGGTCGGGGTCGAGCACGTCGGAGTCCACGTAGGCGGTCGCCCCCTCCGGGGTGGACTGGAGCAGGGCGCGGGCGTGGGCCAGGACCAGGGGGTCGTTGTCGACGTAGACGATCCGGGACTCCGGGGCGATCCGCTGGGCCACCTCATGGGTGTTCTCGGCGGTCGGCAGCCCCGTGCCGACGTCCAGGAACTGCCGTATGCCCGCCTCGGTGACCAGGTGGGTGATGTTGCGGCGCAGGAACGCGCGGCTGCTGCGGGCGATGGTCACGATGCCGGGGAACACGGCGGTGTAGGCGTCACCGGCCTGCTCGTCGACGGGGTAGTTGTCCTTCCCGCCCAGCCAGTAGTTCCAGATACGGGCCGAGTGCGGCACCGAGGTGTCGATCTTCTGATGCGCAGCCGGACCGGGCGTGGTCGCGTGGTCGGTCATGTCTACCGTCCGTCTTTCAGCCGAAGCGAGGAGTTTCGGACACAACCTACGTCCCGACACCCCTGCCCCGTACGCCAGTTCACCATTTCCGGTACGTCCGAGCAGGGGTTTCCCGGCACGGACGCGTCTCGCCGGCCGGACGGGGAACTTCCGGGCCGGGGTCGCACGTCCATCCGGGTGAGGCTGGACGCACGCGGTGCGAGACGGAAGTGGGTTGCCATGACGACGAACGACCCGGGCACGATCGAGACCACGCTGGCCGACGGCCGCCGCATGACCCTGTCGCTGCCTCCGACGGACGCGGGATGGGCCGCCGACGGGATCAAGGCGCTGCGCGCCGTTCCCCCCACCCACACCGGACGCGGAGACACCCCTCCCGCCCTCCCCGAGCGCCCCGCCCTCCCGCTGGAGGTCGCACTGCTCGGCTTCGGGGCGTAGAAACCTGCCGGGGTCCGGCCGGGGCCTCGTCCGGATCAACGACTCTCGCCGCGGCCGGCAGGGAAGACCGGGCCGTCGGAGGAGTACGTTGAGGAGTCCGACTGAACCGAACCACGGAGCGGACCCGCTCCGGCACAGGGGTCGGTGAGCGGAGGCGAGGGGGAGTCGGCGTGCCGGACGGATGGCAGTGGGACCCCACGCTCTTCCAGGGAAGCGCGGCGTACTACGAGCGGGGCCGGCTCCCGTACGCCACCGGGTTCGCCGAAGCCCTCGCCGGGTCCCTCGGTCTGGACGGCGGCGGCCGACTCCTCGACGTCGGCTGCGGACCCGGGATCGTCCTGCTGCCGATGGCGCGGTACTTCACGGAGGCCGTCGGCGTCGATCCGGACGAGGACATGCTGGCCGAGGCCGAGCGCCGGGCCGGACACCTGGGGGTGAGCAACGCGCGCTGGGTGGCCGCCCGCGCCGAGGACCTGCCGGCGGGGCTGGGGACCTTCCGTACCGTGGTGTTCGCCCAGTCCTTCCACTGGACGGACCGGGACCGGGTCGCGGCCACCGTGCTGCGGATGCTGGAGCCGGGGGGCGCGCTCGTCCACGTCAGCGACCTGAAGGACCCGGTCGCTGAGCCGGTGGTGTCGCCCGCGCCGGTGCCTTCGCCCGCACCGGTCCCCTCACTCGCGCCGCCGTCGTCGCCCGCGCCGCCGTACGACCGGATCCGGGACCTGGTACGCCGGTATCTGGGCCCGGTGCGCCGCGCGGGGCAGGGAGTACTGGTCGACGGCACACCCGGTGGAGAGGCGGCGATCATCGAACGCGCCGGTTTCGAGGGCCCCGCGCGACTGGTCGTGCCGGCAGGGGAGATCGTCACCCGCAGTCCGGACGACATCGTCGCGTGGGCGTTCTCCCGGTCCGATTCGGCGCCGCACCTGTTCGGCGACAGACGTGCGGACTTCGAGCGGGACCTGCGGACGCTGCTGGCGGCGACGGCCCCCGACGGCCGTTTCGCGGAGCGCCTTCCGGCGACCGAGATCAGGATCTGGCGGAAGCCTCCCGGGTGAGCGGTGCCCTCGTCGTCGGCCGGCCGGTCGTGGGCTCGTCGGCCGGTCGGTCGTCGGTCCGGCGGCTTCGGGGGTGCCCGCTGGGCGGGCGGCCGGTGGCACAGACGTGCGGGTAGGCTCGACGGGCCTTGCGAGCCGGAAGGAACGACCAGATCATGCGTGTCCAAGCGAACGTGCCCCGACGTCGGACGGGGGCGGACAGGTGACCGGCGGCGACGAGCCCGTCCTCCTGCACACCGACGGCCGGGCCGCCCATATCGTCCTCAACCGGCCGAGGGCCCTCAACGCTCTCGACCACACCATGGTGCGGCGCGTCGACGAGGCGCTCACCGCCTGGGAGCACGACCCGGCCGTGGAGACCGTCGTCGTCACCGGCGCGGGGGAGCGCGGACTGTGCGCGGGCGGCGACATCCGGGTCGTCCACGACGACGCCCGGGACGGGGACGGCACCGCCTCGGCCGCGTTCTGGCGCGACGAGTACCACCTCAACGCCCGCATCGCCCACTACCCCAAGCCGTATGTCGCCGTCATGGACGGCATCGTGATGGGGGGTGGCGTCGGGATATCCGCGCACGGCAGCGTCCGGATCGTCACCGAACGGTCGCGGATCGCCATGCCCGAGACGGGCATCGGCTTCGTCCCGGACGTCGGCGGCACCCGTCTGCTGGCCCTCGCACCGGGCGAACTCGGCACCCTCCTCGCCCTCACCGGCACGGCGATCGGCGCCGCCGACGCCCTGCTGTGCGGCCTTGCCGACCACTACGTGCCGTCCGCGTCACTCGGCACGCTCCTCGACGACCTCGCCGAACTGCCCGCCCAGGACGCCGTCGCGCGGCACGTACGGCAGCCGCCGCCCGGCGAGTTGGCGCAGCGACGGGAATGGATCGACGCCTGCTTCGCCGCCGACGCGGCCGAGGAGATCGTCCGACGACTGCTCGCCCACGGCGACCCGGCGGCGAAGGAGACCGCGGAGACCCTGCTGGCCAAGTCCCCCACCGCCGTCAAGGTCACCCTCACCGCCGTGCGGCGGGCCCGAAGCCTCGGCTCCCTCGAACAGGCGCTGGACCAGGAGTACCGCGTCTCCTGCGCCGCCCTGGCCACGGCCGACCTCGTCGAGGGCATCCGGGCCCAGGTCATCGACAAGGACCGGCGCCCCCGGTGGAGCCCGGCCACGCTCACCGACGTCACCGACGCGGACGTGCACCGCTTCTTCGCCCCGCTCGGCGACCGTGAACTCGGCCTCGGCCCTGGCCCCGGCCGCACCGACCACGACAACACCTAGGCTGCCGGCGTGACCTCCACCCCCAACACCCCCGACTCCCCCCACACCCTCCGCATCAGGCCCGGCTCCCCGGCCGACGCACCGGCCATCCTCCGCATGCTCGACTCGGCGGTGGCCTGGATGAACGCGCGCGGCAACACCGAACAGTGGGGCACGATCCCGTACTCCGAGCGACCCGACGGACCGTCACGGATCGACCGCTACACGACCGAGAACACCCCGTACATCGCGGAGTGGGACGGCACACCCGTGGGCGCCCTCGTCCTGGACTCCGGCCCCAGCCCGCAGATGCCGATCCCCCCGGCCGACGAACCCGAGCGGTACGTCCGCCTCCTCGTCTCCGAGCGCCGGCACGCCGGCCACGGCATAGGCGCGGCGCTGCTCTCCCACGCCGTCGACGAAGCCCGCCGCGCCGGGGTGGGACTCCTGCGCGTCGACTGCTGGGCGGGGGGCGGCGGCAGCCTCGTCGCCTTCTACGAACGCAACGGCTTCACCCCGACCACGCCCTTCCTCTCCGACGGCTGGCCGGGGCAGGTGCTGGCCCGCAGACTCGACTGACCTGCGGGCCGGGCGTCGGCGTAAATCAGTGCGGGATGCCGTCGATGAGGTCGCGGGCGCCCTGGCGGAGGAGGGCCACCGCGACGGAGGTGCCCAGGGTGGCGGGGTCGAGGCGGCCCGCCCATTCGTGGGCGTTGAGGACGGTCTTGCCGTCGGGGGTGAACACACAGGCCCGCAGGGAGAGTTCGCCGCCGCGGTCCGTGCGGGCGAAGCCGGCGATGGGGCTGTTGCAGTGGCCCTGCAGCACATGCAGGAACATACGCTCGGCGAGGGTCTCCCGGTGGGTGTCCGGATCGCCGAGCCCGCTGACCGTGTCGATGGTGTCGCTGTCGTCCTCCCGGCACTGGAGCGCCAGCACGCCCGCGCCGATGGGCGGCATCATCGTCTCGACGGGCAGGATCTCGCTGATCACGTCCGCACGGCCGATCCGCTCCAGCCCGGAGACGGCCAGCAGCAGCGCGTCCGCCTCGCCCGCGGCCAGCTTCTCCAGCCGGCGGTTGGCGTTGCCGCGGAACGGCACACAGTCCAAGTGCGGGTGGGAGGCGGCTAGTTGCGCGGTACGCCGCACGGAGGAGGTGCCGATACGGGTTCCGGCGGGCAGCTCGTCCAGGGTGCGCCCGGCGGGGTCCACGAGCGCGTCACGGATGTCGTCCCGCTTCAGGAACGCCGCGAACATCGTGCCCGCCGGGAGAGGCCGGTCGGCTGGGATGTCCTTCACACAGTGCACCGCGAGATCGGCCTCGCCCGCGACGAGCGCGGCGTCGACCTCCTTGGTGAACGCCCCCTTGCCCTCGACCTTGGAGAGATCGCCCATCCACTTGTCCCCGGTCGTCTTCACGGGGACCACCTCGGTGCGCAGCGCCGGGTGGAGCACGGCGAGTTCGGCGCGTACGCGCTCGACCTGCGCCAGAGCCATGGGTGAGTCTCGGGAGACGATACGAATCAGGTCCTGCGACATGAAGGCACGATAGCCCCTCGGGACGGGCCCTCGTGACCACCTTCGGTCCCGGCCCCGAGTCCGGCCGCCGCCGTCATACGTCCGCCCGCTGGTACTGCCCGAGGAAGTCGAACTCCCCTTCGGTAGCGCGGAACAGGAACATCGCGTCGTGGTTGTATCCGTTGTCCGAGGTGTACGCGACGGTGCGGCTGATGCCGGTGTAGGACACCTCCCGCATACGGCGCACGATCGCGCCGCGCTCCCGCAGGGCCGCGTCCCCGCTCGTGCACGCCTCGGCCAGGAACAGCACCGCGTCGTACGCCTCCGCCGCGTACCGGCCCGGCCGTTCCCCGTAGCGTTCCTCGTACTCCTCGGCGAAGGAGCGGGCCGCCGGGGTCGCCGTCGGATCGATGAAGGCGGTGGCGAAGACCCAGCCGTCGGCCGCCCTGCCGGCGCGTTCCAGGAACCGTGGGCCGAAGGCCCGTTGGGTGGCGACCCGGGCCCCGGAGAACCCGGCCTCGCGCAGCGCCGCGGCGAAGGCGCCCGCCCGTTCCTGCCCTCCGCTGAACACGACCGCGTCCGACCCGGCCGCGACGACCCGCGCGGCGAGCGCGGTGTGGTCGAGCTTCCCCGCGGCGACGCTCGTGGTGGTCGTCTCCCTGCCGTCGCGGCCGAGGGCCCGCTGGATGTAGTTGCAGAGGGTCCAGGCGAAGTCGCCCTCGGCCCGGTCCTCGACCAGGAACACCTTGCGGGCGTCGGTCTCGCCCGTGAGATAGATGTTGCACGGGGCGGCGAGCAGGTCGTCCGTCGGCGAGAGCTGTGCGTGCGAACGAAGCGTGGACGCACCGGCGTCCCTGACCCGGGACGTCACCCCGACCGACACGGAGACGACGGGCAGCACGGCCCGCGTGTACGTGGTCTCCGCGGCGAGGAAACAGGCGTCCGTGGTCGGTCCCAGCACCGCGAGGACCTGGTCGTCCTCCACCAGCCGGGTCGCCCGGTCCAGGGTCCGGTCGGGCTCGCCCCCGTCGTCGTACGCGCGCAGCGTCAGCCGCAGCGGGCGGTCGTCGTCGGCGTTCACCCGCGCGACGGCCAACCGGGCGCCGTTGAGCTGGGCCCGCCCGACCTCGCCGGTCGTGCCGGAGAGGTCGCCCTGGAAGGCGACGACGAGTTCGGCGCGCGGGCCGGACAAGGGCGGGCTTCCCGCACCGGGCTTCCGCTCGGTCTTGTTCCGCCACCACCACGCCCCGGCGCCGACCGTCAGCAATCCGGCCGCCCCCATGGAGCCGAGCGCCAGGAAACCACGGCGACTCGTGGCCCGAGCCCCAGTCCGTGCCTGCTCCTGAGTCCGGGCCCCGGCGTCCGGCTCCTTGAGCGACGTCACCGTCACCACGTCCGGGAGCGACGCCGACGGTGCCGGTGCGGTGACCCGGGTCGGCTCGATCGCCCCCATCGCGAGCACCGCCGCCGACCGCTGCGCGATCAGCCGGGTCACCGGCTCCGGCAGCCACCGCTCCCGATCGGCCGGCACCGCCGCGTCCAGCGCCCCACGGACCTCGACGGCGGTCGGCCGGCGCGCCGGGTCCTTGTCCAGACACGCCCGTACGACCGGCTCCAACGCTCCCGGGATCCCGGGCAGTTCCGGCTCGTCGTACACGGTGCGCAGCAGCACTCCGGCGGCCGCCCCGGTGCCGAACGGCCGGACGCCGGTCGCGGCGTGGGCCAGGACGCAGCCCAGCGAGAAGACATCGCTGGGCGGGCCGATCCCGGCACCGCGCGCCCGCGCCTGTTCGGGCGACAGGAAGCCGGGGGAGCCCACGATGACGCCGGTGGACGTGAGCGCCGTACCCTCCGGCGTGCGCGCGATACCGAAGTCGATCAGGCGCGGACCGTCCGGGGCCAGCAGCACGTTGCCCGGTTTGACGTCGCGGTGCACCAGTCCTGCCCGGTGGACCGCGTCGAGCGCCTCGGCGAGCCGCAGCCCCAGCACACACACGGACGCGGGAGACCACGGCCCGTGTCCCTCCAGTGCCTCCGAGAGCGAGGGGCCCGGTACGAACGGGGTCGCCAGCCACGGGTCCTCCGCGTCGGCGTCCGCGTCCAGCAGGGGGACCACCCAGGGGCTGTCCACCTGCCGGGCCACCTCGATCTCCCGGCGGAACCGGGCCCGGAACCCGGCGTCGTCGGCGTGGGACGCCCGGACGACCTTCACCGCGGCGAAGGCGCCGCCGGGCGCGCGGGCCAGGAAGACGACGCCCATGCCGCCGGCGCCGAGCCGCCGCAGCAGGCGGTAGTCGCCCAGCCGCGACGGATCGGCGGCGCGCAGCGGCTCCATCAGGCGGTCAGCGGCGCCGGGCCGCCGTACACGAACGCTCCGTTCTCGACGCGCCAGAGGTAGCCGCCGGTGCCGTCGATGACCGGCAGACCGACCTTCTGGAACGCGTAGGTCCGGGTGACACCCTGGTACTTGGCGGCCCGCAGCGCGGCGAGCAGCTCCTCGCGGGTACGGCTTCCGGAGGGGAGACCCGCGAGCGACGTGAGCACCATCGACGTCACGTCGTAGGCCTCCGCCGCGTACCGGGGCGGCGCCTTCTTCCACCGCTTGCGGTAGGCGTCCACGAACGCCTTCGCCTCGGGGACGTCCGCCGGGTCGACGACCGGTGCGACGATCGTCCACCCGTCGGCGGCCTCCTTCGCCGCCGTGAGGAAACGGGGGTCGAGCAGGGCGGGTCCGGCGGCGCGGGCACCGGTGAAACCGCGCTCGCGCAGGGTCCGGGCGAACGACGCGGCCCGGTGGGACAGCCCGGCGAAGGCGAACGAGTCGATGTCGGCGGCCAGCAGGTCGTCCACCGTGTCCCCGAAACCGGTCCGCATGGTGCTGACCACGCGGGGCACGTACGGCTGACCGGCCGCCCGCAGTTGCTTGCTCAGATTGGCGCTGACCTCCCAGCCGTAGTTGTCGGCCGCCCGGTCGACGACCACCCCGACCCTGCGGGGCCGGGTGCTCCGCAGGAACGCGTCCATGTAGAACGGCAGCAGCGAGTCGGGCAGGCGGGCGTGCAGGAACGAACGGAAGCCCTGCACGGACAGGGCGATGGCGCCGGGGGACACGGCGACCACGGGCAGCAGCGCGGCGTCGTAGGCCGCCAGCGCGGACTGGGCGGTCACGTCCGTGGTCGGGCCGACCACGGCGAGCACGGCGGGATCGTCGGCGAGCCGCTTCGCCACCCGGGCGGACTCGGCCGCGTCGCCGGCGTCGTCCTCGGTCCGCACCTCCACCTGGAAGGGAGCGTCGCGTCGGGCGTTGAACTCCGCGACGGCCAGGCGCAGTCCGTTCTCCTGGGCCCTGCCGGTGTCCCGCTGGTCGCCGCTGAGGTCGCCGTGCAGCGCGACGGTGTAGGCGGGCCGCCGCGAGGAGGCGGACGCGGCCGGCTCCCCGTTCCCCGAACCGCCATCGTCCCGGCCGAGGGTCCACCAGGTCGTGCCGCCCCCTGCGGCGAGCAGCGCACCCGCGCCGCCTAGGAGGACACGGCGCCTCGCCGGGGCGGCGGTGGTTCCGCCGGACGCCACGGGCACGGTGTCGCCGGAGCCGGGTGTCGGGGGCGGCGCGGGGGTGCCGGGGAGGCCGACGTCCGGTGTGGTCGCCGAGGCGGCGTCCGCGCCGGTGGCGCCGGCGGAGATCTCGGTGCGGTCGATGTCCGGCAGAGCGAGTGCTTCGGTGGAGCGCCGGGCGATCAGCCGGACCACCTCGTCGGGCAGCCAGGACTCGTAGGCGCCGCCGCCGGGCGTGCGGGCCGCAGTGGCGGAGGGCTCGGCCGAAGTCCCCTCGGCCGAAGTCCCGTCGGCCGAAGTCCCCTCGGCCGAGGGCTCGGCGGCCGAGGGCTCGGCGGCCGGGGGCTCGGCGGACCCGGCCGGGGTGGCGGCGGCCGTGCCCTCCTCAGCCTCCGTGGGCAGCAGCTCCCGTATCAGCTCCGCCACCTCGGGGCGGTCCGCCGGGTCCTTCTCCAGGCAGCGTGACAACAGTTCGCCGAGAGGGCCCGGCACACCGTCGAGGTCGGCCGGGTCGTGCACGGCCCGGTAGAGGAGGGCGTCGAGGGCCCCCGTGCCGAACGGGGGCCGGCCCGTCGCCGCGAACGCCAGGACGCAGCCGAGGGAGAACACGTCGCTGGGCGCGCCGATGGTTCGGCCGCCACGCCCTTCGGCCTGCTCCGGGGAGAGGTAGCCGGGCGTACCGACGACGAGCCCCGTCGCGGTGAGTCCGCTGTCCTCGGGGGCCCTTGCTATGCCGAAGTCGATGAGCCGGGGCCCGTCCGCCGCCAGCAGGACGTTGCCGGGCTTGAGGTCCCGGTGGACCAGCCCCGCCCGGTGGACCTCGCCGAGGGCCAGCGCCAGCCGGCCCCCGAGGACCCGCAGCCCGAGCTCGCCGAGCGGCCCGTGCGTGGCCACGGCCTCGGCCAGGGACGGGCCGGGCACGTACGCCGTCGCCAGCCACGGCGCCTCCGCGTCGGCGTCGGCGTCGATCAGCGGCACCGCCCAGGGGCTGCTGACGCGCCGGGCCACTTCCACCTCGCGCCGGAACCGCTCCCGGAAACCCGTGTCCTCGGCGTACTCCGCCGCCAGCACTTTCAACGCCACGAGTGAACCGGCGGGCGTACGGGCGAGGTACACCACGCCCATACCCCCGGCGCCGAGCCGGCCGAGCAGCCGGTGGTCGGCGATCCGTGCCGGGTCGGACGAACGCAGTCGCTCCATCAGCCCTCGCCTCCGCCCAGCTCGTATGCCACCCGGTCGAGCATGGTGGTGGTGCCGCGCGTCATGAACTGCTCCAGTTCGTCGACGGTCCAGCCCTCGGCACCCTTGATCGACACCGTCATGGTGACCGGGCCGAGCCGGGTGATCATCCACCGGTAGTCCGCCTTGCCGGTGCCGGTGAGGTAGACGCCCGTCTCCAGGACCGAGTCGTCGGCGTAGTTGTTGCCGCGCATACCGCGGGGGGTGCCCACGGACATCAGTCCCGCTATCCGCTCGTCGGCGCGCACCTGCTGCTCGGGGCAGCGCAGCGCCTCCTCCAGCGTCGCGGACACATGGTCGTCGGCGTCGAGCACCGCCGTGTGCACCGTCACCGTCGCGGTCACCCTGACCGTGCCGCGCTTTCCGGTGCCGGGCAGTTGGCTGTACAGGGAGAGGGAGCCCAGTACGTCGTCGGAGAGCGCCCGGCGCTGCCACCGGCACTCTTCGTCGAGCAGGGCGATGGTTCCCTCGGCGCTGCGGGCGAGCGGCTGGGCCTCGAAGCCCGAGCCCCAGTCCTGTGGCCGCATCGCGACCGCCTCCGCCAGCGCGGCGCCGTCCTCCCTCCCGCGCGGCACGCGATCGGGGTCCGCCGTGAACGGTGTGGCGGACGGTGTCGCCGTCGGCTCCGCGTCCTCCGCCGACCGCTGTCCGGACGCGGAAGCGGAAGGCGTCGCCGACCCGGACGCCGTGGGCCGGGGCGTGTCCGCCTGCTCCGCCGCCCCCGCGCTGCAACCGCCGAGGAACACCGCCGCAGCGGCCCCCGACGCGGCGGCCCTCAGCCGCCAACCCCCTCCAGGTCCAGCCGTTTTGTCGCCCAACGCCCGCCCCCTCCACCGCACTGCCCCGTGTGTGACCGGTGATCGTACAGAGGTACGCAATCCCGGCGGGAGCGGTTCCCGCGAGTCTCTTCGCACACGCCCGAACCATTGACGCGGAGGATGAACGGTCCCACTCTGAACGTATGTTCAGAACGAATGTTCAGAACGGCGGCCGGAGAGCGGCCGGTTGTGAGGGCGGTCATGCCGATGTGGTGGTGATCGGCGGCGGCATGGCCGGCATGGCCACGGCGCTGCGCCTGCAACGGGCGGGGCTGTCCACGATCGTGCTGGAGGCGCACGGCCACGCGGGCGGCTGCGCCGGGTACTACCGCAAGCGAGGCTTCTCCTTCGACGTCGGCGCGACGACGCTGGTCGACTTCGGCCCCGGAGGTGTCGGCGGCGAACTCCTCGCCGCTGTCGGCGTCCCGCCGCTGCGCGCCGAGGAACTTCCGGGCTACCGAGCCCATCTGCCGGACCGTCAGGTCGTGCTCCACCGCGACCGGGCCGCCTGGCACGCCGAACGGCTGCGCGAACTCGGCGACACCGAACGGCATCGCGCGTTCTGGGATCTCCTCGACCGGCTCGCCGACACCTTCTGGCGCGCCAGCCGGGCGGGCGTACGGCTGCCGATCCGTGGCCCCGCCGACGCCCTGCACGACCTGCGGGCGGTCGGCTGGTCGGGGCTTCCGTACGCCCGCCATCTGAACCGCACCCTGGGTGACGCGCTGCGCGCCCACGGTCTGCGCGCCGACGCCGCGCTGGTCGGGTTGCTCGCCATGCTGGTCGAGGACACCGTCCACACGGGGGTCGACGACGCGCCCCTCATCAACGCGGCGCTCGGGGTGACCATCCGGGGCGCGGGCCTCAGCAGACACCACGGCGGCATGCACGGCTTCTGGCGGGTGCTGGTCGCCCGCTACCGGGAACTGGGCGGCACGCTCCGCACCGCGTGCCGCGTCTCCCGGGTCCGGGGCGCTCCCGGCGCCTATGAGGTGACGACACGTCGAGGTGCCTTCCACGCCGAGCGGATCGTGTGCGCTGTCCCGGTGGCCACCGCCGCCACGATCTGCGCGGGACTGCCGGTGGCCCGCCGGCTCCGCCCCTACCTGGAACGCGACGAGGACGCCCTCGGCGGCGCGATCGTCGCCTTCCTCGGGGTGCCCGAATCCGAAGTGGCCGAGCAGGAGTTGACGCACCATCAACTGCTGCACTCCTACGACCGTCCCCTGGGCGACGGCAACAACATGTTCGTCTCGGTGTCCGCACCCGGAGACACCCTCAGCGCACCGTCCGGCCATCGGGCCGTGATGCTCTCGACCCACACCGACCTCGCCGACTGGCGCGACCTCGACGCGGCGGAGTACGGGCAACGCAAGAAGGAGGCCGGGGAACGGCTCCTCGCCCTCGCGCGGCGCGCGTACCCACGGCTCGGGGAGCGTGCCGTGTTCGCCGAGACGGGAACGCCCCGCAGCTACGAACGGTTCGGTTTCCGCCCCGAGGGCGCGGTCGGCGGTGTGCGCCAGCGCCTCGCCAACACCAACCAGCACGCCGTACCGCACGATCTCGGCGGCCCCGGTCTGTGGCTGGTCGGCGACACGACCTGGCCGGGGCTCGGCACGGTCGCCTGTGTGCTGGGCAGCCGCATCGTCGCCGAAGGACTGCTGAAGGAGAGGAGACGCGCGGGATGAGCACATCCGACAATCCCGGCCCGACAGGTTCGAACGGCCCGGCCCCGGGCCTGCCCACCCTCGCCGAACTCGGCGACGACCTGCTCGTCACCACACGTCGGCAGCGGATCGTCGCGCTGGCCCGTCCGGGCGCCGGGGTGCTGTTGTTCACGGGCGCGGTGTGGCTCGGCTGGTGGTGGCTGACGCCGCTGATCGTGTTCGGGATCTTCGTCGCCGTCGTGACCGTCACCCATGACGTGGTGCACCGCACGATCGGCCTGTCCCCGCGGGCCACCGACTGGGCGCTGTTCGCGATGGGGCTGGCCCTGCTGGAGAGCGGGCACGCCTACCGGGCCACGCACACCCAGCACCACCGCCGCTTCCCGCACCCCGACGACCCGGAGGGCCACCCCGCCGACCTGTCCCTCCTGGGCGCGGTCTGCTACGGCCCCGTCTTCCTCGTGCGCCTGTGGATCTGGTCCTACCGGCGGGGCCGCGACCGCCGCTGGCTGCTGGTGGAGGCGGCGGCCCCGTTCGCCGCGCTCACCGGGGGAGTGCTGCTCCTGCCGTACACGCCGGGGCTGCTCCTCTATACGGTGATGGCGATCGTCGGCAGCTGGGTGTACCCGCTGCTGACGGTGTATCTGCCGCACCACGACTACGGAGACACCCCGTTGACGCAGACCCGCACGCTGCGCGGGAGGATCATCCCCGCCGTCTTCCTGGAACTCACGTACCACCTGGAGCACCACCTGTACCCGGGGGTGCCCAGTCACCGGCTGCCGGAGCTGTCCCGCAGACTCGAAGGCCACTTCGCCGCGCACGGGGTACGGCCGGTGCGCGTTGTCTGAGCACCGAGGTTCTGGCGGCACCCGTGACCGGGTCCTGGAAGCAGCCCTCGTGTGCCTGGTCCGCCACGGTCACGGCGGCACCACCGCACGGGCGGTGGCCCAGGCCGGCGGCTTCGCGCCCGGGGTGATCTACTACCACTTCGCGGACCTGGACGACCTGTTGGTGGCGGCGCTGGAACGGACCAGCGGGGCACGCATCGACCGCTACCGTGCCGAACTGTCCGGCCGCGACCGCGCCGTGGCCGTGATCGCGCGGCTGCGCGAGCTGTACGACGAGGACAGCCGGACCGGGCACATCGCCGCCGTCCAGGAGTTGTACGCCGGGGCACGGCCCGGAACGCGGCTGGCGGCCCAGCTGGCGCTGGAGACCCGGAAGTGGGAGGAACTGGCCGAGGAACAGCTCACGGTCCTCCTGCGCGGCAAGCCCCTGGCGTCCGTGGTCCGCGTGCGGGTCCTGGCCGGGGCGGCCGTGGCCTTCTACCTCGGTATGGAAACGCTCACCCACCTCGACGGCGACCGTTCCCGTCCGGAGACGCTGTTCGCCCAGGGGGCCCGCCTCGCCGCGATCTTCGACCGTGTGCCCCGCATGAAGAGACGGGCGCGCAGGGTGAGATGAGCGAGGGGGCCCTGAACCGCCGTCACCGGTCGTGGGCGGGGCGCGGTGCCACGTGCGGCGTCCGGCTCCCTACCGGGCCTCGCCCGTCGCCAACCGCCCCTTCACGAGGGCGGATTCAGCGGGTTCCGACCCGGTGCCCGAGCCCGTGCCCCCGCCGTTCCTGCGGATCAGCGCCACGCCGAGCACCGCGAGGAGCGAGGCCGCCGACAGCGTGTACAGGCCGCCGTTCGTCGTGCCGGTGGTGTCCTTGAGGTAGCCGAAGAGCGTGGGGGAGACGAAACCGCCCAGGTTCCCGATGGAGTTGACGACGGCGAGCCCCGGCGCCGCGATCTTCAGGTCGAGTCCCGACTGCGCCATCGGCCAGAACAGGGTGGCCGCGCACTTGCCGCCCACCGCGGCGAGCGTGATGGCCGCCAGGCCGAACCAGGGGGAGCCCAGCGTGGCCAGGAAGGTGCCGGTGGCGGACAGGGTCAGGGCGACGGCGAGGTAGGGGCGGCGGTCGGGGGCACGGTCGGTGAACCGGCTCATCGAGTACATGGCGATCACCGCGCAGATCCAGGGGATCGCCGACAGCAGCCCGACCTGGAACGGCGACAGTCCGCCGATCTCCTCCACCAGACTGGGCAGCCAGAAGGTGATCGCGTACCCGGTGAGGGCCATCGCGAAGAACACCGTGGTCAGCAGCGCCACCTGAGGGTGGATCAGCAGCTTGAGCCGCGACACCCTGGGGGCCCGGCTGCGCGCCTCCTCGTCCCGTGCGACGGCGGAACTCAGTGCCTGCTTCTCCTGCGCCGTCAGCCACGGGGCGTCCTGGATGCGGGAGACGAGGAAGAAACCGGCGACGAAGCCGACGGCGATCGACAGCAGCCCTTCGAGCGCGAACATCCAGCGCCAGCCGGCGAACCCGCCGACCCCGTGCAGTTCCAGGAGCGCACCCGTGATCGGCCCGGTGACGATGTACGCGGTGGCCGAGCCGCCCAGGAAGATCGCGCTTGCCCGGCCACGGCTGGAGTCCGGCAGCCACTGGGTGAAGTAGAGCAGGACACCGGGGAAGAAGCCCGCCTCGGCGACACCGAGCAGGAAGCGCAGCCCGTAGAACATCCATACGTTGTGGATGAAGCACATCGCCACGATCACCAGACCCCAGGTGATCATGATGCGGGTCAGCCAGACCCGGGCGCCGAATCGCTCCAGGAGCATGTTGCTGGGCACCTCGAAGAGGGCGTACCCGATGAAGAACAGCCCCGCGCCGAGCCCGTACGCGGTGGCGCTCACCCCGACGTCGGCCCGCAACTCGTCCTGGACGAAGCCGACGTTGGTCCGGTCCATCTGGTTGATCAGCAGCATGAGGACGAGGATCGGCAGCATGCGGCGCAGGAACTTGCCGACCGCACGCCGCTCGGCATCGGGTATGAGGACGTCAGACATCGTTGTCTCCCTCCACCTGTTCATGTATCTGAACAGCCGTCACGTACGTAGGAATGGCGGGAACCTTACGGAGGGCCCGCTTCCGGGTCAATGGGTTGGCCCGGTGATCAGGTATGTGAACTGGGGTGAAGGAGGAGCAGCGCGATGTCGTCGCTGCGCGGCGCGGAGCGACGCGCGTGCTGGACGAGGGAGTCGGCGACGGTGTCCATGGCGTGCGGACCGGAGGGGTCGGCGCGCGCGAGGGCGCCGGCCAGAGCGTCGACCGCGTCCTCGATGTCGACGCCGGGGGCCTCGACGAGCCCGTCCGTGTAGAGGGCCAGTACGGAGCCGGGCGGCAGCGGGATCTCGGTGGACGCGTAGTCGGTGTCGGCGTCGATGCCGAGGAGGAGTCCCGGTGGCAGGGGAAGGGGCTCCGTGCGGCCGTCGGGGTGGCGCAGCAGCGGGGGCGGGTGGCCGGCGCCGGCGAGGCAGGCGGTGTGCGCGCCCAGGTCGAGGTGGACGTAGAGGCAACTGGTGAACAGGTCGGGGTCGAGGTCGGTCAGGAGCCGGTTGGTCCGGGCGAGCACCTCGTCGGGGGCCGCCCCGGCGGTCGCGTGGACGGCGGTGCGGACCTGCCCCATCAGGGCGGCGGCGCGGACGTTGTGCCCCTGGACGTCCCCGATCGCCGCCGCGGCCGTGGTGGGACCGAGCCGGATGAGGTCGTAGAAGTCGCCGCCGACGTCCATGCCGCGGGTGGCCGGGAGATAGCGCGCGGCCACGTCCAGCCCGGCGACCGGGGGCAGGGTGTGCGGCAGCAGCCCCGACTGGAGGTTGTGGGCGAGCTGGTGCTTGGTGTCGTACAGCCGGGCCCGGTCCAGGGCCTGGGCGATCAGCCCCGCGGTGGAGGTGAGGACGGCACGCTCCTCCGGCGGGAACGGGTGGGGCTGTTCGTAGGCCAGGACGAGGGAGCCGACCGGACGTCCCGAGGTGATCAGCGGCAGGAAGGCCCAGGCGCCCATCGCGTCCTGGAGGACAGCCGGCGGATAGGCCCGCTCCAGCTCGGCGAACGTGCTGAAGAAGGCGGGGACACCCGTGGTGAGAACGTGCACGGCGGGGGTGTCCGAGGTGAGCGGGACGGTGTCGAAGCGCTCCATCAACTCGGCGGTGTAGCCGCGGTAGCCGATGATCCGCAGTCGGCCGTCCTCCGCCGTCATCAGGGCCAGAGCGGCCGCCCCGAACGCCGGCAGGACCTGCTCGGCGACCTGGTCGACCACGTCGCGCACGCCGACGGCCTCGGTGAGCGTCGCGGCCAGGTGCATCAGGTGGTACAGCGTCGTGGCCCGTCCCGTGGCGGGCGAGGTGGCCGGACGCGACGCGGCCGACGAGGAGACCGGAGCGTGGGCGTGCGCCGAGTGGGTGGGCGTGATGCGCACGCTGATGCCGGAGGCGTCCGGCACCAGGCGGAAGGAGAGCCACCGGTCCGGTGGGCGCAGGGCGATGAACGACACCGTCTCACGGCTGAGCATGGCCGCCCGGTAGCTGTCCTCGGCGATCGGGTCGGCCAGCCAGCGCAGCGCCTCCCACGGCTTGGTGCCGAGCAGCTCGGGAATGCCGGCGTCGAGCAGCTCGGCGGCCTCGGTGCTGAGGAAGGTGATCCGCCCGTCCGCGTCCAGCGAGCAGCTGCCACCGGGGAGGCGTTCGGCGAAGTCGACCGCGGCCTGCGCCTCGGCCGGCCCCGCGAGCCTGCGCCGCAGCGGCGGCAGCATCACCGGCTCGGCGGCGGGCCGTACCCGGTGACCGCTGTCCGCCGCCTTCCGCAGGAGCAGGCCGAGCCGGTGACAGGTGGCGGTGATGGCCTCCCGCTCCCGGGGACTCGGCTGCGGCGGGTGCGAGGCGGGCCAGTGCAGCACCAGACCGCCCCAGACGTCCGTGCCCGTGGTGATGGGGGCGGCGGCCAACGTGAAGCGGTACGGCACGACCAGCGCCATCCGTGGATAGCGGCGCGCCAGCTCCTCCTGGCCGCCCACCCACACCAGCCGCCGCTCGCGAACCGCGTCGGTCACCGGGGAGGGGGCCTTCAGCGCCACCCGCGCCCAGGGCATGGAGATCTCCCAGGGGACCCCGCCCAGCACCGCCAACTGCAGCACCGGCTCGTCCGGCGGCAGCAGATACACCGCCGTCACCGAGGCGCCGCTCTCCCGGGCGAACTCGATCAGGGCGGACTGCAGCAGCTCCGGACCGCGGGCGCCGGTACCAGGCACGTCCTCACCCGCCCCGGACCGGTTCGACGGGTCGGGCGGGCAGCCGCCGATCGTCACCCATATGCGGACCATACGCCCACGGGGCGGCGGCAGCATGTGGATGAGGCGCCCCGGCGGGTGCGGTGCGGCGCGACGACCGGTGCGGACGCGGACGCGTGTACGTGGGGGACTCGGCGGTGACTCAGCCCGGTTCGGTGGATGGCGGCTCGATGTGCCCGGTGCCGGGGTCCCGGACGGCCAGGAGGGCCGCGCCGATGTGCGCCACCGCGCGCGGGTCGGAGAGGGACAGGGCCGTCAGCTCCTCGACGCGACGCAGCCGGTAACGGACGGTGTTGGGGTGGACGAACAGGCTCCGGGCCGCGGCCGTCGCCGAACCCGCGGCGGCGAACCAGTGCTCCAGGGTGCGCAGCAGACGCGCACGCTCCGCGACCGGGAGGTCGACCACGGGCCGCAGGACCACCCCCACCAGGTGCGCCGCCTCCGCCGGCGCGGCGGCGACCACCATGGCCAGCGGGTCGTCGTCGAACCGTGCCACGCCGGGACCACCGCCCCGCAGCCCGGCCAGCGCGAGCCGGGCGAAGCGCAGCGCCTGCGGGGTGTCGCGCAGGGAGTGGAAGCTCGGGCTGACCCCCACCCGGGCGCGGGTCCGGCGCAGGACCCCCAGGCAGGCGTCTTCCGCCGCCGGTGTGGGCAGGGCGATCAGGCCGATCTGCTGGTCGGGCAACAACCGCCAGGAAGAAGGGAGTTGCGCCTGGCGCAGCCAGGCCTCGACCCCCGCCAGCGGCTCCTCGCCGGGAGCGCCGGCCGCCGCCGCGGCCACCGCGTAGGGCCCCCGCTCGGGCAGGCCCAGTTCGCGGGCGGCCTCCCACAGCGTGGTCCGGTCGGCGATGACACCCGTGAACAGCGCCTCCACCAGCGCCGACCGCCGGGCCTGCCCCCGCGAGGTCAACTCGGCCGCCGTCTCCCGGTAGGCCGCCGCGACCGCCTCCGCGTACAGGCCGAACAGCGCCCAGATCTCCGCGGACTTCGCCACCAACTGGTCGGCGGAGACCTCCGGATGGGTACGCGCCTCCGCCACGATCTCCGTCCACAGCAGTTCGAAGCCGACCCGGTACGCGTGCAGGGTGTCCGCCAGCGGTACGCCCTGCTCGGCACGGACACGCCCCGTCTCCCGGGCCGGGCTGGGGTCCGGGGCGGCACCCGCACGGAGGTGGTTGAGGATCAGGTCAGCGTTGGCCGTGCACGAGCGGCGCAGCGAGTCGAAGGGGATCAGCGACTCGTCGTCGTAGGCGTCGACGTCCGACCGGATGCGCCCCGCGATCCGCTCACCCAGTTCCGGCAGCCTGGAATGCAGTGCGGCGGCCACGCCCGAGATGTCCATCGCCGCAGCTTAGCGCCCACGTTTTGTTCCCCCGGACAACGGCGGGGAGTGGGCGCTGTCGTCCGGCCCATAGGCCGCCGCCGTAGGCGGCAGCACGATGTCGTGCAGGTGAACAGCGGATTTCGACGACGACTTTCGTGGAGGCGGGCCATGGCCAATCTGGCGGACTACCTGGTGGAGACGGCGCAGCGACAGCCGGGGCGTCCCGCGCTGCGGCTGGGAGACCAGGTGACCGGCTACGCGGAGCTGGACGAGCGCAGCGCCCGCGCCGCCGCGCTGCTGAGGGCCGAGGGCGTACGCCCGGGGGACCGGGTCGCCCTGATGCTGCCGAACGTGCCCGAGTTCGTCGTCCTGTACTACGGCGTGCTGCGTGCCGGAGGCGTCGTCGTCCCGATGAACCCGCTGCTGAAGACGCGAGAGACCGAGTACCACCTGACCGATTCCGGGGCGGTGCTGCTGTTCGAATGGCATCAGGCGCCCGGTGAGGGCGCACAGGGCGCGGCCGCCGCCGGTGTGCGGCACACGGCCGTCGAGCCCGCGGCCTTCGCGGAGGCGCTGGCCGGACACGAGCCGCTGCCCGCCGTGGCGGAGACGGCGGACGACGACGTGGCCGTGCTCCTCTACACCTCCGGCACCACCGGCCGCCCCAAGGGCGCCACGCTCACCCACGGCGGACTGCGGCACAACACCGAGGTCAACACGGTCCACGTCCAGCGGATGACCCCGCAGGACGTGGTGGTCGGCTGTCTGCCGCTGTTCCACATCTTCGGCCAGATCTGCACGATGAGCGTGGCCGTGCGCGCCGGCGCCTCGCTCACCCTGATCCCCCGCTTCGAGCCGCAGGCGGTGCTGGACGCCGTCGCACGGGACGGCGCCACGGTCTTCGAGGGCGTTCCGACGATGTACGCGGCGCTGCTGCAGCATCCGGCGCGGACGGACGTGTCGACGCTGCGGATGTGCGTCTCCGGCGGGGCCTCGCTGCCGGTGGAGATCCTGCACGGCTTCGAACGACGCTTCGGCTGCGCGGTGCTGGAGGGCTTCGGCATGTCCGAGACCAGCCCGGTGGTCACGTTCAACCACCCCGACCGGCCCCGCAAGGCCGGCTCCATCGGCACCCCGATCCAGGACGTGGAGGTGCGACTGCTGGACGACAAGGGCCAGGACGTCGCGCCCGGCGAGGTCGGTGAACTGGCCGTACGGGGCCCGAACGTGATGAAGGGGTACTGGAACCGGCCCGAGGAGACGGCGGCCGCGATCCCGGACGGCTGGCTGCGCAGCGGCGACCTCGCGCGCCAGGACGACGACGGCTACCTCTACATCGTCGACCGCAAGAAGGACATGATCATCCGCGGCGGCTACAACGTCTACCCGCGCGAGATCGAGGAGACCCTCCACGAGCACCCGGCCGTCGCCCTGGCCGCCGTGGTCGGGGTGCCGCACTCCCACCTGGGCGAGGAGATCGCGGCCGCGGTCGTCCTGCGGCCCGGCGCCCACGCCACCCCCGACGAGCTGAGGGAGTTCGTCAAGGACCGGGTCGCCGCGTACAAGTACCCGCGCGAGGTGTGGCTCATGGACACCCTGCCGACCGGCCCCAGCGGCAAGATCCTCAAGCGGGAGATCGCCGCACCGACGGGATGACACGACCGCCGGACACCGTACTGGCCGGTCTCCCGCACCCGGGACGAAGACGTGAGCCCCCCTGCCGGACGGCTCAGAGCGGACCGCCGCCGAGACCGATCTCGTTGCCGTCCGGATCGTGGTACGTGACCTTGCGTACGCCGTTCGCGTAGGTCTCGCGGCTGCTGGGATCGAGCCCTCGATGGGTGATCCCGGCGATGCGGGCGTCGAGGTCGTCGACGAAGACGGTGTGCAGCGCGTGACCGGCCCGTCCGGGCCGGTGCTCGATATAGAGATAGCGGTGCTCGGCCAGCTCCCACACGGCCTCCGTGTCGTTCGGGAAGAACGTCGGCGGGGAGCCCAGCAGGCGCTCGTACCAGGAGAGCGCCGCTGTGTAGTCGTTCACCGGGATACCTGCGAAGAGGACGACGGCCATGCTGCCATCGTAGGGGGCACCGGCTGCCACCGGTCGTACGTGATCATGTCGCGGACCCCCGCTCGGTGGCCTCGTTCGGCGGCGCACCGAGCGGGTCCCGTGCCCTCGCACGGTGTGCCTCAGCCGCCGATCCTCGCGGCGACGACCGGCGCGAGGCGGTCGGCGATGGCGCGGTGTCCCTGGTCATTGGGGTGGACGGAGTCGGTGAGGTCTCCGGAGCCCAGCCAACCCGTGGTGTCGACGAAGGAGACCCGGGAGTCCCCGCCCGCGATCGCCTCCCGCACGGCGGCCTCGGTCTGCGGGACGAACCGTCCCCGGAAGGTCTCCAACGCGAAGATCCAGGCCCCGGGGTGCGCGGCGCGGACCTTGCGCAGCAGACTGGTGTAGGCGGCCTGGAACTGTGTCGAACTCACCCCGTGGCCCACGTCGTTGGTGCCCAGGTTGATGACGACGGCGTCCGCCCGGTAGCGGGTGAAGTCCCAGTCGGGCGTCGCCGCGTTGGGGTTGAGTCTGCCGTACTGCCGCTCCAGCCCCACGCAGCCGTCCGCCGTGGCCACCAGGCAGGCGCCCCCCTGCGCGATCTGGGTGTGCTCGGTGCCGAGCCGTTCCCCGATCAGCCAGCCGTAGGCGGTCCGGGCGTTCTGCGACGTGGTCGTGCCCACCGTGATCGAGTCGCCGACGAACTCGACCGTCCTGCTCGGCGCCGACGGGGCGAACGTCGTCGCGCCGCTGTCCAGGACGAGCCCCTGGAAGACGGCGTCACCGCGATAGGAGCCCGCCACCACCTGGTAGTTGACCTGAAGGGTGTGGCGGCCGGCCGACAGCGCGGCCGGTGTCAGGTTCACCGTCCCCTTCACGTCGTCGTAGAACCTCACGGGCCCGTCGTCGATCCGCGCCCAGAAGTCGATGGTGTTCCGCTGCTTCAGCTGGACGGTCCGCCCGGTGAAACCGACGCGGTAGTAGGCCCCTGCCCAGTAGGGCGTGTACGCGGTGGCGGAACCGGTGGTGTCCCAGCGTCCGACGAACTTGATGTTCGGGTCGCCCGGTTGTCCGGGCGCGGCGGCCCGCGTGGTGGCGGACGCGGTCGCCGTGCCGTTCAGCGCGCCGCTGACGACGGGCGCCAGCCGGTTCGCGAACTTGGTGTGCCCCGCCTCGTTGGGATGCCCGTTGCCGTCCTCGTAGTCGGTGCCGTCGGCGAGCCAGCCCGTGGTGTCGACGTACCGCACCCTGCCGTCCCCGGCACTGTTGCGCGCGCCGACGGCCGCCCTGGTCTCGGCGACGTACCGCTTCTTCAGGGTCTGCACCGCGAAGAGGACCGCGTCCGGGTACGTGGCCCGGACGTCCCGCAGCAGGGTGGTGTACGCCGCCTGGAACTCGGCACCGGTCACCCCGTGCCCGATGTCGTTGGTGCCCAGGTTGATGACGACCGCGTTCGCCCGGTAGCGGGAGAAGTCCCAGTCCGACCCACCCGTGCTGCCGACCTTGAAGAACTGTCCGCTCAGACCCGTGCAGCCCGACCGCGCGACGAGGCAGTACCCGGCGCGCGCGATCCGCGTGTGCCGCATGCCCAGCCGCTCGCCCGTCTTCCACGCGTACGAGTCCAGGGCCAGCCGGTCGGTGAGCGCCCCGGCGGTGATGGAGTCCCCGACGAACTCGATCAGCCCTGGTGACGCGCCCGGCGCGACCGTACGGGCACCGGAGTCCAGGACCAGCCCCTGGAACACCGTGTCGCCGGACCGGTAGGCGATCCGCAGGGAGTGCGTGCCGGGTGCCAGGGGGCGCGGGGTGAGGTTCACCGTGCCACGCACGCCGGCGTGGAAGACGTCCGGGCCGCCGTCGACGCTGACGTAGAAGTTGACCGCGTCCCTGGCTCGCACCTTCACCGTGGTGCCGGTGAAGGACGTCTGCACGTACGCGCCGGTCCAGTGCGCGACGGCCGTCGTTCCGGAACTCGTGTCCCAGCGGCCGACGTACACGATGTTCGGGTCGGAGACCGAGCCGTCGCCCGGCGCGGCCCGCGCCGGGGTGACACCCGCCAGCGACAGCAGACAGGCGAGGAGTACCGCTGTGAGGACGGCGGCCACGCCGCCTCTGCCGGACCTGTGGGGGAAGGTCAGCATGGGGATCCTTTCTCACTGGAAGTGGGAGCGCTCCCATGAGCAACCTCCCCACGGAACCAGTGAGTGGGACCGTGGTCAAGGAGGTCTGCGGTGAAGGAAGTTGGCTTCTTTGTGCGCGCGGCTTCAGCCCGCCGCCTTCCGGACGAGTTCTCCGATCCGCGCCTCCGTTTCGGCCGTCAGCTCGGTCAGGGCGTAGGTGGTCGGCCACAGGGTGCCCTCGTCGAGGTGCGCCTGGTCGCTGAAGCCGAGGGTGGCGTACCTGGTCTTGAACTTCTGCGCACTCTGGAAGAAGCAGACGACCTTGCCGTTCCTGGCGTACGCGGGCATGCCGTACCAGAGCTTCGGCGCGAGGTCCGGCGCGACGGTGGCGACGATCCGGTGCAGCCGCTCGGCGAGCACCCGGTCCCCGTCCTGCATCGCGGCGATCTTCGCGAGCACATCGCTCTCCCCGTCCGCCTTGGCGGCTCGCGGTCCGCGACGGGCGGACGTCTTCAGCTCCCTCGCGTGGTCCTTCATCGCCTCGCGCTCCTCGGCTGAGAACCCGTCGAACTTCTCGTCGGCCGCGGCGGCGCTCCGGGTGGTCTTCCGCGTGTTCGTCATGGCGGTTTTCCTTCCTCTCACAGTGATGATTGGTCGATCCGGTGGTTGTCTGTTGCCGCGATTCCGCGATTCCGC
The DNA here is from genome assembly GCF_031845845.1 of Streptomyces gottesmaniae. NCBI lineage: Bacteria > Bacillati > Actinomycetota > Actinomycetes > Kitasatosporales > Streptomycetaceae > Streptomyces > Streptomyces gottesmaniae. The sequence goes on from NZ_JAVRFJ010000001.1 coordinate 173,755, forward strand.
GATTCGGATGAAGGACGCGGGTTCCGGTCAGTCGAGCCAGCGGCCCCCGCGCATCAGCTCACGCCCCGTCAACTCGTCCGCCTCACGCCAGGCCTGCACGCGGATCGGGGTGACACGGAACCAGTGGTAGGAGGTGGCCGAGACCCGGGGATCGAAGCCGGTGCGCGCGGCGAACCGGTTCCCCCGCTCCGTCGGCAGCGCGTCGAGCGGGAGCACCTCCACCTCGCCCTCGATCATGGTCACGTCGCGGGTGGGGCCCAGCCCGAGCCGGGTGGTCCGTGTCGCGGCCAGGTTCCTGCCCGTCGGACTGTCGCCCGGCGTCGCCAGCAACAACGTCTCGCCGTCCCACTCGAAGGACAGCGGAACCAGATACGGCACACCGTCCACCGAGGCACTGGCCACCCAGACGTCGGCGTCATGGGCGAGCCGGTGCTCCGTGTCGCGGCGACGCACCGCACGGGGGCGGGGACCGGGGGACCGGGTGGCGGACCGGACGGTTGCCTCGGCCGTGGACTGCATGGCGGACTGGGTGGCGGACGAACCGGTCATGGTCACTCCTGACTCGCTGGGGCTCACCGAGGGTGGGGACGGGGCCGCTACCCGTCCGGTGTGTCCGCCGGGCGCTTTCGCCGTGGTCACAGCCTCCCCCGACGGGGCCACGGCCCGCCTCCGTGGTGAGCACGGAATCCACCACTGAGAGACCACGGAGCAGCGGATAATGACCCGGTGTCCAGTCCAGTGGTCTCGGCTCGGGAAGCCGAAGTGCTTGCGTTGCTCGGGGAGCACCTCAGCAACGCGGAGATCTCCGCGCGCCTGTTCATCTCGGTGCGCACGGTCGAGTCCCATGTCTCCGCCCTGCTGCGCAAGCTCGACGAACCGGACCGGAGGGCGCTCTCCCGGCGGGCGGCGGACCTCGCCCGCGCCGCCCGGCCCCGCCCGGCGGCCGTCCTCCCCGCACCGCTGACGGCGTTCATCGGCCGGGTGCGTGAACGCGCCGAACTGGCCGAGGCGGTCAAGACGCGTCGGCTGGTCACGGCGGTCGGCCCGGGAGGGGTGGGCAAGACCCGGCTCGCGCTGGCGGTGGCGGCGGACGCGGCCGGTGACTTCGCCGACGGGGTGTGGTTCGTCGACCTGGCCCCGGTCACCGACCCGGCGCGGGTCGGCGCGGCGGTCGCGGTGGCCGTCGGTGTGGGCGAACAACCGGGGCGCGGCGCCGAGGAATCGGTGCTGGCCGCCCTGGCGGACCGCGAGGTGCTGCTGGTCCTGGACAACTGCGAGCAGATACGCGACGGTGTCGCGCCCTTCCTGGAACGCCTGCTGGTCGCCTGCCCGAGGCTACGGGTGCTCGCGACGAGCCGCGCTCGCATGATGGTGCCGTTCGAATGGGTCTTCCCGGTGCCGCCGTTGTCCTCGGACGGCGGCCCCGACTCGGAGGCCGTGACCCTCTTCCTGGAACGGGCGGCGGCGGTCGGTCGGCCACCGGAACCGGCCCTGCGCGACAAGATCGCGGCCATCTGCGAACGCCTCGACGGTATGGCGCTCGCGATCGAGCTGGCGGCGGCACGCTGGCCCACCCTCGGACTGGACGGTCTCACCGCCGGCCTCTCCGACCAGCTGCGCATCCTCGCGGGCGGCCCCCGCGCGGACGACCGGCACCGGTCGGTACGGGCCGCGCTCGACTGGAGCCATGATCTGCTGGAGCCGCCGGACCGGGCGCTGCTGCGCCGGATCTCGGTGTTCGTCATGCCGTTCACCGCCGAGGCGGCAGGCGTCGTCGCCGGGTTCGCCCCCCTGGAGCCGACGGCGGTCGCCGACGGGCTGGGCCGACTCGCCGAACAGAGCCTGCTCACCGCGACACCGACCGCGACCGGCACCCGCTACCAGGCGCTGGAGACCATCCGCCAGTACGGGACCGAGCGGCTCGCCGGCGCCGACGAGCTGACGGACGTGCGATCGCGCCACGTCGCCTGGTGCCTGGCCGGTGCGACCGCGCTCAGCGGAGCCGAGGGCCCGGACTGGCGCGCACGCTTCGACGCCGTCGCCGACGACCTCCGAGCGTCCCTCGCCTGGGCCGCCGCCCGCCCGGACCACCGCACGGTCGCCCACCGCCTGGCCCTCGCTCTCGCCGGTCTGGCCTTCACCCGCAACCTGCTCGGCGAGAGCCAGCAACGATATGAGCAGGCGGCGGCGCTTGCCGATGACGGGGCCGGGCGAGGAGACACGAGGGGCGTCGCGGCCGCCGAGGGCCGCGCGGTGGCGGACGCGGCCGATGCGGTGGGGGACGAGGCTGGTGCGGGGCGTGGCGCGGGTCGTGGTGCGGACGGTGCCGCCGCCGCTGCCGAGGCGCTGCGGGAGGCCGCCGGGGTGGCCGGCTGCCGTCGGCTCGGCGATGACATGTACCGCCTGCACCGCGCGGCCGCCGAGGCCGCCCGCCGCGCGGGCGACCCCACCGGCGCGGCCCGCGACCTGGCAGCCGCCGCCACCGTCGCGTACCGCTTCTCCAGCGAGTTCGCACATCTCCCCACGCCTGCCGAGGTCACCGGGTTGCTCACCACGGCCCGCCGACTGTCCGGCGCCGTCGACCCGGTGCCCCATCCGTCGACCTCCCCGCCCCCCGATCCGGCGGCCGATCCGACGGTCGAGGTCGAGGTCGAGGCTGACGCCGTGGCCGCTCTCGCTCTCGCCGAAGCGGCCGTCGTCATGGATGCCTTCGGGGCGGTTCAAGGGGACGTGGACAACAGCGCGGGGGAGACCGTCGCCTGTGCCGAGCGGGCCGTCCGGCTGGCTCGGCGGGCGGGGGACCCGGTGGCCGAGTCCGCCGCTCTCGACGCGCTGTCCGGGGCCCGGACCTGGGCCGGTGACCCGTTCGGCGCGGCGGCCGCCGCCCGACGCCGGATCGAGGTCCTGGCCCCGGTGCCGCACACCCCCGCCGGCACGCAGGAGCGGATGGACGCCCTCGCCATGGCCGCCGGGACCGCCCTCGGCGTGGGCGAGCTGGCGCAGGCCCGCCGGTGGGGCAGACACCTCGCCGACCACCCCCTGCTCGCCGAGGTGGAACACCACGCCTCGTCCTGGCTGCTGGTCGCGGACGCCTTCGCGGGCAACGGCAGGGACGTGCTCACCGGCAGCGAGCGCTTCCTCGACGCATGGCGCCGCAGCGGCAGGCAGCGGTCGTTCTCCCTCGGCCCCGCCGCCGCGTCCGTCGCGATGATCCACGGCCTGCGCGGCGACCACGGGGCGCGGGCGAGCTGGCTGGCGGTCGTCAAGGAGGCCGGTACGGCGTCGGAGCACCACCACGGCTACGGCGCGGTCTTCGACGCCATGGTGCTCCTCCAGGACGGCGACCCGGACGCGGCACTGGCCCGGGTCGCGCCGGAACCGGACCAGGTGTGGAAGTGGGTCTCCTGGATCTGGCACCACTGGTACGTGGGCCTGCGCGTCGAGGCCTCGGTGCTCGTCGGCCACCCGGAGGCCCGCGCGCGGGTCGCCGCAGCCCGGCACCTGGTCGCGGGCAACCCGGTCGCCACCGCCCAACTGGACCGGGCGCAGGCGCTCCTGGACGGCGACCTGTCCGGTCAACTCGCCGCCGCGACGGCGTTCGACGCCGCGGGCTGCCCCTACCAGTCGGCCCGCACCCTCCTCCTCGCCGGAGGCGATCACACCGCCACCGGCAGGGCCGCCCTCGCCGCCCTCGGCCTGGCCCCCGGCTCCTGAACGTCGGTGCGCGGGTGTCAGCGGCCCTTGCGCACCCGGGCGGCCGCGCGGGCCTCCGCCGCCTTCCGCGCCTCGGCGGCCTTGCGGGACTCCTTCGCGGGGCGGCCCGGCCGGGTGCCGAGACCACGGAAGGGCGCGTTGCCACCGCTGGTCCTCGTCCCGGTCGGTGGCCGCCTGGCCCCGGTGATGGCGCTCAACTGCGCCTCGCCGGACCGCACTTGGGTGACCGTCGGCCGGATTTTGGCCTCGGACATCATCCGGTTGACGTCGCGCCGCTGGTTGGGTGTGACCAGGGTGACGACCTTCCCGGACTCCCCGGCGCGCGCCGTGCGCCCGCCGCGGTGCAGATAGTCCTTGGCGTCGGCGGGCGGGTCCACGTTGACGACGAGGTCGAGCGCCTCGATGTGGATGCCCCGGGCCGCGACGTTGGTGGCCACCAGCACGGTGACCGCACCGTCCTTGAACTGCCCCAGCGTGTGCGTGCGTTGGGGCTGCGACTTGCCGCTGTGCAGGGCGGCGGCCCGTACGCCACTGGCCCGCAGATGGCGGGTGAACTGGTCCACCCCGGCCTTGGTGTCGAGGAACATCAGCACCCGGCCGTCCCGCGCGGCGATCTCGGTCGCGGTCGCGTACTTGTCGGCGGGGTGGATGTTCAGCACATGGTGTTCCATCGTGGTGACCGAGCCCGCGACCCGGTCGACGGAGGCGAGCACCGGATCGTGCAGGTGGTCGCGGACCAGCTGGTCGACATCGCGGTCGAGGGTGGCGGAGAACAGCAGCCGTTGCCCGTCGGGACGGACCTGGTCCAGGATCTCCGAGACCTGCGGCAGGAAGCCCAGGTCGCACATCTGGTCCGCCTCGTCCAGCACCGTGATCCGGACCCGGTCGAGGTGGCAGTCACGGCGCGAGATCAGGTCGGCCAGCCGTCCCGGGGTCGCCACGACCACCTCGGCGCCGGTCCGCAGCAGCGCCTGCTGCTTGTTGATCGACAGCCCGCCGACCACCGTCGCCAGCCGCACCCCCAGGGTCCGCGCGTACGGCGTCAGCGCGTCGCTCACCTGCTGCGCGAGCTCCCGGGTCGGCACCAGGACCAGTGCCAGGGGCCGCTTGGACTCCGCCCGCGACCCGGCCGTCCGGACCAGCAGCGCGAGCCCGAACGCCAGCGTCTTTCCCGAGCCGGTCCGCGCCCGGCCGAGGACGTCACGGCCGGCCAGCGCGTGAGGCAGCGTCGCCGCCTGGATCGGGAACGGCTCCCGCACCCCGAGCTCGGTCATGGTCCGCAGCAGCTCCGGCGGCAGCCCGAGCGCGTCGAAGGACTCCGCCGGCGGCAGCTCCCCGGACACCGCCTCCGGCGTCGAGGACTCGTCCCACGGCTCGGTGGCGTGCCGGAGCGGGTCGGCGGCGGAGAGCCCGGAGGCCGAGGACGGCGGCTTCGCGTTCAATGGGGAACCCTTCCTGGTGTGGTCGCCCGGAACGCGCCGGGGCCCGTACCCCTCGGTACGGGCCCCGGCGGTGTCGAAGCGTGCCCCCATTTTACCAGCGGGCACCCACGGGCCGCCCCGCCCGCTCGCCCTCTGCCGCGGCACTAGAAGTTGCCGTAGTTGACCTGCCAGGTCGGCAGCCCCATCCGCCGCCACACGGCGACGACCCGGTCCCGGTCGTCGAGGGAGACCCGTACCGCGAAGCGGTGCCGCACATGCCGGTCGAAGAGCTCCGCCTTCACCACGTCGTCGCGACGTTGGTCGCCGGCCGCCCGCATCCACAGCTCGTCGTACGGCACCTCGTGGGCGCGCAGCCACGCCTCCGTCCGGGCGCGGTGCTCCTCGCCGCGCCCGGAGAGCAGGACGACGACATCGCCGTCGGCGCTGCGGAAGGAGCGCAGCGCGCCGCGCACCGACACGTTGAGCAGATCCTCCTCGCAGCGCGTGAAGTCGTAGGCACCCCGGTCGCCCCGGATGGCGAGCGTGCCGTCGATGTCGCACATGACCGCCGAGGGGAGCGCCGGGTCCGCGGTGTACGGCTCGACGGCGGGCTCGTCGTTCAGCCACTCCGCCGTGAGTCGCCAGCCGCCCCTGCGGGACTTCTCGTGCTTGTCGGCGAGGATCCGGATGATCTCCTCGCCGACCGGCCGCTCCCGCTCGGCGTCGCGCCGCAGGCACTCCTCCACCGGTACGTCGGTGAAGTCGTGCACCACGAACGTGGCCAGCCCCGCCACGGCAGCCTTCAGCCGCTTGGGGATGTGCGGGGTCATGTGCGTGTTGTCCACGACGACGTCGAAACCGCCGTCGACGGCCGCGCGCACCGCCGCGTCCTGGATCGCCAGCACGGTCTGCTCGTGCGCGTACGACCGACGCTCGGCCCCCTCCGGCAGCGGGACGTCGAGCATCGCCCGCAGATCGTCGAGGTTGACCCGGCGCATCCGGCCCCCGGACTCCGCCTGCAGCTCGCGCGCGGCCGTCGTCTTCCCCGAGGCGGGCAGCCCCGTCATGACGTGTACCACGGGCACGGTCAGTTCTCCTCGTCGTTCTTGAAGGGGTCGGCCGCCTCCGGCCGGGTGGAACGGTACGTCACGAGGACGGTCGGGCGTCCGTCCAGGCGCTGGAACATGGCGGGGCGCACGGCCGCGTCGGGCAGTTCCCGCACCGCGCGGGCGAACGCGCCCCGGTCGCCCGCGAGATGCGCGAGTGAACGGAACGCCTTGTCGATCGCCCGCTCGCGGTCCTCGACCTGTTTGTCGATGCCCGCGACGACCCCGCGCACCCAGGCGTCGAACTCGTCGGGCACCTGCTCCAGCAGCGCGTCCAGCGGCCGCCCGCCGGACGCGACGACGTCCTCGGCCGAGCAGTTCAGCGCCTGCGCCACCTGCTTGGCGGGCAGCCCCGCGAACCGCTGGATGCCGTGACCGCGCCAGATGTCCCGCTCGGTCACACCGGTCAGCACCTTGTGGAGCCGCACGTACTCGGCGAACTTGGCCTTGGCCCGTACACCCGAGGCGAAGCGCAGGACGAAGCCCTCCGCGTCGGTTCCCGTGGCCGTCAGGCCGCCGGGCAGCCGGTTGCCCTCCGTCATCGCCAGCAGCTCGGCGAGCGGCACGGCGGGCCGGACGGTGACGACCGAGCCGATGCCCCGCCACCCCACGGCGGCCTCCGCCAGGGGGACTTCGGTGCCGTCCTTGGCGAACGCGGCCAGCAGCACCACGTCCCGACGGTCGCCGTAGTCGACGACGATCCGGTTCTCCGGGTACAGGATCTCGGCCAGGTAGGTCACCCCGGGCACGAGACCGGACGTGTCCTTGGCGTCGAGCAGTCGCTGCGCCCAGGTGGCCTGCACGCTCACGAACGACCCCTTGGACGCGACCCGCCACCGGCCCGCGTAGTGGAACACCACCGCCAGACTGCCGTCGACCTTGTCGTACACCTCGAACGGCTCGTCCGGGAGGCTCGGGGCGTAGGGCTGACCGGACTCGTGCTCACCGACGTTGAAGAACTTCGGCAGCGGCAGCGCGACGATCTCCCCGGTGCCGTCGTCGGCCACGAGGCCCCGGCAGCGCGTGGTCACGCGGTTCCACACCCGCTCGTACTGACATGTCCTCGTGTACGTGTAGATGGACAACGGCAGTTCCGGGTGCGACTTGCGCGTGACGTGCCCCGCTTCGAGCGCCGCCGCGAGCTCCTCCGGCGGCAGCAGCTCATGAAGAGTCAGGTGTGCCTGGCTCATGGTGTTCCTCCCCTTGCTGGCTCCTGATTGTCACGTGGGGGGCGGCCCCGGGCCCACCGATTTTCGGTGGAGCGCCGCAGCTCATCCGCCGGGTGCCACCGCACGTGACACCCTTGCCAGCAGCGTCTCGACCTCCGCGCCCCAGCGAGAGCTGATCACCAGGTCGCGCGCCGGGTCGACCCACAGCAGATGGTTGCCGCCGTTGCCCCGGGCGCAGCGGCCGGTCGCGGGCGCCGAGGGCCAGACCGTGCGGTCGTCGTTCAGCCACCACGACAGGCCGTAGTTCGGCTTGACCCGGCAGGGTGTCCACGACTGCTCGATCCACCGCCGTGAGAGGACCCGCCGCTCGCCCCACGCCCCGGCTCGCAGGCAGAGTTGACCGACGCGGGCCAGATCGAGAGCGCTGATCCACAGGCCGCCGCCCCAGTGCGCGCCACCGGACACCACGGGCACCCGTACGCCGTCGATCTCGGCCACGGAGGTGCCGTAGCCGTGCCAGGACCAACCGTCGGACGCGCCGATCGGCGTCATGATCCGCTCGCGCAGGAGGTCCGGCAGGGAGCGGCCCGTCAGGACCGTGAGCGCGAGCGCGGTGAGGTTCACCCGGACGTCGTTGTAGGCCCAGCCCGCGCCGGGCGGTCCGCCCGCCGACTCCGTTCCCTCACGCGTGCTCTGGGCGTCGACGCGCGTCGGTTTGCCCCACAGCTCGCCCTCCCACTGACTGGTCTGGGCGAGCAGATGCCGCCAAGTGATCGCGCGCCCGTGGGAGTCGGCGAACTGGGGCAGAGGGACCGAGTCGGCGACCGGCTCGTCCAGCCGCAACAGGCCGTCGTCGAAGGCGACGCCCGCCACCAGCGACAGCACGCTCTTCGTCGCGCTGTACGCCATCTCCGTACGCGTCGGATCGCCCCACGAGGCGATGACCTCGCCCCGCCGCACCACGACGCCACTGGCGCCACCGCCGTCGAGGAGCGGCCCCACCACCTCGCGATGGGACGCGTCCGCCACCTGGGCCGCGAGATACGACGCCATGTCGTCCACGCCGGCCACCGCGCGCACGGCCTGCTCGCGCACGGCCCGCGCCAACTCCTCCTGGTCCACCCCCCGCCACGGATCCCCGCGCCGACGGCCCCTACCCTCCAGCGCGCCCCCGCCCCACTCCGGACACTCCGACACCCTCACGCCTCTCCCTTCTTCTGCTCCCGGCCCCGCCCCTCGTTCTGGTTGCGGTCCCGCCGGGCCTGCCGCTCCGGGAACTTGATCAGACGGATCTCGCCCCGCACAAGCCGTTCCCGCCCGTCGTCGTCGCCGACTCGGCTGGGTAGTGGCGGTAGGCGCGCCGCCACCCCGCAACGGAAGGAAGGTCCGCCGTGGACGCCGATCCACGTGACGGTGTGGGACGAGACCGAGGGCGCGGGCACCCCCGCCGTCTTCGTGCACAACAGCTTCACCTGGGGCAGCGACGAGACGTACGGCTTCGCCGCCCAGCGGCCGTTGGCCGACCGCCACCGACTGCTCCTGGTGGACCGCCGGGGCTACGGCGACAGCCCCGACACCGTACGCGGCGACTTCGACACCGACGCGGACGACCTGGTGGACGTGCTGACGGCCCAGGACGGCGGGGCGCACCTGGTCGGGCACGGCAACGGCGGCCTGGCCGCCATGCTGGCCGCCGGAGGCCGCCCCGACCTCGTGCGCTCCCTGACCCTGATCCAGCCCTCCGCGTTCGCCGCGGCGGCCGGGCACCCGGTGATCGACGCCATGATGCGGCGGGTGCGGGAAGGGCCCACGGTCCCGGAGTCGGTGACGCCGGAGCAGTTTCTGCGCGCCTCCACGGAGGGCATCGGCATGACCATGCCCGAACCGACCCCGCGGCGGCTCCGAGCCGTGGCCACGTCCATGCGCGAACGCCCCGTCTGGGAGGCGGCGGGGCCGCTGGAACCGCTGCGTGCGGCACCCTGGCCGACGCTGGTGATCTGCGGGACCTGGCAGGACGCGCCGGAGCAGTACCGCGCGTACGTCGGTGAGGCACTGATCGCCTGCGCCGAGGCGGTGTCCGACGCGCTCCACGCCCGCCTGCTCCGGGTCCCGGGCTTCTACCGTTCCTAAGGACTGAGCGGGAGTGAGTCCGTTCAGCCGCGCGCCCCGAACGGTCTTGGGCGAGCTGGTCCCCGGCGTTCTCTACTCCGGGGTGGCGACACGCATCCTGTGCGTGGTCCGGGCCCGGGAGGCCAGTTCCCTGCGCGACCTGGCCAATTGAGTACGGCCAAAGGCGACGGGGAGGCCCCGAACCATCCTCTGGTGGAGCAGGGGCCCCGCACGCTGACGCCGTACCCGGTGTCCCAGGTCGCACGATCACGTTAGCCCGATCAGCCCAGGGCACCGCAAGCCCGCAAGCGGACCATCACACGATCGAGCTAATTCGGCCTCGTGTGCACTCCTTGGCGAGCAGCTACCAACCCCCACATCCAGCAACCGACCACCGTCAACGCCGCGTTGCGCGCACTGTGGTCCTGAGGCGGGGACGCGTTCGGCTGGACCGCGCGTCCCGGGAACTTCTGACTGTGGTGTGCGTCACTCTCTGGCTGCTGCGAGGTCGATGTGCACGATCATGATCAGAATGAACGCTCGTTTCGTCGGCATCCCCGAGCTGCGCGAAGCTCCGACCGTGGCGGTGGTGGTCGACGTCATGCGCGCTTTCACCGTGGCCGCCTGGGCGTTCGCCCAGGGCGCGGAGAAGATCGTTCTCGCCGAGTCGCTCGACGACGCCTTGGCGCTCAAGGCCGGTCACCCCGACTGGGTGACGCTCAAGGACGGTCCGCCGGCGCCCGGATTCGACGCCGTCAACTCGCCGGGCCTGATGCGGTCCATGGATCTCGGCGGACGGACCGTCATCCAGAAGACCACGGCGGGGACGGTGGGCGCGCTCGCCGTGAAGGACGCCTCGTTGGTGCTGTGCGCCGCCTTCGTGGTGGCGGAGGCCACGGCGCGGGTCCTGCGGACGCGCGGGCACGACGGCGTCACGTTCGTGGTCACCGGCGAGGACGGGCGGGCCGACGAGGATCTGGCCTGCGCCCAGTACATCGCCCGCAGAGCCTCCGGGGACGGGGAGGGGGCCGCCGGCGCCGCGCCCGGCGCCGGGACGGACGCCGCTGACTTCCTCCGCCGTGCCGCCGGGTCGCGGGCCGCGGCCGAGCTGGCGGAAGGCGTGCGTCAAGGGGTCCATCCCGATGACGTCGCCCTCTGTCTGGAGCTCGACCGGTTCCCCTTCGCCATGGTGGCGACCCTGGAGGGCCCGCTCATGGTCCTGCGTCCGTGTGACGTGCCTGCGCCGACGGAGGGCGCCCCCCTCTGAGGGGACCGCGCAGTCGGCAGGGCGTCCGTGCCCTTCGTGCGTCAAGGCCGGGCCGCCTGTTCATCAGGGTGGGTGAGCCTGCGCGTTCCGGCGCGGTGTCAGGGGGAGGGATGCGGTGCGTCCGGACCCCAACTCCCGCCCCACCTGAAGGTGTTCTCCCATGTCCCTGACCGCGCCCGCGTCGTCCGCCGTCGGCCGTTCGTACGGCGAGCAGAGCCCGGTCGACATCCGCCCGCTGGATGTCGACCATGCCGCGCTGCCGCCCCTGCGCTTCGCCCACCCGACGACGCTCGACCTGGAACTGCACTTCGACGACCCTGACCACCATCGGGCCGAGACCGGACCCCTGCGGAATGGCCGGCCCGACTGCGTGCGGGACGACGAGGGGACCGTGAAGGCCGTGCCACCACCCGGCGGGGAGTGCCGGGTGCGGGTGGGCGCGGACCGCTACGAACTGGTCGACGTGCACTGGCACACGCCGTCCGAGCACACCGTCTCGGGCGTGGCGTTCCCGATGGAACAGCACATGAGGTACCGGCGGGTGACCGATGAGGACGGCGCGGCCGGAGCGGGGAAGGACAGCGGGTTCGCGGTCGTCGGCGTCTTCGTGCACCCGGGCCGGGCCAACGACTCCCTCGACCGCCTGCTCACCTCGGCACGCCGCGCCGCGGAACGCTGGGAGGTCCCCGGCGTCGAACTCGACGCGCTGCTGCCGTCCTGCACCGAGTCGTATCGCTACCTCGGCTCCACCACCGTCTGCCCCTACACCCCCGGAGTGCGCTGGATCGTGCTGACCCACCCCGTCCAGGCCTCCGCCACCGCGCTGGCCCACTACCGGACGGTCTTCCCCGAGGGCAACGCCCGCGCCGTACAGCCCCTCGGTGACCGGCGCATCGTCGGCGACCGCCACCGGTGGTGGTGACGGCGCGGCGGGCCGTACCCGCCGCGCCGACCGTGGTCAGGAGTGCGGGTGGCCCGACGCGTGGCCCGGAACGCCGGCCCCCTCGTACGCGGAGACCGCCAGCCGGGGCCAGCCCCGGATGTCGCGTCGCAGCTGCCGGTCGTGTGTGGCGACGACGACGGCCGCGTCCGTGGTGTGCAGGGCCTCGGTGAGTTCGTCGACCAGGGCGATGGACAGGTGGTTGGTCGGCTCGTCCAGCAGCAGGACGTGCGGCCGGGTGGCGAGCGCCAGGGCGAGGTCGAGCCGCCGCTGCTGCCCCGTCGACAACTCCGCCACCGGCTTCTCGGCGTCGCGGGAACCGAGCAGACCCAGCGCTCCGAGCCCCACGACCTCGCCCTCCGTGAGGGCCCCGGTCGTCACCAGCCGAGCGGTGTGCCTCTCGTACAGGTCACGGGCCGGTCGCCGGGTCGGGTGCGGCGACTCCTGCCCCAGCAGGTGCACCCGTACCTGGCGCGCCCGGTGCACCCGGCCCGTGGTCGGGGCGACCTGCCCGGCCAGGACCGACAGGAGCGTGGACTTGCCCGCCCCGTTCGCCCCGGTGACGGCCAGCCGGTCGCCGGACGCCACCTCCAAGGTCGTCGGCCGGCGCAGTCTGTCCCGGACACTCACCTCCTGGGCGCGCAGCAGCAGGACGCCGGTGCGGACGGGAAGTTCGGGCATGTGGAAACGCCGTGGCGGTACGGGCGCGGTGACCTGGTGGCGTTCCAGCTCGTCCTGGCGGCGGTGCACGGAGCGGGCCAGCGCGCCGGCCCGGGTGGCGCGTTGGTGCTTGCCGGTGCCCTTGTCCGGGCGCCAACCCGTGATCAGCCGGTTCCGGGCCTCCGACAACGCCTCCCCGAGGCGGGCCTGTTCGGTCCGCTGCTGCTCGTACTCCGCCTCCCACCGAACGAGTTCGGCCTCTCGGCCCTCGCGATAGCCGGCGTAGCCACCGCCGTGGACCCGCGGCCGGCCGTCCCGCGTGGGGTCGAGGTCGAGGATCGTGGTGGCCACGTCGGACAGCAGCGCACGGTCGTGGCTGACCACGACCACACCTCCGGAGTGGGCACGCAGCCTGGCGGTCAGGTACTCCAGCCCCGCCAGATCGAGATGGTTGGTCGGCTCGTCCAGCAACAGGAAGTCGTACTCGGCACCCAGCAGACACGCCAGCCGGATCCGGTGGCGCTGACCGACGGAGAGCGTGGCGAGCGGGCGGGTCCGGTCACCGACCGCGCCGAGCCCGGCGAGGGCGACGTCGACCCGGCGGTCGGCGTCCCAGGCGTCCAGCGCCCGCGCGGCCTCCAGCGCGTCGGTGTACGCGTCCTCGGCGCCGGGCCGCCCCTCGGCCAACGCCGCCGTGGTCGCGTCCAGTCGCCGTAGTGCGGCACGGGTGTCGACGAGGTGCTCGTCGACGACGTCGCCGACCGTGCGCCCGTCCTCGGCCGGCGTCTCCTGCTCGGCCAGCGCGAGGGTGCCGACCCGCTGGACCTCCCCCTCGTCGGGAATCAGGGCACCGGCCAGGACATGCAACAGGGTCGACTTGCCGCGCCCGTTCTCGCCGACCACGCCCCAGCGCGTTCCCGGGGACACCTTCATCTCCACGTCGTGCAGCACCCGTCGACCGCCGCGGTCGACGCGGACGCCGGTACAGGTCAACTGAGCCCGGTCGCGGGCAGGCAGGGTAGGGACAGTCACGTTCTCTTCCTCCACAAGGAGGCACACGTCACCCCTGGGACCGGTGGAATCACTGGGACCACTGGGACCACTTGGGCCACTGGGGGAGCGCACCGAAACTCTGACGTACGACCCGGCCCGACATGGAGCGGGGGGTCGCGGGCGAACTCGTGGCTCCCGACTCGTCACACAGGTGAGGAGCGGAGCCCTGGCCCGGTCAGAGGTAGAGGACGTCAATCATTCGACGAGCGTAGCCACGCGCTGAACCGGACGGCCACCGAATATCGAGCCCCCGGGAAGGGGGACGGGGGCGGGGCGCATGTGTGACGAGGCGCTTCGCGGGCCACGGGCGGGACCCGACCGTGGTGTCGGCCTCAGCCGGCCTCTTCGGCTGCCGCGCGCAGGCGGCGGACGACCCGGCGGACGGCGGGGGAGGTCTCGTCACGGCGGTGGACGCCGACGAGGCGGGTGGTGAGTGAGACGTCGGCGAGGGGGCGATGGGCCACGCCGGGCATCCGCACGCACCGCACCGAGTCCGGTACGAGGGCGACACCCAGGCCGCCGCCCACGAGCGTCAGGGCGGCGACGAAGTCCTTGACGGGTGGCGCGAGTCGGGCCTGGAAGCCGCCGATGTCCGCCACCTCGTTGATCTGGTCGCGGAAGCCGTGCTCCTCGTCGAAGTGGGGCACCACGAACCGTTCCCCGGTCAGCTCCGCGGCGGGCACGGCCTCCAGGGCGCTCAGCCGGTGCTCCTCGGGGAGGGCCAGCACCATCTCCTCCGTCAGCAGGCAGACGGCCGTCAGGTCCGGCGGGTACTCCGGCCGCCACCGCAGAAAGCCCACGTCGATGCGGCCCGAGCCGAGCGCCTCCAGCTGGGCCGGCGTCTCCATCTCCCGCACCCGTACGGTCACGTCCTGCTCGTGCCGCGCGCAGTCGGCCAGCACCCGGGTGAGCACACCCGAGAACGCGGCGGAGGCGACGTACGCGATCTCGGCCTCGCCCAGCTCGCCCCGGCCCGCCCGTCGGCCCACGGCCTCGGCCTTCGCGACCTGGGCCAGGGTCAGCCGGGCCTCGGTCAGGAAGAGCTCGCCCGCGCCGGTCAGCCGGATCCGGGAGCGGCGGCCACGGTCGACGAGCCGCACGCCCAGCTCGGTCTCCAGCGCCTTGATCTGGGCGCTCAAGGCCGACGGGGCGAGATAGAGCCGGTCGGCGGCATGCCCGAAATGCAGGTCCTCGGCGACCGCCACGAACGATGTCAGCCAGCGCAGTTCCACCGTCGGCTCCTCGTGTTCGCGGAATCCCGTGCCGCGATCATCGTCCGCGCTCCTGCCTCGCGACAACCGCGCCGCACCTTGTCTATGCTAACGATAGCATGGGGTCGCCCCGGGCAGCGTCCCGCTGGTGCGGCTCCTCCGTCACGCGGCGAGCGCGGCCGGTTCACCGAGGCGGGCGGCGGCCGTGCGCCAGGCGGCGGTCACCGCGGCGTGCGCCTGCAGAGTGTTCGACGTGTGGTCGTCGGTGAGGGAGAGGGGCGCCCCGACGTGGACATGGAGCGCGGGGCGGCGCAGGGGAGCGGTGAACAGCCCCGCCACCTGCTTGGCCGTGTTGCCGGAGGTGACCCGGCGGGCCCCGGCCTGGCCGACGGGGACGACGGGGGCTCCGGTGCGTGCCGCGAGCCGGGTCAGGCCGCTGCGGAACGCCCCGGGCGCGGCCTCGGCGGCGTCCTTGCGGACCGGGATCCCGCCCTCGGCGTAGATGAGGACCGTCCGGCCCCGCGCCAGTGCGGCGGCGGCGAGATCGAGCGCGTCGGCGGCGCGTGGGTCCCTCCGGTGCACCGGGATGTACCCCTCGCGGGTGAGCGCGCGGCCCAGCAGGGGGATCCGCCACAGGCCGGCGGCGCCCATGGCGACCGGCTCGATGCCGAGGCGGTGCAGCGCGGCGAGCACGATCGCGGGATCGGCGAGGGAGGTGTGGTTCGCGACGACGATGCTGCCCGGTGTCCAGACGGATCCGGCATCGGTGGTCACCGTGAGACGTCCGACGGCGGGCACCAGGACGTCGGCGAGGCGGCTGAACATGAGGTCTCTCCCGATCTCGACCAGCAGGACCCCCATCGTCGGGGCGCCCGCGGCCCGGGATCTTGAGTGCGCGTACTCACCTTCGCGGGTGCTGATACCCAGAGTCGGGGCACGGGACTGGATCCTCCGGGAGTACGGCGACTGTCTGATCGCCATCAACACCAGAGCGCGAGGTCGCCGGACCGCGTGCCTCCGCGTAGCCGTCACGGTGACATCTTGCCTGTCCTATCGATTTTCGATAGATTTCTATCGTTGGTCGAGTGAGGTGGAGGAGGGTGTCGTGGGGAAGCTGACGGTGCTGGCATTGCGGGCCGTGATCGTGGGGTTGTTCGTCGGCTCGGCGTTCGTGCAGGCGGTGATGGTGCCGCTGTTGGCCGCGGATCTGGAAGGGCTCGACGCGGATGTGGCCCATGTCCGGACGCCGACGCTCGTGATCGTGGTCCTCGGCGTGGTGACCGTCCAGGTCGTCCTCGTCTGTGTGTGGCGGCTGGTGACGATGGTCCGGCGGGACACGGTCTTCTCCCACGCGGCCTTCCGGTACGTGCACGGCGTGATCGGCGCGATGGTGGCGGCGGCGCTCCTGGTGTTCGCGCTCGGTGTGGTCCTGGCGCCGGGCGAGGCGGTGGCCCCCGGCGTCGTGCTCCTGCTCGGCGGCGTCGGTCTGGCGGTGCTGGGGATGGCGCTCATCGTCCTCGTCCTGCGGATGCTGCTCGCGCAGGCCGTCAACCGTGACGCCGAGGCGACGCGGATGCGGGCCGAGCTGGCCGAGGTGATCTGATGCCGATCGCCGTCGACATAGACGTGATGCTGGCCAGGCGGAAGATGTCCGTGGGCGAACTCGCGGAACGCGTCGGTATCACCCCCGCCAACCTGGCGGTGCTCAAGAACGGCCGCGCCAAGGCCGTCCGCTTCACCACCCTCGCCGCGCTCTGCGAGGTGCTCGAATGCCAGCCGGGCGACCTGCTCCGCTGGGAGACCGACCACCCTTCGGACACCGGTCGCCCTTCGGACACCGGTCACCCTCCGGACGCCGACCAGAGCTCCGACCCCGACCGCATGTCCGACCCCGACAGGCTCGCGGCCACCGACGGCTTCACGCCCACCGACGGCACCACGGCCGGAGCGCGGCCATGACCGCTCACGCGCCACACCCGCTGCTCTTCCTGGACGTCGACGGAACACTCCTGCCCTACGGCGGCGGACGGCTCCCCTCGGCCGCCGAGGAGTGGGTCGACTGGCAGCACACGTCGAACCCTCAACTGGCGAAGATCGACCGCGCGCACGGGCCGCGCCTGCTGCGGCTGACCTGCGAGCCGATGTGGGCCACCGCGTGGATGGACGACGCCAACGAGGTGATAGCCCCGCTGCTCGGGCTGCCACGTTGGCCCGTCGTGGAACTGCCGGAGGCGCCGGAGGAGGACCGGGGGGATCTGCTGCACTGGAAGACCCGAGCACTCGTCCGCGCGGCCGCCGGACGGTCGTTCATCTGGGTCGACGACGAGATCACCGATCTCGACCGCGTCTGGGTGGCGCGGCATCACCCGGGGCGGGCCCTCCTGCACCGCGTCGAACCCGAAAGGGGGCTGACCGCCGCGGATTTCACGGTGTTCCAGGGCTGGTTGCGCGCCGGGTGACGAACGCCGCCGCCGGCAGCCGCAGATGCTCGGAGGCCGTGGGCAGCCACAGCCCGAAGCGGTGCTCCAGCCACTCCATGACCTCGGGCGCGGTCACGCTCCTGTCGGTCGGCCAGGCGAGCGCCGACGGGTCGACGCCGTCGTCGTAGGCGGGGAGGCCGGGGTCGAAGGAGGACAGGACCCGCCCGTCGACGGCGTACTCGACCCGTTGCGTGGCGTTCACGTCCCGGCAGACGGTGACGACACGGGTTCCACGGGAGAGCGCGGGCAGGTAGTCGCGGGCGGAGACGTACGAGGTGGAGGCCTGGACCGCGAAGGCCCAGCCTTCGATCGCCCCCGCCCGGAGCACGGCGTCGACCTCCGGCCGCAGGAACCCCCGTTCCTCGACCGCCTCCACGTCCAGGCCGTCGAGGTGGTCGAGGTCGAAGGGCTCGTCGGCGGCGTTGCGGACCTCGATCTCCTGGGCCTCGTCACGGGTCAGCGGGAACAGCGACTCGGGCCGCGCACCGAGCCGCAGGAGCACCTGCTCCGGTGCCAGACCCTCACCGAAGACGAGGGTGTGGCCGAGCGGGTATGCCTGGCACACCCAGCGGAGTCCGTCAGTCATCGGACCATCCTGGCAGTCCCCGCCGGGACGCGGTCGAGGTTCCGGGCGCGCTACCGAACGACGAACGACGCGACCAGCCGCCCCGCCCGGCAGCTGCGCCGACTTGGGGTGGACGGCGCAGTTGGCCCCGCCCCAAGGCTTCTCCTAGTCGAGGTCGGTGGAAGCGAGGACCCGTACGTCCCAGGGGCCGAGTTCCACTGCCGTGCCCGCCGCGACGGACGAGTCGTCCAGCGCGTCGGTGAGATCGGTCGGGGCCGGGACGCTCGCGGGCTCCCAGCTCCAGTTGTGGACGATGTGGACGCGCCGCCCGTCCGCCGCCGTGCCGGTGGTCGCGGTGACCGACTCCGGCAGCTCCGCCCAGCCGTGGCGCGCGACCGGCGCCAGCCACTCGGCCAGCGCCCGCCCCAGGCGACGGTCGGGCACCGTACCGACGTACGTGATCCGTCCCGCGCCGTGCCCGCGCGTGGTGAGCGCGGGCCAGCGGCCGAAGTGCGGGTGGTCGTACGAGGCCAGCACCTCGGCGCCGTCGACGGTGAGTCCGTCCGCCCAGTGGGTCGCCGCCGCGCCCTCCGGCAGCCGGAACGGGCTGTCGGGCCTCGGACGCACCGGGATCTCGCCGGTCAGGTTGCTGAACTCGTCGTAGTGGACGCCGGCCGCCGCCGCCAGCCGCCCGGGGGCCGGTTCGGTACGGGCCCGTGCCTCGTGGTCGGCGTACCCGGTGCGCGGGCTCAGCACCAGATGGCCACCGGCCGCGGCGTACGCGGCGAACCAGTCGAGGGTGGCGTCGGCGGCGAGATACAGCGCCGGGACGACCAGGACCGGATGGCGGCGGACCGCCTCCTCCGGCGACAGGCCCTCCCGCTCCCCGCTAGGGTCGTGCAACTGCCGGGCGTGGACGATCCGGACCTGGCGGCCCGCGTCGAAGGCACCCCGGTAGAACGGGTCGAAGATCCGGTGGTAGGCGGTGGGGTCCGGTGCGCCGTCCGGCGTGGCGAGCGGCGGGTACTTCTGCATCAGCCACTTGCTGGGCGTGGAGTACACCAGGGTGATGTCGGCGTCCGGTTCGAGACCGGCGACGAGCGGACCGGCCGCCTCGAACTCCGCGCCGAGACGGGCGAGTTCGGCGTACGTACGGCCGGGCTGCCCGGTGTGGGGGAGGATGCCGCCCCAGTAGGTCTCGGCGCCGAAGTGCAGGGTGTGCCAGTGCCAGTACTCGATCATCCGGGCGCCGCGCGCGACGAGTGCCCAGGCCGCCTGCCGCCACTGTCCGTCGTAGCCGGGGCGGTTGTCCCAGGCCATGCCGATCGAGCCGGCGTTGGTCTCGGTGACGAGGAACGGCTCCTGGCGGGAGGAGAACATCCAGTCGGCGGTCTGGTACAGCGCCCACACCCCGGTCGTCTTCCACTTCTGCTCGTGGCCGTCGGGCGTGGGGTCGGGGAGCAGCAGTCCGTCCTGCATGTCGTAGTACGGGTTGCCGGAGGCGATGTCGAGACGGTCGGTCAGCTCGTCGTCCTCCACCCCCTGGCGGGTGTAGGAGATGCAGGTGGTGACGAACTGCTCGGGCCGGGCGTACTCGCGCACGAGGTCGGCCTGCCAGCCGATGAACTCGGTGACCTGCCGGGCCTGGAACTCCCGCCACGCGACGTCGTACTGGGGCTGTTCGTTGCCGTCCGGGGTCCACAGGTCGGCCCACGTCGACAGCCGGTGCGACCAGTAGACGAGCCCCCACTCCCGGTTGAGGGTCTCCACGTCGCCGTACTTCGCGCGCAGGTGGTCCACGAAGCGCTGGAAGACGCCGTGGTTGTGGAAGAGGTGCAGACCGGGCTCGTTGTCGACCTGGAAGCCGATGACGGCGGGGTGGTCGGCGTACCGGCCCACCACCTTGCGGATGATCCGTTCGGCGTGGAAGCGGAACGCCGGGTGGGTGAAGTCCACCTCCTGCCGGGCGCCCCAGCCGATGCGCTCGCCGGTGCGCCGCTCGCCGGTGAGCTCCGGGTACTGGCGGGCCAGCCATGGCGGTACGGCGTACGTCGGGGTGCCGAGCACCACGGAGATGCCGCGCTCGTGGGCGCCGTCCAGGACGGGCTGGAGCCAGTCGAGATCGAACGTCCCGTTCTCCGGCTCCCACGTGGACCACACCGACTCGCCGACCCGGATCACGGTCACATGGGCGTCGGCCATCAGGTCCAGGTCGGTCTTGAGCCGCTCGGCGGGCCGTTCGTACGGCTGGTATTCGTGGTAGTACGCGGCGCCGAACAGGACGCGGGCAGGCAGAGCCGCCATGAAGGGAAACCTCCGAGAGAAAGGGTGAGGGGGGAGTGGGACGAGGGCGGTGGGCCCTACTGTTTGACCCCGCCGGTGGCCAGACCGCTCTGCCAGTAGCGCTGCAGCATCAGGAACGCCACGACCAGCGGGACGATCGAGATCAGGGAACCGGTCACGACCAGCGCGAGCATGTCGCTGCTGGCGCCCGCCCCGCCGTTCTGGGCCTGCGCGGCCCACGAGGCCAGGCCCACGGTGATCGGGTACAGGTCGGGGTCGTTGAGCATGATCAGCGGCAGGAAGTAGTTGTTCCAGGTCGCCACCAGCGTGAACAGCAGTACCGTCACCACCCCGGGAGCCATCAGCCGCAGGGCGATCCGGAAGAAGATCCGGGCCTCTCCGGCACCGTCGATCCGGGCGGCCTCCAGAATGCTGTCGGGGACGGAGTCCGCGGCGTAGACGCGCATCAGGTACAGGCCGAACGGGTTGACGAGGGACGGCAGGATGATCGCCCAGGGGGTGTTGGCCAGGCCCGCCTGCGCGAACAGCAGATAGGTCGGGATGGCCAGCGCGGTGGTCGGGACCATGACGGCGCCGAGGATGAGGTTGAAGGCGGCCCGGTCGCCGCGGAACCGGAACTTGGCGAACCCGTACCCGGCCGCCGCCGCGAGCAGCGCGGCCCCGACCGCGCTGACCCCCGCGTACACGACCGTGTTGAGCAGCCAGCGCACGAAGACGCCGTCGTCCTGGGTGAGCGTCTCCTTGATGTTCGTCAGCAGCTGCGGGGCGTCGGAGAACCACAGGCCGAAGCTGTTGAACAGGTCCTGGGTGCTCTTGGTCGAGGCGATCAGCAGCCAGAACAGGGGCAGCAGGAAGTAGGCGAGGGCCGCCAGCATGGCGATCGTGAGCGGGTTGCTGCGGCGGGCCGGGCTCGCCCTGCGGTGGGTGAGGCGCGCCGGCTTCTTGGCGGTCCCGGTCACCGGGGGCGCGGGGATCGTCGTGGTCACGGGGTCCTCCTGCGGTTCGCGGTGAGCAGGACGCCGTAGGAGGCGATCACGATGACCAGGCCGAGGAGGAAGGACACCGTGGCCGCGTAGTTGACCTGCTGGCCGGTGAAGGCGAGGGAGTAGGCGTAGAGGTTGGCGGTGTAGGAGCTGCTGATGACGTCCGGGGCGATCTTCATCAGCAGGTTCGGCTCGTTGAACAGCTGGAAGCTGCCGATCACGGAGAACAGCAGGGTGAGCAGCAACGCCGGGCGGAGCGCGGGGAGTTTGATCGACCAGGCGATGCGCCAGGCCCCGGCGCCGTCCATCGCGGCCGCCTCGTACAGCTCGTGCGGGACGGTGCGCAGGGCGGCGTACAGGATGATCATGTTGTAGCCGACGAACTCCCAGGTGACGATGTTCGCCAGGCTGCCGAGCATCCAGCCCTCACTGAGGAAGCGCGGGACCGGCAGGTCCAGGTTCCGGCTCAGCTGGGCGAACGGGCCGAAGTCCGGGCCGTACAGATAGCCCCACATGAGCGCGGCGACCACGCTGGGCACGGCGTACGGGACGAAGATGCCCAGCCGGATCACCCGGGCCAGGCGCAGCAGACCGCTGTCGAGCGCGAGCGCGAACAGCAGGGCGAGCAGCAGCATCACGGGGACCTGGACGACGAAGAACAGCGCCACCCGGCCGACGCCGTGCAGGAACTGGGAGTCGCCGAAGGCCTGGACGTAGTTGTCGAGGCCGACGAAGACCGTCCCGCCGATCAGACGCGTCTGGAAGAGGCTCAGATAGGCGGCGTAGCCGAGCGGGGCGAGGAAGAGCAGGACGAACAGCACCAGGAACGGTGCGACGAAGAGCGGTCCCGCCGAGCGGTGGCGGCGCGGGCGGCCCGGCCGGGAGCGGTCCTCGGCGGTGGACGGGGTGGCGACGGCCATGTCAGCTCCCCTGGACGGTGAAGCCCTGGTTCTTGGCGTACGTGGTCATCCGTGACTGCCAGGTGCCGAGGGCGGCGACCGTGTCGGACTTGTCGGCGAGGGACTTGCCGACGGTCTCGGTCCAGTCGGTCGCCGCCTGGTCGAGGAACGGCGGCCACTGGAAGGAGGGGTCGACGGTGGCGCTGATGTCGGCGAAGACCTGGTTGACCTTCTGGCCGCCGTAGAAGGACGGCGCGTCCGACACGAACTCCTGGTCGGTGAGCAGGGCCTTGGTCGCCGGGAAGAAGAACTGCTCGGTGGCGAACATCTTGGCGGTGGCCGGGTCGCTGTTGAGGAACTGCGCGAACACTGCCGCCGCGACGGGGTTCTTGGTGGAGCGGATGACGGCGGTGGTGGAGCCGCCCCAGTTGCCCGCCTTGGGCTCGGCCGCGTCCCACTGGGGGAGCGGGGCCGCGCGCCACTTGCCGGCGGTGGCCTTGGCGGAGCCGGAGAGGAAGGCGGGGCCCCAGGCGGCGGTGATCCAGGTGGCGTACTTGCCCTTGTTCAGGCCGGCGTACCAGCCGTCGGTGAAGTCCGGGTCGGTGCTGATCACGCCCTCCTTCGCCAGCCCGCCCCAGTAGGCGCCGAGCTTCTCGGAGACGGCGTCGTCGACGCTGATGGTGATGTCGCTCTTGCCGGAGGTGGCGTACGGCTTGGCACCGGCCTGCCAGAGCAGTCCGTGCCAGGCGGCGGGCTGGTTGGCCGCGAGGTTGGTGAGGTAGACGTCGGGGTCGGCCTCGTGGAGCTTGCGCGCGGCCTCGGCGAACTCGTCCCAGGTGCCCGGCACCTCGATGCCGTGCTTGTCGAAGATGTCCTTGCGGTAGAGCAGACCCATGGGGCCCGTGTCCTGCGGGATCGCCCACACCTCGCCCTTGGCGCCGCTGACCTGCCCCCACGTCCAGTCGACGAACCGGTCCTTCAACTCGGCGGCCCCGTACGGGCGCAGGTCCAGCAGGCTGTCGGTGATGGTGAACGTCGGGATCGCCTGGTACTCCATCTGCACCATGTCCGGGGCGCCGCTGCCGGCCTTCAGCGCCGTGCGCAGCTTGGTGTACTGCGGGGTGCCCTGACCGGCGTTGACGACCTTCACCTTGACGGCCGGGTACTTCTTCTCGAAGAGCGCGATCTCCTTGGCGATGTTCGGGACCCAGGTCCAGAACGTCAGCTCGGTCGGCGTCTTCATCGCCTTGTCGATGTCGGCCTGGCTGACGGGCGCGGCCGAGCCGGAGGAGCCGGAGGAGTCACCGCCGCCGCAGGCGGTCAGGGCCGCCCCGAGCGACAGGGCACCCGTGGTGGTGAGGAACAGCCGACGGCTCATGGGAGAGGAGGATGCGGCTGTGAACGCGTTTCTGGGCATGGTGAACTCCGGCTGGTGGCGAGGGTGATGGCGGCACGCCCGAGACGGACGTACGGAGACGTGCGGGCTGTGGGGGCTGGGGCTGTGGGGGCTGTCGGGGCGCGACGCGACGCGCCCCGGCGCGGCTGACCGACTTGGTCGGGAGCGAGGGAGCGAGGGAGCGGGAGAGTAAGGGAGTGTCGATACCCGGGGCAGACGCGTGAACCTGGTTCAGGACACGCCGTGGGTGACAGGGGCGGCCCTACGGCGGGTGCGTGAGGGGCGCGCGGGAGCGGCGGGGGCGTGACGGGTACGGCGGCTCGTTCTCGGGGTCACGCGCCGGCCGTGACGGTGATGTCCGGGCGGGCGAGGGGTCCTCAGTGCTGTGGGGCGGCGCCTCCTTCCGGACGGGCGGCGGGGGTGCCCGCTTGGCGGCGTGAGGAGGTGCGCCGACCGCGGGCCCGGGCCGTCCGGCTCGGTGGTGGCGCGGTCGAGGCGCGGACGACGAGGTCGATGGGCGGGTCGCTCGGCGGCAGCGGGTCCGCGTCGGGGTTCTCGATGGCGTGCACGAGCCGCTTGAGCCCTTCCTGCGCCACGGCGTCGAACGGCTGTCGCACCGTGGTCAGGGGAGGAGTCACATAGGCGGCGACCGGGATGTCGTCGAATCCGACGACGCTGACGTCCTCGGGCACCCGGCGTCCGGCGTCCGCCAGCGCGCGGACCAGACCGATCGCCATGTCGTCGTTGGCGGAGAAGACGGCGGTGACGTCCCCGTCCTCGGCCAGCGCGCGTCCGGCCGTGTAGCCGGACGCGGCCGACCAGTCACCCGTGACGACCTCGGGCACGTCCTTCCCGTGTGCCGTGAGGGTCGCCCGCCATCCCTCCAGACGGTCCCGGGCGGCGTACCACCGCTGCGGGCCCGCGAGATGGTGGACCGTCGTGTGGCCCAGCGCGAGCAGGTGCTCGGTGGCGGTACGCGCCATCAGGTCGGCGCCGTCACCCGCGTTCAGCACCGCGGGCGCGGTGACGAACGGCGGGGCGCCGATGACCAGCACCGGCACGCCGACACGCGGAGCCATGTCCCCGTTCTCGCCCGCCTCGTCGATCGGCTCGGAGATGACGATGCCGTCCACGCCCTGGTCGAGCAGTGAGTCCACGGCACCGGCGATCCCGGCCGGGTCGCCTTCCATGGTGTTGACCACGCGGAGCGCGTAACCCGTGTCCCGGACGACCCGCTCGACGCCCATGAGCAGCGAGGCCGGGCCGTACAGGGCCGTTCCCAGTGTCACCACCCCGATGGAGCGGGTCCGCCCGGAGGCCAGTGCCCGGGCGGCGTTGTTGCGCCGGTAACCGAGCCGTTCCGCGGCCTCCGTGACACGTCGGCGCACATCGGCGGAGACGTACGGTTCGTCGTTGAAGACCCTCGACACGGTCTTCTGCGAGACCCCGGCCAGCCGTGCCACATCGGTGCTGCTCGGCGCTGCGGGGCTCCCGCCCCGCCCTGTACCTCGCGTCATGATGCCTCCCGGTGACCGCACGAACCGACCCCATGATGTCAGACATCGCCCTTCTGACTGCGCTGTCATGTCTGCGTAGTCATGTCTACGCAGTCACACGACTGCCGTCAAGGGGTCGGGCATGGATCCGTGCGGCCGGACCTACGCCCCGGAAGCCGTGGGGCGCGGGTCCTCGGGTGCCGGGGCCGTCACGCGTCGGGTGCCGCGTGGACGCGTGCTCCGTCCACGAAGGTCTGCAGGACCCGGGCGGCCGCGATCTCGTCGGCCGGGCGCGTGAACGGGTCGCGGTCGAGGACGACCAGATCGGCCGCCTTGCCCACGGTGATGCTGCCGGTGAGGGCGTCGAGGTGGTTGGCGTAGGCGCTGCCCGCCGTGTACGCGGCGAGGGCCGTGCCGAGGTCGAGGCGCTGTCCGGGCAGGAACTCCGGGGTGCCCTCGGGGGCGTCCGGTGAGACGCGGTTGACGGCGACGTGCACGGCCTGGAGCGGGTCGGGGCTGCTGACCGGCCAGTCGCTGCCCGCCGCGAGCGTGACCCCGGCGCGCAGCAGATCGCCGAACGGGTACTGCCGGGCGCCGCGTTCCGGACCGAGGAACGGCAGGGTGAGCTCGTCCATCTGGGGTTCGTGGGCGGCCCACAGCATCTGGAGGTTGGCGGTGGCGCCGAGCGCCCGGAACCGTCGTACGTCGTCGGGGTGCACGACCTGGAGGTGCGCCAGATGGTGACGGGTGTCGCGATGACCGTTGGCGGCGCGGGCGGCCTCCACGGCGTCGAGCGCCTCGCGCACCGCGCGGTCGCCGAGGGCGTGGAAGTGCACCTGGAAACCGAGCGCGTCGAGTTCGGTGACGTACTTCTTCAGCTCGCCCGGTTCGACGAAGCTGATGCCGCTGCCGTCCGAGGCGCACCCGCAGCCGGTGAGATAGGGGTCGAGCATCGCGGCCGTGTGGTTCTCGGCTATGCCGTCCTGCATGATCTTCACCGTGCCGGCGCGGAACCGGTCCCCGCTCAACTCCGCGCGCCGCGCGAGGAGTTCGGGAATCTGCTCGGCGCCGCGCTCCCGGTCCCACCACAGGGCGCCGACGACGCGTGCGGTGAGGAGCCCCCGGTCCAGGGCCGCGCGGTACGTGGGCGCGGGGTCGGTCATGTTGGCGTACGTGCCGACGATGGCGTCCTGCCAGGCGGTGACCCCGTGGGAGTGCAGTACGGCCTGGGCGCGCAGCAGGGCGGCCAGCTGTTCCTCGGGGGTCGGGTCGGGCACCAGCCGGCCGACGAGATGGACGGCGCCCTCCTGGAGCATCCCGGTCGGACGGCCGTCGGCGGCGCGTTCGATACGGCCGTCGGCGGGATCGGGGGTGCGGGCGTCGATCCCGGCCAGCTCCAGGGCCCGGGTGTTGACCCAGGCGCCGTGGTGGTCGCGGTTGGGCAGGAAGACGGGCCGGTCGGGGACGATCGCGTCGAGCGCGGCGGTGGTGGGGGCGCCGCCGGGGAAGGCCTCCAGCGACCAGCCGCCGCCGGTGATCCACTCGATGTGCGGGTGCTCGTCGGCGTACGCCCGGATCCGCCGCAGGTACTCGGCGGGGTCGACGGTGTCGGCGAGGTGGCACAGGCCCAGTTCCAGGCCCGCGCCCTGCGGATGGACGTGGGCGTCCTGGAAGCCGGGCAGCAGCAGCTTCCCGGTGAGGTCGACGACCTCGGTGCCGGGCCCGATGAGGGCGTGCACCTCGTCGTGGCCGACGGCCGTGATCCGTCCGTCGTGCACGGCCACGGAGGTGGCGCGGCTGCGCGCGGGATCGACGGTGTGGACGGGCCCGCCGGTGAGGACGAGGTCGGCGGGGCCCGTGACCTGGGACTGGGGCATGCGGAAGAACTCCCTGGGCGATTGAGGGGGGCGCGGGCGGGTCGGACGGGCACGCGGATCGGACGGGCACGCGGGTCGGACGGGTGTGCGGGTCGGAGGGGCCGTCGGTCCGGGTGTGCGGGTCGGACGGGCGCGGTCGGGTCAGGCGGGCGTGCGGTCCATGGGCAGGCTGATGGCCTCGGCGTCGGTGCCGCGTCCCGTGGCGAAGTACGGCGACCGGCGAACGTACTTGGCGACGGCCGCCATCCCGAGACCCACCAGGACGATGACGGCGGGCAGGGAGAACATGAACCACCCGTTGTCCGGGCTCAGTTCGAAGTGGTCGCTCATCGTCAGGTAGGAGTATCCGAGGTAGCCGCCGAGGCCGAGCAGGATCAGTCCGGACACGGCGGGCACACCCACGGCGAACACCGCCGCGCGCACTCCCTCGTGCCGGGCGGAACGGAAGCGGACGGCGCACGCGAGCGCGGTGAGGCCGTAGTACAGGGCGACGAGCAGGCCGATGGCGTTGACGGCGGCCAGCAGCATGTCGCTCAGCCGGGGCAGGGCGACGGCCAGCAGGGCGATCGAGGCCGCGACGGCCAGTACGACGACCGTGCCGGCGGCGGGGGTGCCGTAGCGCGGGTGGACCCGGGTCCACAGCGGGCCCATCGTGCGGTCCCGGCCCATCGCGAGCAGCCCGCGTGCCGTCGGGATCAGCGTGGACTGCACCGAGGCCGCGGCGGAGAACATCAGGGCGACCAGGGGCAGCGTGGCCCAGGGCTCGGCGGCCAGCTTCTGTCCGAGGTACGGCAGGGCCTGCGGACCGTTCTGGATCAGCTCGGCGAGGCTCATCTCCCGCTGGAAGGCGACGGAGGCGAAGAGGAACAGGCCCAGCATCGCGAACAGCGCGATCAGGCCGCCCCGGGCGGCGTCACCCGGCTTCCGGGTCTCCTCCGTGACGCTGAAGGCCGCGTCCCAGCCCCAGAAGAAGAACACCGCGAGGACCATGCCCTGGGCGAAGGTGGTGCCGTCGGCGATCTCGAAGGGGTTGAACCAGGACAGGGAGAAGGACTGTTCGCCGGTGACGAGGGCCCAGCCGCAGAAACCGATGAGCACGGCGTACTCGAAGACCAGCAGCGCGAACTGGAAGCGGGTGGTGGCACGGGTGCCGGTGACGGCGAGGGCGGTGAGGCCGAGCAGGAGCACCAGCCCGACGGCCGTGCTGACGCCGGTGGACGTCGGATCCAGCGCGATGCCCGCCAGGCTGTTCAGTCCGGCCTTGTTGGCGAAGATCAGGACGACCGACCCCATGACGGCGCTGGTGTAGGCGCAGAAGACGACCGAGCCGGCGATGGTGACCCAGCCGGTCAGGAAGCCGGGCCACGGCCCGAGGGTCCTGCCGACCCAGGTGTAGCCGTTGCCGCAGTTCGGCTCCGAGCGGTTGAGCCGCGCATAGGCGGTGGCGATGCCGAGCACGGGCAGGAAGGCGAGGAGCAGGAGGGCCGGCCCCTGGAGGCCGACGATGGTCGCGATCGTGCCCATGCCGATGGCGATGCTGGTGGTGGCGGCCGTGCTGGAGGCGGCGATGGCGACGCCGTCGACCACGCCGAGGGAGCGGCGCAGTGGGGTGGATGACATGGA
Source organism: Streptomyces gottesmaniae (assembly GCF_031845845.1). Classification (NCBI taxonomy): domain Bacteria; kingdom Bacillati; phylum Actinomycetota; class Actinomycetes; order Kitasatosporales; family Streptomycetaceae; genus Streptomyces; species Streptomyces gottesmaniae. Next base: position 202,028 of record NZ_JAVRFJ010000001.1, read on the forward strand.
GGCTCCTCGTGGGGAGGGTGACGAGGGTAGAGCCGCGCGGGACTGTGATGGAACACCCGGCGTTCGTCTTGCGTCAATGCTGTTGACATAAGGGCACCCGCCCCCCTTCACTGCCGGTACGCCTCCCGACAGGAGTCCCTCGATGTCCAGCCGTGTCCCGCAGGAACGCAGCCGCCGCCGCCCCACCCGCTCGGGCGTCGTGCTGTCGGAGGAGCTGATCGTGGAGACCGCGCTGCGGCTGATCGGTGAGCACGGCCCGGAGGCCCTCAGCGTGCGCCGGCTCGGCACCGCCCTGGGCTGCGACCCCAGCGCCCTCTACCGCTACTTCCACGGCACGGACGACCTGGTGCTCGCCATCGCGGACCGCATCATCGGGGACGCGATGGCGGGCTTCGTCCCCGGGGACGACTGGGTGGCCGCCCTGCGCGACATGGCACTGCGGGTCCGCGCCGGGTATCTCGCCCACCCGCGCGCGGCCGCCTTCGCCTCGTACCGGGTCACCCGGCGCCCGAACGAGATCCGCGCCGTGGACACCGGCATCGGCCTGCTGCTCGCGGCCGGCTTCGCACCTGCCGACGCCACCCGCATGTACCTCACGTTCATCGACACCGTGCTCAGCCACGCGGCCATGGAGGCGGCGCTCCTGGCGCTCCCGCGCGGGCAGCGCGAGGCGGATGAGAGGGCGTGGAGCGAGGTCTACCAGGGGCTGGACCCGACGTCGTACCCGGCCCTGACCGCCGTACGCCACAGCCTGCGCAGCATGGGCGCCAGTTCGTTCGAGGACGCGGTCGACCTGCTGCTGGAGGCGTTGGCGGCTCGGGCGCCGGGCAGGTGAAAGCGGTTCGTTCGCCGCGGACGACGCCTCCGCCGGTACTGGCTGGGTTCTTCCGCAAAGGGTTCTTCGCAAAGAAGTCTTTGCGAAGAACCCTTTGCGAAGGACTCTTTGCGGTTTAATCTCTGGGGTGTGACCGACGTGACGAAGAGGCCTGACGGCCCGAGCGCTGAAGAGAAGTCCGTTGTTCTGGACGCCAAGGGGCTGCGCGCCATGGCGCATCCGGTGCGCGTGCAGCTGATCGGGCTGCTGCGGAAGTACGGCCCATCGACAGCCACCCGACTCGCCGAGCGGCTGGGGGTGAACTCCGGGACGGCCAGCTATCACCTGCGCCAGCTGGGTGCGGCTGGTTTTGTCGAGGAGGACACCGAGCGCGGCAACGCGCGAGAGCGCTGGTGGCGTTCGGTACATCAGATGACCGAGCTCAACGACCGAGAGCTGGTCGATCGAGAGCCCGAGGCCACCATGGCCTTTCTGCAGTCCGTCGCCACCGTTTACACCCTGCGTGCTCAGCAGACGCTGAACGAGTTGCAGACGATGCCCCGCGCGTGGCGGGACACCTTCGACATGAGTGACTGGGCCTTGCGGCTCACGCCCGAAGAGGCCGTCGGCTTGCGGCAGGAACTGAGGGACGTCATCGCCCGGTACCGGAAGGACACGCCCGAGGCGGCGGCGAGTGCCCCGGAGGGGGCCCAGCGGGTCGGCGTCATCGCACACCTCCTACCGGAGCTGGACGCGCCCACCGCGTCGAAGGTGCACTCCGGTCCGGAGGCCGTGGCGGGAACGGAGACGTCGTGACGGGTGACGCCTTAGCCGTTGACGACGCGTCCGGAAGGCGGTCCTTACGGCCTCTGGGTGGGGTGTTGGCGGCGATGGCCGTGTCGCTGACCGGTACCCGGGTCTCGGCGCTCGCACTGCCTTGGTTCGTACTGGTCACGACCGACAGTGCCACCCGGACGGGACTGGTCGCCTTCTTCGAGATGGCTCCCTACGTGGTGGTCAAGGCGCTCACCGGACCACTGGTGGACCGGGTCGGCCCACGGACCGTCTCCTGGACCACGGACCTCACCAGCGCGACCGCTGTCGCCGCCGTCCCGCTCTTCCACGCCCTGCACCTGTTGTCCTTCCCGCTGCTGCTGTTCCTGGTCGCGGTGATCGGTGGCGCCCGCGGACCCGGAGACCTGGCCAAGGAGGTCATGGTCCCGGCAGCGGCTGAGCGTGCCGGGGTGAGGCTGGAGCGGGCCACCGGTCTGTCCGGCGTGACCGAGCGGCTCGCCTCCACCGTTGGACCGGCCGCCGGTGGCTCCATGGTGGCGCTCCTGGGTCCCTTGCCGGTGCTTGTCGTCAACGCAGGCTGCTTCGCTCTCGGATCGGTGATCATCGCACTGGCGCTGCCCCGCCGAGTGGGAGAGTCGGCCGCGGGTGCCTCGTCGCAGGCGGGGGAGACGGGGGCGGGCTACTGGAAACGCTTCGGCGAAGGGATCGCCTTCCTGCGTGCCGAGCCGCTGCTGCTCACCGTCATCGTCATGGTGGGCATCACCAACCTGCTCGATGCCGCGTTCATGACGGTTCTCATGCCTGTCTGGGCCAAGGAGTCCGGCAACGGGCCGACGGCGATCGGTCTCACCGGCGGCGCGATGGGGGCCGCGGCGGTTGCAGGGAGCCTGATAGCGGCGATGGCCGCACACCGGCTGCGCCGTCGGCTCGTGTTCTTCGCCGGGTTCCTGTTGGCCGGTGCCCCGAGATTCCTGATCCTCGCCTCCGACGCTCCGCTGGCAGCGGTATTGGCCGTCTTCGCGGTCAGTGGATTCGGTGCGGGCTTCCTCAACCCGGTCATCGGGGCCGTCCTCATCGAGCGGGTCCCACGCCGGATGCTGGGCCGGGTCAGCGCGCTCGGCGACTCGCTTGCCTGGGCAGGTATCCCTCTCGGCGGTCTCATCGCAGGGGCGGTCGTGTCCTGCGCCGGACTCGTGCCGGTGCTGCTGGTCTGCGGGGCCGCGTACTTCCTCACCACGAACCTGGTGGGGCTGCGGCCGGAGTGGCGAGAGATGGACCGCAGGACAGGGAAGAGCGCCGCGACGCGGCACCCCGAGGAAAGCACCCCGCGGCCCAACAGCAAGGCCACGACGTGACATTCACACAGCTTCACCAGCGAGTTCTGACGACGGTGGTCGGGCACGGTCGTCGGACTGCGGTGACGGATCCTGCTGACGCTCCACCCGCCCCGGCGGTTGTCGGGGCGGGCCGCTGTCGTCCCGACGTGCATGCAGCTTGGGAGAAGTCCTGCTCCCCGATGACCGCCTGGCAGTAGTGGCAGGAGGCTCCCTGGGGGCGGCTGCGCTACACGATCGCCGAGGCGGACCTGCTCCGTCACCTCGACGGCCTGGCAGCGGAGCGCTGCGAGTACTCGATTCACCTGCGTCGCGGCCGACGCGACGGATCTGCCCCGCGATCTCGCCGAGGGCCAGTTCGACGTGGTGCTCTGTCACAATCGGCACTCGGCACCCTTGAACATCGCTGTCAGGGAGATGGATCCCGAGGCCGCGCTCGCCGCCCTCCATACCGAACAAGCCAGGACGCAGACGTTCGATTCAGCGCTGACACTCCACACGGCCGACGACATGACACAAGCACGAGCCGGCCTTCTACGCAGCCCTCGAACGCCTTGAACTCGCCACAACCGACCGCCCGCCCTACACGTACACCGCCCAGCTCTTCCGACTCACCGCGTGGAAGCCGAGTGGTCACTCAGCCGCAGCGAATGACTGATCATCTGAGGGCGAACCCTGACCAGATCGTGCAGGTCGAGCATCACTTCGGAGTCCGGTTTCCCGAGAACTACCGGGACTTCCTCGCCTACGACTCCCACCACGACACCCCACCCCTGGTGACCGCGACGTAGAATTCCCCCGCACCGGACGGAACTGGGACGACCTCCAAGCCCGGCTCGCCTGACCGGCGAGCCGCTGCCTTCGTGATCAAACTATGGATGTTCCGACGACGGCCTCGACGGGCAGCGGGCAACTGCATCGGGTCTCCCCGAGGCCGAGCACGGCGAATCGGATCAGCGCCAGTCGTCGATCACATAGGCGTCCGGGTGGCTGTAGCCGGGTTCGTTGGGCTTGTGCATGGTCACGCCTTGCAGCCAGGTGCGGAAACCGTGGTCGACCATGCACCGGTAGGCATCCTGGCGGGCCAGGTTCGTTCCGGCGTCCAGTTGCCCCAGTCCCCTCTCGGCGGCCAGTTGCTCGCACGCGTCCAGCAGCCGTTCGAACCGGTCCGCGGCGTCCGGGCCGGGGCGTACGGCGCCGAATTTGACGAAGCACACGTCCTCCCCGGCCTCGGACCCCGCTCCGCAGTGGCAGACAGCCAGACCGTCGAGGTCGGAGCCGGCGCCCTCGACGAGGATGGTGTCGCCGAGCCCCTGCGCCTGTGTGGCCATGATCTCGCGTTCCAAGCTCAGACCCTCGTACACGGCATCCGTCAGTGCGCGACTGAGGCTCAGTGCGTCGGACCGCTCGGCGGCGGTCAGCTCGCTGTACAACACACGGCCGGTGACTGCAGGGCTGGCGGTGACCTGTTTCTTCATGATGGCTGTGAGGAAGCGGGGCCAGAAGCCGTACCGGCGGTAGAGCTCCAGGTGCTTGGGGCTGTGCGAGAAGGTGAACAGTCCGAGGTGGCGGTTGCCCCAGGTGTCGAAGCAGGCCATGACCGGTTCCATGAGACGCCTGCCGATGCCCTGGTCCCACAGATCCGGACGGACGGTCAGCGGGCCGAAGAACCCGACGCTGCCCCAGTCGGTGGCGAAGTTCGATCCGGCGACCTCGCCCTCGACGGTCGCCGCGAAGGCCGCGTGCGGATCTGCCGCCCAGCGGGTGCGGACGTAGTCGGCGGTCCCGAAGAACGTCTCCGGCTCCGGGGCCCCGAGGAAGGTACCGAAGGCGCTCCTGAAGATCTCGTCGGCCCGGTCCAGGTCCGGTTCGGCCAGTGGGCGGACCGACACCGAGGCGGCGACACCCGTTCGCTTCGCTGCGGGCATGATCGCTCTCCTTTCCGCCCCCGTTCCATCGCACCACGGACGTGCGCAACGGGCGAAGCGACAGCTTCGGCCGTGCCTCAAGGAGGCGGGTTCGGACCGGAACGCGGACCGCTGCGCCGCGAGGCAGGAGGGCGCCCGCCACCGCAACCGCAACCGCCGGCCCCGCGGTCGGCCCAGGCCCCCTGCGCGCCCGATGTCGTCCGGCTGACGGTGTGGAACGTTCCACGTTCTGCGAGGCTTATCGCAGGGTCGGCAGCCGGCGCCGGGGCGCGGCCGTGCTGCCCCGCGTCACCAGGTGGGGGATCGACGCCGTGACCACGGCGCGGTCGCGCCGTCCGTCGACGCGTTCCAGCAGCAGCCGGGCCGCGGTCTCGCCCATCAGGGCGCCCGCCTGGTCGTGCTGGTGAGGCTCACCGGGGCCAGCGCCGCGACCGACGTGTTGTTGTATCCCGCCAGGGACAGGTCCTCGGGGATGCGCAGACCCAGCTCCGCGGCGGCCCGGAAGACGCCGGTCGCGGCCACGTCCGCGCCGGCGAATATCGCGGTGGGCGGGCGCGCCGAGGTGAGCAGTTCCCTCGCGCCCCGGTAACCACCCTCGTCGGAGTAGCCGGAGTGCTCGATCCGGGCCAGGTCGGCCAGTCCGTGCCGGTCCATCGCCGCGCGGTAGGCGGCCCGGACGTGGTGCTCGGGCCGCTGCTCCCACTGGGTGCCGCGCACCGTCGGATGCGACAGGTGGGCGATGTCCCGGTGCCCGAGGCCGACGAGGTGGTCGATGACCAGGTCGACACCGGTGCCGTCCTGGTTGACCACGCAGTCGTAGGCCGGGGAGGGGTCGTGGTGGCCGATCACCACCGTCGGCACCTCCGCCGCGAGGCGCACCACCTCCGTGCGCCGCACGGCGGGCGCGATCAGGATCAGGCCGTCCATCTGCCGGTCCACCATGGCGTGGATCAGCCTGGTCTGGTCCGCCATCTCGGACGAGCCGCTGGAGCCGAGGAAGAGCGCGTACTCGGTGTCCCGCAGCGCCGCGTTCATACCGTCCAGGAGGTCGGCGTAGAAGGCGTTGCGGATGCTCGCGAGGAGAACGCCGAGCGTGTAGGTACGCCCCCGCATGCCCCGCGCGGCGGCGTGCGGGCGGTAGCCCAGGTCGGCCATCGCCGTCCGTACCCGCTCACGCATCGCCGGGCTGACCCCGTAGGCGTTGTTGAGCACCTTCGACACGGCCGATGTGGACACCCCGGCGCTGCGCGCGACATCGGCGATCGTGACTCGCTTCGAGCCGCCGGTTGATTGCACTGGGGATCCACCTCCGTCGTCACGCACCGCTCAGCCTCGTCGGCGATTCGGAACGTTACTCGCCGACTCCTTGACGACTCGGCCTCCCCCGCCTCAATCTTTGGGCGTTCCCCGTGTGGCACGTTTTACGAATGAGCCGCATGCGGTCTGTGATTGAATCGATTCAATCCATCCCGACACGACCCGACACGACCCGCCGTGACCCGCCGTGACCAGCCACTGAGTCACTCGCCGTAGGAGAGCCGCCATGCCCGACATCACACGCCGGTCCACCCTGCGCTCGGCCATAGCCGTGGCCCTCGCGCCCACCCTGGGATCCCTTGTGCTGCCCGGGCTCGCCTCCGCCGCGTCCGCGGCCGTCTCCTGGGCCGCGAAGTGGATCTGGGCCCCGACCAGCGCCACCAACCAGTGGGTGGCCTTCCGCAGATCGTTCACCCTCGCCGCGGCGCCCTCGAAGGCGGTCACGCAGATCGCGGCGGACTCGAAGTACTGGCTGTGGGTGAACGGCACCCTGGTGGTCTTCGAGGGCGGGCTCAAGCGCGGCCCCAACCGCACGGACACCTACTACGACGAGATCGACCTCGCCCCGTACCTGAAGAGTGGCAGCAACACGGTGGCGCTGCTGGTGTGGTACTTCGGCAAGCAGGGCTTCTCGCACAACAGCAGCGGCAAGGGCGGGCTGCTGTTCCAGTCGGACATCGAGGTCGGCGCGAACACCACCCGGCTGGTCAGCGACACCGGCTGGAAGCACCGAGTCCACCCCGGCTACTCGAACAACACCAGCGGTACGCAGGTCAACTTCCGGTTGCCCGAGTCCAATGTGCACTACGACGCCCGTGCCGCCGCCGTCATGTCCGGCTGGCGGTCGCCCGGGTTCGACGACAGCGCCTGGACCGCGCCGACCGACTTCGGCGCCGCGGGCGCCGCGCCCTGGAACGGCCTCGTCGAGCGCCCGATCCCGCAGTTCCGCTACTCCGGTCTGAGGACGTACACCAACGCCTCGTCGCTGCCGACCGCGGGGCGCGGATCCACCGCGATCTCGGCCACCCTGCCGTCGAACATCCAGGTGACCCCGTTTTTGAAGGTGGACGCACCGGCCGGAGCCGTGATCGGCATCCAGACCGACCACTACGACGACGGCGCGGGACTGGTGGGCATCGAGCCGGGGACGCAGTACAACATGCGCGCCACCTACATCTGCGCCGGCGGGGTGCAGGAGTTCGAATCGCTGGCGTGGATGAGCGGTACGGCCGTGCGGTACACGATCCCCGCCGACGTGACGATCCTGGAGCTGAAGTACCGGGAGTCGGGCTACGACACCGACTTCGCCGGGTCGTTCAGCAGCAGCGACCCCTTCCTGGACACGTTGTGGACCAAGGCCGCGCGCACGATGTACGTCAACATGCGCGACAACTACATGGACTGTCCCACCCGTGAGCGTGCCCAGTGGTGGGGGGACGTGGTCAACCAGCTCAAGGAGGGCTTCTACACCTTCGACACCAAGTCCCACGCACTCGGCAAGAAGGCCATCGCCCAGCTCGCCGCCTGGCAGAAGTCCGGCGGCGCCCTGTACTCCCCGGTGCCCTCGACGATCTGGACCGCCGAACTGCCCGTCCAGATGCTCGCCTCGGTGTGGTCCTTCTGGACGTACTACCTCTACACGGGCAACGCCGACGCCGTCACCGTCGCCTACCCGGCGGTGAAGAAGTACCTTGACCTGTGGACCCTGGACGGCGACGGCCTGGTCAACCACCGGGCGGGGGACTGGGACTGGGAGGACTGGGGCAACGACATCGACGCCCGTGTCCTCGACAACTGCTGGTACTACCTCGCCCTCGACACCGCCGCCAAGCTCGCCGACCTCAGCGGCAACACCGGCGACGTGGCGGGCTGGAAGTCGCGGCGCGACAGCATCAAGGCCAACTTCGACCGCGTCCTGTGGAACTCCTCCCGGGGCGAGTACCGCTCACCGGGCTACACCCGTGACACCGACGACCGCGCCAACGGCCTCGCCGTCGTCGCCGGCCTGGTTCCCGCCTCGCGCCACAAGGCCGTCACCGAGGTGCTGCGCACGCACCTCAACGCCAGCCCGTACATGGAGTTCTACGTCCTCGAAGCGCTCTACCTCATGGGCGCGGCCACGGTCGCCGAGGAACGGATGCGCAACCGCTTCGCCGCCCAGGTCACCGACCCCGTCTGCCCCACCCTGTGGGAGCTGTGGGACAAGGCCGCCGGCACGGACAACCACGCCTGGAACGGCGGCCCCCTGTACGCCCTGTCCGCCTACGCCGCGGGCGTCCGCCCGACCGCGCCCGGCTGGAGCAGGTACGAGGTGGTCCCGCAGACCGGCACCCTGACGAAGATCAACACCGTTGTGCCCACGGGCAAGGGCGACATCCGCTTCGGGATCACCCGCGACGGCACCAAGGCGACCCTGACCCTCACCTCGCCGGGCGGCACGACCGCCCGGGTGGGCGTGCCCACCTACGGCGGCGCGCAGCCCGTGGTCAAGGCGGGCGACACCACGGTCTTCAGCGGCGGTGCCGCAACCGGCGGCGCCAGCGGGCTGACCTACGACGGCAAGGACGCCTCGTACGTCTACTTCCTGCTCCAGCCGGGCGCGTGGACGTTCACGGTCACCGGAGCGGGCCGGCTCGACAACCTCGCGCTCGCCCGCCCGGTCACCAGCAACAACAGCCTGGAGAACGCCGAGTGGGGCAGGAACCGGCTCACCGACGGCAAGCTCACCAGCGTCAGCGGGGCGCGGGGCTACACCAGCAACGACTTCTCCTCCGCCGACGTCGGCGCCAACCCCGTCTGGGTCGAGGTCGACCTCGGCGCCGACATCGACCTCGACGCCGTCCGCCTCTTCCCCCGCACCGACACCCCGGCCGCGGGAGGCGGAACGGCCGGATTCCCGGTCGACTTCACGATCCAGACCCGCCCCGACGGTGGCGGCGCCTACACCACCGTCCGCACCGTCACCGGGCAGGCCAACCCCGACGGCCGCGTGCAGACGTACGGCTTCAGGACCACGACCGCCCGGTACGTGCGGCTCCACGCCACCCGGCTCGGCGCCCCCGCCACGGACGAGTCCGCCAAGTACCGCCTCCAGCTCGCCGAACTCACCGTCCCCACCGCCGCGACCACGGTCACCGGCAACTGCACACTGGAGAACGGTGACTGGGGCAAGACCCGCCTCCTGGACGGCACCCTCACCAGCGCGGCCGGTGCCAAGGGCTTCACCAGCATCGACTTCGCCTCCGCCGACGTCAGCGACACACCCGTGTGGATCGAACTCGACCTCGGCGCCGACCGGGCCGTCGGCACGGTCACCCTCCACCCGCGCACGGACACCAGTGGTACGGGCGGCGGCACGGTGGGCTTCCCGGTCGACTTCACGATCCAGACCCGCCTCGACGGCGCCACCTCCTACACCACCGCCCGCACCGTCACCGGCGAACCCAACCCCAACGGAGCCGCCCAGACCTACACCCTCACCTCCGCCACCGGCCGCTACCTGCGGTTGAGGGTCACCAGGCTCGGCCGCCCCGCCACCGACGAGTCCGCCAAGTACCGCCTGCAACTCGCCGAGATCCGCGTCGGCTGACCCACCCGCCCCCTTGCGAGGACCCGGCCGGTCGGCCGACACGCGCGCCGCGCCGGGTCCGGTGCAAGGGCCCGGTCGTTCACCCGCCCGCGACGGCACGGGTGCGGACACCGGTGGGATGCGAGACCCTGGCCTCGGCCGACGGCCCGCACGCACCCGCCGACGACGAGGCCGCGGAGGAGAACGACCATGACCGGACCGATCCACGAGTCCCCGCCAGGGGTACGCCGGATCACCCTGGACGCGGCGGGGCTGCCGCTCTCCGCGCTGCTCAGCGAGCCGCCCGGCGGCTCCCCGCGCGCCGTCGTGGTCGCGGTGCACGGCGGCGGCATGAACGCGGGCTACTTCGACTGCCGGGCCCACCCCGAGCAGTCGCTGCTGACGCTCGGGGCGAGCCTCGGCCACACCGTCCTGGCCGTGGACCGGCCGGGCTACCGGCATTCCGCCGCCCTGCTGCCCGAGGGGCAGGGGCTGGCGGAGCAGGCCGTGTCGCTGCGCGCGGCGCTGCGCGACTTCGTCTCCCGCCACGACACGGGCGCGGGGCTGTTCCTGCTCGCCCACTCCTACGGCGGCAAGGTGGCCCTCACCGCAGCCGCCGACCTGCCGCAAGCCGCCGACCTGCCGCAAGCCGCTGACCCCGGCCCGCCGCACCTGCTCGGTATCGACATCTCGGGCTGCGGCCATCTGTATGCCGTCGAGCCGCACGAACTGCCCACCGCCCCCGGCGGCGGCCGACTGCGCAGGAGCTGGGGGCCACTGCGGCTCTATCCCTCGGGCACCTTCCGGGAGAGCGGCTCGATCGTCGAGCCCGTGCCCGCCCTGGAACGGGCCGAGCTGGCTCGCTGGCCGCTGCTCTTCCGCTCGACCGCGCCCCGCGTCCGCGTCCCGGTACGGCTCACCTTCGCCGAGCACGAGGCCTGGTGGCGCCACGACGACGAGGCCCTGGCCGACCTGGTCGCGCACTTCACGGCCGCCCCGCAGGTGAGCGTCGAACGTCAACCGGCTGCCGGACACAACATCAGCCTTGGACGGGCCGCCCGCGCCTACCACCTGCGCGCGCTCGCGTTCCTCGAAGACTGCCTGGTGGCCCGCGAGACGACCCCCGCCCCCCGCGCCGTCATCAGCCCCCTGCCGTCCGCCGTGGCCTCCCCCGACGGAACGGAGGTCGACGACGTTCAGCTGTGCGCTGAGCGGTGAGCACGGCATGCCGCTCCTGAGGGAGGCGGACCGGTGGGCTCACCCGCCCCGCATCCACGCCCGCGTCCCGAACGACGCGCACGCCCGCGAGGCCACCGCCGCCGCTGCGCGCAGGGCCCCGACGAAGCCGTCCGACGTCAGCCCGTCCTGCCCCGCGAGCCCATGGGCGAGCGCCCCGTGCAGGACGTCACCCGCGCCCAGCGTGTCCGCGACCTCCACGACGGGCACGTCCACCGTGCCGCCGCCGTCGGGACCCGCCCACACGAGGGGCCGCCCGCCCCGGCTGACCGCCGACCAGACGACCCCGTGGTCCCGCAGGAACCGCAGGGCGTCGGTCGGCCCGCTCCCCGGTGTGTCCCTGCCGGGCGGACGGAAGTCCTCCGAGACGACGGCCACGTCGATCGACGGCAACAGCCTCTCCGTACCGGCCTTCCAGCTGCCGCCGTCGAGCACGGTCCGACGACCGGCCGCCCGCGCTCTTGTGGCGGCGGCCACGGCCAGCTCCATGTGGTGGCCGTCGAACTCCACGACGTCCGAGGCCGCCACCCACGCGTCGAGGTCGTCCGGCGGGTCGAGCCGGTGGCCCGTCGCGTTGGTGGAGGCGACGGCCCGGTCGCCGCTCGACGCGGTCACCAGCACGGACGACACGGCCGGCGGCTCGACCGAGTCGGCCGCCAGGTCCACCACGGTCACGCCCAGCCGGTCCAGATCCGCCGCGACAGCGGCCCCCAACGGATGGCGGCCGATCGCGGTGAGCAGCGTGGCCGTACCGCCCAGATGGGCGAACGCCACCGCCGCGTTCGCCGCTGGGCCGCCCGAGGCCACGAGCTGCTCACGAGCCGTCAGCTTCTCGTTCGGCCCCGGCACCCGGTCGACGAGCTGCACGACGTCCATCGTGCACAACCCGACGAACAACCCCCGCGGACGCCTCCGCGCACCCGCCGCCCCGCCCCCTGACTCCACCAAGGTGACCCCCTCGCGTTCGGCGGGCTCAGTCCCCGCAGGGCGGACGGTACGCCCACTGGGGAAGTACTGCCGCCATCCGGTCCGGGTGAGGGTCGGGGAGGCCGTGACGCAGATGCGGACGGCGACGCTGTCGACGCCGGGGTCCCACAGGAGGGCGGCCCCGTCCTCGCCCGCCGGCCCATGGTGACCGGCGCGGCCGGCCGGTGCGCGTCGGGCACCTGGTGCAGCCGGACGGTCCGCTCGGTGTCGCCGGTGGCCCGGACACGGCCGTCGGCGCTGAACGCCACCGCCGTGACGGCGCCCGGCGGGCCGGTCAGCCAAGTGGCGTACGGAGTGGCGAAGGTGCTGAGCACGCTGCCGCGCGCCTCGGGGGTGGATGCCAGGCGGTACGCCGCCAGGCCGAGTTGGGCGGCCGGGGCGGGGTCGACCGCGCGCAGTGCCGCGGCCCGGTCGGTGGCCCGTTGCGAACCCACGGTGTCGCGCTGCTGGTCGGCCGTCCGCCGCGCCCGTACGGCGAGGGCCACGGTCGTGGTGGCCAGCACGAGCAGCATGCCCGGCGCGCCCACGCCCAGGGGTCGTGACCGGGTCCGGCGTAGCACCCCCGCCCGCTCCGCCGCCTGTGCGGCCAGATCGGCGTCGAGGAACTCCCGCTCCGACGCGGCCATCGCCGTACGGTCGAGCCCGTCGGCAGGGCGAGGCTGGTGCCGCGGTACAACGCCCCCGGCTCCCGCCCCAACGCCTCCCAGGCCTCGGGCCGCCTCAGTGAGTCGACGCGCGGTCCGGGTGCGGTCCGGGTGGCCTCACGGCCTCGCTCAGCCAGCCGCGCAGCCTCGGCCAGCAGCGAATCAGCGCCTCGTGGGCCAGCTCCACCCGTCCTGGCAGAGCGTGAAGGACTCCTCGAACTGCTCGACGACCAGCACGAGTTCACGGTGGCTGTCGCCGTCAAGTCAGGCCCGCCGACGCCCCCAGCCGTACCGTACCGCGCTCCGCCAACGGCCGTGCCCCCGGCGTCAGGACCACCACCGTCGTCCCCGCGGCCTCCCTCAGTCGTGGCACGGGCAGGCGGAGTCCCGTTCCCGAAAGAGCGCAGCCCCGTGCACGGGGAGCCGGGCCGACCTCGGCCTCCGGCCCCGGACCCACCTCGCCCAGCAGCTCGGCCGCCTCCTGCCAGCGCTTGCGCCACTCCTCGGCGTCCCCGGCGCAGGCGCGTACGTGGGCCGACGTCACCGCCGGCGGGGCAGCCGCTGTCCGGACGCGGCGGAGGAGAGGGGCGAGATGGAGTAGTGCGTCTGGTCCGTCAGTCTCCGGTACGGCGGATTTCCGGCTTGCGCCGCAACTGCCTCGATCCTGCGGCGAGTTCGCCTGACGGACCGTCCCCGCCGTCCAGCCGTCGCTCCCCGCGCGGCATCGCCGCGCCTTGCCGATGGTCCCGGCAGCTCCCCGTGGCCCCCGTTTCCTCCGTGCCGCGGGTCGCACTGCCGCTCCGCAATTTCAGGAGTGGCGCAAAGCCGCCACATCTGTGCGCCTGGCTCGACCGCCCGGCCCGGCGGAGGCACCTGCGCGGGCAGGGCCGCCGCGGCGTCCGGGCGAGGTGTGAAACCGGGCGCCCGTGAGGCGGGTGACGTGGCAGGGTAGGGGCTCGGGTGTTCCGGGTGGTCGCGCGCCAGGTCTGGCGCGCCCGGCGCACAATGAAGCTTGGAAGCAGTGCCCCGCAGTCGATCTGTGAGCCCATGGACCACGGCTCCGGTCGTACGGAGAGAAGGAACGATGGGCGAGCACGGTGTCGCCACGGCCGCGGTCGACGCCAGGGGACTGGTGATCGCGTGGAGTGACGGCGCGCGACGGGTGCTCGGTTACGAGCACGGCGAGGTGCTCGGCCTCCCCGCGGCCGACCTGCTGGCCCGGTCCCTCCCCGCCTCGGGGCGGAGCCGTCTGACCGAACCGGCCGACTGGCGCGGCCCCGTGCACGCTCGGCATCGGGACGGTCACGACGTGGAGCTGGAGCTGGAGGCGCATCCCCTGCTGGACTCCGCGGGCCAAACGCAGTGGTTCCTGACGGCCACGGTGCCGGAGCCCGCCGCCCGGCTGCGCCGGTGGGCCCTGGACCAGCTCCCCGTGCCGATCGCGCTCTTCGACCAGGACGGGCTCGCGGTGTCCGCGAATTCCGCCATGGAGACGGTGATGGGCAGGTCGCAGCAGGAGCTCCTCGGCCGGCGGGTGGGGGTGTCCGTCGACGGACAGCGTCGGCTGCCGGGCTTCGAGAAGCTCGACGACGCGGTGCGACGGGTGCTGCGAACGGGTGAACCGATGCCGTTCGAGGCCTGGCTGCGCGCGCCGGGCGAGGCGCACGAACACGCGTGGCTGGTCTCCCTCAGCCCGCTGAAGGACGCCTCCGGCGACGTACGGGGCATGTGCCTGGCGGCGATCGACAGCACGGAGCAGTTCCTGGCCCGCCGACGCCTGAGCATGCTCAACGAGTCCAGCAACCGGATCGGCTCCACCCTGGACGTGACCCGCACCGCCGAGGAACTCGCCGAGGTGTGCACGGACCATCTCGCCGACTTCGTCATCGTCGACCTGCTGGACTCGGTGCTCGCCGGCGAGGAGGCCGCCCCCTCGCCCGACGCCGGCCCCCTGCTCTTCCGCCGCACCGCCCACCGGTCCGTACTGGAGGGCTGCCCCGAGGCCGTCGTCCCGGTCGGCAGCAGACACAGCTACGACGAGGGCTCGCCGTCGGGCCGCGCGCTGGCCACCGGCCGTGCCCTGCTCTACGAGGTCGACGACGTCACCGGGCTGCGGTGGGCGGGGGGCTCACCGGAGCGGGCCCGCAGCATCGAGACCCACGGCATCCACTCGATCATGGCCGTGCCCCTGCGCGCCCGCGGCCTCACCCTCGGCCTCTCGATCCTCTCCCGCCACCGCACGGCCGAGCCCTTCGGCGAGGACGACCTGCTGCTGGCCGAGGAACTCGCCGCCCGCGCCGCCGTCTGCGTCGACAACGCCCGCCGCTACACCCGCGAACGCGCCATCGCCCTGGAACTGCAACGCAGTCTCCTGCCCCACCGCGCACCCCGGCAGGCGGCCGTCGAGGTCGCCTCCCGCTATCAGCCGGCCAGCACCCGCGCCGGCATCGGCGGCGACTGGTTCGACGTCATCCCGCTGTCCGGAGCCCGAGTGGGACTGGTCGTGGGCGATGTCGTCGGCCACGGCGTCCAGGCGTCCGCCACCATGGGCCGGCTCCGGACGGCCGTACGCACCCTGGCCGACGTCGACCTGGCTCCGGACGAGCTGCTCACCCAGCTCGACGACATCGTGCTGCGGCTGGACTCCGAGCGGACGGCGGACGAGGCCGAGGACGCGGAGAGCCCGGGCGAGATCGGGGCCACCTGTCTGTACGCCGTCTACGATCCCGTCGCGCGCCGCTGTTCCATGGCCCGGGCCGGCCACCCGCCGCCGGCCCTGATCGCCCCGGACGGTGAGGCGGCCTTCCTCGACCTGCCGATCGGGCCCCCGCTGGGCGTGGGCGGTCTGCCCTTCGAGACCGCGGAGTTCGACGTCCCCGAGGGCAGCGTGTTCGCCCTCTACACCGACGGCCTCGTCCAGGGAGCCGGACGCGACCTGGACGACGGACTCGCCCGACTGCGCCAGGCTCTGCGCGGTACGGCCCGTCCGCTGGAGGAGACCTGCGACGGAGTCCTGGCGAGCCTGCTGACGGACCGCCCCGTGGACGACGTGGCCCTGCTGCTGGCCCGGACCCGGGCACTGGACGCCGACCGGGTCGCCGTCTGGGACGTCCCGGCCGATCCCGCGTTCGTGGGGCAGGCCCGTAAACTGGCCTGCGACCAGCTCGCCGCCTGGCAGCTGGAGGAGCTCTCCTTCGTCACCGAACTCGTCGTCAGCGAGCTGGTCACGAACGCCATCCGCTACGGCGGATCCCCGATCGAGCTGCGGCTGATCCGTGAGGCGACCCTCATCTGCGAGGTCTCCGACTCCAGCGCCACCGCTCCGCACATGCGCCGGGCCCGTGCCTTCGACGAGGGCGGCCGCGGCCTCCTCCTCGTCGCGCAGCTGACCCAGCGCTGGGGCAGCCGCCACACCCGCACGGGCAAGACCATCTGGGCCGAGCAGGCCCTCCCCGACGAGGAGCGGACGGAGTAGCGCCGGAGCGGCGCCGGCGACCGTGCGACTTCTTGACCGCCGGTCGGCACTCCACGATGCTGTGTTGCGGTACGCGCTATGCGTACCGCGATGAGAAACATCAGACTCAGGTCTCGTACCAGCCGAGGAGTGGCCATGGCTCACCAGGTCCGTGCTGTCGTCGCGCGGGGCAAGGGCGCCCCCGTCAGCCTGGAAACGATCGTCGTGCCGGACCCCGGCCCGGGCGAGGCGCTGGTGAAGGTCGAGGCCTGCGGGGTGTGCCACACCGATCTGCACTACCGGGAGGGCGGGATCAACGACGACTTCCCCTTCCTGCTCGGCCATGAGGCCGCGGGTGTGGTGGAGGCGGTGGGGGAGGGGGTCACGGATGTCGCCCCCGGCGACTTCGTCATCCTCAACTGGCGTGCGGTGTGCGGTAGTTGCCGGGCATGTCGACGTGGTCGCCCCTGGTACTGCTTCGCCACCCACAACGCGAAGCAGAAGATGACCCTGCTCGACGGCACCGAGCTGGCTCCCGCCCTCGGCATCGGTGCCTTCGCGGAGAAGACCCTCGTCGCCGCCGGGCAGTGCACCAAGGTCGACCGGGCCGCGTCGCCGGCGGTCGCGGGGCTGCTCGGCTGCGGGGTGATGGCGGGCATCGGCGCGGCGATCAACACGGGGAACGTCGGCAGGGGTGACACGGTCGCCGTCATCGGCTGCGGCGGAGTCGGGGCCGCGGCGGTGGTCGGAGCCGAGCTGGCGGGTGCCGCGAAGATCATCGCGGTGGACATCGACGACCTCAAGCTGGAGACCGCCAGGAACCTGGGCGCGACCCACTCCGTCAACTCCCGCGAGACCGACCCCGTCGAGGCGATCCGCGAGCTGACCGGCGGTTTCGGTGCCGATGTCGTCATCGAGGCGGTCGGTCGCCCCGAGACCTACAAGCAGGCCTTCTACGCCCGCGACCTGGCCGGCACGGTGGTCCTCGTCGGTGTCCCGACCCCGGAGATGAAGCTCGAACTGCCCCTCCTCGACGTCTTCGGCCGCGGCGGCGCCCTGAAGTCCTCCTGGTACGGCGACTGCCTGCCCGACCGCGACTTCCCCATGCTGATCGACCTCTATCTGCAGAACCGCCTGGACCTGGACACCTTCGTCACGGAGACCATCGCACTCGACGACGTGGAGAAGGCCTTCGAGCGGATGCACGGCGGCGACGTCCTGCGCTCGGTGGTGGTCCTCTGACGCCAGGGAGGAGCGCGGCCGCGTCGGCGTCGGAGTAGCCCGCGGAGCGTGACGGACGAGCCGTGGCCGGGGGCATCCCCCCGGCCACGGCTCGTCGCCGTGTTCCGGGAACGGTGCGTCCCGGGTCGATCGGGTGGTGCGCCGGTCTTGACAGGGGATCACGCATCACGCTTTCTTGGACTCGTTGCGTATCGCGGCACTGTTGTGCAGTTCGCAACCATGATGTTCGGCGGCGGCCCGCATGCCGGGCCGAGAGGCCCGGCGGCACGGAACGGCTCTGCTTCCCCTATCTCCCGGAGTGGCGCTTCAGATGACTCGCAACGCACCTGTCGAGGACCCCGGCGACGCCCGGCTGCGGGTCGGCCCCCCGAAGGAGTACGCCGCCGGCATCCCCGCCGTCACCTCCTCCCTCCGCCACGCCGGCGAGCAGATGGGCGCCCGCCGAGGCCTGCTCACCCTGCTGCGGGTCAACCAGAAGGAGGGCTTCGACTGTCCCGGTTGCGCGTGGCCCGAGCCGGAGCACCGCCACCGGGCGGAGTTCTGCGAGAACGGGGCCAAGGCCGTGGCCGAGGAGGCCACCGTCCGCCGGGTCACCCCGGACTTCTTCGCCGAGCACACGCTGGAGGACCTGCTTCCCCGCAGTGACCACTGGCTGGGACAGCAGGGCCGTCTGACCCACCCCATGTACCGGGCGACCGGCGACGACCGCTACCGGCCGATCTCCTGGGACGACGCGTTCGCCGTGATCGCCCGTGAACTCGCCGCGCTCGACCGGCCCGACCAGGCCGCGTTCTACACCTCCGGCCGGGCGAGCAACGAGGCCGCGTTCGTCTACCAGCTCTTCGTCCGGATGTTCGGCACCAACAACCTGCCGGACTGCTCCAACATGTGCCACGAGTCCAGCGGCTCGGCCCTGACGGAGACCATAGGCATCGGCAAGGGCAGCGTCACCCTGGAGGATCTCCATGGCGCCGACCTCATCCTCGTGGTCGGCCAGAACCCCGGCACCAACCACCCTCGGATGCTCTCCACGCTGGAGAACGCCAAGCGCCGCGGCGCCCGCGTCATCGCGGTCAACCCCCTGCCCGAGGCGGGGCTGCTGCGGTTCAAGAACCCCCAGAAGCCGTCCGGCGTCCTCGGCGGCGGCACCCGTCTGGCCGACCGGTTCCTGCAGATCAGACTGGGTGGGGACCAGGCGCTGTTCCAGGCCTTCAACCGCATGCTGCTGGAGGCGGAGGACGAGGCCCCCGGCACCTGTCTGGACACGTCCTTCATCGACCGCCACACGCACGGCTTCGAGGAGTTCGCCGAGCACGCCCGCAAGGTGTCGTGGGACGAGATCCTGACGGCGACCGGCCTGCCCGAGGAGGAGATCCGGGCGGCGTTCGGTGAGGTGCTGGCCGCCGAGAAGATCGTCGTCTGCTGGGCGATGGGCCTCACCCAGCACCGTCACTCGGTCCCCACGATCCGGGACGTGGTCAACTTCCTCCTGCTGCGCGGCAACATCGGCCGCCCGGGCGCCGGCCTCTGCCCGGTGCGCGGCCACTCGAACGTGCAGGGCGACCGCACCATGGGCATCCACGAGAAGCCGGACGACGCGTTCCTGGACGCGCTCGGCGCCGAGTTCGCGTTCACGCCCCCGAGGCACCACGGCCACGACGCCGTCGAGAGCATCCGCGCGATGCGCGACGGCGACGTACGCGTCTTCGTGGCGCTCGGCGGCAACTTCGTCGCCGCCGCCCCCGACACCGACCTCACCGAGCGAGCCCTGCGAAACTGCCGCCTCACCGTGCAGATCTCCACCAAGCTCAACCGCTCGCACGTCGTCGCCGGCGAACAGGCGCTCATCCTCCCGTGTCTCGGCCGCACCGAGGCCGACCTGCGGCCCGGCGGGCCCCAACAGGTCACGGTCGAGGACTCCATGGGCATGGTGCACCTCTCCCGAGGGCGACTCGCCCCCGCCTCCGAGCACCTGCTGAGCGAGGTCGCGATCGTCTGCCGGATGGCGCGGGCCGCGCTCGGGGAAGCGGCCTCGCACGTGCCCTGGGAGGACTTCGAGTCGGACTACGACAGCGTTCGCGACCGCATCGCACGCGTGATCCCCGGCTTCCAGGACTTCAACCACCGGGTGCGCCGGCCGGGCGGCTTCGCCCTGCCCCACCCGCCGCGCGACGAACGCCGGTTCACCACCGCCACGGGTCGGGCCAACTTCACCGCCAACCCGCTGGAGAGGCCCCACGTGCCACCGGGCCGACTGCTGCTCCAGACGCTCCGCTCCCACGACCAGTACAACACCACCGTCTACGGCCTGGACGACCGCTACCGCGGCATCCACCAGGGCCGCCGGGTCCTCTTCGTGAACCCCGACGACCTCGCGGACCGCGGCCTGGCCGACGGGGACCTCGTGGACATCGTCAGCGAGTACGACGACGGCGTGGAACGCAGGGCACCGGCCTTCCGTGTGGTGCCCTACCCGACCCCGCGCGACTGCTGCGCCGCCTACTTCCCCGAGACCAACGTGCTGGTCCCGCTGGACTCCACCGCGGCCATCAGCAACACGCCCACGTCGAAGTCGATCGTCGTCCGCCTGGAACCGGTCCCCGTCCCGGTACTTCTTCGGCGCGACTCTTGACAGCCTCTCCAGGCCATCCGATGGTGTTGCCCATAGTGAACCCAGGTGCATCATCTGCAACCTGGCTGGAGTGGCGGTCCCCCTCTTCGCCCACACGTTTCCCTTCTTGCCCGGTCGCGCAACCGTCGTCCGCGACAGCGCGTCCCCTGCCGTCTGTGGAAAGGACGAGCCGATGAGCAGAGCCCGCGAACGGAACGGGAGCCCAGGCCAACCCGTCGGAGGGGATCTGCCGGGAGGCGGTGCGGCCGCCGCCCACCCCCGGACCGACCGCGTCGTCTTCGGTGTCGCCGCGGCGCTCACCCTGGCCTTCGTCGTGTGGGGAGCCGCGGCGACCGACACGCTGGAGAGCGTGTCCGGGAAGCTGCTGGACGGCACGATCCGCAACGGCGGCTGGGCCTTCGTCCTGGCCGCGTCGGGCTTCGTGGTCTTCGCCCTCTGGCTGGCGATGAGCCGCTACGGGCGGATCACCCTCGGGAAGGAGGGGGAGGAGCCGGAGTTCCGCACCGTCTCGTGGATCGCCATGATGTTCAGCGCGGGCATGGGCATCGGCCTGATGTTCTACGGAGTGAGCGAGCCGCTCTCCCACTTCGTCACGCCCCCGCCGGGCACCGACCCGGCCGATGCCAACCAGGCCATGGAGACCGCCATGGCCACCACCCTCTTCCACTGGACGCTCCATCCGTGGGCGATGTACGCGGTCGTGGGTCTCGCCATCGCCTACAGCACCTTCCGGCGCGGCCGCCGGCAGCTGATCAGCGCGGTGTTCACCCCGTTGCTCGGTGAGAAGCGGGTGAACGGCCGGCCCGGCCGGGCCATCGACATCCTCGCCATCTTCGCCACCCTCTTCGGCTCGGCGGCGTCCCTGGGACTCGGCGCCCTCCAGATCGGCAGTGGCTTCACGGGGCTGGGCTGGCTGGGATCGGTCGGCACCGGACTGCTGGTCGTCGTGATCGCGGTGCTGACCGTGGCGTTCGTCGCCTCGGCGGTGTCCGGGATCGAGAAGGGCATCCAGTGGCTGTCCAACACCAACATGGTGCTGGCGGTGGGGCTCGCCCTCTTCGTCTTCCTCGTCGGCCCGACCATCTTCATCCTCGACCTGCTGCCCACCTCCATCGGCGCCTTCTTCGGTGACCTGGCCCAGATGGCGGGCCGTACCGAGGCGTCGAGCGGCAAGGGCGTCGCCGACTGGCTGGCCGGCTGGACGGTCTTCTACTGGGCGTGGTGGATCTCCTGGACGCCCTTCGTCGGCATGTTCATCGCGCGCATCAGCCGCGGCCGCACCATCCGGCAGTTCGTGGGCGGCGTCATCCTGGTCCCCAGCAGCGTCAGCCTGCTCTGGTTCGCCGTCTTCGGCGGCTCGGCGATGCACCTCCAGGAGGCCGGCCGGCTCAACGACGCCGCGACCGCCCAGGGCCAGCTCTTCGACGTGCTCCAGCAGTACCCGCTCGCCACGGTGACGAGCATCGTCGTCATGGTCCTCGTCGGCATCTTCTTCGTCTCCGGCGCCGACGCCGCCTCCATCGTGATGGGGACGCTCTCGCAGCGGGGCTCCCTCGAACCGTCCCGGGGCGTCGTGGTGTTCTGGGGTGTGCTGACCGGAGCGGTCGCCGCCGTCATGCTGCTCATCGGCGGCGGCAAGGGCGATGCCCTCACCGGACTGCAGAACCTCACCATTCTCGCGGCGGCCCCCTTCACCCTGGTGATGATCGGGCTGTGCGTCGCACTCAACCGGGACCTGCGCCACGATCCGCTCATCATCCGCGGACGCATGGGCAAGGAGGCCGTCGAGACGGCCGTCATCGCCGGACACGAGAGGTACGACGGGGACTTCGAACTCCGTATCGGCCCCGCGACGGCCACGGAAGGCGCGGAGACCGCAGGGCCCCAGCTAACCGAGGAGTCCGCGCGGCCCACCACCTCCGGCGTCTGAGACCGGCACACCACCCCGCCCGGCGGGGGCGTGGCACCGCCCTGCGCGGCCATGACCCCGACCGGGCTTCTGTTGTTCTATGTGAGGTGGGTTTTGGATAACGCAACGACGCAAGTGACTCAGAGGGGCCTCTGGATGCCTTGACAAGGGTTCTGGGCGACTCCAGACTGATGTTGCGCTTACCGCAAACCGTTTCGTTATACGCACCCGAGGTGTCATGATGATTCCCGCGTGCCGTCTCGCGGATCTTCCGCGAGGTGAGGCCTTCCGGCTCGACATCGACCCGCCGGTGTCGGTGTTCCACACCGACGACGGCGAGATCTTCGCCATCGATGACACCTGCACCCACCAGGACGCCTCGCTCGCCGACGGCTGGCTGGAGGGCTGCGAGGTGGAATGTCCGCTGCATGCCTCCAAGTTCGACCTGCGCACCGGCGCGGTCGACTCCCCGCCGGCCAAGCTGCCGGTCCGGACCCACGAGGTCGCCGTCGAGGACGGCATGATCTACGTCCGGCTCTCCACGGAGGCCCCCAACCTGCCGCCCTGTATCTCCGCCCGGCTCGCCGGAGGTCCCGCGTGAGGACCGTCGCCGTGGTCGGCGCCTCTCTCGCCGGCCTCTCGGCGGCGCGCTCCCTGCGCAAGCAGGGCTTCGACGGGCGCCTGGTCGTCATCGGCGACGAACCGCACCGCCCCTACGACCGGCCCCCGCTCTCCAAGGAGTTCCTGGCCGGCACCCTCGGCGAGGCCGAACTCGCCCTGGAGACGCAGGACGAGGACCTCGCGGCCGAGTGGCTGCTCGGCACCCGCGCGACCGCGCTCGACCACACCGGGCGAGCCGTCCGCCTCGCCGACGGACGTGAGGTGCGTGCCGACGGCTTCGTCATCGCCACGGGCGCCGTGGCGCGGGCCCTGCCCGGCTCCGAGGGGCTGGCCGGAGTCCACACCCTGCGCACCCTGGACGACGCCCGCGCCCTGCGGGACGAACTGGCCCGCGGCGGACGCCTGGTGGTGATCGGCGGCGGTTTCATCGGCGCCGAGGTCGCCTCCACCGCCCGCGCCCTCGGCCTTGAGGTGACCGTCGTGGAGGCGGCGTCGACCCCGCTCGCCGGACCGCTCGGCGACACCATGGGCGCTGTCGTCTCCGGCCTCCACACCGACCACGGCGTACGGCTGTTGTGCGGCGTGGGGGTGAAGGGGCTGAGCGGCGAGCACCGGGTCGACGCCGTTCTGCTGGAGGACGGCCGCAGCGTCCCCGCCGACATCGTCGTCGTCGGCGTCGGGGCCCGCCCGTGCGTCGAGTGGCTCGCGGGTTCCGGCATCGCGCTGGACAACGGGGTGAAGTGCGGCGCCGACGGCCGTACCAGCCTGGCCTCCGTGGTCGCGGTCGGCGACTGCGCCAACTGGTACGACCCTCGTGCGGGCCACCACCGCCGTGTGGAGCACTGGACCGGCGCGCGCGAACGCCCGGACGCAGCCGTCGCGACCCTGCTGGCGGGGGGCGCCATCGAGCCGGGCGTACCCAGGCCGCCGTACTTCTGGTCGGACCAGTACGGCGTCCGCATCCAGTTCGCCGGCAACGCGGCCGAGGCCGACAGTGTCACCGTCGAGGCGGGCGCGGCCGACGACCGCGACGTCCTCGCCGTCTACCGGCGCGCCGGCCGGCCGATCGCCGTGCTCGGGATGAACCAGCCACGGCTGTTCACACGGGTGCGCAAGGAACTGGCCGCCACCACGTCTTGACACCACCCTGGCGTCACCTCATGCTGCGGTTGCCCAGAGCGCGCAGCGTTGCTCCATACACAACGCCGACCGGAGGCGTTCCTCCCGGCGCCCGCATGATCCCTCCGCGACGTTCCCCGAGGAGTGCCCCGTGACCTCGACCAGCCTGCCCGACAGCCTGATCGCCACTCTCCCCGGCTCCTCCTACACCGATCCGGTGGTCTTCGCCCAGGAGCAGGAGCACATATTCGAGACCATGTGGTTCTGTGTGGCCCGTGCCTCCGAGCTGGCGAAGCCCGGTGCCTTCCGCACCGTCGACGTGGGCCGCGAGAGCATCCTGGTCACCCGGGCCCGGGACAACTCGATCCGCGCGTACTTCAACGTCTGCCGGCACCGCGGGGCCAAGCTCTGCACCGAGGAGTCCGGCGAGGTCAAGCGGGCCTTCCAGTGTCCGTACCACGCCTGGACCTACGGCCTGGACGGCAAGCTCGTCGCCGCGCCCAACCTCACCAAGATGCCCGACGTGGGCCGCACCGAGTACGGCCTGGTGAGCGTCGCCGTACGGGAGTGGCTCGGTTATGTCTGGGTCTGCCTCGCGGAGAACCCGCCGTCCTTCGAGGAGGACGTCGTCGGTGAGGTCGTCGCCCGCCTGGGCGACGTCGAGTCGATCGAGCGCTACGACATCGGCAGTCTCTCGGTGGGCCGTCGGATCACGTACGACGTGAAGGCGAACTGGAAGCTCATCATCGAGAACTTCATGGAGTGCTACCACTGCGCCACGATCCATCCCGAACTGACCGAGGTGCTGCCGGAGTTCGCGGACGGGTACGCCGCCCAGTACTACGTGGGCCACGGCGCGGAGTTCGGTGAGGAGGTGCGGGGGTTCACCGTGGACGGCTCCGAAGGTCTGGACCGCATTCCCGGTGTCGCGGAGGACCAGGACCGCCGCTACTACGCGATCACCGTCCGGCCGCAGGTGTTCATCAACCTCGTGCCCGACCACGTGATCTTCCACCGGATGTACCCGGTGTCCGTGGACCGCACGATCGTCGAGTGCGACTGGCTGTATCTGCCGCACGTCGTCGAGAGCGGCAAGGACGTCAGCCGGTCCGTGGAACTCTTCGACCGGGTCAACCTCCAGGACTTCGAGGCCTGTGAGCGGACCCAGCCCGGCATGAGCTCCCGGCTGTACGCCAAGGGCGGTGTGCTGGTGCCCAGTGAGCACCACATCGGCGCGTTCCACGACTGGGTGAACGAGCGCCTCGGCACCCCTCAGGGGTGAATCAGCCCAGGAAACCCATCCGGTGGCTGATCTCGGCGGCGCCCTTGAGCAGTACCGGGGACATCTCGTGCAGGCGCTCCTCGGTGAACCGGTAGGAGGGCCCGGAGGCGCTGAGGGCGGCGATGACCTCGCCGTCCCGGTTGCGAACGGGTGCGGCCATGGCGTGCAGGCCGATCTCCAGCTCCTCCAGGGTGAAGGCGTAGCCCCGCTCCCGTGCGGCGAGGAGGTTCTTCTCCAGCTTCGTCTTCGCGGTGATGGTGTGCGGGGTGACCTTCTTCATGCCCACGGTGGACAGCAGTTCGGCGCGTTCCTTCGCCGGCATGTGGGCCAGCAGGATCTTGCCGCTCGACGTGGCGTGCAGGGGAGTCAGTTGGCCCACCCAGTTGTGTGCGGTGATGGCCCCCGGTCCGCGCACCTGGTACAGGTTGATCGCGTAATGCTCCTGCATCACGGCGATGTTGACGGTCTCGCCGATCTCCTCGGCCAGCCGCTCGCAGACGGGACGGCCCTGCTGCGTGATGTCGATACGCCCCGTGACCGCGCCGGCCAGGCGCACGATGCCGAAGCCGAGCCGGTACTTGCCGCGCTCGCCGGCCTGCTCCACCAGGCCGCGCGCCTCCAGGGCGCCGAGGAGACGGAAGGCCGTGGACTTGTGCACCTCGATCTCCGCCGCCACCTCGCTGACGCCGGCTTCGCCACGCTGAGCGAGGATCTCCAGGACGCTGATGGCGCGGTCCACCGACTGGACACCGCCCGAGCCCGCGTGTGAATTCGACGTTTCCGTGTCAAGGCTGTAGTTGCTCACAGTGAAACTATACGCGCAGTAAACAACACACTTGCAAGTAACCGCCCCGAAATGAAGTTCCACAAGTTGCGTTGTTCGCAACCTGGTGCGTATAGCGCGACCGGTCTAGCATGCCTCGCATATCTACGGCGCGAGCGAGACGAGGCACCCATGGCCCCTGTGCAGTACGACTTCGTCATCGTCGGTGGTGGTTCCGCGGGCAGTGCACTGGCAAACAGGCTGTCCGCCGACCCGGCGAACCGAGTGCTGGTCCTGGAAGCGGGCCGCTCGGACTTCCCGTGGGACGTCTTCATCCACATGCCCGCGGCGCTGACCTACCCCATCGGCAGCCGCTTCTACGACTGGAAGTACGAGTCCGAGCCCGAGCCGCACATGGGCGGCCGACGCGTCTACCACGCGCGCGGCAAGGTGCTGGGCGGGTCCAGCAGCATCAACGGCATGATCTTCCAGCGCGGCAACCCCATGGACTACGAGCGCTGGGCGGCCGACCCCGGTATGGAGACCTGGGACTACGCGCACTGCCTGCCGTACTTCCGGCGCATGGAGAACTGTCTCGCGGCCGATCCGGACGACGAGTTCCGCGGCCACGACGGCCCCCTCGTCCTGGAGCGCGGCCCGGCGTCGAACCCGCTCTTCGGCGCCTTCCTCAAGGCCACCGAGGAGGCGGGCTACGCCCCCACCGGCGACGTCAACGGCTTCAGGCAGGAGGGTTTCGCGAAGTTCGACCGGAATGTGCACCGCGGACGCCGGCTCTCGGCCTCGAAGGCGTATCTGAAGCCCGTCCGTAGACGTCCCAACCTCACGGTCACCACCCGGGCCCTCGTCACCCGTGTCCTGTTCGAGGGCAAGAAGGCCGTCGGCGTCGAGTACCGGCGCGGCAACGGCGCCCCCAAGCAGGTCCGCGCCAAGGAGGTCATCCTCTGCGGCGGCGCGATCAACTCCCCGCAGCTGCTCCAGCTCTCCGGCGTGGGCAACGCCGAGGAACTCCGGGCGCTGGGCATCGACGTCGTGCACGACCTCCCGGGCGTCGGCGAGAACATGCAGGACCACTTGGAGGTGTACATCCAGTACGGCTGCAAGCAGCCCGTCTCCATGCAGCCGTACCTGGCGAAGTGGCGCGCGCCCTTCATCGGGCTCCAGTGGCTCTTCCGGAAGGGCCCGGCCGCCACCAACCACTTCGAGGCCGGTGGGTTCGCCCGCAGCAACGACGACGTCGACTACCCCAACCTGATGTTCCACTTCCTGCCGATCGCGGTCCGCTACGACGGCTCCGTGCCGGCCGGCGGTCACGGCTACCAGGTGCACGTCGGGCCCATGTACTCGGACGCCATCGGCTCGGTGAAGATCAAGAGCAAGGACCCGCGCCAGCACCCCGCCCTGCGCTTCAACTACCTCTCCACCGAACAGGACCGCCGCGAGTGGGTCGAGGCGATCAGGGTGGCCCGCAAGCTCCTCAACCAGCCCGCGCTCGCTCCCTACAACGACGGGGAGATCTCGCCCGGACCGTCCGTCGAGTCGGACGAGGAGATCCTCGCCTGGGTCGCCAAGGACGGCGAGACCGCTCTGCACCCGTCCTGCACCTGCAAGATGGGCACCGACGAGATGGCGGTCGTGGACCCCACCACCATGCGCGTGCACGGCGTGGACGGTCTGCGGGTGGTGGACGCCTCCGTCATGCCCTACGTCACCAACGGCAACATCTACGCACCGGTCATGATGATCGCGGAGAAGGCCGCCGACCTGATCCTCGGCAAGGAGCCGCTGGCGCCCTCGAAGGCCGCGTACTACCGCCACCGTGACGTCCAGAAGCAGGCGGAGTAGACGTTGGGCGCCGCGGGGCTCCGTGCGCTGCTGAGCACGGTCCGCTACGAGGTGCTGCCGGCGAGGACCACCGAGGAGAAGGTCCTCGCCCATGTCCCGCGCGACGTCGTGGTCACTGTGACGGCGTCGCCGGTCAGGGGACTGGAACCGACGCTCGACCTCGCCGTCCGGCTCGCCGCGCACGGCTACCGTGTGGTCCCGCACGTCCCCGCCCGGCTCCTGCGGGACGATCTGCACCTGAAGGAGATCGCGGGGCGGCTGCGCGAGGCGGGCGTGGACGACGTGTTCGTCCCGGCGGGGGACGCCGATCCACCGGCCGGTTCCTACGACGGGGCGCTGCCGGTGCTGCGGCGGCTGGGCGAGCTGGGCCGGCCGTTCCCCCACGTCGGTGTCACCGGTTATCCCGAGAGCCATCCGCTCATCCACGACGACATCACCGTCCAGGCGATGTGGGACAAGCGCGAACACGCCACGTACATAGTGAGCAACCTCTGCTTCGACCCGCGGGTGCTGGGGGACTGGCTCGCCCGGGTGCGGCGCCGGGAGGTGACCCTGCCGGTCCACGTGGGCGTCGCGGGGCCGGTGCAGCGGGCGAAGCTGCTGGCGATGACGACGAAGATCGGGGTGGGGGAGTCGACCCGCTTCCTGACCCGGCACGCGTCGTGGTTCGTGCGCTTCGCCGCGCCCGGCGGCTACGCGCCCGAGAAACTGCTCAGGCGTACGGAGAGCGCCCTCACCGACCCCGCGTCCGGGGTGGCGGGACTGCACCTGTTCACCTTCAACCAGATCGCGGAGACGGAGCGGTGGCGGCGGGCCCTGCTGGACCGGCTGGAGGGCTGAGCGCGCACCCCGGACACCGCAACCCCGACACCGCACCCCGGACACGAAACGCCGAACGCCGGACGGGCTCTCAGCCCGTCCGGCGTTCGTGTCGTACCTGTCCGCCGTTCGTATACGGAGGCCGTTCCGCTCAGCGGAAGACGACCGTGCGGTTGCCCGCGACCATCACCCGGCTCTCGCTGTGCCACTTCACGGCGTGCGCGAGCACCTGGGCCTCCACGTCCCGGCCGACCGTGACCAGCTGGCCGGGGTCCAGCGAGTGGTCCACCCGGACCACGTCCTGCTCGATGATCTGGCCCTCGTCCAGGTCCGGCGTCACATAGTGCGCCGTCGCGCCGACCAGCTTCACCCCGCGGTCGTAGGCCTGGTCGTAAGGGCGCGCGCCCTTGAAGCTGGGGAGGAAGGAGTGGTGGATGTTGATGGCGCGACCGTCCAGCTCCTTGCACAGGTCGTCGGAGAGGATCTGCATGTAGCGGGCCAGGACGACCAGGTCGATGTCCAGCTCACGGACGAGTTCCAGCAGCCGTGCCTCGGCCTCGGGCTTGGTGTCCCGGGTCACCGGCACGTGGTGGAAGGGGATGTTGTACGACTCCGCGAGCTTCTCGAACTCCCGGTGGTTGGAGACGATCGCCGGGATCTCGATGTTGAGGGCGCCCGCGCGCCGGCGGAAGAGCAGGTCGTTGAGGCAGTGCCCGAACTTGGACACCATGATCAGGGTCCGGGTCGGCGTGGAGGCGTCGCTGAGGGACCACGAGATGCCGTACGCCTGGGCGACGGGGCCGAAGCGGTACCGCAGGCCGTCCAGGTCGACGTTCGGGTCGGAGACGTCGAAGTGGACCCGCATGAAGAAACGGCCCTGAAGTCGGTCGTCGAACTGCTGGCTTTCCAGGATGTTTCCGGAGTTCCTGACGAGATAGCCGCTCACGGCGTGGACCAGCCCGGCACTGTCGGGACAGGAAAGCGTCAGGACGAACTCACGGCCAGGCTGGGGTCGGGGGAACCTTATGGACACGGCGGCCTCCGTCGGTGCGTATTGCACAACAAGGTGAGCGATACGCAACATGGTCGGCTCGGCACCGCTTGCGGTCAAGGGCGGGCGGGTAAGTGGTCACATGGCCATATCGTCATCGGCGAACATCTTGACGTCCGTCTGGCCAGGCGACAGGGTGTTCCATCACAAGCAATCGGGTGCACGATGCGCAACGAATTTCAGTCGGAAGGCTCGGCGCGTGGCAGACCTGTATGTGAATGGCGAATGGCGGACCCCGGTGGCCGGCGGCCACCGGGAGATCCGATGTCCCGCTGACGGCACGCTCACGGCGACCGTCTCGGAAGGAACACGCCCCGACACCGAGGCGGCCGTCGCCGCGGCCCGGGAGGCCTTCGACGCCGGCCCCTGGCCGAGCACCCCCGAGCGGGAGCGCGGCGCCCTGCTGCTGCGCACCGCCGACATCATCGAGCGCGACACCAAGAGCTTCGCCCGCGCGGAATCCCTCGACACCGGCAAGAGGGTGGTGGAGAGCGAGTACGACATCGCCGACGTCGTCTCCTGCTTCCGCTACTACGGCGGACTCGCGGGCACCGACGCCGGCCGGGTGATCGACACCGGCCGCGACGACGCCGTCAGCCGCGTCGTCCACGAGCCGGTCGGGGTGTGTGCACTGATCACCCCCTGGAACTACCCACTCCTGCAAGCCAGTTGGAAGGTCGCCCCGGCGTTGCTGGCCGGCAACACGATCGTCCTCAAGCCCAGCGAACTCACTCCCTCCACCTCGATCCTGCTGATGCGGGCGCTTGAGGAGGCCGGGCTGCCGGCGGGCGCCGCCAACCTCGTCCTGGGCGCCGGCCCCGAGGTGGGCGCCCCGCTCTCCGAGGACCCCCGCGTCGACATGGTCTCCTTCACCGGTGGCCTGGACACCGGCAGACGCATCATGGCCACCGCCGCCGCGACCGTGAAGAAGGTCGCGCTCGAACTGGGCGGCAAGAACCCCAACGTCGTCTTCGCCGACGCCGACTTCGAGACGGCCGTGGACTTCGCCCTCACCGCCGTCTTCCTGCACTCGGGCCAGGTGTGCTCGGCCGGGGCCCGGCTGATCGTCGAGGACTCCCTGCACGACCGCTTCGTCGACGAGGTCGTCCGCCGCGCTCGGCTCATCCGGCTCGGCGGCCCCTACGACGCCGAGGCCGAGACCGGGGCACTGATCTCCGCACAGCACCGGGAGAAGGTCGAGGCGTACGTCGCCTCGGGCCTCGCCGAGGGCGCCGTCCTGCGCTGCGGCGGCGCCCGGCCCGAGGACCCCGCCCTGGCGGACGGCCACTACTATCTGCCCACCGTCCTCGACGAGTGCCGCCAGGACATGCGTGTGGTGCACGAGGAGTCCTTCGGGCCCGTCCTCACCGTGGAGCGCTTCACCGACGAGGACGACGCCGTACGCATCGCCAACGACACCGAGTACGGGTTGGCCGGTGCCGTGTGGACGCAGGACGCGGGCAAGGCCCAGCGGGTCGCCCGGCGACTGCGCCACGGCACCGTGTGGATCAACGACTACCACCCCTATGTGCCGCAAGCGGAATGGGGCGGTTTCGGGCATTCGGGTGTGGGCCGGGAGCTGGGACCGACCGGCCTGAACGAGTACCGAGAGCCCAAACACATCTGGCAGAACATCCAACCCCGGCCGCAGCGCTGGTTCCGCGGCTGAACGCCGAAAGAAGGTCGAACATGACCACCCAGACCGAGGTGCCGCAGCGGCGCGGCACGCCCCAGGACTCGGGTCCCACCCCGGTCATCTCCGTGCGCAGGCTGTGGAAGGTGTTCGGGCCGAAGGCCGACCGGGTGCCGGAGTCCGAGGAACTGTGCGGGCTCACCCGCCGTGAGCTGATGGACCGCACCGGCTGCACCGCCGCCGTGCGCGATGTGAACTTCGACGTCTCGCCCGGTGAGGTCTTCGTCGTCATGGGCCTGTCCGGCTCCGGCAAGTCCACCTTGGTGCGATGTCTGACCCGGCTGATCGAACCCACCGCGGGGGAGGTCGTCTTCGAGGGCGAGGACATCCGCCAGGCCGACGACAGACGCCTGCGCGAGCTGCGCCGCCGCAAGTTCTCCATGGTCTTCCAGCACTTCGGGCTGCTGCCCCACCGCAGGGTCCTCGACAACGTGGCCTTCGGGCTGGAGATCCGCGGCATGGGCAGGGCCGAGCGCCTGCGGCGGGCCCAGGAGGTCGTCGAGCTGGTCGGCCTCGCCGGTTACGAGAAGTCCTACCCCGACCAGCTCTCCGGCGGTATGCAGCAGCGGGTCGGGCTGGCCCGCGCGCTGGCCGGCGATCCGGACGTGCTCTTCTTCGACGAACCGTTCTCGGCGCTCGACCCGCTGATCCGCCGTGACATGCAGAACGAGGTCATCCGGCTGCACCACGAGGTCGGCAAGACGATGGTCTTCATCACCCACGACCTCTCCGAGGCCCTCAAGCTGGGCGACCGCATCCTGATCATGCGCGACGGCAAGATGGTCCAGTGCGGCACCGGCGACGAGCTGGTCGGCGCCCCGGCCGACGACTACGTGCGCGAGTTCGTCAAGGACGTCCCGCGCGGCGACGTGCTCACCCTGCGGTGGATCATGCGGCCCCTGGCGGACGGCGACGCCCTGGACGGCCCCGAGCTGGGACCGGACGTCGTGGTCAAGGAGGCCACCCGGGCGGTGCTCGCCGCCGACAAGCCGGTCAAGGTCGTCGAGAACGGCAAGCTGCTCGGCATCGTCGGTGACGAGGAGATCCTCGCCGTGGTCGCCGGGCGGGAAGGCGGCGCGTGATGACCGTCGTCGTGGAGAAGACCGAACCGCCGGGCAGACCGGAGAAGACCCGGCCGGTCGAGGAGCCGGCCCCGGTCCGAGAGCCCCGCCATGTCAGCCGGCCCATGGTGATCGGCGCGATCCTGCTCGCCTGGCTGGTGCTCTTCGTCGTCCTGCGCGGCAAGCAGACCCTCGCCCTCGGGGCGGCGGACCTGACCGATCTGCACCGGTGGTTCAACGACGTCAACGACTCGATCGGCGCGAACCGCAACTCCAACCCGCTCTTCCTGTACTTCTTCAACGAGATCCGCCTGGTCATCGACACCCTGGTGACGTTCGTGCAGGAGCTGATCTCGCAGCCCTCCGTCGACCGCCCCCTGCCGCAGATCGGCTGGCTCGGCGTCGTCGGCATCGCGGGCTATGTCTCCTGGGCGTTCGGCAACTGGCGGGTCGCGCTGCTGGCGGTGGCCGGCTTCACCTTCCTCGGTCTCCAGGGGCTGTGGCAGGAGAGCATGGACACCCTGGCGCTCACCGTCTCCGCGGTGTTCGTGGCGCTGCTGTTCGCGATCCCGCTGGGCGTGTGGGCGGGGCTGTCCGACCGGGTCAACCGGATCGTCACGCCCCTGCTCGACTTCATGCAGACGATGCCGACCTTCGTCTACCTGGCCCCGCTGACCCTGTTCTTCCTCATCGGCGGAGCTTCCGCCACCATCGCCACGGTGATCTACGCGGCGCCCCCGGCGATCCGGATCACCGCGCACGCCATCCGGAACGTGCCGGAGACGACGGTGGAGGCCGCCGACTCGCTCGGGGCGACGCGCGGGCAGGCCCTGCTGAAGGTCCTGCTGCCCATGTCCAAGCGGACCGTGGTGATGGGCGTCAACCAGACCATCATGGCCGCACTGGCCATGGTGACCATCGCGGCCCTGATCGACGCTCCCGGCCTCGGCAAGACCGTCGTCCAGGCCCTCCAGTCGCTCGACGTCGGCACGGCCTTCAACGCGGGCCTGTCCATTGTCGTCATGGCGATCGTCCTCGACCGGGTCACGACCGCGGCCAGCACCCGCGAGGAGGAGGCCCGGCGCTCCAAGAACCGCTTCCTCGCCTGGCGGCGGCCGCTGCTCGGCGCGGGCGCGGTCCTCACGGCCGTCCTGGTCCTCATGTCGCACACCTATGTGTGGGCGGCGGAGTTCCCCGGCGAGGGAGGTCTCGGCAGCTCCATCGCGAGCGCGGCCGACACCACGACGACCTGGGTGCAGGACAACCTCTCGGGTGTCACCAACACGGTCCGCGACCTCATCACCAACGGACTGCTCAACCCCTTCCAGTCCCTCCTCACCGACTCCCCGTGGTGGCTCGTCGGCGCCGTGCTGATCGCGCTCGGTGTCGTCCTCGGCGGCCGGCGGGCCGGCCTGACCACGGCGGTGTGCGTGGGGCTGCTGGTCGCCACCGGGATGTGGTCCGACAGCATGACGACGCTGGCGTCGACCGTGGTCGCCACCGTTCTCGTGATGCTGCTCGGCATCGTCTTCGGCGTGTGGATGGGCCGAAGCCGGCTGGCGGACCGCATGCTGCGGCCCAGCCTGGACGCGGCCCAGGTCATGCCGCCGTTCGTCTATCTGGTGCCGTTCCTCGCGCTGTTCGGCGCGACCCGTTTCACGGCGATCGTCGCCGCGATCGTCTACGCGGCCCCCGTCGCGATGAAGATCATCGCGGACGGGGTGCGGAACGTGCCCGCGGCGACCGTGGAGGCGGCCACCTCCGCCGGGTCCAACACCTGGCAGATCATCACCAAGGTCCAGCTGCCGCTGGCACGCGGCGCCCTGACTCTCGCCACGAACCAGGGTCTGATCTATGTGCTGTCGATGGTTGTGGTGGGCGGCCTGGTAGGTGCCGGCGCCCTCGGCTACGACGTCGTGGCCGGTTTCTCGCAGGGCCAGCTCTTCGGGAAGGGGCTCGCCGCCGGGCTCGCCATCGTCCTTCTCGGAGTCATGTTCGACCGCATCACTCAGGCCGCGGCGCGGCGTACCAGTGCATAAGGAGCAACTGACCATGGCAAGGCAAGCAAGACGTTGGAGAGCCGGCGCGGCCGGTATGGCGGTCCTCGGCCTCACCCTCACCGCCTGCGGCGGCGCGAAGGTCGGTGACAGTTCCTCGGACGCGGGCGGCTCGGGCAGCTCCGCCAAGTGCGGCACGTTCAACCTCGCGGTCAACCCGTGGGTCGGCTACGAGGCCAACGCGGCGGTCATCGCCTACGTCGCGGAGACCGACCTCGGCTGCAAGGTCACCAAGAAGGACCTGAAGGAGGAGATCGCCTGGCAGGGCTTCGGGACCGGTGAGGTGGACGCGGTCGTCGAGAACTGGGGCCACGACGACCTGAAGAAGAAGTACATCACCGACCAGAAGACCGCCGTGGACGCCGGTGCGACCGGGAACGAGGGCCTCATCGGCTGGTACGTGCCGCCGTGGCTCGCCAAGGAGCACCCGGACATCACGAACTGGGAGAACCTCAACAAGTACGCGGCGAAGTTCAAGACGTCGGAGTCCGGCGGCAAGGGTCAGCTCCTCGACGGCGACCCGTCGTTCGTCACCAACGACGAGGCCCTGGTGAAGAACCTGAACCTGGACTACAAGGTCGTGTACGCGGGCAGCGAGACCGCGCTCATCCAGACCTTCCGCAAGGCGGAGAAGAACAAGGAATGGGTGATCGGCTACTTCTACGAGCCCCAGTGGTTCATGTCCGAGGTGCCGCTGGTGAAGGTCAAGCTGCCCGACTACAAGGAGGGCTGCGACGCCGACGCGGAGAAGGTCGCCTGCGACTACCCCGTCTACACGCTGGACAAGATCGTCAGCAAGAAGTTCGCCGACTCGGGCAGCCCCGCCTATGACCTGGTGAAGAACTTCAGCTGGACCAACGACGACCAGAACGTCGTGGCGAAGTACATCGCGGTGGACAAGATGACCCCCGAGGCCGCGGCGAAGAAGTGGGTCGAGGACAACCGTCTCAAGGTGGACGCCTGGCTCAAGTAGTGCCGACGGCCGGACGCGGGAATCCGGTCGGGACATGCCCGGTGGGCGGTGTGCGAGGGATGCGCGCCGCCCACCGGGCATCGCCGCGTTCCGGCCTGTTTTCCGAGGTCCCGGGACCCTTGACACCCACCTGCGCGGAAGGCACATTGAGTTGCGCAACCTGAATCGCGTTGCGTAAACAGCAACTCGATCGGCTCGACCGGTCAACAAGGCGGAGGTGCGGCGATGGCGGGACCCCGAGTGGTCATCATCGGAGCGGGCGTCGTGGGAGCGGCTCTCGCGGACGAGATCTCCGCGCGAGGCTGGACCGAGGTGACCGTGGTCGACCAGGGCCCGCTCCCCGCCACCGGGGGCTCCTCCTCACACGCCCCGGGTCTGGTCTTCCAGACGAACTCCTCCAAGACGATGACCGAGCTGGCCCGGTACACCGTCGAGAAGTTCTGCTCCCTCGACGTGGACGGCAAGCCCTGCTTCCTCCAGGTCGGCGGTCTCGAAGTGGCCACCACCCCCGAGCGCCTGACCGAACTGCGCCGCCGCCACGGCTGGATCACCGCCTGGGGCATCGAGTCCCGCCTGCTCACCGCGGACGAGTGCGTCGAACGGCACCCGCTGGTCGACCGCGACAAGGTCCTCGGCGGCCTCCTGGTCCCCACCGACGGCCTCGCCAAGGCGGTCCTCGCCGTCGAGGCGCAGATCCGCCGGGCCACCGAGCGCGGCGTGACCTTCCTGGCCCGCCACGAGGTCCTCGACGTCCTGCGGGCCGACGGCGAGGTCACCGGCGTCCTCACCGACCAGGGCGAGATCCCGGCCGACATCGTCGTGTGCTGCGCCGGCATCTGGGGCCCGAAGATCGCCCGCATGGTCGGCATGAACCTCCCGCTGACCCCGCTCGCCCACCAACTCGCCTGGACCGGCCCGATCCCGGCCCTCGCCGGTCAGACCGAGGAGGCGATCCGGCCGATCCTGCGCCACCAGGACGCCGACCTCTACTACCGCGACCGCTTCGACGGCATCGGCATCGGCTACTACGGCCACCGCCCGATGCCCATCACGGCCGACGAGATCCTCTCCGTGGCCGAGGCCGACGACATGCCGTCGGTCCTGAAGTTCACCGAGGACGACTTCGCCGACGCCTGGACCGAGACCCAGTCGCTGCTGCCCTCCACGAAGGAGGCGAACATCGAGGAGGGCATCAACGGCCTGTTCTCCTTCACCACCGACAACTTCCCGCTGCTCGGCGAGTCCCCGGACGTCAAGGGCTTCTGGGTCGCCGAGGCGGTCTGGGTCACCCACTCCGCCGGCGTCGGCCGGGCCATGGCCGAATGGCTGGTCGACGGCTACTGCTCCTCCTTCGACCTCCACGAGTGCGACGTCAACCGCTTCGAACCGCACCAGCTCTCCCCGGAGTACGTCCTGGCCCGCGACTGCCAGAACTTCGTCGAGGTCTACGACATCCTCCACCCCCTCCAGCCCTCCGGGGACCCCCGCCCGATCCGCACCAGCCCCTTCCACGCCCGCCAGCAGGAGCACGGCGCCTTCTTCCTGGAGGCGAACGGCTGGGAGCGCCCGCAGTGGTACGAGGCCAACGCCGGCCTCGTCGAGGGCCGCTCCATCCCCACCCCGGGCGACTGGGCCGCGCGGTACTGGTCGCCCATCGTCGGTGCCGAGGCCCAGGCCACCCGCGAGACCGTCGCGATGTACGACATGACGGCCCTCAAGCGCCTGGAGGTGAGCGGCCCCGGCGCCGCCGACCTCCTGGAGCGCCTGTGCACCGGCAAGGTCGCCAAATCCGTCGGCTCGGTGACCTACACCCTCCTCCTCGACCACGACGGCGGCATCCGCAGCGACGTCACCGTCGCCCGGCTGGCCCGCGACACCTTCCAGATCGGCGCCAACGGCAACCTCGACCTCGACTGGATCACCCGCCACCTCCCGGCCGACGGCACGGTCCAGGTCCGCGACATCACCCCCGGCACCTGCTGCATCGGCCTGTGGGGCCCACTGGCCCGCAAGGTCCTCCAGCCCCTCACCGACGCCGACTTCTCCGGCGACGGCCTGAAGTACTTCCGCGCCAAGCACGCCTACATCGGCTCGGTGCCCGTCACCGCCATGCGCCTGAGCTACGTCGGCGAACTCGGCTGGGAGCTCTACACCACCGCCGACCAGGGCCAGAAGCTCTGGGACACCCTCTGGGCGGCGGCCGAGCCGCTCGGCGGCGTCATCGCCGGACGCGGCGCCTTCAACAGCCTCCGCCTGGAGAAGGGCTACCGCTCCTTCGGCACCGACATGACCTACGAGCACGACCCCTACGAGGCCGGCGTCGGCTTCGCCGTCAAGCTCGACAAGGACGACTTCGTCGGCAAGGCCGCACTGCTTCGCCGCAAGGAGAACGTCCGGCGCAAGCTGACCTGCCTCGTCATCGACGACCCCCGGTCGGTCGTCATGGGCAAGGAGCCGGTCCTCGACGGCGACCGCCCCGTCGGCTACGTCACCAGCGCCGCCTACGGCTACACCATCGGCAAGGGCATCGCCTACGCCTGGCTCCCGACGGAACTCACGGCCCCCGGAACCGCGCTGCGCATCGGCTACTTCGACCAGCTCGTCGAGGCGGTCGTCACCGAGGAGCCCCTGTTCGACCCCACCATGTCCCGCCTCCGTGGCTGACCCCCGGCCACGACCGCAGAGGGAAGGAACACCGCCGGTGAACGCAACGCTGCTCGACGGCAAGGCGACCGCCGCCGACATCCGCCGCGAACTCACGGAGCGGGTGGCCAAGTTGACCGCCACCGGCGGCCGCCCGCCGGGCCTCGGCACCGTCCTGGTCGGCGAGGACCCCGGCAGCCGCGCCTATGTGGCCGGCAAGCACCGCGACTGCGCCCAGGTCGGCATCGCCTCCATCCGCCGCGACCTGCCCGCCGACGCCTCCCAGCAGCAGGTCGAGGACGTCATCGACGAGCTGAACGCCGACCCGGCCTGCACCGGCTACATCGTCCAGCTCCCGCTGCCCCGCCACCTCGACGCAAACGCCGTGCTGGAGCGCATGGACCCGGCCAAGGACGCCGACGGACTGCACCCCGTCAACCTCGGCCGGCTCACCCTCGGCGTCGACGCCCCGCTGCCCTGCACCCCGCGCGGCATCGTCGAACTCCTGCGCCGTCACCAGGTGCCGCTCGCCGGCGCCCGGGTCTGCGTGGTGGGCCGGGGCATCACGGTCGGCCGTCCCATCGGCCTGCTGCTCACCCGCCGCTCCGAGAACGCCACCGTGACCCTGTGCCACACCGGCACCAAGGGCCTGGCCTGGCACACCCGCGAGGCCGACATCGTCATCGCGGCGGCCGGTTCACCCGGGCTGATCACCAAGGACATGCTGCGCTCCGGCGCGGCCGTCCTGGACGTCGGCATCACCCGCACCGACCAGGGCCTGGTCGGCGACATCCACCCGGACGCCGCCCAGGTCGCCGGCTGGATCGCGCCGATGCCCGGCGGGGTGGGCCCCATGACCCGCGCGATGTTGCTGGCCAACGTCGTCGAGGCCGCCGAGAGGAACGCCACCGCCGTATGAACGCGCACGTCCCCCCGTACCCGCCGCATCCGCACCTTTCAGAAGACGGAGACGTCCGATGAGCCCCCGTACCCCCGGCGCCGACCTCCCCGAACACCCCGACTGGCTGTGGCGCGACCCCGAGCCGAAGAAGTCGTACGACGTGGTGATCGTCGGCGGCGGCGGACACGGTCTGGCCACCGCCCACTATCTGGCCAGGAACCACGGCATCACCAATGTCGCGGTGCTGGAGAAGGGCTGGCTCGGCGGCGGCAACATGGCCCGCAACACCACGATCATCCGCTCGAACTACCTGTGGGACGAGAGCGCCGGCATCTACGAGCACGCCCTCAAGCTCTGGGAGGGACTGGCGGAGGAACTCGACTACCCGATCCTCTTCTCCCAGCGCGGCGTGCTGAACCTCGCGCACAGCCTGCAGGACGTCCGCGACAGCGTGCGCCGTGTGGAGGCCAACCGCCTCAACGGTGTGGACGCGGAGTGGCTCGACGCCGACGGCGTCAAGGAGGTCTGCCCGATCGTCAACATCTCCCAGGACGTGCGCTACCCGGTCCTGGGCGCCACCTACCAGCCGCGCGCGGGCATCGCCAAGCACGACCACGTGGCCTGGGGCCTGGCCCGCTCCGCCGACGCGGCCGGCATCGACATCATCCAGAACTGCGAGGTCACCGGCCTGGACGTGGTCGACAACCGCGTCGTCGGCGTCCGCACGACCCGCGGCCGCATCGCGGCCGGCAAGGTCGCGCTCTGCTCGGCGGGCCACACCTCGGTCCTCGCCGCCATGGCGGGTGTCGAACTCCCGGTCCAGAGCCACCCGTTGCAGGCCCTGGTCTCCGAACTCCTGGAGCCGGTGCACCCCACGGTCGTGATG
Source organism: Streptomyces gottesmaniae (assembly GCF_031845845.1). Classification (NCBI taxonomy): domain Bacteria; kingdom Bacillati; phylum Actinomycetota; class Actinomycetes; order Kitasatosporales; family Streptomycetaceae; genus Streptomyces; species Streptomyces gottesmaniae. The sequence continues at coordinate 241,620 of NZ_JAVRFJ010000001.1, forward strand.
TCCAACGCCGTCCATGTGTACGTCAGCCAGGCGCACAAGGGCGAGCTGGTGATGGGCGCGGGCATCGACGCGTACAACTCGTACACCCAGCGCGGTGCCTTCCACATCATCGAGGAGCAGATGGCCGCGGCCCTGGAGCTCTTCCCGGTCTTCGCCCGCGCCCATGTGCTGCGCACCTGGGGCGGCATCGTCGACGTCAGCCCCGACGCCTCGCCGATCATCGGGCTCAGCCCCGTCGACAACCTCTATCTCAACTGCGGCTGGGGAACGGGCGGCTTCAAGGCCACCCCGGGCGTCGGCTGGGTCTACGCCCACACCATCGCCCACGACACCCCGCACGCCCTCAACGCCCCCTTCTCGCTCGACCGTTTCACCACCGGCGCGCTCGTCGACGAGCACGGCGCGGCCGCGGTGGCCCACTAGGGAGCCCAACCATGCTGCTCATCACCTGCCCGTGGTGCGGGCCCCGCGACGAGGCCGAGTTCCACTACGGCGGCCAGGCCCACGTGGCCTACCCCGAGACCCCCTCGACCCTCACGGACGAGGAGTGGGCCCGCTACCTCTTCTTCCGCGACAACACCAAAGGCCCCTTCGCCGAACGCTGGAGCCACGCGGCGGGCTGCCGCCGCTGGTTCAACGCGGTCCGCGACACCTCGACGAACGAGATCCTGTCGGTGTACCGCGCGGGCGAGGAACGGCCGGCGACTCCTGAGCCGAGGCCCGTGCTCCCAGCCAGTGCGGTGTCCGAGCCGGCGCCGCTCGCGGTCACTTCCGAGCCGAGTCCGGCACCATCGGCCCGTGCGGCGCACGAGGACGGGACGGGCGGGGGCGGCGGGGGCGGGACGACCCAACCGTTCCGCCACCCCACCCGAGGCCGCATCGACCGCGACACCTCCCTCACCTTCACCTTCGACGGCACCGCATACCAGGGCCACCGAGGCGACACCCTCGCCTCCGCCCTCCTCGCCAACGGCGTCGTCGAGGCGGGCACCAGCATCAGACTCGGCCGCCCCCGGGGCATCTTCTCCGCCGGCGTCGAAGAGCCCAACGCGGTCGTCCAGATCGAGGAACCCTTCCCCGAGCCGATGCTCCCCGCGACGACCGTCGAGCTGTACGACGGCCTGGTCGCGACCAGCCTCCCCGGCCAGGGCCGCCTCGCCACGGAACCCGACCCCGCCCGTTACGACGCCGTACACACCCACTGCGACCTCCTGATCGTCGGCGCGGGTCCGGCCGGGCTCGCGGCCGCGGCGGCGGCCGCGAGAAGCGGCGCCCGCGTCATCCTCGCCGACGACCAGCCGGAACCCGGCGGCAGCCTCCTCGGCACCGCCGAACACCTCGACTGGGTGAGGGAGACCGCCGACCTGCTCGACGCCGCCCCCGAGGTCCGCGTCCTGCGCCGGACCACCGTCTTCGGCTACTACGACGACAACCACCTCCTCGCCGTCGAGCGGCGCACCAACCACCTCGGCGGTGCGGCCCCGGAGAACGTCTCCCGGGAACGCGTCCACCGCATCCGCGCCCGCCGCGTCGTCCTCGCGACCGGCGCCCACGAACGCTCCCTGGCCTTCGCGGACAACGACCGCCCCGGCGTGATGCTGGCCTCCTCCGCCCGCACCCACGTCAACCGCCACGGCGCCCTGCCCGGCCGCCGCGCGGTCGTCCTCACCACCAACGACAGCGCCTACGAGGCGGCCCTGGACCTCGCCTCGGCGGGCCTGACCGTCACCGCGATCGTCGACACCCGCCCCGAACCGGGGGAGTGGGCCGAGCGCGCCACGGCCGCCGGCATCGAGGTCCTGGCCGGACACGCCGTCACCGGCACCGAGGGCGAGCCCCGCCTCACCGCCGTGAGCGTCGCCCCGTACGGGGAGTCCGCCGGACAGCGGGTGTTCGCCGCGGACCTGTTGCTGGTCTCCGGCGGCTGGAACCCGGTGGCGCACCTGTTCAGCCAGTCCGGCGGCAAGCTGCGCCACGACGCGTCGCTGGGCTCCTTCGTGCCCGACACCTGCCGTCAGGCGGTCGAGGTCGTGGGCAGCGCCAGCGGTCTCCTCGACCCGGCCGCCGTCCTCGCCCAGGGCGCCGCCGCCGGTGCCCGCGCGATCGAGGCCGAGGGATACACGGCCGAGGCGCCCCGCCTTCCCGCGGTCGCCGCGCGGCCCGCCGGGACACCGCCGATGCATGTGTACGTCGTCCCGGGCGAGTCGGACGCCCCGCGGTTCGTCGACCTCCAGCGCGACGTCACGGTGGCCGACCTGGCCCGCGCGACCGGCGCCGGCATGCGCTCGGTGGAGCACACCAAGCGGTACACCACGGCGGGCACCGCCAACGACCAGGGCAAGACCTCGGGCGTGCTGGCCGGCGGTGTCGTCGCCGAACTGCTCGGCGTGGACGTCTCGGCTCTCGGCACGACCACCTTCCGCCCGCCGTACACACCGGTCTCCTTCGCCGCCCTCGCGGGCCGTGACCGGGGCGTGCTCAGCGATCCGGTCCGTACGACCGCCCTCCACGAGTGGCATGTCGCCCGCGGCGCGCTGTTCGAGAACGTCGGCCAGTGGAAGCGCCCCTGGTACTACCCGCGGGACGGCGAGGACATGGAGGCCGCCGTGCTGCGCGAGTGCGCGGCCACCCGTGAGGGCGTGGGCTTCATGGACGCCTCCACCCTCGGCAAGATCGACGTCCAGGGTCCCGACGCCGGTGTCTTCCTCGACCTGCTCTACACCAACATGATGAGCACCCTGAAGGTCGGCATGATCCGCTACGGCGTCATGTGCCGCCCCGACGGCATGGTCTTCGACGACGGCACGGTCATCCGGGTCGCCCAGGACCGCTACCTGGTCACCACGACGACCGGCAACGCCGCCACCGTGCTCGACTGGATGGAGGAGTGGCTCCAGACGGAGTGGCCCGAACTGAAGGTCCACTGCACGTCGGTGACCGAGCAGTGGGCCACGGTCGCGCTGGTCGGGCCGAAGTCCCGCGAGGTCCTCGGCTCCCTCGCCCCGCGGCTGGCCGTGTCCAACGAGGACTTCCCGTTCATGGCCTGGCGCGAGACGACCGTCGCGGGCATCGAGGCCAGGGTCTGCCGGATCAGTTTCTCCGGTGAACTCGCCTACGAGATCAACGTGTCGCCGTGGGAGGCCCTGGCCCTCTGGGAGGCGCTGTACGAGGCCGGCGCCCCGTACGGCATCACCCCGTACGGCACCGAGACCATGCACGTCCTGCGGGCCGAGAAGGGCTACCCGATCATCGGCCAGGACACCGACGGCACCGTCACCCCGCAGGACCTCGGAATGAGCTGGGTGGTCTCGAAGAAGAAGCCGGACTTCATCGGCAAGCGGTCCCATGCCCGCGCGGACACCGCCCGCCCCGACCGCAAGCACCTGGTCGGCCTCCTCCCCGAGGACCCGGGCGCCTTCCTCCCCGAGGGCACCCATCTGGTCGCCGACAGCGTGCTGCCGGCCCCGCCCGTCCCGATGCTGGGCCACGTCACCTCCAGCTACCGCAGCGCCGCCCTCGGCCGGACCTTCGCGCTCGCCCTGGTCAAGGGCGGCAGGGACCGCCTCGGCGAGCGGCTGTACGCCCCCGTGGGCGACCGACTGGTCCCCGTGACCGTCGCGAGCCCCGTCCTCTACGACCCCGAGGGAGCCCGCCGCGATGGCTGACACCGCCCCGACCTCCCGGCCCCGCAGCCCCCTGTCCGGGGCCGCCGACCGGCTGGCCGCCGCCACCCGCACCTCCGGGGGCAGGATCCGGCTGGCCGAACTGCCCTTCCTCACCCAGCTCGACGTGCGTCTGGACGCCAAGGGGGCGGCGGCGGACGCCGTCGGCCTCGCGCTGGGCCTCCCGCTGCCGCTGGAGCCCAACACCGTCGCCCGCGCGGGGGAGTTGACCGCGCTGTGGCTCGGCCCCGACGAGTGGCTGCTCGTGGGGCCGCCGGGTGGCGGGCGCGAGCTGGAGAGCCGGATCCGGGAGGCCGCCGGAGAGGAGCCGGTCTCCGTGACCGACGTCTCCGCACAGCGCACCACGGTCCTCGTCGCGGGCACCGGCGCCCGCGAGCTGCTGGCCCACGGCTGCCCGCTGGACCTGCACCCGAGAGCCTTCGGCGCCGGACGCTGCGCCCAGACCACCCTGGCCCGCACCCAGGTCGTCCTGGTCGCACGGGAGGAGCCCAGCGCCGGTTTCTGGGTCCTGGTCCGTTCGTCGTTCGCCGGCTATCTGGCGGACTGGCTGCTCGACGCGGCGACGGAGTACGTCTGAGGCATGCGAGTACCTGTCAGCGCGCCGAAGGTCGGACACCGGTGACCGTCACGGCCCACGCCACCACCACGCCGTGGCACCCGGGCACGCCGGACCTGCACCCGCACGGGCTGCCGAGGCCCGCACGCACGTTGGTCATGGGCGTCGTGAACGTCACGCCGGACTCGTTCTCCGACGGCGGGCTGTCGTTCGCCGCCGAGGCGGCCATGGCACATGGCCGTGCCCTGCTGGAGCAGGGCGCGGACATCGTGGACGTGGGCGGCGAGTCGACCCGGCCCGGTGCGGTGCGCCCACCGGTCGAGGAGGAACTGCGACGGGTGCTGCCCGTCGTCCGGGACCTCGCGGCGGCGGGCGCGGTCGTCAGTGTGGACACCATGCGGGCCGAGGTCGCCGCCCGTGCGCTGGAGGCGGGCGCACGGCTGGTCAACGATGTGTCGGGGGGCCTCGCCGATCCCGCGATGCTGCCCCTGATGGCCCGGGCGGGTGTGCCGTACGTGCTGATGCACTGGCGTGGACACTCGGCCGGTATGCAGGCGAACGCCGTCTACGGCGATGTGGTCGACGACGTGCTCAAGGAGCTGCGGCTGAGGATCGACGCGGCCCTGGAGGCGGGCGTCCCACCCGGGTCGCTGATCGTCGACCCCGGGCTGGGCTTCGCCAAGGCGTCCGAGCACAACTGGGAGTTGCTGGGCCGGCTCGGGGAGGTCCGCGCGCTGGGCCGTCCCGTCCTGGTGGGCGCGTCCCGCAAGGCCTTTCTGGGGAGGCTGTTGGCGGACCGGGCGACGGGGGAACCGCGCCCGGCACGGGAGCGTGACGCCGCGACCACCGCCGTGTCCGTGCTCGCCGCCGCACAGGGCGTCTGGTGCCTGCGGGTGCACGATGTCGCCTCGACGCTGGACGCGGTACGGGTGACGGCTCGCTGGGGCGTCGAGGCGGCGGTGGCGGCGCGGTCGGTTTCGTGCCGGGCGTCGTTCGTGCCGGTCAGCCCAGATAGCCCATCCTGCGGCTGATCTCCTCGGCGCCCCGCGTCAGTACGGGCACGAGTTCCCGGATGCGTTCCTCGGTGAAGCGGTAGGCCGGGCCGGAGGCGCTGAGCGCGGCGACGACCTGGCCCTCGCGGGAGCGGATCGGGGCCGCCATCGCGTGCAGTCCGATCTCCAGTTCCTCCAGCGTCACCGCGTACCCGAGCTCGCGCGCCGTGGTGAGGTCCTTCTCCAGCTTCGCCCTGGTCGTCAGCGTGTGCGGCGTCAGCTTGCGCAGCCCGGACGCCTCCAGCACCTCGGCCCGCCGCCGCTCCGAGAGGTGGGCCAGCAGGATCTTGCCGCTGGACGTGGCGTGCACAGGGGTGAGCTGGCCGACCCAGTTGTGGGTGCCGACCGCGCCCGGGCCGCGCACCTGGTGGAGATTGACCGCGTAGTGCTCCTGGAGCACGGCGATGTTGACGGTCTCGCCGATCTCCTCGCTGAGCCGCTCGCACACCTGCCGGCCCTGCTGGGTGATGTCGAGCCGGCCCGTGACGGCGCCGGCGAGCCGCACGATGCCGAAGCCGAGCCGGTACTTGCCCCGCTCGGCCGTCTGCTCGACCAGTCCGCGTGCCTCCAGCGCCCCGAGGAGCCGGAAGGCGGTCGACTTGTGGACGTCGATCTCGGCGGCGACCTCACTGACACCGGCCTCGCCGCGCCGGGCGAGGATCTCCAGGACGCTGACGGCACGGTCGACGGACTGCACACCGTTCACCGCGGGACCCGTTGTTGCGTCCTCTGCCGAGTAGTTGCTCATGGTGCAACTATACGCAGCCGCTCCCGATGGTTCCGAGGTGCTCGTGGAGTGCGGTGACCATGGCCGGAACCGGTCGCCCGCATGCTCGCACGGACCCTCGCGTCCAGGGAAGGGGGAGGCGTCGAGGGGGAGCGGGCAAGTCGGGGTGGTCAACCTCTTGACAGTGGGTGTCCGCGAGGAGACAGTTTGGTCGTCGTTGCTCATAGCGAACATGGTTGCGTCATATGAAACGCGACGATCGGCGGCTCGGCCACGGTCCCCGTCCGGGCCGGCCGGCCCGGTGAAGTCCCTCCCCCTTTCCCCCTCCCTTCCTCGACGAGGAGATCGACCGTGACACACGAGGTACGCGCCGTCGTCGCCCGAAAGAAGGGCGCCCCGGTCTCGGTGGAGACCGTCCTGGTGCCGGACCCCGGCCCCGGTGAGGCGCTGGTACGGGTGCAGGCCTGCGGTGTCTGCCACACGGACCTGCACTACCGGGAGGGCGGGATCAACGACGAGTTCCCGTTCCTGCTCGGTCACGAGGCGGCGGGCGTGGTGGAGTCGGTCGGCGAGGGAGTCACCGACGTCGCCCCCGGCGACTTCGTCATCCTCAACTGGCGCGCAGTCTGCGGCACCTGCCGGGCCTGCCGCAGAGGCACACCCTGGTACTGCTTCGCCACCCACAACGCCACCCAGCCGATGACCCTGGCCGACGGCACGCCGCTCGCCCCGGCCCTCGGCATCGGCGCCTTCGCCGAGAAGACCCTGGTCGCCGCAGGCCAGTGCACCAAGGTCGACTCCATGGCCTCCCCGGCCGCCGCCGGGCTCCTCGGCTGCGGCGTGATGGCCGGTTTCGGCGCCGCGGTCCACACCGGTGGCGTGGGACGCGGGGACTCCATCGCGGTGATCGGCTGCGGCGGCGTGGGCATGGCCGCGATCGCGGGCGCCAAGGTCGCCGGAGCCGGCCGCATCATCGCCGTCGACGTCGACGAGCGGAAGCTGAAGTGGGCCGAGCGGTTCGGTGCCACCGACACCGTCGACTCCTCCAGGACCGACGCCGTCGAGGCGATCCGCGAGCTCACCGGTGGCTTCGGCGCCGACGTGGTCGTGGACGCGGTCGGCCGCCCGGAGACCTTCAAGCAGGCCTTCTACGCCCGCGACCTGGCCGGTACCGCCGTCCTGGTGGGGGTCCCCACCCCTGAGCTGAAGCTCGAACTGCCGTTGCTGGACGTCTTCGGGCGGGGCGGCGCGCTGAAGTCCTCCTGGTACGGCGACTGCCTGCCCTCCCGCGACTTCCCCGCCCTGATCGACCTCTACCTCCAGGGCCGCTTCGACCTGGGAGAGTTCGTCACCGAGACCATCGGCCTGGACGAGGTCGAGGCCGCGTTCGCCAAGATGCACCACGGCGACGTCCTGCGTTCGGTGGTGGTCCTGTGACCGCCCGGGTCGAGCGCCTCGTCACCTCCGGCACCTTCGAACTGGACGGCGGCACCTGGGAGGTCGACAACAACGTCTGGCTGATCGGCGACGACGAGGAGGTCCTCGTCGTCGACGCCGCGCACGACGCGGACGCCATCGCGGCCGCCGTGGGCGACCGCCGTCTGGTCGCCGTCGTGTGCACCCACGCCCACAACGACCACGTCAACGCGGCCCCGGCCCTGGCCGCCCGCCATGGCGCGCCCGTCATGCTCCACCCCGCCGACACGGTCCTGTGGAAGATGGCGCACGGCGAGGACGCGCCCGACTTCCGCCCGCTGGCCGCGGGCGCGACCCTGACCGTCGCCGGCGTCGAGCTGACGGTGCTGCACACCCCCGGCCACTCGCCCGGCGCGGTCTGCCTCCACGCACCCGAGCTGAACGCCCTGTTCTCCGGCGACACGCTCTTCCAGGGCGGTCCCGGGGCCACCGGCCGTTCCTTCTCGGACTTCGGCACCATCATCGCCTCCATCCGGGACCGGCTGCTGACGCTCCCCGCCGCCACCACCGTGCACACCGGTCACGGCGACACCACCACGATCGGGGCCGAGGCGCCCCACCTCGACGCGTGGATCACCCGCGGCCACTGACCCGCCCGCCATCGCTTCCCGATTTTCCCGAAGGTGACTCGATGACCCTCACGAATCTGCCGCCCAGCCTGATCCCCACGCTGTCGGGCGAGTACTACACGGACCCCGGAGTCTTCGCCCAGGAGCAGGAGCGGGTCTTCGAGGCCATGTGGTTCTGTGTGGCCCGCGCCTCCGAGCTGGCGAAGCCCGGCGCCTTCCGCACCTACCAGGTCGGACGCGAGAGCGTCCTCGTCTCCCGCTCCCGGGACGGCTCGGTCAAGGCCTTCCTCAACATCTGCCGGCACCGCGGTGCCAAGCTCTGCACCGAGGAGTCCGGCGAGGTCAAGCGGGCCTTCCAGTGTCCGTACCACGCCTGGACGTACGGCCTGGACGGCAAGCTCGTCGCCGCGCCCAACCTGACCTCGATGCCGGACATCGACCGCACCGCGTACGGCCTGGTCGACGTCCATGTGCGGGAGTGGCTCGGCTATGTGTGGGTGTGCCTGGCCGACGAGCCGCCGTCCTTCGAGGCCGACGTACTGGGCGCGGTCGTCGAGCGGCTCGGCGACGTCGAGTCGATCGAGCGCTACGACATCGGCAGCCTCTCGGTGGGCCGTCGGATCACGTACGACGTGAAGGCGAACTGGAAGCTCATCATCGAGAACTTCATGGAGTGCTACCACTGCGCCACGATCCATCCCGAACTGACCGAGGTGCTGCCGGAGTTCGCGGACGGGTACGCCGCCCAGTACTACGTGGGCCACGGCGCGGAGTTCGGTGAGGAGGTGCGGGGGTTCACCGTGGACGGCTCCGAAGGGCTGGACCGCATTCCCGGTGTCGCGGAGGACCAGGACCGCCGCTACTACGCGATCACCGTCCGGCCGCAGGTGTTCATCAACCTCGTACCCGACCATGTGATCTTCCACCGGATGTACCCCATGGCGGCCGACCGCACGATCGTCGAGTGCGACTGGCTGTACCTGCCGCACGTCGTCGAGAGCGGCAAGGACGTGGAGCGTTCGGTGGAGCTCTTCCACCGGGTCAACCAGCAGGACTTCGACGCCTGCGAGCGCACCCAGCCGGCGATGAGCTCGAAGGCGTACGCCAAGGGCGGTGTGCTGGTGCCCAGCGAGCACCACATCGGCGCGTTCCACACCTGGCTCCAGAACAAGCTGGACGTCGGACCCGCGCACTGACCTCGCTCGGTCCCGCCCCTTGACACCCCAGAACTCCACCGAAACCATGTTGCGCATAACGCCCGTCGTTGTGTCATGTGAGACGAACACATATGAGACAGCCTCTCGTCTGGAGCCCGCCATGAGGAGCATCACCGTCGTCGGAGCGTCGCTGGCGGGCCTGAGCACGGTCCGCGCGCTGCGCGCGGAGGGCTACGACGGCGAGATCGTCGTCGTGGGGGAGGAGCGCCACGCCCCCTACGACCGTCCGCCGCTGTCCAAGGACTTCCTCAAGGGAGAGCTCGACGCCGACGCGCTCGCCCTCGGCGACCCCGAGGAGTACGACGACCTGGACGTGCACTGGCTGCTCGGCGAACGGGCGGTGCGCCTCGACCCCGCCGCCCGGACCGTCACGCTGACCGGTGGCCGCCAGGTGCGCACCCACGGCGTGGTCGTCGCCACCGGCGCGAGCCCGCGCACCCTGCCCGGCTCCGACGGGCCGGCCGGCGTGCACACCCTGCGCACCCTGGACGACGCCCTGGCCCTGCGGACCGAACTGCTGACGGGCCTGCCCCGGCTCGTCGTCATCGGCGCCGGCTTCATCGGGGCCGAGGTGGCCTCCACCGCCCACCGGCTCGGAGCGCACGTCACCGTCGTCGAGGCGGCCGACGTACCGCTGGAGCGCCAACTGGGCCGCGAGATGGGCCTGGTCTGCTCCTCCCTGCACACCGATCACGGCGTGGACCTGCTGTGCGGCACCGGCGTCGCCGAACTCCTCGGCGGGGACCGGGTCACCGGTGTACGGCTGGCGGACGGACGGGTGCTGCCCGCCGACACCGTCGTGGTCGGCGTGGGTGTACGGCCCAACACCGACTGGCTCGCCGGCTCCGGAGTACTGGTGGACGACGGCGTGGTGTGCGACTCCGGCTGCGCGACCACCGTTCCCGGAGTCGTCGCCGTCGGCGACGTGGCCCGCTGCCCCCACCCGTTCACCGGACGGCACGCCCGCGTCGAGCACTGGAGCAACGCCACCGAGCAGGCGAGGACCGCCGCCCGCACCCTGCTGACCGGCGTGTCCGCGCCCGCCCCGCTCACCGCCCCGTACTTCTGGTCCGACCAGTACCGCACACGCATCCAGCTCGCGGGGTACGTCGCCCCGGGCGCCGAGCCCGAGGTCGTCGAGGGCGACCTCGACAGCCGTACCTTCACGGCTGTCTACCGGTACGAGGGCCGTCCCGTGGCCGTGCTCTCCCTGAACCAGCCGAAGTTCTTCAACCGGCTCCGCCGCACGCTCGTCCCCGTCGCCGCCCTCGCGGTGTCCTGAGCGTTCCGCAGGTGAGCGTCGTCTCGTGAGTGTCCCGTCCCCCTCTCCTCCCTCCGGAACCCGCCCAGGAGACCGCTGATGACCCTGTTCAACCAGTCCCTGCACGACCTCGACCCCGAGGTCGCCGCCGCCGTCGACGCCGAGCTGCACCGTCAGCAGTCCACCCTGGAGATGATCGCCTCGGAGAACTTCGCTCCGGTGGCGGTCATGGAGGCCCAGGGCTCGGTGCTGACCAACAAGTACGCCGAGGGCTACCCGGGCCGCCGCTACTACGGCGGCTGTGAGCACGTCGACGTCGCCGAGCAGATCGCCATCGACCGGGTCAAGGACCTGTTCGGCGCCGAGTACGCCAACGTCCAGCCGCACTCCGGGGCCTCCGCCAACCAGGCCGCGCTGTTCGCGCTGGCCCAGCCCGGCGACACCATCCTCGGCCTGGACCTGGCGCACGGCGGCCACCTCACCCACGGGATGCGGCTGAACTTCTCCGGCAAGCAGTTCGACGTGGTCGCGTACCACGTGGACGACGCCGGGCTCGTCGACATGGCCGAGGTCGAGCGGCTCGCCAAGGAGCACCGCCCGAAGGTGATCATCGCGGGCTGGTCGGCCTACCCCCGTCAGCTGGACTTCGCCGCCTTCCGCCGGATCGCCGACGAGGTCGGGGCGTACCTGTGGGTGGACATGGCGCACTTCGCGGGCCTGGTCGCGGCCGGGCTGCACCCCAACCCCGTGCCGTACGCGGACGTGGTCACCTCCACCACGCACAAGACGCTCGGCGGGCCGCGCGGCGGCATCATCCTCGCCAGGAAGGACTTCGCGAAGAAGCTCAACTCCTCCGTCTTCCCCGGCTTCCAGGGCGGCCCGCTGGAGCACGTCATCGCGGCGAAGGCGGTGTCCTTCAAGGTCGCGGCGAGCGAGGAGTTCAAGGAGCGCCAGCGGCGCACGGTCGAGGGCGCGCGGATCCTCGCCGAGCGTCTGACGGCTCCCGACGCCCGCGCGGCCGGTGTCGACGTGCTGTCCGGCGGCACCGACGTGCACCTGATCCTGGTCGACCTGCGCGCCTCCGAACTGGACGGGCAGCAGGCCGAGGACCGTCTCCACGAGGTCGGCATCACGGTCAACCGCAACGCGATCCCCAACGACCCGCGCCCGCCGATGGTCACCTCCGGCCTGCGCATCGGCACGCCCGCCCTGGCCACGCGCGGTTTCACCGCCGAGGACTTCACCGAGGTCGCGGACGTCATCGCCGAGGCACTGAAGCCCGCCCACGACGCGGAGGCGCTGAAGACCCGCGTCAAGGCACTCGCCGACAAGCACCCCCTCTACCCGGGGCTGTGACCGACAACCTCCCGCAGAGGGCGTGCCGTCACCGATCGGCACGTCCCCTCCAACTCCACGGAGTGTGGCGTGGCAATCAGCGTCTTCGACCTGTTCTCCATAGGCATCGGCCCGTCCAGCTCGCACACGGTCGGCCCGATGCGCGCCGCCGGGATGTTCGTCAGGCGGCTGAAGCAGGACGGAGCGCTGGCCCAGACCGCCGCCGTACGGGCGGAGTTGTTCGGTTCCCTCGGTGCCACCGGTCACGGCCACGGCACCCCCAAGGCGGTCCTGCTCGGCCTGGAGGGCAACGAGCCGCACACGGTCGACGTCGTCCGGGCCGACCTGGACGTCGAGCGGATCCGCGCCACCGGGCGCATCCGTCTCCTCGGCGCCGAGATCGGCCCCGCCCACGAGGTCGGCTTCGACACCTCGACCGACCTGGTCCTGCACCGCAGGCGGTCACTGCCGTACCACGCCAACGGCATGATCCTCTTCGCGTACGACGCCGACGGTGCGCCGCTGCTGGAGAAGACGTACTACTCCGTCGGCGGCGGCTTCGTGGTCGACGAGGAAGCGGCCGGCGCGGACCGGATCACGCTCGACGACACCATGCTGCCCCACCCGTTCGGCACCGGTGACGAACTGCTGCGGCTCACCCGGGAGACCGGCCTGTCGATCTCCGCGCTGATGCTGGAGAACGAGAAGGCCTGGCGCACCGAGGAGGAGATTCGCGCGGGCCTGCTGGAGATCTGGCACGTCATGGAGGCCTGTATCGCACGCGGCCTGGGCCGCGAGGGCATCCTCCCCGGCGGTCTGAAGGTCCGTCGCCGGGCGGCCGCGGCCGCGCGCGCCCTGCGCGGCGAGGGCGACCCGTTGGCCCGCGCCATGGAGTGGATCACGCTCTACGCGATGGCCGTGAACGAGGAGAACGCCGCCGGCGGCCGGGTCGTCACCGCGCCGACGAACGGCGCGGCCGGCATCATCCCCGCCGTCCTCCACTACTTCCTGGAGTTCGTGCCGGGCGCCGACGACGACGGGATCGTGCGGTTCCTGCTCGCGGCCGGCGCCATCGGCATGCTCTTCAAGGAGAACGCCTCCATCTCCGGCGCCGAGGTCGGCTGCCAGGGCGAGGTCGGCTCCGCCTGCTCCATGGCCGCCGGCGGACTCGCCGAAGTCCTCGGCGGCAGCCCCGAACAGGTCGAGAACGCCGCCGAGATCGGCATGGAACACAACCTCGGCCTCACCTGCGACCCCGTCGGCGGCCTCGTCCAGATCCCCTGCATCGAACGCAACGGCATGGCCGCGGTGAAGGCCGTCACCGCCGCCCGTATGGCGATGCGCGGCGACGGCCGCCACCACGTCTCCCTCGACAAGGTCATCAAGACCATGAAGGAGACCGGCGCCGACATGAAGGTCAAGTACAAGGAGACCGCCCGCGGCGGCCTCGCCGTCAACGTCATCGAGTGCTGAGCGCCGCGGGGCACCGGCCGGTGCCACGACGGCGGAACGGGGAGTGAGGCCATGGGACGGGTCACCGAACGACGGCGCGTGCTGCGGATCCGGGACGGGGAACCGAGCACCCGCCCCGACACACTGGTCGCCGAAGAACCGATGGAGATCCGCCTCGACGGCAGACCCCTGGCCATCACCATGCGCACACCCGGCGACGACTTCGCCCTCGCCGCCGGGTTCCTGGTGAGCGAGGGCGTCGTGAGCCGCGCCTCGGACGTGGCCGCCATCGTGTACTGCGCGGGCGCCACCCAGGACGGCCGGAACACCTACAACGTCGTCGACGTCCGTCTCGCCCCCGGCGTGCCGCTGCCCGACATCACGCTGGAGCGCAACGTGTACACCACGTCGTCGTGCGGCCTGTGCGGGAAGGCCAGTCTCGACGCGGTACGGACGACCGCGGCCTGGCCCCTCGCCGACACGCCCCCGGTCCGGGTCACCCCCGACCTGCTGGCCCTCCTTCCGGACCGACTGCGGGCCGCGCAACGGGTGTTCGACCGGACCGGCGGGCTGCACGCCGCCGGGCTCTTCTCGCCCGAGGGCGAACTGCTGGATCTGCGGGAGGACGTCGGCCGGCACAACGCCGTCGACAAAGTGGTCGGCCGTGCCCTGCGGTCCGGTGGACTGCCGCTGTCGCGAAGCGTCCTGCTGGTCTCCGGACGGGCGTCCTTCGAACTCGCCCAGAAGGCCGTCATGGCGGGCATCCCCGTGCTCGCGTCCGTGTCCGCTCCGTCCTCCCTCGCGGTGGACCTGGCCGCGGAGACCGGACTGACCCTCGTCGGCTTCCTGCGCGGCGGCTCCATGAACGTGTACGCGGGCGAGGGCCGCCTCGACCTGCGGGCCGGGGCGGGGGCCGGCACATGACGGCCGCGACGGTCCCCGGACGCGGACACCGTTGCCCGCCGGTGCCCGCAACGGTTTCGGCGGTGTCCGGTATGCGGTTCGTCCTGCCGGTCGTCGCAGAAAGTGCGTATCCTCACCCACCCTGCCATGAAAGATTGGTAAGGCTTCCCTTATATTCTTGATCGATCCGCTCTCCGCAAGACAGGACGACCATGCGCACCGCCACTCCCCGCCGCCTCCTGGCAGCCCTCACCCTCACCCCGCTGCTGGCCGGTTGCTTCGCCGCAGGCGAGGAGGGATCCGGTGCGAGTGACGGGTCGGGGGCCGCGGGCCGCCTGCGGATAGCCCTCGCGGTGCCACCGGTGCAGGCCCTGTCGCCGTACAGCAACGACGCCACCGTGCTCAGCAAGCTCTCCGTCGCCGAAGGCCTCACCGCCCTTGACGAGGACGGCGCCGCCGCCCCCGCCCTGGCGAAGTCCTGGACCCGGAAGAACGCCACGACCTGGGTCTTCGAGTTGCGCGAGGCCACGTTCCAGGACGGCACCGACGTCACCGCCGAGTCGGTCGTGAGCGCCCTCGACCACGCGAACGAGGCCAAGACCAAGCCGCGGGTGCTGAGCGACGTGACGCTCACCGCGCAGGCCGATGACGCCGACACCGTCACCATCACCACCAAGACCGCCGACCCGGTCCTCCCGCTGCGGCTCGCCAGCCCCGCCCTCGGCATCCTCGCCGAGAAGGCGTACGCCGACGACGGCACCGTCAGCCCCGTGGGCACCGGCACCGGCCCCTTCGAGATCACCCGGCTCACCGGAAAGACCAAGGCCAAGCTCAGCCGCTACGACGGGTACTGGGGCGGCAAGGCCAAGGCGTCCGGCATCGATGTCACGTGGATCGCCGACGGAACCGCACGCGCCAACGCCCTGCGCGGCGGCGACGTCGACATAGCCGAGTGGATCCCCACCGCCCAGGCGAAGCTCCTCGACGAGAACACCCGTCACGAAGTGCCCTCCGTGCGCACCGACAGCCTCGTCCTCAACACCGGCAGCGGCCTCTTCACCGACGCCGGTCTGCGTGCCGCGGCCCGTGAGGCGGTGGACGGCGAAGTCCTCGTCGACTCCGTCTTCGGCGGCTACGCCGACCCCGCGCAGGGCCTGTTCGGGCCGGCCGTCCCCTGGGCCGCCGACCGGCGGGTCGAGGTGACCGGCCGGGCGAAGGCCGCGACCACCGCACAGGTGAGGACCGGGACGAAGGGCCGGACGCTGCGCCTGGCCACGTACACCAACCGCGCCGAACTCCCCGAGGCCGCCACCGTCCTCCAACAGCAGCTGGAGAAGGCCGGGTTCACGGTGAAGCAGGACGTGCGCGAGTACACCCAGATGGAGGCCGACCTCCTCGCCGGCGAGTACGACGCCCTCGTCTTCTCCCGGGTCACGCTCCTCGACACCGGCGACGCGGTCGCGTACCTCGCCAGTGACTACACCGGCGACGGCGTCTACAACATCGCGGGCCTGAAGGACGCCGAGGTCGACCGGGCCATCAAGTCCGCCGCCGAGGAAGGCGACACGGCCGAGCGGCAGGAGAAGATCATGCGGGCCGAGGCGGAGATCCTGCGCACCGACGCCGTCGTGCCGCTGGTCCACGAGAAGGTCGTCCAGGGCATCTCCGACGACGTCGAGGGCGTCCTCCTCGACCCCCGTGAGCGCTCGCTGGTCGACGTCGACACCCGACTGAAGTAACCGCCGATGACCACCACGTCGTCGGCCGGCGTGCGGGGCCTGCCCACCCGGTGGCGTACGGGCGCCGGCCGCGTCGCCGCCGGGACGGCGCTGCTGACGGCCGTGGCCTTCCTGCCCTGGCTGTCCGGCATCGACCCCGCCCTCACCGTGCTGCGCGCCCGCGCCGCCGACCAGGACCCGACCCCGGCCCAGCTGTCCGCCATACGCGAGCAACTGGGCCTGGACGAGGGGCCGTTCGCCCATCTCGGACGATGGCTGAGCGGTCTGGCGCACGGCGACGCGGGCACCTCCTGGGTGTCGGGCGAACCGGTTCTGCCCCAGGTGACCACGGCCCTCGCGGTCTCCGTCACGCTCATGCTCGGCGCGCTGGCGGTCACGATCGCGGTGGCCGCGCTGGTCTGCGCCCGCACCCTGTACCTCGGATCCCGGCGCGAACTGCGGCAGAAGCGTGCGGGCACCGCGGCCGCCGTGGCGGCGGCACTGCCCAAGTTCCTGCTCGCCTCGCTGCTCGCGACCGTCTGCGGGGTGTGGCTCGGCTGGTTCCCCTCCCAGGGGTGGGAGGGGCCCCGGTCGATGGTGCTGCCCGCCCTCGCCCTCGGCGTCCCCTCCGGCGCCATGATCGGCGGACTGCTCGACCAGGCACTGCCCGCCGCCTTCAACGAACCCTGGGCGCGGACCTGGCGCGCTCACGGATGTTCGGGTAGCCGTATCGCGCGCACCGCACTGCGCAGCGCCCTCGCCGGTGTCCTCCCGCAACTCCTGCCGACCGTCGTCGCCCTGGTCGGCGGCGCGGTCGCGGTCGAGAAGATCTTCAACATCCCGGGTCTCGGCCGTCTCTCGCTGGACGCGGCCACCGCCCAGGACATGCCGCCGCTGCAGACCGCGACGCTGACCCTGGTCCTGCTCGGCGTCTGCGCCGGCTTCCTGATCCAGGTCCTGCGGCACGCCCTGCTCGGCCCCGCCCTGCGCGACGGTGCCCTGCCCGCCCTGCACCCGCCGAGGCTCCCGCGACCCCGGTCGCTGCCCTGGGTCCTCGGCCTCTGCGCCGCGACCCTCCTCGCCCTGGTCGTGGCCGGCCTCCTGCGCGACCCGTCGCACGTCGAGACGACGGCCAGACTGATGCCCCCCTCCTTCGCGCACCCCCTCGGCACCGACTCGCTGGGCCGCGACCTGCTGGCCCGGCTGGGTCACGGAGCCCTGCGCACGGCCGGCGTGGCCCTCGCGGTCACCGTGGTCAGCGCCCTCATCGGACTGCTGATCGGCACGACCGCACAGCTGGGGTCGGGCCTGACCGAAGTGGTCTCGACGATGCCGGCCGTCCTCGCCGGACTGCTCACCACCGCCGTGACCGGCCCGTCGGTCTGGGGCGCCGCGTGCGCGGTGTGTGTGGTGGCCTGGACTCCGTACGCCGCCCAGACCGCCGCCCTGCTGGAACAGGAAAGGGCCAGCGGGCACCTCCTCGCGTCGATCTCCTTCGGCGCGGGCCCCTCCTACCTCCTGCGCCACCACCTGCTGCCCGCGGTCGTGCCCGCCCTGGTGCGCAACGCCCTGCTCCGCCTGCCCACCACGGTCCTCGTCCTCGCCTCCCTCGGCTTCCTCGGCCTGGGCGAACAGCCGCCCACCCCCGAGTGGGGCCGCCTCCTCGCGGAGAACCAGCCCTACGCGGAACTGGCCCCCTGGACCGTCCTGGGCCCGGCCGCCGCCCTCGTCCTCCTCTCGGTCCTCGCCGTCTCCTCCACGACCTGGAGCCGCAACCGCCCTCGGGGCTAGTGCCCCGCGACAGGCAACCTCGCCGTGCCCTCGTCGACCCCGCCGCCCGGCCCTGGCACCAGGTGGCGGCCGTGGTCAGGGCTTTTGCGCCACCGCCCCCAACTGCGGTACGACCGTGGGCTCGTCGCCGGGGTCGGGACGCCACAGCGAACACGGGACGAGACCCGGCTCCAGGAGGGTGAGACCGTCGAAGTAGCGGGCGATCTCCGCGCCGCCGCGCGCGGTGACCGGTGGCTTGGCGTGGGCGTTCCAGAACTCCATGGCCTCCAACTGGAGGTCGCCGCCGAGTTCGGGCTCGGTGGTGGGGTGCGTCAGCACGAGGAAGCTGCCGGGGGCGAGTGGTTCGAGGAGCCGGTGGGCGATGGCGCGGGCCTCGGCGTCGTCGAGGACGAAGTTGAGGATGCCGAGGAGCATCAGCGCGACGGGCTCGCCGAAGTCGAGCGTCTCTCCGGCGATGCGCAGGATCGTGTCCGGGTCGTGCGCGTCGGCGTCGATGTAGGCCGTGGCGCCCTCCTCGGTGCTGGTCAGCCGGGTGCGGGCGTCCGCGAGGACGACCGGGTCGTTGTCGACGTACACGATCCTCGACGAGGGTGCGACGCGCTGGGCGATCTCGTGGGTGTTCTCCAGCGCGGGCAGCCCGGTGCCGATGTCCAGGAACTGGCGTGTCCCTCGCTCCTCGGCCAGATGGCGCACCGCGCGGACGAGGAAGCGCCGGTCGGCGGAGGCGATGTCGCGGATGACGGGGATGATGCCGGCGACGTGGTCGCCGACCTGCCGGTCGACCTCGTAGTTGTCCGTGCCGCCCTGCCAGTGGTTCCAGACGCGGGCGTTGTGCGCCGTGCTGGTGTCGGGGCGCTCGCGCGCGGTGTCGCTGGCCTCGTTCTCGCTCACGTGGTCCTCTCCTGGCACGCCCAAGGGGCCGATGACGGTGGGCAGTTGGGGCCCGGGTGGCGTGACATGGCGTCATTGTGCCGCTGCCCTTCCGCTGGTGTTCGCGCAGACCCCTAGACATCCGATGTATTTTCCGGCAACGATGATCGTGCCCCCGACCGAGGTCGATGTGGTGCCACAACTGCCGTGAAAGAGCCGATGATTGGGCCTGGAGATCTCATAGTGATCGATGCATCCGAACCGCAGAGACGAAGCCTCCTCAAGTTCGGCGGTGCCCTCGCCTTCGCACCTCTGGCCACCGGACTGACGGGCACCACCGCCTCGGCACAGCCCGCCGCCGGGACCAGCGCCTCGGAGGCTCTCCGCCGGCCCACCCTGTCGCGCGACGCCCTGAGCTACACCGTCCCCGCCAGGAACTGGGAGTCGCAGGCCCTGCCGATCGGCAACGGCCGGCTCGGCGCCATGCTCTTCGCCGATCCCCACGAGGAGCGCGTCCAGTTCAACGAGCAGAGCCTGTGGGGCGGGGTGAACGACTACGACAACGCCCTCGCCGGCAAGCCGGACAGCGAGTTCGACACCGGCATGAACGGCTTCGGTTCGTACCGGGACTTCGGTGACCTCGTCATCACCTTCGCCGCCGCGCCGCGGGCCAGGGTCACCGCGCCGGGGGGACCGTACAGCAGCTCCCCTTCGGAGGGCGTCGACAAGTCGTACGACGGCGAGACGGGCACCAAGTGGTGCGTCGAGGGACCCGGCTCGAGGGTGCGGTGGCAGGTCGAGCTCCCCGCTCCCGTGGAGGTCGCCTCGTACCGGCTGACGAGTGCCGACGACGTGCCGCAGCGCGACCCGCAGGAGTGGACGCTCTCCGGTTCCGCCGACGGCGCCGCCTGGACCGTGCTGGACAGCCGCACGCTCCCGGCGCCCTTCGAGAGCCGCCTCCAGACGAAGCGGTTCACCTGCGCGGACCCGGCGGCCTACCGCTTCTACCGGTTCGACTTCGTCCCCAAGGCCGGCGTCAGCCACTTCCAGGTCGGCGAGATCGGCCTGACCGGCGTGGACCTCGGCGCGTCCGAGGCGGTGTACCTGTCCTCGCCGAGCGGGCACTTGGGCGGTTCCTCCCACGGCACCGGAACCGGCACCGGCACCGGTCCCGCCTCAGGTGCCCGGTCCACGGACGTCTCACGCTCCGTGGACGGCGATCCGGCCACCGTCTGGCGGGTCACGGGCACCTCACCCGCGCTCGTCTGGCAGGCCGACCTGCCCCGCGCGGTCGCCGTCACCTCGTACACCCTGACCGCGGCCCCGAGCCGCCCGCGGGAGGACCCCCGGCAATGGACGCTGGAGGCGTCGAAGGACGGGAGCACCTGGGTCACCCTCGACACGCGGCGGCCCGGCACGCCCTTCGCCGAACGTGGCGAGAGCCGGACCTTCCGGTTCACCAACGGCACCGCCTACCGCGTCTACCGGCTCACCCTGACGCCCGACGCCACCGCCGACGGCTGCGGGATCGCCGAGATCGCCCTGGCCGGTGAGGACTTCGACACCCGCACCCGGCCCATGGTCGTCGACTACCGGCGCACCCTCGACCTCGTCGACGGCGTCCACGTCACCCGCTTCGGCGCACCGGGACGGCGCGTCGTCCGGGAGGCCTTCGCCGGCCGCGCCGCCGACGTCATGGTCTTCCGGTACACGACGGAGGCGGCCGAGGGTCTCTCCGGAGCGATCTCGCTGACCTCCGCTCAGGACCAGGCCCCGACGACCGTGGACGCCGACGCCCGCCGGATCGCCTTCAGCGGTGTCATGGGCAACGGCCTCAAGCACGCGTGCGCCGTCCGGGCCGTGCACACCGACGGAGACTTCAGCGCCGACGGGTCGGTGCTCCGGTTCAGCGGATGCACGACACTGACCCTGCTCCTGGACGCCCGCACCGACTACCGGCTCGACGCCGCCGCCGGGTGGCGCGGAGCCGATCCGCGGCCGGCCATGGACCGCGCGCTCGACAAGGCCGCAGCCCTCTCCTACGCCGCACTGCGCAAGCGGCACACCAGCGACACGCGCGCCCTCATGCAACGCGTCTCGGTCGACTGGGGCACCTCCGAGGAGGCCGTGGCCGCCCTGCCGACCGACGCCCGGCTGGCGCGCTACGCGGCGGGCGGCGAGGACCCGACGCTCGAACAGACGATGTTCGACTACGGCCGTTACCTGCTGATCAGTTCCTCCCGCCCGAAGGGCCTGCCCGCCAACCTCCAGGGCCTGTGGAACGACAGCAACCAGCCGGCGTGGGCCGCCGATTACCACACCAACATCAACGTCCAGATGAACTACTGGGGAGCGGAGACGACGAACCTGCCGGAGTGCCACGAGGCACTCGTCGGGTTCATCCAGCAGGTCGCGGTGCCCAGCCGGGTGGCCACCCGCAACGCCTTCGGCGCGGACACCCGCGGCTGGACCGCCCGCACCAGCCAGAGCGCCTTCGGCGGCAACGCGTGGGAGTGGAACACCGTCGCGAGCGCCTGGTACGCCCAACACCTCTATGAACACTGGGCGTTCACCCAGGACCTGACCTATCTGCGCGACCTCGCCCACCCGATGATCAAGGAGATCTGCGAGTTCTGGGAGGACCACCTCAAGGAGCGCGAGGACGGACTCCTCGTCGCGCCGAACGGCTGGTCCCCGGAGCACGGGCCGCGCGAGGACGGCGTCATGTACGACCAGCAGATCATCTGGGACCTGTTCCAGAACTACCTCGACTGCGAGGCGGTCCTCGACGCGGACCCCGACTACCGGGACAAGGTCGCGGACATGCAGGCCCGCCTGGCGCCGAACAAGGTCGGCAGATGGGGGCAGTTGCAGGAGTGGCAGGAGGACATCGACAGCCCCACCGACATCCACCGCCACACCTCGCACCTGTTCGCGGTGTACCCGGGGCGCCAGATCACCCCGAAGACCCCGGACTTCGCGGCCGCCGCCCTCGTCTCCCTCAAGGCGCGCTGCGGAGAGAGGGAAGGGGTCCCGTTCACGGCCGCGACGGTGTCGGGCGACAGCCGCCGCTCATGGACCTGGCCGTGGCGCGCGGCTCTCTTCGCCCGCCTCGGTGACGGGCACCGGGCCCGGATCATGCTGCGCGGGCTGCTGACCTACAACACGCTGCCCAACCTGTTCTGCAACCATCCGCCCTTCCAGATGGACGGCAACTTCGGCGTCTCGGGAGCCGTCGCGGAGATGCTCCTGCAGAGCCACGACGGAAGCATCCACCTGCTGCCCGCCCTGCCGGAGGCGTGGAAGCCCAAGGGCTCCTTCACCGGCCTGCGTGCCCGTGGCGGCTACGCCGTCACCTGCGAGTGGCGCGACGGGAAGGTCACGTCCTACGAGATCGTGGCCGACCGGGCGCCGAACCGGGGCAAGGTCACCGTCCGGGTGAACGGCACCGACACCAAGGTGAGGCCGCGCAGGCCCTGACATCCCCTGGGGCCGACGCCGTGCGGCTCGCCGTAGCGGCCGTGCCTCGCCACGGCCGCTTCGCCGTAGCCGGGCCTCTCCACGGCCGACTGCCGTAGCCGCCGCCGATCACCGCGCCCCGGGCCCAGAGCTCGGGGCTCAGGACTGGGCGGCGGCTTCGGCCGGGGTGTCGGCGTCGGCCGCCTCGTTCCGCGCCATGTGCAGAAAACGCCGGATCGCCTCGACCGACATGTCGAGCGCCTCGGACGCGGACTGCTCGTCCCCGAACACCTGCACCGCCTCGGTGACGGCCACGGCGAGTTCCGCCTCCGCCTTGCGGACCTTGCCCTCCGCCTTGTCCACGGTGTCGACGACCGACAGCTGGCGGCGCTGCTTCTCCTGAAGCCGCTGTTTACGGGAGAGGGTCTTGTCAACGTTCTGCACAGTCATGCCCAAGATCATAAGGGGCTGGGAACGCGCCCACGGAACGGTCAACTCTCCTTCCTCGAAGCCGCGTTCGATCCGGTCGGCTTCGGTCCTGGACGTGCGACCCTTCCCCGGTCACCTCTGAACCGGCGGGTCCACCGGCGGGGACCCGCCTCCACCCTGGAAGGGGATCATGCGTTCTCTGACCTTCGTCTTCGGCACGGGGCGCAGCGGCTCGACGGCGCTCTCCCGCATCCTCAACGCCCACCCGGACGTACTGAGCCTGAACGAGTACATGGCCTCGGTGGGCGACGCGTCCTTCCCCGCCGGGCAGGTGGGCGGTGAGGAGTTCTGGCAGGCGCTCTCCCGACCCGCGCCGCACTTCGAGCGGATGATCCGCAGCGGGCTGCCGCTGCCGGAGTTCCTCCACACCCGACGCCCCGGCAGGTACTCGGCACGCACGTCGGACATCCCCGCCCTCTCCCTGATGGTGCTGCCCCACCTCACCGACGACCCGGACGCACTCCTCGACGAACTCGGCGCGGCCGTGGTCCGGTGGCCGGAGCGTTCCGCCGCCGAGCACCACCGGGCCCTGTTCGGTCTGCTCTGCGACCGTCTCGGACGCACCGCCGTCGTGGAGCGCTCCGGCTACTCGACCGGCTGGGCCCCGGGACTGCGGGAGGCCTTCCCGGAGGCCGGGTTCGTGCACATGTTCCGCGACGGCCCGGACTGCGCCCTGTCCATGAGCCGCCACCCCGGGTACCGCACGATCTTGCTGCTCCGTGAGATCAGGATTCGCTCCGGTGTCGACAGCTTCGCCGACCTGACGCCCGAGCACGTCCGTGCCTTGCCCCCGGACCTGGCGCCCCTGCTCGACGACCGCTTCGACCCCTCCCTCGTACGCGACCGGCACATGCCTCTGCGGACCTTCGGCGCCCTGTGGTCCGAACTCGTCACCGAGGGAACGGAGTTCCTCCGTCGGCTTCCCGAGGACCGCCGCGCCACCCTCTCCTACGAGAACCTCCTGGACCACCCCGCCGAAGAGTTGACCCGCCTGGCCCGGTTCATCGGCGTGGCCCCCGACCCGCAGTGGCTGCACGCCGGATCCGCCCTGCTCGACCACGGCCGTCGAGGCTCCGCAGCCACCCTGCCCGCCGCCGAGCGCGAAACCCTGCGCGCCGCCTGCGCCCCGGGGGCCCATGCCCTGGAGTCATAGCCTTCACGTTCACCAGTTGCAACGAAACAGGCCACGTTCGTTGCGTTGAGTCAAGGATCATTGCAACGAAATATGTCCCTTCAGCTGGGTCTATTGAGATAGCGCGCAATTATTGCGTTGCTGAAATTCTGAACGCAACGTAGCGTTTCCGTATCGGGAAACGGTGGGCGTTCAAGGGGGCCAGGTCATGGGGACAGCACACAGCCGACGGCGGGCGGCACCCGGCGCCGGCGCCGCCTTCGCCCGCTTCGTGCTCTGCGGCGGGGGAGTGGGGCTCGCCTCCAGCTTCGCCGTGGCGGCCCTCGCCTCCCGGATCCCCTGGGTCCTGGCCAACGCCCTGATCACGGTCGCCTCCACGCTGCTCGCCACCGAGCTGCACGCCCGCTTCACCTTCGGCGCGGGCGGGCGCGCGACCTGGCGCCAGCACACGCAGTCGGCCGGTTCCGCGGCGGCCGCGTACGCGGTGACCTGTGGGGCGATGTCCGTTCTGCATCTGCTGGTGGCGACACCCGGAGCGGTGCTCGAACAGGCCGTCTACCTGTCGGCGTCCGCCCTCACCGGCGCCGCACGGTTCGCGGTGCTGCGCCTCGTCGTCTTCGCCCGCCACCGTTCGCGACCTCGGCGGACGGAGTCGGCCGTCCCGAAGCCGGCGTCCGCCCTGACCTCGGTTCCGGAGCGAAGGGCGGGTGCCGCGCCCCGGCTCGGTGTCCCCGCCTCGCACCGCGCTCACCCGGTCGGATGGAATCGTTGCAGCCGGGCGGGTGCAATGCCGCACCCGGCATCCGTCCGCGTGTGCGAAGAGCGGAAGGCTGTCGCACATGCGCACACCTCATGCACGACCAGCGTGGCGGCGGCACGGTGAACGCTCCCGCCGGTCCTTCCCGGTCCGGTCCGGCACCGTCGCCGCCGCGGTCCTGGCACTCCTCCTGTCCTTCCCCGGCACCGCCGCGGCGGCCCCGGGCGATCTGGATCCCTCCTTCGGCGGCGACGGGAGGGTGCTCACCCACTTCTCCGACGACGATCACGCCGACGACGTGGCGGTACAGCCCGACGGAAAGATCGTGTCCGTCGGCGCCTCCGCCGACTACTCCGTGACGGAGAGTCACTTCGCGCTGGCCCGCCACAACCCCGACGGCACCCCGGACACCGGGTTCGACGGCGACGGCAGGGTCACGACCCCGATCAACACCATGGGCCCCAGCCTCCAGTGGAGCGAGGCCAACGCCGTCACGCTGCAGCCCGACGGAAAGATCGTCGTGGTGGGCATGAGCTGGCGGGAGTACGAGGACTGCTGCTGGTTCGTGGTGGCCCGCTACAACGCCGACGGCACCCTGGACGACACCTTCAGCGGCGACGGCAGGGTCTTCGCCGACATCGGCGGCCCGACCGAGGCCCTCGACGTGGCGATCGACGCGGAGGGCAGGGTCGTGGCGGCCGGCTACAGCGGGGGCCTCGTGGCCCTCGCCCGCTTCGACGACCAGGGCACCCCCGACACCTCGTTCGGCGGCGACGGAGTGGTGACCGTCGACCCGACGCCGAACACGCAGGAGGCGGGCGGCGACGCCCGCAGCCTGGCACTGCAGTCCGACGGGAAGATCGTTGTCGGGGGCGAGGTGGGATCGACCAGCTTCGACTTCCTGCTGATGCGCCTCGACACCGACGGCACCGTGGACAACGGCTTCGGAACCGCCGGCATCGTCCGCACCGACTTCGGCGGCTACGACGGCGTGCGGTCACTGGCGATCCAGCCCGACGGCAGGATCGTCGCAGGCGGCTCCAGCGACGCCCGGGTCGCCCTGGCCCGATACACCACCAACGGCACGCTGGACACGAGCTTCGACGGGGACGGCCGGGTCGTCACACCCGGCGCCTTCGCCGACGACATGCTGCTCCAGCCGGACGGACGGATCGTCACCGTCGGCGGGACGAACGGCGACTTCGCTGTGCTGCGCCACAACCCCGACGGCAGCCAGGACAGCGGCTTCGGCACCGGGGGCGTCGCCACCGCCGACTTCGGCGGCAGCGACAGCGCCCGCGCCGTGGCCCTCCAGTCCGGCGGCGGCATCGTCGCCGCGGGCGGGGGCGGACCGGACGCGGACTTCGCCCTGGCCCGCTTCGAGGGCGGCGGCAGTGTCCCGCCGCCCCCTGCCGGCGTGGACCTCGCGGTGACGAAGTCCGGTCCCACCACGGCCGCCATCGGTGACCGTCCCACCTACACCGTGCGGGTCACCAACCACAGCACCACGACCTCCGCGACCAACGTCTCCCTGTCCGACACGCTCAGCGGGGTCCCCGCCTCGGCCGTCTCGGCGACCACCACCGCGGGCACCTGCACCACGACCGCGACCGGCGCGAACTGTTCCCTGGGCACTCTGCCCGCCGGGGCCACCACCACGGTCACGATCGCCGCCGAACCCCGGGCCACCGGCACCCTCACCGACCGGGCCACGGTCGGCGCCACGCAGACCGACCCGAACACCGGGAACAACACCGCCACCGCGACCACCACGGTCAGCAATACCCGTGGCTGCACCCGCATCGGCACCAGCGGCAACGACACCCTCACCGGCACCTTCGGCAACGATGTGATCTGCGCCCTCGGCGGCGACGACACCGTCAACGCGGGCTCCGGCAACGACACCGTCCACGGCGGCCACGGCAACGACCGCCTCGACGGCGGAACCGGCAGCGACACCCTCAACGCGGGTCCCGGCACCGACAACCTGATCGGCGACTACGGCACCGACAACCTCAACACGGTCGACAACGTCTCCGGCAACGACACCGCCAACGGCGGCCCCAACACGGACACGTGCACCACGGACGCGGGCGACACCCGCGTCAGCTGTCCCTGACCCACCCGTCGGACCCCGGGCCCCGCGCGTCGCCGTGCTGGGCCCGGCGGAGCGCCTCCAGCGGGTACGGGGTCGCCCGGCTCTCGTGGCGGAAGCGGTGGTAGAACTCCCCCATCACCGCGGCGACCGGCGCGTGCCGCACCAGGATCGCCGCGAGCGTCTCGGGCAGGTCCGCCGGAAGCACTCCCCGGGCGCAGGCGCGCACGAACTCCCGACGTTCCTCCGGGGCGTACCCGTACAGCGCGACGGCCAGCCAGTTCACCAGGTGGGTGACCGCGTAGCACCGGTCGTAGGTGCGGTGCTCGTCGTAGAACTCCGCCTCGTCCCGGGTGAGTTCGAAGCTCGACGCGAGGGAGAGGCCGTAGTCGGCGAAGTAGAGACGCCGGCCGTCGGTCAGGATGTTCTGGAAGTGCGCGTCGAAGTGCAGCAGGCCGTGGTCGTTCATGAACGACACGCCGGCCGCCAACTCCTCCTCCACCATGGCACAGGCCCGCTCGGCGGCCTCGCCACCGGCTCCGATCCGATCGCCCAACCAGTCGTGCAGGTTGTGCGGGATGTACTCCAGGAACAGGGTGAGGCTCGCCGAGGACCGACGCAGTTCCTCGATCCGGCGGCGTACCCCTCGACCGCCTCCCCAGTAGGCCACGGCCCGTTCCACGTCCGCCAGTTCCTCAGGAAGCGGCCGGCCGCCGTCGGGGAGGACGCGCCAGTGGTGTGTCAGGGGAAAGCCGTCGTGGTCTCCCGCGACCACCCAGTTCGTCGTCATGGTGTGCACGGCCAGCTCCCGCCAGGCCCCGAACCCCGGTCCGCCGACGCTGCCGACGCCGTACTGGCAGTGGACCGGCAGTCCGAAGAGATTCGCCGTGGAGCGGGCGTGCTCCGGGCGTCGCTCCAGATCGGTCAGGCGCACCTGCTTGACGAAGACCGGTGTTCCATCGACGTCCAGCAGCGCCGACGTCCCGCCGATGCCGGAGCCGAGCGGCGTGGCGGCGTCGACCAGCTCCCCCAGTTCGCGAGCACCGTGCCGCGCCAGCGCCGCGGAAACGGCGCGGTGCGCGGCCAGACGAGCGTCACGCGACATGTCTACGTCCGGTCCAGCCCCGCGCGCAGCAGGGCTCTGGTCATGGCGGGCCGGTCCAGCTCACGCCAGTCGGGTTCGGTGACGAGCGACATCAACAGGTCCGGCGTCAGCCGGTAGCCCTCGGCGTGCTCCAGCAGTGTCTCGGCGTCATGGGTGGGCATGGCGCCGTGGTCCTCGTCGGCGATCGTCCTGAGCACCTGCTTCCGGTCGACGAAGCGGCTCATACCGCAGTCGAGTCCGTCGTCGTGGAGGGTCGCCGGGTAGGGAGCGCGGGACCAGCCGCCGTTCTCGAACCAGTAGACACAGCCCAGTTGACCACCCGAGCGCAGATCCTGGAGCTCCTCGTGGGGGAGCCAGTCGGGGGCGCCGGCGAGCATGTCGACCGGCGGCTCGTGCCACTTGGCCCCGCTCGACTCGTCCTCTCCGAACAGCACGAACCGCCCCGGACCGCGCGGCGCGAAGCCCCACCACGTGCAGCCGGAGTCGTCCAGATGGAGCCCCTCGTCGTCCACCCAGGTCCCCGCGCGGTGGACACCCGCTCCCTCGTCCGCGGTGGTCGCCTCCAGCACGGCGACCAAAGCCCACCGCGCCCACAGCACCTCCGCCGCCGGCAGATCCCCGCCCAGCCCCGGCCGGTTGATGTCCATGTCCTGTCCTTCGGCTCTACACCCGTGGATCGACTCATCGACTCATCGACCTGTCGACACGCCGAAGCGCAACCACTCAGCCGTGCCGACGCGCCGACGCGCCGACGCGCCGATCCAAGATCGGAGCCAGACTCTCACGGAGCGGCCGACCCCGGTGCACCGCCCGCGGATCCGTATCGACCCGCCGGGCCGCGCGGCAACTCCGCTCGCGGACACGCAGATTGACGGATTCGTCTCCACCCCGGCCGGGCAGCGAACCGATAGTGTCATGAGCACGACTAACCTTCCCCCCACAAGGAGGTCGATCATGCGCGTCCGTACGCTGACCGGCGGCCTGACAGCGGCCCTGATGGTGTCCCTGTCCCTGTCCCTCACCGGCGGCCAGGCCGTGGCCGCTGCTCCCGACGCGACCCTGGCCGCCCGTGTCCTCACCTACGACGCGGCCGGCTCCGCGGAGTTCCGGAGCGCCGTCGACCGGGGCGCGGCGATCTGGAACGAGAGCGTCGACGCCGTCGAGCTGCGGCCCGCGGCGACCGGTCAACGCGCGAACATCCGGGTCCTCGCGGACAACGGCTGGCCGCGCGCCCTGCCCACGACCCTGGGCAACGGCACCGTCTACATCGGGCGCCAGGCCGTCGACCAGGGCTACGACACGATCAGGATCTCCGCCCACGAACTCGGGCACATCCTGGGCCTGCCCGACCGCAAGCCCGGACCGTGCTCCAGCCTGATGTCGGGCTCCGCCGCCGGCACCGCGTGCACGAACCCGTATCCGAACGCGGCGGAGAAGGCGGAGGTCGAGGGCAACTTCGGTGGCCTGCTCGTCGGGCGGACCCCGGCGAAGCTCCCCGACATGATCGTGGACTGACGCACACGGTCGCTGCCCGGCCGGGTCATCCGCGCGGCCGGGCCCCGATCGCCCGGGTCCACTCGGCCGGGCAGCGAGGTCGCTCCGGTGAGGCCGTTCCGGCGAGGTCGTTCCGGCGAGGCGGAAGCCCGCGTGATCCAGCCCGTCGACGAGAACGCGCCGACTTTCGACCGGACGTGTGCGGATCCACCGGATCCAGTCCCCAACGGCCCCTGCTACGGCCTATGTTCACGGCGATGACCACGTCTTCGCTCGCCTTGCAGGAGGTCCGCATGCGCCGCACGTTCCGTACCGCCGTCGCCGGGATGGTGACGGCCGCCGCCCTCGTCGTGGGTGGCACCGCGCATGCCACCCCGGCGGGACCGGGAGTCACGGGCCGTGTGCTCAGCCGGACCACCACGAACGGCACCGACTACGTCCTGCGGGAGGTCACGATCCCGCCCGGCCAGGCCACCGGCTGGCACTACCACGACGGGCCGCTGTACGGCTTCGTCAAGCAGGGCACCCTCAGCCACTACGACTCCACCTGCGAGACCGACGGCGTCTACCGCCCCGGCGACCGCATCCAGGAACCGGCCGGCCCCGACTACGTCCACATCGGCCGCAACCTGGGCGACACCCCCCTCGTCCTGGTCGTCCTGTACGTCCTGCCCCAAGGCTCCCCGTTCTCCGAGGACGCCCCGAACCCGGGCTGCTCCTTCGAGTGACCCCGTCAGGCGCGGCGGCCGACGGCGACATAGGTGTTGCCGAAGAACCGCAGGCCCGTCAGGTCCTGTCCGACATCCGTGAACGCGTCGTCCCAGCGGGTGATGTCGTCCGCGGTGACGAGACCCTCGGAGAGCAGGGCGTCACGGGCCGCCCAGGCGGGACCGCGCATACCGGGCGGGGGCGTCATGACGTTGATGTGGCCCTCGTAGGCGATGACACCGAGGCCGGCCGCGGTGAGGAGTTCGTCCAGCCGGGTCCCGACGGCGAGATCGTTGCCCCGGCGACGGTGCAGTTCGCGGTAGCGCTCGTCCATCTCGTCGTACGCGGCGGGCGCGCCCCGCAGCCGAAAGCCGGTCGCGTCGACGTCGACCAGGTACACCACGCCGCCGCCGGGCCTGGCCAGCTCGGCGAGATGGTCCACGATCGCCTGCTCCCGGCCACCGTTGTGGGCCAGCACATGACGGAGCATCACCACGTCGAACGTGCCCTCGGCCAGCCCGGTGGCGTCGGCGGACCCGACGCCGGTGTGCACGACGACGTTCGAGCGTTCGGCGAGCGCGGAGGCGACGGCCACCGCGTCGGGGTCGCGGTCCACCGCCCACACGGCGCCGTCGGGCCCGACGATGTCCGCCAACCGCACGGACAGCGCGCCCGGTCCGCACCCCACGTCCGCGATCCGCGCCCCGGGTGCCACCCCGGCCGTCTCCCACAACTCGCGTTCACGCCGCTCGGCGATGTCGGCCATGAGCCGGTAGCGCGCGATCTCCGAGTCGTCGAGGGTCAGTGAGTAATCGGCCACTGCGGTTCCTTCCAGGTTCGTCGGTGGCTCATTGTGTGCGCCGGGACGCCTCCGTGGACCATGAAGGACGCACACGGCGTTTCGCCGGTTGACGCCCGGCAGGCGGAGTGCGGCGCGGCGGCGGAAGGCGAGGCAGGGGAGCGAACCCGGTTCGGCGGGCCGTACATGGGGCCGGATACGCCGTTGATCCGTTCCTCGTCCGCCCCATAGGTTCGCCTGTATGACGAACGTACGGATCGGTGTGATGTACGACCGCGACTGGGCCCCGGAAGGGCTGCCCGAGTTCGCGCGGCGGGCCGAGGCACTCGGGGCGGACGACCTGTGGGTGGTGGAGGACCTCGGCTGGAACGGCGGCGTCTCGGCGGCGGCCGTCGCCCTGGGCGCGACGGAACGCCTGCGGGTGGGCATCGGCATCACTCCGGCCCCGCTGCGCAGCCCGGCACTGCTGGCGATGGAACTGGCCACACTGGCACGGGTGTTCCCCGGGCGACTGGTGGCCGGCATCGGGCACGGCGTACGGGAGTGGATGGTCCAGGTCGGTGTCGCGCCGCGCTCCCCGCTGGCGCTCCTGGAGGAGACGATCACCTCCGTCCGTGCGTTGCTGCGCGGTGAGCGCGTCGAACTGGCGGGGCGTGAAGTGCGGCTGGACGGCGTCGGGTTGGTGCACGCGCCGACGGAGGTCCCGCCGGTCGTCGCGGGTGTGGTG
Source organism: Streptomyces gottesmaniae (assembly GCF_031845845.1). Classification (NCBI taxonomy): domain Bacteria; kingdom Bacillati; phylum Actinomycetota; class Actinomycetes; order Kitasatosporales; family Streptomycetaceae; genus Streptomyces; species Streptomyces gottesmaniae. The sequence goes on from NZ_JAVRFJ010000001.1 coordinate 272,995, forward strand.
CGCCCCCGCTCCCTCGAACTGTCCGGCCGGGTCGCCGACGGCACGCTGATCGCCGAGGGGCACGGGCCGCGCGACCTGGAGCACATCCGCGAGCTGACCGCCAAGGGCGGTGCCACCGCCGACCACACCCTCACGGTCTTCGCCTTCGCGTGCGTCGGCGACGATTCCGGCGAGGTCGCCCGCACCCTGCACCCCCACACCGAGGGCCACGGCGCCTGGCTGGGCCGCCCCCAGGAGGAGGTCTTCACCGTCTCCGGCGACGCCGGCCGGGCCGCCGACGCCGTTCGGGCACTGGCGGGGGCCGGCGCCGACACCGTCGTCCTGCGCTTCGTGGGCGAGGCCCCGCTGCGACAGCTGGAGGCCGTGCTCGAAGCCTGGCGGGCGCCCGAGGTCTGAGACTTCGCCCGGCGAGTCCCCCTCCGGGTCCCGGTCGGCTGTTTTTGATCCGCTCGGGCGGGGGACCCGCCGCTTATGGTGCAAATCGGATACACGATGATGACCGAGCAGGCCGGCCCCCGTGACCTCGTCGACCACGTGGTTCGGGCGGAGGGCGCGGGGTTCGACTTCTCGGTGACCTCCGACCACTACTTTCCGTGGCTGCGCTCGCAGGGTCACTCCCCGTACGCGTGGAGTGTGCTGGGCGCGGCCGCCCAGGCGACCTCGCGCATCCCGCTGATGACGTACGTGACCTGCCCGTCGTTCCGCTACCACCCGGCGGTGGTGGCGCAGAAGGCGGCGACGATGCAGTTGCTCTCCGAAGGGCGGTTCCGGCTGGGGCTGGGCTCCGGGGAGAACCTCAACGAGCACGTGGTGGGCGGTGGTTGGCCGTCCGTGGACGTACGGCACGAGATGCTCGAAGAGGCGGTGGAGATCATCCGGGCGCTTTTCGACGGCGGCCATGTGAACCACCACGGCACGCACTACGACGTGGAGTCCGCCCGGCTCTGGGACCTGCCGGACGACCCGCCGCCGCTCGGCATCGCCGTCTCCGGCGAGCAGTCCTGCTCCCTCGCGGGCAGGCTGGGCGACCTGGTCATCGCCACGGAGCCCGAGGCCGAGCTGCTCCAGGCGTTCGACCGTCACGGCGGCACGGGCAAGCCGCGCGTGGGCCAGCTTCCGGTCTGCTACGACCCCGACCGCGACACGGCGGTCCGGCGCGCGCACGACCAGTTCCGCTGGTTCGGCGGCGGCTGGAAGGTCAACTCGGAACTCCCGCACCCGGATTCCTTCGCGGCGGCCACGCAGTACGTCACGCCCGACGACGTCGCCGCGTCCATCCCGTGCGGCGACGACCCCGAGGCCTTCGTCGAGGCCGTACGCCCGTACGCCGAGGCCGGGTTCACCGAGATCGCCCTGGTCCAGATCGGCGGCGAGTCCCAGCCCGCGTATCTCGACTGGTCGGAGAAGACCCTGCTGCCCGCCCTGCGCGAGGCCTTCGCCTGACACCTTCACCCCGCACGCCCTCGCCCTGCCCTGCCCTGCCCTGCACGGTCTCGCCGGGCAGGGACTATGCCCCGTCGCTCCGGCGCTCCGAGCCGGCCGGCCGGCCGCCGTCCGCGGGCTCCTCGTCCTGGGCGGTGCCGGTGGGACGCGAGGCCTTGGCGCCACCGCCCTTGAAGCGCTCCAGCGTGCGCGCCAGCTGCTGGAACGGTGACGCCGTGGGCTTCCCCGACGGCTGCTGAGCGGCGGGAGCGGCCTCGGCGGACTCACGGTAGGCGGCGAGCGCCTCATGGGCGCGCTCGGTCGCCTCCCGGTACAGGTCCCGGGACGCGGTCATGGCCTCCAGCGCCTCGGCGTACATCGCCACCCGTTTCCGCTCCCGGGCGAGTTCCTCCTCAAGAGTGAGCAGGTGCCAGTCCTCCCGGAGCGCGGTGAGCGCCTCACCGGCCCCGTCCGGCAGCGGACGCGACAGCGCGGCGAACCGCGTCACCGCCGCCACCAGGTCGACCGGCTCGGAACCGTCCAGGAACACGGTGCGTACGGTGAAGTCCTCGGCGTCGTAGCCGGTCGGGGCCGGGGCACCGGGCAGCACCACGGCACCGCCACGCGGCACCTCCGCGTCGAACGCGCGCAGCGCCCAGTTCACGACCCGTACCTGGTGCGGGGCGGCGCGGTGCTCGACCACCCGGTGGCGCAGACTCGGTGACAGCCATCGCGCCAGCGGCAACTGCCCGCGCTCGCCCGTGGTCATCGCCTCGTGGACGACGACGTGGACGCACCATCCCCCGCGCCCGGCGTCCCGGAGTACCCGTCGTACGTCCTTGTCGTCCTCGGGGAGGGCGTTGATCCTGCTCAGCGACAGGCCCGTGGCGGCGTCGTGGTCCCAGTCGCCGTACTCCGGCCAGAACCGGGTGACGGGGGACGGCCACGCCGGATCCCATGGCTGTTCCGCCTCCGCGACCAGGGTCCACTCCCGCCCGCCGCCCAGGTCGGGCGCGAGGGCGAGCCGGGCGCGGACGGTCACCTCGTCGCCGACCCGCCAACGGGCCTCGAAGACCCGCTCAGGGGACTCGCCCCCGGGGTCGGGCACTTCGAGGAAGTCGTCGACGACCTGACTGTCCTTGAGCTGCCGCAGAGTGCGACGGAGTACATCTTCCGCGCCGGGCCCGATGTGGCGGCCGCGAGCCGGCCACACCGTCGGAGGAATCGCGGGACGAACTGTGGGGGAGGTCGGCATGAGTCCTTCGGGAAGCAGGGGCACGTGCGTCCATCAGTATCACCGCCGCACCCCTGCCCAGATCACGCGGGGTCCCGCCGACCTCCCCAGGTCCGGAGCGTTCGGGGCCCCACCGCACCTACGCGCCGCTCGCTGGGGTCAGTCCGTCAAGGGCCGCCACTGATCCCGGAGCGGGCCACTGACGCTGCTGCGCCACACCAGCGCCCCGCCGATCAGGCCGGGCTCGTCCCGGGTCGCCAACGCCGGGGCTTCCAGCATGTCGGCGGTTTCTTCCAAGTAGGTGACCAGGGTGTCGAGTTCGTCGCCCGGGGGCTCGTGGTAGAGGGACCAACGGCCCAGGTACCCGGTGGCGGTGTCCAGATACAGCCCCGAGGTGCGGTCGGCGGCGCTGCGCGAGATCAGCGGGATCCAGGTCGCCCTCCACACGGTGACGCGGTCGTCCTCGGGGAGTTCGGCGTCGAGGGTCTCCTGATGGGCCTGGGCGTCCATCATCAGCCGGTGGCGGGCGGCCACGGCATCCAGCGGCATCAGCGTCGCGCCGCCCGGCAGGCATCCCCAGCCCCAGCCGTCGGCCCCTTCGTCACCTTCCGTCAGCAGCCACAGGACGTGCAGTTCGACGGGTATCCGCACGCCGAGAGCGTCTTCCAGGGCGGCGACGGCGGAGGGCCTGGCTCCGGCGCGGAGCGCGGCGTAGGAGTCGGGAGCGTTGCTCCTGAGCCGGCGCGTGATGCGCTGCCAGGCGTCGGCGACCTGCCGTACGGTGACTGCGACGGCGGCCGGGTCGGCGGCAGGGGCGGCAACCGGGTCGGCAGGCCGGTTCTGGTCCGGGCCCTGCTCGTCTCCCGGGTTCCGAGGGGACGGGGAGTGCTCGGCGGTGGGGTCCGCTCGCAGGAAGCGGATCTCGATGCGGTCCGGCTCACGTATGTAGCCGATGGAGAGATCGGGACAGTCCTCGAACGTCGTGCCGTCGACGGTCACGTGCAGGATGCCGGGCAGTGGCGAGGGGCGCCCCATGTCGGGGTCGTCCACCAGTCGGCCGGCCAGGACCTTCAACGCGTAGATGGCCCCTGCCCCGAGCCGGGCGGCGGTGTCGCGTACGTCCGGCTGGATCTCGACCTTCACAGCCTGCTTCTCCCTGATCGTCGGATGGCGAGGGGGCATCGTCGCAGTTCGGCGACCACCGACCAAGGCATCCAGTTGCCGGTGCTCATGGAGACAGGCACGTTCGCCGTGGAACCGGAGCCCTCGGGCCCACCATGGCGGAGGTGGGAGGAGATCGACCCGGACGAGGCGACGGCCCGCGGCATCCACGCCCCGGTCGACGCTCTGTCTGACGGCCCGCCGGGCGCGGTCGTCATCGCTCCCGGAGACGTCCGCGGCACCCAGCTGATCCCTGAGAAGGTCGGCGGTTACAGCTGCGGCCTCGACGGGGCCGACGGCCCCAACATGGCCTGCGAAGCATGCGGCCTGCCCGTGGCGAGCCGGATCGACGACTGTTCGCTCTGGCAGGCGGTGTGGCTCGCCTCGAACGCCGTGCGCCACCGCCGCGTCGGCGCGACCGCGCCGCTGTCCTGGTCCGAGCTGATGGAGACGCCGCGGACCACGCCACCGTTCGAGCCGATCGCCACCTGGGGCTCGCGCCCGGGGACGAGCCGTTGGTGGTCGTGGAGCCCGCAGTGGGGGGCGGCGGCGGGCCGGGCGCTCGCCCACCTGCTGGCGGCCTCGGAGCGCCGACCGGTCGTCGTCCCGGACGGTCCGACGGCGAAAATGTTCCGCCGCGCCCTCGACGCACTGCTGCCCGCCGGCCCACCGGCGCTGCGCGCCGTCCTGGCGGGACCGGGATGCCCCACCTCCGGCACCGACGCGGACCTCCTCCTCGTGCCGCTCCATCCGCAGACGGGCGAGCTGTGGACGCCGGGCGGCAGGACGACCAGCACGTCCAGCGGCACCGGCGGAGCCACCGCCGCCCCCACTCCGGGGGCCACCGCGAACCGCTCGGTGCCGCTGCCGTTCGGGGTGTGGCGGTGGCTGGCCTTCCCGGAGCCGTCGCCGCCGGTCCTCACAACGAGCGGCAGGCACGCCGAACTCCTCCGCGACGACCCGCCGGAACCACGCCCCGTCGACCCGTTCCGGATCGACTCGGGAGTCTTCCGCCACACCCTGGTCCGGCTGCCGGCGGCGCGCAGCCCGTGGCTCCGCGAGATCCTGGCCGACCTCATCGAGCACATGCGTGCCGGTGTCTTCTAGCCGGCCCGGCGGACGTCGGGGGCAGGCATCCGGACCTCAGCGCCGGGCCAGCGCCAGCACGCTCAGACCGAACATCAGCACTCCCAGGGGCAGATGGACCGCCGGGACGTGTGCGATGCCGAGCACGACCTGGGCCGAGGCGAGCGCGAGGAAGCCTGTGGCGTGCCGGACGGAGCGGGGCGAGCCGCCGCCCGGTTTCCACGCCAGTACCGCCGCGAGCACGTACAGCATCGAGGCCCCGTACATCACTCGCGCACCCGCACTGTGCAGGGTCTCCCCGTACGGCGAGGCCAGCAGCAGTCCTGCGGAGATCGCCTGAAGGAAGATCGTCAGGGTCTGCAGGGCGATCGTGATCCGCAGGAACGAGGAAGTGCGCCGGGCGTTCGGCGTCGCCGTCACCTGGGTGGCCATGTCGCGGTCTCCTTCATGCCCTCGGGCGGTGGATCGATAAGGTCTCACCAGTCCGACGACGGGGGCCGGCGAAAGGTAAGGCGAGTTGGGCGAGGGGGCGACGGTGGACGGGACGACGGGCGCGGCGGCGGTGGACGGGGAGCGGCGTCAACTGGTCAATGTGGCCTACCGGTTGCTCGGTTCCGCGACAGAGGCCGAGGACGCCGTGCAGGATGCCTACGCGCGCTGGTACGGGCTGCCGAGCGGCCGGCGGGAGGAGATCGAGTCTCCCGGGGCCTGGCTGACGACCGTGACCGGCCGCATCTGTCTGGATCTGCTCGGCTCGGCGCGGGCCCGCCGCGAGCGCTACGTCGGCGCGTGGCTGCCCGAGCCGCTGCCCGACCGTACCGAGTGGGACGGCGCGGGCCAGGTCGTCCACGGCGGCGGCCCCGCCGACCCCGTCGGCCCCGCGCGTCCCGCCGATCCGGCCGACCAGATCGTCCTCGACGAGTCGGTGGCCATGGCCTTCCTCGTCGTCCTGGAGTCGATGACGCCGGTCGAGCGGGTGGCGTTCGTGCTGCACGACGTCTTCCGGTATCCGTTCGCCGAGATCGCCGACGTGCTCGGCCGGAGCCCCGGAGCCTGCAAGCAACTGGCCGCCTCCGCCCGGAGAAGGGTGGGCGCCGTGCCCGCTCCGGTGACGGCGGCCGACCGCGCTGAGGTCGTCAGGCACGTCAAACAGGCGTGGGAGAGCAAGGACATCGCCGCCCTCGTCGCTCTCCTCGACCCGGGCGCGGTGATGACCGCCGACGGCGGCGGCATGGTCGGCGCCGTGCTACGCCCCGTCGAGGGCGGCGCGCACATCGCCCAGTACATGATCGCCATCGCCGACAGGGCTCCGGGGCTCGAACTCCTGGAGCGGTCGGTCAACGGTGTGCCGGGCCTGGTGGCCCGGCGCGACGGCGTCGTCATGACCGTGGCCGCGTTCGACGTCGCCGACGGACGCGTCACGCGGATCTGGGCGATCCGGAACCCGGAGAAGCTGCGCCCCTGGGCGAGGCAGTCCTAGGGCCCGTCCGGGCCAGGGAGTACCAACCCGTTCTGGGCGCTCCCCGGCCTCAGTCGAGACAGAACTCGTTGCCCTCGACGTCCTGCAGCACCAGGCACGACTCGTTGTACTCATCGGCACGCAGCAGGCGCACGCGCACCGCGCCGAGCGCGACCAGTCGCGCGCACTCGGCCTCGAGCGCCGCGACCCGCTCGTCCCCCACGAGCCCGGTGCCCACCCGCACATCGAGATGCACCCGGTTCTTGACGACCTTGCCCTCGGGCACCCGCTGGAAGTACAGGCGAGGCCCGACCCCGGAGGGATCCATGCAGACGAACCCGGCCCCCCGGCGCTCGGGCGGCAGCGAACGGTCGTAGTCGTCCCAGGAGGCGAATCCTTCCGGCGGCGGCGGTACGACGTACCCCAGCACCTCGCACCAGAAACGAGCGACCCGCTCGGGTTCCGCACAGTCGAAGGTGACCTGGACCTTCTTGATCGATGACATCGGCGCACCATAGCAAGGGAGTCGAAAGCACGGCTCACGAAATATTCGCGCGCCCCGGTAAGTTGATCACGTCATGACTCAAGGACCGGCCCCGCGCCCGCTGTCCGACGAGGCCCTCTCCGGCCTCCTCGGCACGCATCAGTTCGGCACGCTCGCCACTGTCAAGCGTGACGGCCACCCGCACCTGACCACCATGTTGTACAGCTGGGATCCCGAGTCCCGTGTCGTACGTTTCTCCACGACCGCCGACCGGATCAAGGTCAGGCATCTGCGGCACAACCCGCGCGCGACGCTGCACGTGCAGGGCGGCGACGTCTGGTCGTTCGCCGTCGCCGAGGGCGAGGCCGAGGTCTCGGAACCCACCGCGGTCCCCGGTGACGCCGTCGGGCGGGAACTGCTCGGGCTGATCCCGAAGGACGCGAAGCCCGAGGACGAAGGCGCTTTCCTGGAGCAACTGGTCGCCGAACGCCGCGTGGTCGTCCGGCTGCGGGTGAACCGGCTGTACGGAACAGCGCTCGACATCTCGGGCCGATAGCGGCACTCGCGTCGCTCACAGACTCGTCCCATAACCTCGTGCGGAAGACGTACGTTGCCAGGGGGAACCACGCAGGGAGGCGATGGTGTTCGGAAAGGGAACGCGCTTGCTCGCGGGCGCCGTCACCGTGGCCTGCGTGGTGATGCTCGGCCCCAGCGCGCCCGACGGCCTCTTCGCCAGGTCGCAGCCCGTCGAAGCCGTCCAGGACGTCGTACCGAACCGGGTCATGACCTGGAACATGTGCAACCCCTGCAAGGAGAGCAACGTCGACCGGGCGGCGGAGATCGCCGCCTACGCACCCCAGGTCATCGGGTTGCAGGAGGCGTGCGCGCGTGACGTCGAGCGGATCAGGGAGTACCTGGAGACCCTGCACGGGCTGGTCTACCACGTCGAGTACGGCACGGTGCTGCAGAACTGGAACCGCTGCGGGGGAGTGCCGTGGAACCCGGGAGGCTACGGCCAGGCGATCCTCTCGGCGGCACCGATGACGGACCGCGTCAGGGTGGAGTATCCCGACGGCGGATCCGAGGACCGCGGGTACCTGGCGGTCACCACGACGGTGGGCGGCCGGTCCGTCCGGGTCTTCAACACGCACCTCGCCCAACGGCAGCAGGAGCAGGTCCGGGCGGAGCAGATCGGCGTACTCGCCCCGGTCGTGGCCCGGTACGACCGTGCCGTCGTCGTCGGCGACTTCAACGCGGTGCCGGACGCTCCCGAACTCGCCCCGATGTGGAAGGTGGCCACGGACACCGACCCCCAGTGCCGTCCCGCACTCGCCGGCGACTGCGAGGTGACCACCGACTGGCAGAGCAAGTTCGACTACGTCTTCCTGCGGGGCATCACTCCGCTCAGGCACGAGGTACGGCTCACGGAGACCTCGGACCACCACGTGCTGCACACCGATCTGGACGTCGGCTGAAGCGCCGCCCCGGCGCGGTCCACGCGACAGCGCCCTGACGCGAGCGCACGGTCAGCGCGAGGGGGAACGGCTCCGTGCGTTCGCGGCAGGGGAGACCGGTGTCCGGCGGGCCCGCAGGCGGCGGAGCATGCGCGCGTCCTCGAAGCCGACCGAGCGGGCGGCGGCGTCGACCGTGGCACCGTGACTGATGAGGTGCTCGGCGCGTTCCAGGCGGAGGGTCTGCTGGTAGCGCAGCGGGGTGAGACCGGTGGCGCGGCCGAAGAGGCGCGTGAGGGTACGTTCGCTGACGCCGACGGCCGCGGCCAGGCCGGTCAGCGGGAGCGGCTGGTCGAAGCGGGTGTCGATGAGGTCCTGGACACGGTGCACGGTGTCGTCCAGATGGGACCGGTGCCGGAACATCGCGCTGGACTGCGGCTCGTCGCCGTTGCGACGGGCGTAGACGACCATGTCCCGGGCGACCCGCGCGGCGACGGCGGGTCCATGACGGCCCGCGACGAGGTGCAGGGCCAGATCGATGCCGCTGGCGATACCGGCCGAGGTGATCACCCGGTCGTCGGCGGTGAACAGGACGTCGCGGACGACGACCGCCCCGGGGTGGCGCGACGCCAGCTCGTCCTGCACGTCGTGGTGGGTGGTGCAGCGGCGGCCCTTGAGCAGACCGGCCCGCCCGAGCGCCTCCGCGCCGGCACAGACGCTGGCCACCGTCCCGCCCCTCGCGTGGTGGTCGGCCAGCGCCTTCAGGGAGGCGTCGGCGACGGCGGGCGAGTCGGCCAGGGTGCCGGTCCGCCAGCCGGGCACCACGACCAGATCCTCGGGCCCGAGCGCGGGCCAGTCGGTTCGGGCCACCAGGGGCAGTCCCTGGGCCGAGGGGACCTCCGGCCGCTCGGCGACGTAGGTGAGGGTGTAGGGGTGCCCGAAGTCGGCCGCGGTGGAGAAGACCTGCGCGGGGCCGGCCAGGTCCAGCAGATGGACCCCGGGCACCAGGAAGAAGACGATCCGGCTCACGATCCGGTCATCATGCCGTAAGGTCCGCCGCGGCCTCCACCTCGTCGACCGTCGCGATGGTGGCGAAGCGGCCGGCCAGGGCGTACTCGGTGCGGCGGACGACCTCGTCGGCCGGCAGGGTGCGGGGGTCGGCGAGCAGTTCGGCGACGGTCCGTCCGGCGGGGGCGTCGCGGTGCGGGATCGGCTGGGTGGCGGTCGCGTCGACGACGAACGTGACCGGATAGCCGAGGTCGCTCGCGAGGCGGGCCGTGGTCTCCACGCACTGCTCGGTGCGGATGCCGCAGAGGGTGAGCTCCCGTACGCCGCGTTCGGTGAGGAGCCGCTGCAGGTCGGTGGTGGTGAAGGCGTTGTGCGAGGTCTTGTGGAGCAACGGCTCCTCGTCCTCCCGGCGCTCCAGCCCCGCCTGCAGCCGGACGTGGCCGAGGGCCGGGTCGAAGACGCCGCCGCTCCCCGGCTCGGCGTGGAGCACCCACACCACCAGGTCGCCGGCCCGGCGAGCCAGCCGTACCAGCCGGTCCACCTTGTCGGCGATCTTCGGGTCGGAGATCGCCTCCCACAGCGGATCGGCGCGGAAGGACTCCTGGACATCGATGACGATCAGTGCTCGGGTCATGTCCCAAGCCTCGGCCGTACGGCCCCGGGCGCGACAGGCCGCATCGGGTCCACAAGCGGACCGATCCGGTCAGCCGCTCCGAGTGGTCGCTCACCGAGCACGCGTGATCGAAAGTGATCCGAAGATATGACAATGCGCGGCTCCCTCGTTCAGTAGCGGAACAACACGGGTGCCGCGGACAGGCACCTCGTACGGTCCTCGCACCGGCGGAGAGGGCGATGCCCGAGCCGCGCAGCGATCGACAGGAGATGCCGATATGAGCAATGTGGAGATTTCCCTGAAGGAGATCATGACCTCGATCGAGGGTTCCCTGGGGACCGCGCTCGTCGACTACACCAGCGGTATGGCGCTGGGCACGCTGGGCGGCGGAAAGGACCTCGACCTGATGGTCGCGGCGGCGGGCAACACCGACGTCATCCGCGCCAAGACCCGCACCATGGAGCACCTCGGCCTGACGGGGGAGATCGAGGACATGCTCATCACCCTCGGCAGTCAGTACCACATCATCCAGCCGCTCAAGGGCCGCAGCGGCAACGGACTGTTCCTCTACCTCGTGCTCGACCGGACGAAGTCCAACCTGGCCATGGCCCGCCACCAGCTCAGGCGCATCGGGGCCGAGGTCGACGTGTAGACAACCGCGTTCTCCATGGCCTCGCACGCCCATGAGTTGAAGATTTCTTCAACTGGACATATCCAGATCGGGTCAATCCCACGGGTGTGCGGGGCCGGATCCACGAGGATGGGGACGCAGTACCGCCTGCGGTGGCGCACACAGGCCGCCGTGCCCAGAGACCCGTCGAACGCGGCAGGGAGCGAGCGAATCTCATGCAGGTGCCCCTCTACCAGGCGAAGGCCGAGTTCTTCCGGATGCTCGGGCACCCGGTGCGCATCCGGGTCCTGGAACTGCTCCAGGGCGGCCCGCTTCCCGTACGCGATCTGCTGAGCGAGATCGAGATCGAACCGTCCAGTCTCAGCCAGCAGTTGGGCGTGCTGCGCCGCTCCGGCATCGTCGTCTCCATCCGGGAGGGCTCCACGGTCAGCTACGCCCTCGCCGGCGGCGACGTGGCGGAACTGCTCCGCGCCGCCCGGCGGATCCTGACCGAGCTGCTCGCCGGCCAGAGCGAGCTGCTCGCGGAGCTCCAGCAGGCGGACCTCCAGCCGGCCCTCACCCCGGACACGGCCGGTCGACGCTCCTGAGCCGGCCTGTGCCCCGCACGCTGGCGCGGGCAGGTGCCAAGTAGGTACCATGCGGGGCATGCCATCACTGAACGTGTCCTTCACGGACGAGGAAATGGAAGGTGTGCGGGCGGCCGCGGCGGCCGAGGGCAAGAGCCTGAAGCAGTACATGCACGATCTCGGGGTCCGTGAGATGCACCGCAAGCGGTTCGTCGCCGGCGCCGCCGCGTGGGCGGACCGGTTGCGCGGCGAGTTCGACGAGGCCTTCCCCGACGAGGTGCCTCCGTCCCAGCGCGACCAGGGAGTCACCGCCGCCTGATGAGCGAGACCCTGTACGTCGACGTCTCCTGGCTGCTGGACGTCCAGGAAGCGGCCCTCGGCAGCGAGGACGTGTCCGTCACGGACTACTCCGCGCTGGTGGCGGCCGTCGCCCGGCACAAGACCCGTATGCCGACCCTGGAGACGTCGAACCCCGACGCCGCCTGGCGCGCGGCCGCGCTGCTGCACACCATCGCGCGCCTGGAGCCGTTGCCGCACCGCAACAGCCTTGTCGCCGCGTTCGTCGCCGCCCAGTACATGGACCAGTCGGCGCAGGGCATCGATCCGCCCTACGGCGCCCTGTCGGATCTGATCCGCAAGGTCCGTGAAAGCAGGCTGACCATCTACGAGGTCGCCGACACCCTGCGTTCCTGGCGGATCTGAAACCCCCGCCCGCAACCGCGTCCCCGCCCGCAACCGGTCCGTCCCGCCCGGCGGCGGTCCGCCTCCTCACTCGGGGCGAGGAACCGGCGGACGCTCCGCAGGCCCCCGGACGCGGCGCGAAGCCGGGGGCCTGCGGTGGCGCAAGGGCGTATCGGGTGTATCGGGCGTATCAGCAGGTCGAATTGGTCTGAGTGAGCAGGCCCAGCCGCCACGGCAGCAGGTTGTAGTCACCGCTCGCGCCGGGGTTCAGGCCCTGGTAGAGGTACTGGAGCCGGCAGGCGGGGATGGTCAGCGTCTGGTCGTACCCGGCCCGGAGCATCTCGCCGTGGCTGACGTCCCTGGTCCACGCTCCCGAGGGGAAGCTGACGTTGTTGGACCGGGCGAACGGGTTGCTCTCGGACGCGGCCAGCTGGGTCCAGGAACCGGCCAGGTTGCTGGAGGTCCAGGAGCGGAAGTAGCGCCGGCCGTCCGATCCGATGGCCTCCACCAGGAGCAGATACTGATTGGCTCCCTGCACCTTGTAGACGTTGCTCGCTTCGAAGAGGGCGTACTTGGAGTCCTGGGCCGCGATGACGGTGTTGGTGAAGCCGTTCGGGAACTGGCCGACGGTGGTCTGGGACCGGTAGAGGTGCCCGTTGTCGTCGGAGGAGAACAGATAGCAGTTGGCGCTGTCGCAGATCACCCACATGTCGACCCAGTAGCCGTTGCCGATGTTCTGCCGGATGATGTCCGGCATCGACGAGTAGAAGTTGCGCGGTGCGCTCCACCCGTTCGGATTGCTGATGTCGGGGTTGGTGGAGTAGGAGGCGTTGCCGGTCTGGTACACGAGGTACCACAGGCGCTGCGGAGCGTAGTAGAAGACCTGTGGGGCGGCCCGGTAGCCGGCCCCGATGGCACTGCGGTCCAGGTAGTGGTGTGTGGCGGAGCCGGCCTGCGACCAGTCGCTGAAGTTCAGGTACACCAGGTTGTACCCGGAGGAGCTCGCGACGCTGGCGAACACGTGGTACTTGCCGTTGTACTGGACGACCGTCGGATCCTTGATGCCGGCGATGTTGTGCGTGGCGTCCGACTTCGGCGAGATCAGCGTCCCGCTGGAACTCCAGGAGAAGCGGGAGGGAAGCGCGGCGGCGGACCGGGGCGAGGAGGTGTCGGCCCGCCGGGTCGTGGGCGTGCCGCCCATGGCGGTGAGCGTCGAGGAGTACGCCGGTTTCTTGTTGCCGTTACGGTCGAACAGCAGGGGGTTCTCCCCGGCGCGCCAGGAGTCGCTGTCGCGGATGCCCCAGACGGTGATGCCGGTGCAGCGCGCCACGTTCAGACACGCCCTGATCGTGTTCGCGTAGGCGGTCGGCGGTGCCTGTGCGATGTCCAGCTCCGTGATCTGGACGTCCACGCCGAGCGCGGCGAAGCTCGACAGCGTGGTCTGGAAGCTGGAGGGGGGACCACCGGCGCCGAAGTGGGCCTGGAGGCCCACGCAGTCGATGGGCACCCCGCGCGCCTTGAAGTCACGGACCATGCGGTAGACGCCCTGGGTCTTCGCGGCGTTCCAGTCCTCGATGTTGTAGTCGTTGTAGCAGAGCTTGGCCGCCGGATCGGCCGTGCGAGCCGTGCGGAACGCCTGCTCGATGAACCCGTTGCCGAGCAGGTTCTGGAACACCGAGGGGCGGTGCTGGCCACTGCCGCCGTCGGCGAAGGCCTCGTTGACCACGTCCCAGGAGTGGATGCGGCCCTTGTACCTGTTCATGACGGTCGTGATGTGGTTGTTCATCACGCCGCGCAGCGTGTTGGCGTCCGTGATGGAGCTGACCCAGCTCGGCAGTTGGGAGTGCCAGACCAGGGTGTGCCCGCGTAAGCGCTGTCCCCGGGCCGCCGCGCGGTTCACTATCTGGTCGGCGGCGCCGAAGGTGAACTGACCGCGCGACCGCTCGGTCGCGTCCCACTTCATCTCGTTCTCGGGTGTGACCGAGTTGAACTCGCGGTCCAGGATGCCCGTGTACGTGCCGTCACCGAGCCTCCCGGCTGCCACGGCGGCTCCGAAGTACCGTCCGGACTGTGCCGCTTGGGCGCCCAGGGTGGACGCCTTGACCGCGTCCGGCGCACCGGACGCGGCGCCGGGTGTCACCAGGGCCACGAGAGCTGCCAGGCCCAACACCGCGGCCCGGCGTCGGCCGATCCGTTTCAACGAATTCATCGTTCTCCTCGTACGGTCGGATGCCAGTGATGGTGCTGCGGGTGCGGAGAGTCCAGGAGGCGGACAGCCGGTGATGACGAGGGCATGACATGTTTGGTGGCATGGCGTATCCGGTGCCATGGCATACCCGTGCGGCTGGCTCCGTCCGTCCGGCCTGGTTCGCGTGGTCGGACGTCGATCGACTCATCGAGCACTTCGGATGATAGGAGGCCGGTGGACTCCGTCAATCCCTCCCGCAAAATTCGTTCAACACCGCGAAAGCTTTCGGAGATTCATGCGGATGCGAGGTGGTCCCTGCCGACTGGGTGCCTGGAAGTTCTTTCCTGGTCCTGCGGTCTTCGGTCGTTCGGTGTCTCGATCGCGCGGTCGGTCGGGACGTCAAGTGTTGACATGCCTTCCGGCCTCTCTACAGTCCCGGACTACTTGGCGTCCGAAGCCTTCGATCGTGAAGACGACCGAATCTTGCGACTCTTGACGGCATGGCACTTTGTCAGGTGCGTGACATGCGAAGGAGGCCGGCGAGACCACTGCGACACGAACCCTCTGGCTGGGACTGGCGAACAACAGCGCCGTCTCCGTCACGCCCCTGCTCCCGGCCGACGGGCTTCCGCGCGGTCGCCGTCCAGTACGGCGGGTAGCCCAGCGGATGCGCCGGCGGCACGCAGCCCGTCGCCTACCTCGGGGTGCACGGCATCAGAGACGGTGTCCTCGGCATTTCCGGTGGCCGGGCGATGCGCGACAGGTTCGTCAGGAACAACGGCCGCGCCGCCCAGAATCCGCCCGAACCGGCCCGTGGCAGCCTGACGCACCGGGTCACCACCTACTCGGGGTGCTCGGCCGGACGTCCGGTTGCCTGGGCCGCGTTCGACGAAGGACACATCGCCGCCCCGCAGGACGGCGCCGCCGGTGACAGCGGTTCCAGGACCTGGCTGCCGGCGAGGTGTGAAAGGTCTTCACGCAGTTCGGGAACTCCGCCTCGGCGCAAGGGACTTCCGCCTCGACGAACTGAGCACAAGGGCCGGCCGGGCCGAATCCGCTCGGCCGCGGGGCCGGCGCCGGACGCCGCACGAGCGTCCGGCGCCGGTCAGGTCATGTCCGGGTGCACGCGGTCCCGTTCAGGCTGAAGCCGCCCGGTGCGGCGAAGGTGCCGCCGTAGGTGCCCTGGAACCCGAAGCTCTGGCTGCCGCCGGGGGAGATGCTCGCGTTGTGTGCCAGCGCGCTCGCCGTGATCGAGCCCGAGGACGAGGAGAGGGAGGCGTTCCAGGCACTGGTCGCGCTCTGGCCGGAGGGCAGCGTGAAGGCCAGCCGCCAGGTTTCGACGGGCGTCGCACCGGTGTTGGTGACGGTGACGTTCGCGGTGAAGCCGCCCTGCCACACGGTGGTGGCGTACGACACCGCGCAGGCCGCGCCGCCGCCCGGGGTGCCGGGACCGCTCCCACTGGTGTCGACGGTCGACGAGAAGGAGTGCACCGTCAGACCGGTGCCGTTCTGCCAGGGTTCGAAGCCGGCCTGGACGCTGGTCAGGTACCAGTTGTTCTGGGCCAGTCCCCGGGACACGGCCTGGCGCACGAAGTCCATCACGTCGAAACTCCAGCTCGCGATGGCCGAGGGGGCGACGAAGGACAGCACGTCGTTGGTGCCGTTGTTGCCCTGCCACACCTGCCAGGAACGCCCGCCCACGGCGGCCGTACCCACCTGGGAGCCGATGGGCTGGATCGGGCCCACCTTGTTGAACCAGATCATGATCTCGGTCCGGTTGACTCCGTCGGTGCGCGGCGTCGGGTCCAGCCAGATGTCGTACGAGGCGTTGTAGACGGCGTCGCCGACGTAGCCGTACGAGATGCTGCTCGGCGCGCCGGAGATGCCCGAGAGCTGGGCGGGCAGGCTGGTCCCGGGCGAGCAGTTGGTGTAGTGGCAGCCGTTGAAGACGGAGGGGTACGACTTCGGGGCGCCGTTGGTGGGGACGGAACCGTCGGCCCGGGTGACCCGGAAACCGGTGTCGGTGGTGGTGACGCACTGGGGCTGGCTCGTGCCCCAGCGGTTGTTCTGGACGACGTAGCGCCCCTGGACGACGCTCGATCCGTACTGCTCACAGACGGTGGTGTCGGCCTGGGCCGACGGTGTGGCGGCGAAGAGCGCCGCGAGGGTCGCGAGCGCGGTGACGAAGGCGGCCAACGCGCCGCGCGCGGTGCGCGGCAGAGGTGGTGACGGTCGCATGGGGGACCTCTTTCGGAGGTACGGCCGGGAGGTGGGGGCGGCGCGGGCGCTCCACGGTTCCCCCGTATGGGAGCGCTCCCATTTCCGTTCTGTCACGGACTGTAGGAGTGCAGGCATGCCCCTGACAACCCTGGTGCGGCGGTTCGTCGCACAAGCGGTGGTCGCCCACGCGGTGCCACGGCGTCGGCAGGGAGCCTGCCGACGCCGCGAGCACGGCCGGTCCGTCAGGCGAGACCGAACCGCTCCGCGTGCACCTGCCGCCGCGGGACCGCCAGTTCGCGCAGGGCGCCGAGAACGGCCGAGGTCATCGCGGGCGGACCGCAGACATAGACATCGCGTTCGGCGATGTCGGGGACCAGAGCCCGCAGAGCGCCCGGCTCGAACGGCGGTGCTCCCTCACCCCTGCGGCCGGTGAGCAGGTGCAGGCGCCCGCCACGGTCCGCGACCAGCGCCCGTACCTCGTCGACCAGCACGGCATCGCTCTCGCTGCGCACCCGGTAGAGCACGACCACATCGCCCGCCCCTTCCTCCTCCAGCAGGGAACGGACCGGTGTGATCCCCACTCCTCCGGCGATCAGCAGGGCGCCGGGCCGCGTCCGATGCAACGAGGTGAACGCCCCGTACGGCCCCTCGACGAACGCGCGGCTCCCGACGGGGAGGTCGCGCAGACCGGCGCTGGCGCTGCCGACCGCCTTCGCGGTCAGCCGCAGCGTCCGGCCGTCGGGTGCCGCCGACAACGAGAACGGGTTGGCGAGCCACCAGTGGTTGTGCCCGGGGAACCGCCAGACGCAGAACTGCCCGGCGCGGGCCGGCAGCCGGTCGAGCCGGCGACCGGTGACGTGCACCGACACCACGTCGTCCGACTCCCGCACGACCGCGGCGACCCGGAACCGGTGATACGCGTTGCGCCACAGGGGCATGACGATCCGGCCCACGACCAGCGCACCGAACGCGAACAGCCACAGGGCCCACCAGTAGGTCCGCGCGAACGCGGAGGAGCTGAAAGTCGTGGTCTCCTGCAACTGGTGGACGAACGCCAGCCCCAACGCCAGGTACAGCAGCAGATGCAGACCGTGCCACGTCTCGTACCGCAGCCGGCGGCGCACCTCTCGGGCGGAGACCGCGGCGACCACGACGACGATCGCCGCGGCCAACATCCCGAGGAGGGAGGCCGGCACTCCGGCGAGCGCGAAGAAGGTCTTCGTCATCGACACGTCTTCGAGCCGCGCGTACCCCAGCACCACCAGCACGGCGTGGGTGAGGAGGGTCCACAGCAGGGTGAAGCCGACCCACCGGTGCCACACCGTCAGCCGGTCCATGCCGATACGACGGTCGAGCCACGGCACCCGGGCCACCAGCAGCAGTTGGAACAGCATCAGCACGGCCGCGTGCAGACCGAAGAACTTGGCGACCGTGAGCACCCCGTTCTTGCCCGTGCCCGTGGTGAAGAACAAGATCTCGACGATCGCCAGATTGACGATGACGAACGTCCACAGCGCCCACCGCGCCGCGGTGACGGGAGATGTGGTGCCGTGCCGCACCCGTGTACTCGTCGCCTCCATCGCTTCCCCCTCCGGTCCCTGTGATGGACTGCACCGCCCACTCCTGACGAGGTCGCGAGGACCGGGCGTTCGTATCCGATACGGCCCCTGGGCGGGGCAAGAATATGGAACGTGGCAAGAAGTAGACCCCGCTGGGTCCCGACCGGTTCCTCCCCGCCTCCGGGGCGCGCGAGGCGCCCACGCCTTGCCCGGTGCGCCCCCCGGCCGTGAGCGCGTCGGGTGATGTCACGAAAACTCGGGGAAGAAGGTGCGGCAACCGATCGGAGGTTGTCGTGGAAGGTGCAGACCTGGAACTGGGTGCGTTGTTGGCCGCTGCGGAGGCGGCCCCACCCGGCGATTCCGTCGAAGTCGTGGCGCACGATCTGCAGAAGCGGCTGGGTGCGCAGCGTGTGTCGTTTCTGTTCGCCGACCTCATGGGGCAGCGGCTGGTGCGGCTCACCGCGCCCGGCGGTGAGGTCCTGGACCGGGCCGAGCCGCTCGATCTGCGCGGCAGCGTCTACGACGACGTTCTGCGGAGCCAGCGCCAGCACGTGGAGCCGGACGGACAGGGCGGCCAACGCGTCATCACGCCGGTCACCAACCGCGGTGACTGCATCGGCATTTTGGAGGTGACCCTGCAGTACACCCCGGACACCGTGCTCCGACAGGTCCGCGACGCGGCACACGCGCTGGCCTACATCATCGTCACGGACCGCCGCTTCACCGATCTCTACCACCTCGGCAGACGCACCACCCGCACCAGTCTGGCCGCCGAGATCCAGCATCAGCTGCTTCCCTCGTCCCCCTGTTGCGAGGCGGCCCAGTTCACCCTCGCGGCCGGCCTCGTCCCGGCCGACGACATCGGGGGCGACACCTACGACTACACGCTCGACCGCGACACCCTGCACCTGTCCATCACCGACGCCATGGGCCACGACACGCAATCCGCCCTGCTCGCCACGTTGTTGGTCGGCGCGCTGCGGCAGGCGCGCCGCAGCGGCTGCGACGCGCTCAGACAGGCGAACCACGCCCATCAGGCCCTGCTGCGCCACAGCCGGGGCCTGGCCACCGGACAGTTGCTGTGCGTCGAACTCGACACCGGCCTGTGCGAACTGGTCAACGCCGGACACCCCTGGCCCCTGCGGCTGCGTGACGGCGTCGTCGAGGAGGTCGAACTCGCCGTCAATCTGCCCTTCGGAGTGTCGGCACCCGTCCCCTACCGCGTGCAGGAACTGCGACTGCGTCCCGGCGACCGCCTGATACTGCTCACCGACGGGATGCAGGACCGCGGCGCGGCGGCCGCCGATCTGTTCTCGGTCCTGCGGGAGACCCGCGCGCTGCATCCGAGGGAAGTCGTCCGCAGCCTGACCGCCGCGGTGCTCGACGCCTGCCACGGCCAACTCAAGGACGACGCCACGGTCGTGGTACTGGACTGGCACGGCAGTCCCGACTGAGAGCCGCCGTCTCCCGTGGCCGAAGGCCAGGAGGCCAGGAGGACCGAGGCGCCCGCTCGTTCGGTGTGCTGATCCGGTCGGGTCGGAGGACGAAGGCCGCTACGCCACCGCGCTCAGCGTGTCCGCGAGGCGTCGGCGGGCGGCGCGGGCCGCGGGGACGGCGGCGAGGGCCAGCGCCCCCAGGAGCGCCGCGGCCCCGAAGGCGGACAGCGCCACGGGGGAGGGGCTCTGCGCGATGCCGGCCCCGACGCCGCTGGACCGGCCCTGGGCGTCGATCAGCCAGCGCGCGAGGGGGAGCCCCAGCGCCAGGGCGACCGCGATCGCGGCCAGGGCGGTGCAGCCCGTGGAGGTCACGGTGATCGCGGTGATCTGGCGCGGTGACAGCCCGGCCGCCTTGAGCGCCAGCAGGTCCCGTTCGCCCTCGCGCACGGTGCCGCCGATGACGGTCAGCAGTTCGACGAGCCCGATGAGCGCGAGAACGCCGAGCAGACCGACGACGACACCCCGCAGCGGCGAGAGGCCGTCGACGGGGTTCGTCACGGCGTGCACGTCCAGCTGTCCTCGGCCCGCCGTGCGGGTCAGATCGGCGGCGACCGCGTCCGGATCGGCGTCAGGGCGCAGGCGCAGTTGGTAGAGCGTGGGGCGCAGCCCCGGGTCGTTCTCCCGGAGGGTGTCGAGGGAGGTGGAGACCACGCGGCCGGCGTTGTCCGGTTCGATGCTGCGGCCCACGATGTGCAGGATCTGCGGGCGGCCGCCCACCGTCATGCGCACCCAGTCGCCGACGCGCACGTCCAGCAGGTCCAGCAGGCCCTGCCCGGCCACCGCCTCGTCGGGTCCCCGGGCGGTACGGCCCTCGGCCAGCGCGAAGGGGTAGGGGTCCTCGTCCGTGCCGAGGCCGCGCAACGCGATCGTGGCCGTCTGCCCCGGCACCAGCGCGGCCACCTCGACACCGGGATGGGCGGCGGTCACCTCGGGATGACGGGCCAGGAGGGCCCGTGTCGCGGGGGCGGGCGTGCCGTCGTCGACGTGCACGGTCAGCGCGGCGGGCAGACCCATCCGCTCCGGACGGCTGTGGAAGCGGTCGATGGTCGTCCACGCGCTCATCGCCACCACGATCAGCGTCAACGGCAGCGCGAGTCGGGCGACGGTCGCCAGGGTGCGCGGTCGGCGGGTGAACGCCTTGTGCCAGCCGAGGACCAGCGCGGGCGGCAGCCTCAGGGCCAGCGCCCGGCGCGCTGCGGCGGACAGGCGTCCGCCGGCCGGTACGGCGGTCCGGGGCACCGGCACCGGGGGCACCCGCCCCGCCCGCCAGGCCGCCAGGCCGGTGGTCGCGCCGATGAACAGCACCACCGCCACCGGCACCGCGACGAGCGCGGCCGTGTGTCCGGGCAGCCCCTGCCACACACCGACCGCGTCCCCGAGCCGGCCCGGCAGCCGGGGACCCAGCGCCTCGGTGAGCGCTGCCGCGGCCAGCGCCCCCAGCAGGGCGTAGGCGAGGTGCTGGAGCAAGAAGACGCGCACCAGCTGGCCCGGGGTGAAACCGATCGCCTTCAGGATCGAGATGTCCCGCAGATGCCCTCGGATCCGGGTGCCGATCGCCCCGTGCACGGCGAGCCCCGCGGCGACCAGCGCGCCGAGTCCGAACAGCCCCAGCACCTGGCCGAGCAGCCGATCGCCGCCCTGGGCCTCGGACCGCGCCTGCTGCCAGGAGGACACCTCGCTGACGGCACCGGCACCGAGCAGGGTGACGGCACGCTGGACGGCGTAGTCGGTGGCGTCCGGGTCGGTCAGCCGCAGTCCGATCACCTGGCCGCCGACGGCGCCGGTACGGGGCAGGGCCGCCGGCGCCACCCAGGCAAGCCCGGGCCGCTCGCCCTTGCGGTAGCCGGGTTCGGCGCTGTCGGCGACACCGAGGACGGTCAGGGGCTTGGCGTTCCCCGGCAGGGTGAGGACGTCCCCGGGCCCGGCCAGCAGCGCCTGGGCGAGGCGGCTCTCCAGCACCACCCCGTCGGGCCTGTCGGCATCCAGCCAACGGCCGGAGGTGAGCAGCGGGCGGCCGGTGACGGGCCGCTCGCCGGTACCGCGCAGTTCGACCGGGGCGCGGGTGCCGCGGGAGGCGACCGTGGTGGCGGTGGTCGGGTAGGGGCCCGCCACGGCCTCGACCCCGTCCAGGTCGTCCAGCGCGGTGAGGTCCGAGGCGTCGGTGGAGGCGGCGGTGTGGATCCACACATGGGCGCCCCGGGACTGGGTGAAGACGCGCTGCCAGGGGTTCGTCGCGTAGCCGAAGAGGGCCGCCGCCAGCAGCAGGGAGGTGACGACGCCGACGGTGGCGAGGACCAGGAACAGCGCCTCACCGCGATGGGTCCGCAGGTCCGAGTGCGCCCAGCGCAACATGGCTCGCATCGGTCAGTCCTTCAGCTCCAGCACGGCGGGGACCCCCGCGCCGGGCGTCGGTGTGCCGTCCAGCTCGACGTCGTCGGCGATGCGGCCGTCGAAGAAGCTGATGACCCGGTCCGCCGCACTCGCCAGCCGTGCGTCGTGCGTGACCAGGAGGATCGTCTGCCCCCGCCGGTGGAAACGGGACAGCACGCGCGTCACCTCGCGGGTCCCCTTGCTGTCCAGGCTGCCCGCCGGCTCGTCGGCCAGCAGCAGCGGGGGCCGGTTCACCAGGGCCCGGGCGAGCGCCACGCGCTGCTGCTCGCCGCCGGAGAGTTCGCCCGGCATGCTCCGCTCCTTGCCCGTGAGGCCCAGCTCGGCCAGCAGTTCCTCGCGCTCGGCGCGCGCCCGCTTGGCGGAGGCCCCGGCCAGCAGTGCCGGAAGTTCCACGTTGTCCGCGACGGACAGGTCGGAGACCAGGTTGAAGAACTGGAACACGATGCCGATACGGCGTCGGCGCTCGACGGCCCAGCGCGCCTCGCTGTAGTCGTCCGTGGGCTCGCCACCCAGCCAGACGCTGCCGCTGTCCGGGCGCTGCAACCCGCCGAGCAGATGCAGCAGCGTCGACTTGCCCGCCCCGGACGGACCGGTGACGGCCACGAACTCGCCCTCGCGCACACACAGGTCCACGCCGCGCACGGCATGGGCGGGCGCGCCCTGCCCGTGGTGGGTCTTGACGAGGCCCTCGGCCCGCAGCACAGGGATGGGCGCGTGGCTCACCGAGGCTCCTCCAGTTCCTCCTGGCAGCGCTCCAGCCAGTCGAGGTCGGCCTGGAGGTGCAGCATGGCGCCCTCGATCAGCAGCCGGGAGACACGGTTGTCCCGGCCGTTCTCGGCTGTGGAGAGCTTCGACAGGTTGCGCATGGTGTTCAGGTAGTGGCGCCGTTGTCTGTTGATCAGGGCGATCTGGTCGGCGAGACCGGTCTGCGGGGCGAGCGCGAGTTTCATGAAGAACTCGTCCCGGACCCGCGGCTCGTCCGCCGTCTCCTCGTACCAGGCGCGCAGCGCCTCCCGCCCGGCGTCGGTGAGGTGGTAGATCTTCTTGTTGGGCCGGCTCGACTGCTCGACCTCCTCGCCCTCGATCAGGCCCGACTTCTCGAGGCGGCCGAGGGTCACATAGATCTGGCCGACGTTCGGCTGAGGGTACGCGGCGCCCAGCAGTTGCTCAAGGTCCTGCTTGAGCTCGTAGCCGTGGGCCGGGCCGCGCGCCAGCAGGGCCAGGAGGGGCAGGCGCACTCGAGCTGTCCTCCTCGCAGCCTCGTATTGTGTTCCAGGCCCTAGTATCGCCCATACCTAACAGGTATACATGGCCTCTGACTCCGGGCGAAGGTGCCCGGTGCCGGTGTACAGGGAGGAACCTATGCGGTGGATACGCGCCGCCGGTAGGGGCCTTCTCGTCCTCGCGGTCGTTCTGGCCGGTTATGGGGCCTCGGGCGCCCAGGCCGACGGCGGACTCAGGGGCCGGGGTCCGCTGACCCTCGCCACCGCGGGTGACCTCACCGGCTATCTCGGCCCGCTCCTGAAGGGCTGGAACCGCGCTCACCCCGGGGAGAAGGTCACCCTGGTCGAACTGCCGGACTCCGCCGACGAGACCCGCGCCCAGATGATCACCGACCTGCGCGCCGGTGAACGCGGCCGCTTCGACGTGCTCAACATCGACGTCACCTGGACCTCGGAGTTCGCGGCCGCCGACTGGATCCGCCCGCTGCCGAGGAACCGCTTCCCGCTCGGCAGCTTCCTCCCGCCGGTCGTGGACACGGCGACATACGACGGACAGCTCTACGCCGTCCCGTACGTCACCAACGCCGGCCTGCTCCTCTACCGCTCGGACGTCCTCGCGGAGGAGGGCGTCCCGCCGCCCCGCACCTGGGCCGACCTGGAGCGCTACGCGAAGACCATCGCGCCCCGGCACGGACTCGGCGGCTATGCGGGCCAGTTCCTGCCCTACGAGGGCCTCACCGTCAACGCGGCCGAGGCCGTGTACTCGGCGGGTGGCACCATCCTCGGCGACGAGGGCGAACGCGTCACCGTCGGCTCGGCGGCCCGCGAGGGGATCGGCTTCCTCGCCCGCGGTGTGCGCGAGGGTTGGATCCCCCGCGAGGCGCTGGAGTACAAGGAGGAGGAGTCCAGGCGGGCGTTCCAGGACGGCCGGCTGCTCTTCCTGCGCAACTGGCCCTACGCGTACGTCAGCGCCTCCGCCGAGGGCTCCGCGGTCGCCGGGAAGATCGGCGCCGTGCCGCTGCCGGGTCCGAACGGGCCCGGAACCAGTGTGCTCGGCGGCTCCAACCTGGCCGTCGGCGCCCACGCCGAACACCCCGACACCGCCGCGCGCCTGATCGCGTATCTCACCGGCGAGCGCGTCCAGCGGCAGGTCCTCACGCGGGGCGCGCTGCCACCCGTACGCGCGGAGCTGTACGAGGATCCTGAACTGGTCCGGGAGTTCCCCTACCTGCCGACGCTGCGCGCGAGCGTTCTCGCGGCCGCCCCCCGCCCGAAGAGCCCGCGATACGACCAGGTCAGCATGGTCGTCCAGGCGGTCGTGCACGACGCCATGGCCGGGCACCGCACGCCCGAGGCGGCGGTGCGGCGACTGACCCGCGAACTCGCGGCGATCTCCCGGGGCTAGTTCTTCCCCCGACACCCCCCTAGTTACATGTTAGGTAACGCGCGTGTCTCATGTGGCATTCGGCTGACCTGATAAGTCCGCATTTGGCTGCCCAACTGCCCGGTAGCTTCTGTCTACTCGTTGACACCTCCTCGACATGCCTACCTAACATGCATGCATAACCGTCAGGTCGCACAGACAGGTCAACGGGTGAGCTCCAAGCACATCGACACACGTCGTCGCTGGTGGCGCGACGCAGTGATCTACCAGGTGTACGTCCGCAGCTTCCTGGACAGCACGGGCGACGGCGTCGGCGATCTCGCCGGAGTCCGGGCCGGACTGCCGTACCTGAGGAAACTGGGCGTCGACGGGATCTGGCTCAGCCCCTTCTACCCCTCGCCGCAGCACGACCACGGCTACGACGTCGCCGACTACCGCGACGTCGACCCGCTCTTCGGTGATCTCGCCGAGTTCGACCGGCTGGTGGCGGACGCCCGGCGGCTGGGCATCAAGGTCCTGCTCGACATCGTCCCCAACCACTGCTCCAGCGAGCACCCCTGGTTCCGCGAGGCGCTCGCCGGACCGCCCGGCGGCACGGCCCGCTCCCGCTTCCACTTCGCCGACGGGCGGGGACCGGACGGGGCCGAACCGCCCAACAACTGGCACGCCATGTTCGGCGGCCCGGCCTGGTCCCGCGTCACGGAGGCCGACGGCCGCCCCGGCCAGTGGTACCTGCACATGTTCACGCCCGAGCAGCCCGACTGGAACTGGCGTGACCCCGAGGTCGGCGCGTACTTCGACGGCGTCCTGCGCTTCTGGCTCGACCGGGGCGTCGACGGCTTCCGCATCGACGTCGCCGCGGGGCTCTTCAAACACCCCGAGCTGCCCGACTCGCCGGACCCGGAGGCCGACGCCCGCACCCGCGACTCGGTCAACCCGCTCGCCTGGAACCAGCCCGAGGTCCACGACGTCTGGCGGCACTGGCGCGCGGTGTGCGAGGAGTACACGGCACACGACGGCCGGGAGCGGCTCCTGGTCGGCGAGGTCTCCGTCCCGACGGCCCGCGAACACGCCCGGTACGTCCGCCCCGACGAACTGCACCAGGCCTTCTTCTTCGACCTGTTGAGCGCCTCCTGGGACGCCGACGCCTTCCGCAAGGTCATCACCGAGGCCATGCAGGACATCGCCGGCACCGGCTCGACCGTCACCTGGGTCCTGAACAACCACGACCAGGTCCGCACCGTCACCCGCTACGGCGAACCGGCCACCGAGGGCAGCGGCCTCGGCGCCGCCCGCGCCCGCGCGGCCGCCCTGCTGATGCTGGCCCTGCCCGGCGCCGCGTACATCTACCAGGGCGAGGAGCTGGGCCTGCCCGAGGTGGTCGACCTGCCCGACGACGTGCTCACCGACCCGATCTTCCGCCGTACCGGAAGCCGTGCCCGCATCCGGGACGGCTGCCGGGTCCCGCTGCCGTGGTCCGGGCAGGCCTCACCCTTCGGCTTCACCTCCGGGGTGGAGGGCGCCAAGCCCTGGCTGCCGCAGCCCGAGTACTTCGCCGAGTACGCCACCGACCGGGCCCTCGCCGACACCCGGTCCTTCTGGCACCTGTACCGCGACGGACTGCAACTGCGCGCGGCCCTGCCCCAGTTGGGCGAGGGCACGCTGCGCTGGCTGGACACCCAGCCCGGTGTCCTCGGCTTCGTCCGCGGCGACGGCCTGGTCTGCGCGGTCAACTTCGGAACGGCACCCGCGCCGGCGCCCGTTCCCGGCACCCCTCTGCTGTCCAGCGGCCCCTGCCCGGCCGGGGTCCTCCCCGGCGCCACGGCCGCCTGGTGGATCGGCGACGACACCGATTCCTGAGCCCCACACCTCCCACACCTCCCGCACCGGCCCGCCCCGTTCTGGCCGTCTGCTCCATCACCTCCCGAAGGGACATCGACGATGATGCGACCACGTACCACCCTGCCCGCGAGCGGTACCGCCCTCGTCCTCACGCTGGCGCTCGGCGCGACCGCCTGCGGAGGCGGGGACCCCGTCGCTGCGGGCGGCGGCGACAAGCCGCTCGGCGGCCAGACCGTCTCCGTCGCCGGCGTGTGGTCCGGCACCGAGCAGAAGAACTTCCAGAAGGTCCTGGACGCCTTCACCGAGAAGACCGGCGCCAAGACCCAGTTCGTGTCCACCGGCGACAACGTCTCCACCGTCGTCGGCAGCAAGATCGAGGGCGGCAACGCCCCCGACGTGGTGATGGTCCCGCAGGTCGGCGTGCTCCAGCAGTTCGCCGAGGCGGGCTGGCTCAAGCCGCTGTCCGCCACCACCGCCAAGTCCGTCGACGCCGACTACGCGAGCGTCTGGAAGGACTACGGCAGCGTCGACGGCACCCTCTACGGCCTGTACTTCAAGGCGGCCCACAAGTCGACCGTCTGGTACAGCCCCGACGCCCTCGACCAGGCGGGCGTCCAGCCGCCGAAGACGTACGACGAGATGCTGCGGGCCGGGCGCACCGTCTCCGACTCGGGCCTCGCCGCCTTCTCCGTCGCCGGACAGGACGGCTGGACGCTCACCGACTGGTTCGAGAACGTCTACCTCTCCCAGGCCGGCCCCGAGAAGTACGACGCCCTCGCCGCGCACGAGCTGAAGTGGACCGACCAGAGCGTGGTCGACGCGCTCACCACCCTCGGCGACCTCTTCGAGGACAAGCAGCTCCTGGCCGGCGGGCAGAAGGGCGCCCTGAACACGGACTTCCCCGGTTCCGTCGAGAAGGTCTTCGGCCCCGAGCCCGAGGCCGGCATGGTCTACGAGGGCGACTTCGTCGCCGGTGTCGCCAAGGACCAGTTCGGCCGGAAGATCGGCGAGGACGCGGACTTCTTCCCCTTCCCGCCGGTCGGCGGCGGGAAGGCGCCCGTGGTCAGCGGCGGTGACGCGGCCGTCGTCCTGAAGGACGGCAAGAACACCAAGGCCGGCATGGCCCTCCTGGAGTACCTGGCGACCCCCGAGGCCGCCGCCGTGTGGGCCGAGGCGGGCGGTTTCCTGTCCCCGAACAAGGGACTCGACCTCTCCTCCTACGGCGACGACGTCACCCGCTCGACCGCCAAGTCCCTGATCGAGGCGGGTGATTCGGTCCGCTTCGACATGTCCGACCAGGCACCGGCGGCGTTCGGCGGCACGAAGGGCGCGGGGGAGTGGAAGATACTCCAGGACTTCCTGCGTGACCCGTCCGACCCGAAGGCGACCGCGACCCGGCTGGAGAGCGCCGCGGCCAAGGCCTACCAGGGCTGACCGCGATGACCGCCACACTCACGAAGGTGGCCGGTCCGCCCGCCGCCGGAACCGCCGCTCCCGAGCGGCGCGCCCGGCGGCGGGGCCGGATCGTCGCCCTGCTCTTCGTCTTTCCCGCGCTGCTCCTGCTCGGCGCCCTGGTCCTCTACCCGGTGCTGTTCTCGGTCGGCCGCAGCTTCTTCGACGCCTCCGGCACACGGTTCGTGGGCGGCGACAACTACACCGAGATGTTCCGTGACCCGGCCACCCTCAAGGCCGTGCGCAACACCACCGTCTGGGTCGTGGTGGCGCCCGCCCTGCTCACCGGGCTGGGGCTGATCCTCGCGGTGCTGGTCGAGAAGGTCCGCTGGGCCACGGCGTTCAAGCTGCTGCTCTTCATGCCGATGGCCGTCTCCTTCCTGGCCGCCGGCATCATCTTCCGGCTCGCCTACGACGAGGACCCCGACAAGGGCGTCCTCAACGCGGCGGTCGTCGGCGTCCACGACGCCTTCCAGGGCACCTCCTCCTACCCCACGGCCCGCGCGCGTGACGGACAGGGCCTCACCGCGGGCGGCGGCGGTTCGTACCGTACGACCGAGACCGTGTCGCCCGGCGACACGGTGGCGCTCGGCCTGGTCGGCGTCGCGCCGAAGGACCTCGACGGCGCGGCACCCGCGCACGCGGCGGCGGCCCGTGCGGCGGGCCCCGACGAGCTGCGCGGCGTCGTCTACCTGGACTTCACCCCTGGCGGTGGAGGCGAGCAGGGCGCGGTGGACCGCCGGGAGAGCGGACTGCCGGCGATGAAGGTCGAGGCGGTGCGCGAGGGGAGGACGGTCGCGAGCACGACCACGGCGTCCGACGGCTCCTTCCGCTTCCCGGACCTGGAGGCGGGCTCGTACACCGTCACGCTCCCCGGCTCCAACTTCGCCCCGCCCTACGAGGGCATCTCCTGGCTCGGTCCGACGCTCGTCACCCCGGCCGTCATCGGCGCCTACCTGTGGATCTGGACCGGCTTCGCGATGGTGCTCATCGGCGCCGGTCTGTCGACCCTGCCACGGGACACCCTGGAGGCGGCGCGGATGGACGGCGCCAACGAGTGGCAGGTGTTCCGCCGGATCACGGTGCCGCTGCTGGCCCCCGTACTGACCGTGGTCTTCGTGACCCTCGTCATCAACGTGATGAAGGTCTTCGACCTCGTCTACATCATCGCGCCGGGGCCGGTGCAGGAGGACGCCACCGTGCTCGCCACCCAGATGTGGCTGGTGTCCTTCGGCGGCGGCAACGACCAAGGGCTGGGCAGCGCGCTCGGCGTTCTGCTCCTCCTGCTGGTCGTGCCCGCGATGGTCTTCAACGTCCGCCGCTTCAAAGGGAGTCAGCGATGAACGTCACCGCGCTCAGGCGGGCGCTCGGCAACAGTCTCGTCCAGGCCTTCCTCGTGGTCGTCGGTCTGATCTGGCTCACCCCGCTCGCCGGGCTGCTCCTGTCCTCCCTCAGGTCCACCGAGGACACGGCCACGGGCGGCTGGTGGACGGCGCTCACCAGTCCGGGGCAGCTGTCCCTCGACAACTACTCGGCGCTGCTGGGCAACTCGGGCATCACCCAGGCGTTCTGGAACACGGTCCTGATCTCGGTGCCCACGACCGTCCTCGTCGTCGTCATCGCGGCCCTCGCCGGGTATGCCTTCGCCTGGCTGGACTTCCCCGGCCGCGACCCGCTCTTCCTGCTGGTGGTCGCCCTGTTGGTGGTGCCGGTGCAGATCGGCCTGCTGCCGGTGGCCAAACTCTTCGGTCAGCTGGGACTCTTCGGCACCATCCCGGGGGTCGTCCTCTTCCACGTCTCCTACGGGCTGCCGTTCGCGATCTTCCTGCTGCGGAACTACTTCGCCGAGATGCCGAAGGAGATGCTGGAGGCGGCCCGGATGGACGGGGGTGGCGAGTGGCGCATCTTCACCCGTCTCGTCCTGCCCGTGGGCCGGCCGGCCATCGCCAGCCTCGCCATCTTCCAGTTCCTGTGGGTGTGGAACGACATGTTGGTGGCGCTCCTGTTCGCCGACAGCTCGGCACAGCCGCTGACCGTGGAACTCCAGTCACAGATCAGGCAGTTCGGCAGCAACATCGACGTGCTGGCCCCGGGTGCCTTCCTGTCCCTGATCGTGCCGGTCGCCGTGTTCTTCGCCTTCCAGCGGCACTTCGTCCAGGGGGTGATGGCGGGATCCGTGAAGTAGTGCCGGTGCCATGACGCATGACAGGGGATGCGCGGGGAGCGCCCGCGCATCCCGCACCTCGCGCGCGCCGCTCGGTTGACATGTGCACGCTTGCTTCTTATGGTCCGGACCAAGCTTCTGTATTCGGAACGGCGTTCCCATTCCTGAACGGAAGAGGTCATCGGATGCCACGCACCAGAACCGCCCTGCTCGGTGTACTCGCCCTCCTGGCAGGCCTGTTGAGCGTTCAGTTCACCGGATCCGCCCCCCGCGCGACGGCCGCACCGGCCACCTTCACCCACCCGGGTGTCCTGGTGAGCCGGGGTCAGCTCGACCACGCCCGGTCGAAGGTGCAGGCCGGCCAACAGCCCTGGAAGGCCGCCTACGACGCCATGATGGCCAGCTCCTACGCCTCGTTGACCCGTACCGCCAGACCGCGGCCCGTCGTGGAGTGCGGCTCGTCGTCCAACCCCAACAACGGCTGCACCGACGAGCGTCAGGACGCCATCGCCGCCTACACGCAGGCTCTCGCCTGGTACTTCACCCGGGACAGCCGGTACGCCAGGAAGTCCATCGAGATCATGGACGCCTGGTCCGCGACCATCACCGACCACACCAACAGCAACGCCCCGCTGCAGACCGGCTGGGCGGGGTCCACCTGGCCGCGCGCCGCCGAGATCATCAAGTACACCTACGACGGCGGCTGGCCGGGTGCGAGCCGTTTCGCGACCATGCTGCGCGACGTCTACCTCCCCGAGGTGATCAACGGCGCGTCGACCAAGAACGGCAACTGGGAGCTGGTCATGACCGAGGCGGCGCTCGGCATCTCCGTCTTCATCGAGGACCGCGCCGCCTACGACAAGGCCGTCCGCACCTATCTCGCCCGCGTACCGGCGTACGTCTACCTGAACGCCGACGGTGACCTGCCCGAGCCACCCGCCGGCAGCGGCATCGACACCAGCGCCGAGATCATCAAGTACTGGCAGGGGCAGAGCACCTTCACCGACGGCCTCGCCCAGGAGACCTGCCGCGACTTCGGACACACCGGCTGGGGCATCGCCTCCCTCGCGAACATCGCGGAGACCAGCCGGATCCAGGGCCAGGACCTCTACCCCCGGATCCAGGACCGGCTGCGTCACGCACTGGGCTTCCACACGGCCTACGAGAACGGCGCCGCCGTACCCTCCTGGCTGTGCGGCGGCTCGGTCGACAAGGGGCTCGGCCGGGTCACCGAGGTCGCCTTCAACGCCCTGCACCACCGCCTCGGCATCGCGATGTCCCACACCCAGAGGTACACCGAGACACACCGACCGTCGGGCACGGACAACTACTTCAACGCGTGGGCGACGCTCACGCACGCCGGCAATCCCAACTGATCCACGACGCCCCCGCTCCGTGCCGTCTTCAACTGTCCGAAGTCGAACGGCCTTCGCCTACATCCCGGGATGCGCGTGCGCAACCGAAGGCGGACGATGGAGTGGTCGGGAGCCCGGTCCGGCAGTGGGGACCTGGGCGGCGGCCCGGAAGGTCCACCAGGTCACACGCGGATTCCGGGCCGTTCACTTCGTGGTTCGTGGAGGCACCGCCATGCCCGTGCTCTTCTTCGACGTAGGAGCGACCCTGGCCGATGCCCGGGAGGAGGCGGACGGATCGTTGACGCTGCGGCCACGACCCCGCGTCCTCGCCGTGCTCGACGCCTTCCCCGACCTGCGCAAGGGGGTCATCTCCAACCCGGGCTCGGGCGAAGGCGCCGCGGAGCGGGCGGCGTCAGCCCTGCACGAGGCGTTTCCCGGCCGGTTCACGGACGACTCGCTCGTCCACTGGGGCCCCAAGAACAGCCGGGCGATCTTCGACGAAGCCGTTGCCGGGACGGCGGCCGGGGGCGATCCGGCCTCCGCCGCGGACGAGTGCGTCTTCGTGGGCGAGGACCATCAGGAGCGCGCGTTCGCCCGCCGGGCCGGACTGCGTACGGCGGCGCATCCCGTGTTCACCGGCGCCGCCCTGGAGAACCGTCCGGTCCTGTGGGCGCGGATCGAGCCGGCGGAAGGGCTGGAGCTGTCCGCACTGGAGTCCGTCGCCAACCGGAGCGAGGTCGTCCCCGTGCACGTCGCCTCGACGCGGCTCGTGCTGGCCATGGTGAGCACGCGCGGTGCCGAGGCGCTGGAACAGGCCGGATTCACGGTCGACCTGCGGGGGCCGGTGGGGGACACGGCGGCCTTCCTGATCCGTGACGACCGTCCCCTCGCCCCCGGCCACGGCCTCGCGGGCGCCCAGGACCCGGCGACGAGCCGGGCCATGTCCGCCTTCGCGATCGTCGCCGAGGAGGTCGCCGGCTCCACGGCCTCGCCCCTGCTCCCGCTGGGTCCCGCTCCCGGCGGTGTCTACGTGGCGGCGCCCGCCGACGCCCCGATCGAGGAAGTCCACCTGCCGGGCGCGAAGCCGGGCCACACCGAGCGACTGCTCCCGGACCCGACGCTCCTGTCCCGGCCCGCCGAGGCGTGGGCCCGCGGGCTCGCCGGGGGCTTGGCGGAAGACCTCGCGGAGCCGGGTGGGCCCGACGCGGCGGCCGGTGACGGCCGTGCCTCACCGCGGACGATCGCCGCGGTACGCGCCGCCGTGACCCCGGAGGTGCTGCGCGGCCATGTCGCGCGCATCTCCGGAGTCGAACCGCTCAGGGAGGGCGAGGCGCTGCTGGTGCGCAGCCGTCACTCGTCCGCCGAGGACAACCCACGCGTCGTCGAGGCGCTCGCCGACCGCTTCCTCGGCCTGGGCCTGAGGGTGCGGCTGCACCGGTTCCGGTGGCAGGGACGCCGGCTGTTCAACGTGGAAGCCGAGCACCATGTGGACGGAGCGGACTCGACGGTCCTCATCACCGCGCACCTGGACTCCACCGCCTCCGGCGGTGAGTTCGTCGACGACAACGGCGACCCGCGCCCCTACGACCCCGCCGTGGACCCCGCGCCGGGCGCCGACGACGACGGCAGCGGAACCGCGGCCGTCATGGCCGCGGCCGAATGCCTGCACCACCTGCTCGAAGAGGGCAGGACACCGACGCGGAACGTCCGCTTCGTACTGTTCAACGCCGAGGAACAAGGCATGGTCGGCAGCAAGTTCTACGCGCGGGCCGCCGCGGCCGAGGACGACCGCATCGCCGGTGTCTTCCAGATGGACATGATCGCGGGCCGCCAACCGGGCAGCACACCCGTGGTCGAGATCCACGCCGGTTCCTCGGTGCCGGGGCCGGTCGTCGGCGCGTCCGACGCCCTCGGCGCCCTCCTCGCGGACACCCTCCCCGCCATCGACCCCACGGTGACGGT
The DNA here is from genome assembly GCF_031845845.1 of Streptomyces gottesmaniae. NCBI lineage: Bacteria > Bacillati > Actinomycetota > Actinomycetes > Kitasatosporales > Streptomycetaceae > Streptomyces > Streptomyces gottesmaniae. The sequence continues at coordinate 306,027 of NZ_JAVRFJ010000001.1, forward strand.
CCAACAGCTCACCGGCCCCTCCGATCCGGCGATCGGACGGAGCGACCACGCCAGCTTCCACGAGCGGGGATGGGCGGCCGTCGCCGTCTCCGAGGACCTCTTCGGCCCGACGGGCGAGCAGGACGGTACCGGCACCAGGAAGTACCACACCCCGGGCGACACCCTCGTCGACGTGGACCACAGCCCCCAGCACGCGGCGACGGTCGCCCGCTCCGTCACGGCGACCGCGTTCACCCTCGCGGGCCTGTGACCTCTGATCCGCCGGACGACCACCGGACGTCCAGCGGACCGGACCGAGGGCGGCTCAGCTGTCCCGCTCCACCATGTAGAACGGCAGGTCGAGCAGGAACTGTCTCTCCTCGGTCTCGGGATGGTCGGCGAACGCCTCCAGCGCCTCCCTGTGCGCCTCCTCGGCAAGGGCCCGCGCCCTCGCCCGTACCGTCTCGACACACCCCGAGCCGAGCAGTTCGTCCCGTACCCACTGCACCTCGTCCTCGGTGCGTTCGGCCCGGGTCCTGCCCAGGAACCGCTCCATCCGCGCCCGTCGCGCCGGAGTGCACCGGCGCATGTACTCGATGAGGACGAGTGTGCGCTTGCCCTCCCAGAGGTCCCCGGAGATCTCCTTGCCGTACCGCGCGTAGTGACCCGTCAGATTGAGCAGGTCGTCCTGGATCTGGAACGCGGCACCGAGATAGCAGCCGTAGCGGTCGAAACGGACCGTCGCGCTGTGCTTTCCCTCGGCCACGAGGGCGCCGACACGACACGGATGGATACACGTGTACCAGGACGACTTCTTCATGCACATCCGGTAGTAGTCGTCGTCGGCGAGGTCGCAGGCGTTGTTCCGGATCCAGCCGACCTCGATCGCCTGCCCCTCCAGCGAGTGCCGCATCATCAGCGCGGACTCCTGGAGGATCGCCCACGCGAGGTTGGGGCCGAGTGCCCACCGGTTGGCCATCAGGTGCTGCAGTGCCAGCAGATTGGTCGCGCTGCCGACGTTGACCGCGACCCCGAGGCCGTACTCGGCGGGCAGCGTCGGCGCGCCGCGGCGCATCTGGCTGCCGTCCTGCACGTCGTCGAGGATGAGGAACGCGTTGTGGGTGAGTTCGATGGCGACCGCCGAGTCGATCGCCTTCTCGATGTCGCCGCCGAGCGCCCGGCACACCGCCAGACACAGCGCCGGGCGCAGCCCCTTGCCGGACCGGCTGGGGTAGTCGCGCACGAGGCTGTACAGCTCGTCCGGCGTCGAGTCCGGAATGCCGGACAGCAGTCGCGCGATGGTGAGGTCGCGGTAGCGCGCGAGAACCGACTCCACGGCTGAGGGACCGACGCCCACGCCCGGTTCAGCGGTCATGGATCCGCCCTCTCAGACGCCGGGTCGCGGTGGTTCGCCGCCGGATTCCGCACCGGATTCCGCACCGGATTCGGCAGCGGTACCGGCAGTGGGATCCGACGCCGACGTCTCGCCCGTCGCCGGCATGGGGCCCGTCGGCGGCGTGGTGAAGCCGAGATTGGCCAGGGTCTTGGCGGTCGCGGGCGCGTTCTCGACGAGGTTCATCGTGGTGTCGACCACGTCGTGCGCGTCGGTGGCCATGCGTGACACCAGCGACTGGACCTCAGTGGTCTTGAGTTCGGTGAACATCTCCGCGGCCATCGCGATGAGGTCGTGCACGTCCTTGCGGACGCGGCTGCTCAGCATCTGGAACTCGTTGGGGTCGACCTTCTTCGTCGCCGCGTACTTCTTCTGCATGGCCGTGGCACGGCCCGAACCGTCGGTCAGCTCCTGCTGCAGGATCGTGGCCGCCTGCTTGACCACCTGGGAGACCGCGCGGGAGAGCTGAAGGCGCTCCGCGTCGACCCGATTGAGGTGCTCGTCGGACATTGGATCTCCTCATGTAGAGAAATGCACGGTTTGTAGAGATATGTGAGCGTAGTGGAAAGTGTCGGCGAGCCCGCGGAGCACAACGAAAGGTTCTCGATGGACGGTCACATCGTGCGGGTGAGGATCCACCCGGCAATCGGCGTCGCGCGGGTCGGCAACAGCGTCGAGGCGCCCTTCGTCGGCCCGGAGTCACCGGACCAGAAGCCCGCGGACCCCGGCTCCTTCAAGGACGCCGCGGGGGCGATCCGGAGGCAGGCCGCGCGTTTCCGGGTGTACGGCCACAACGCCGCGGGCGAGGTAGTGCGGGAACTGAAGCCGGGCGAGGCGGGAGTGTCCGAGATCCGGTGGACGGTGCACCTGGCCAACAAGAAGGCCGCCTGGTACCAGTTCCACGTGCCGCTCGACATTCCCGAGGGCGAGACACTCGCCCCCGAACAGTACGGCCGGCGCAACGCCGGCGTCGTGGGCGCCGACCGGAAGAAGCTGGTCAACGACCCCGGGAGCCGCACCGTCCGCGGCTCCCTGACGGAGACGCAGAAGTTCGAGACCGGCAAGATCATGGGAAAGGCCGTGTACCTCGGGGAGATCTCCACCCGCGCGGACGGCCGCTTGCTGGTGCTCGGCGGCAGGGGGCACTCCGCCTCGTACGCGAACGCTCCGATCACCGGAGTCGCCAACAACGACACCTGGTACGACGACGTGTCCGACGGCCCGGTGACGGCGAAGGTCCTCATCGACGACAGGGAACTGACGGCCACTCCGGCCTGGGTCGTGGTGGGGCCTCCGCACTACGCCCCGGGGGTGCGGTCCATCCGCACCCTCTACGACCTGCTCTTCGACGTCTTCGTCAAGGCCGGTTCACTGGCCCGCCCGCAGCAGATCTCGTACACCGATCACATCGAACCGCTGCTGCGCCGCTTCTGTGATCTGCAGTGGGTCAACCAGGGCTTCGCCACCCAGTTCGGCTGGAACGGTCCGAACCACTTTCTCTCTCCCGCGCTGCGCGCAAGACTCGCCGATCCGTCCCAACGGAACAGGGAACTGCGCCGGCAGACGTACGTGGCCCTGCGCGACTGGGACCGCGACGGCGTCTCCCCGCTGCCGTGGCCGTGGCTCTACGGCGACGCCATGGCCAGTAGGCCCAGGTCCGTGCGTCAGCACATCACGCTGTCCCCGACCCAGGACTGGATGCTGCGACGCTGGGCGGACGGCGCGTTCCAGCCCGGGCCGCTGCGGCAGCCCCGGCCCACGCTCGACGACGCCCCCGTCGCCGAGCAGCCGGGGCTGCTGGACCGGGCGGCCCTGGAGAACTGTGCCGCCGACGCCTTCCACCCCGGGTGCGAGGTCACCTGGCCGATCAGGTCCCCGACCATGTTCACCGCGCCCTTCCGCATCCGGCACCGCGCCCCGGGCACCACGGAACCCGACTTCGGACCCACCCTGACCCCGCAGGAGGCCGCCGCCGTGGGCGGCCCGCTGTACGCGCAGGGGCCGGGAGACCTCACCCGCTGGATGGCCGCCCCCTGGCAGGCGGACACCGCGAGCTGCCGTTCCGGCTATGAGGTGCTGGCCAACCTCGGGCCGCGCTACAGCCCGTACCTGCCGACCTTCTGGCCCGCCCAGGTGCCCAACCACGTGCTCAAGCTGGCGGACTTCGAGACGGTGAACACCCCGCCGAGCGGCGGCGACGACAGCGCCAGGGAGGAGGCGTTCGAGCGCCGGGCGACCTGGCTGCGCGGCTTGACCGGCACCATGAACGAGCAGCGCACCCAGATGATCACGGACTGGTCGAAGCTCGGCGTCGTCGAGGTGCGTGACTACACCGTGGGCGACGGGAAGTTCCCCGAACGGATCCAGGTGGAGTCCCGTCCCGGCTCACCGCTCGACCAGGCGTCGGACACGGCGAACCTCGTCAACCTGCACGTGCCCGAGGCGGGGCCGCCCACGCTGGCCGCCGCGGCGGGCGGCGTCCGGCCCGAGGACAGCACGGCCCTCATGGCGGACGAGGCCGCGTACGTGGCGCGGGCGGTCAGCGAGGCCGCGCGGGCGACGGGCTACCGCGAGGAGGAGATCGCCGCCGGGTACCTGGAAAGACTCGACCCCTTCCACGAGGCGCAGTGAGGTCCGTGCCTGCGGCTGTGCCTGTGCCTCTGCGGGGGCCTGCGCCCGCGCCCGCATGCGATCCCGCTTTCGGAACGGTGCCTTTCGATGTGGTGGTGGCGGGCGGCGGCCCGGCCGGGTGTGCCGCGGCGCTCACCCTCGCCCGGGCCGGCCGTAGGGTCCTGCTGGCGGACGCCGGCACCGGTCCGCCGAAGGTGGGTGAGACGCTCGTGCCCGCCGGACGGGTGGTGCTGGGCGATCTCGGCGTCACCGACCGCGTCCTCGGACCGGGGCATCTGCACTGCTACGGCACCCTGTCGGCGTGGGGCTCGGCCGACCTGCGCGCCACGGACTTCGTCAACGACCCGCACGGGCACGGCTGGCACCTCGACCGGCAACTGTTCGACCGACGGCTGCGTGACGCCTCCCGCGCGGCCGGGGCCGAGGTCGCCGAGGACACGGCCGTACGCGGAACCGCACGGTGCCCGGACGGCAGGTGGACCGTGACCTTGCGCTGCGGCACGAGCGGTGCCGGTAGCGGCGTAGACGTAGGCGTAGGCGGTGAGCGTACGGTGCGCTGCCGTTGGTTGATCGACGCCACCGGTCGTGCCGCCGCGATCGCCGTCCGGTGCGGGGCGCGGCGGCGGGTCCGGGATCGGCTCACCGCCCTCCTGGCTCCGCTAGCGGCGGACCCCCGGGACACCGAGCGCTGTTCGCTCGTCGAGTCCGACGAGGACGGCTGGTGGTACACCGCCCCGCAGCCCGTCGGCGGGCGCCTGGTCGCCTACTTCACCGACACCGACCTGCCCGCCGCCCCTCACGCCGCGCACCACTTCCGGGAACGGATGCTGGCCACCCGGCACGTGTCCCGGCGGGTCCTGCTGCAGGGCGCTCCGTCTGCGCCGTTCGACGCGCCTCGCCGGGCCGCCGCGCACACCGCGCACCTGGACCGGGTGTACGGAGACGGCTGGACCGCCGCCGGTGACGCGGCCCTCTGCTTCGACCCGCTGTCCTCCCAGGGCGTCCTGACCGCCCTGTACACCGGGCTGAGCGCGGGCCGCGCCGTCGACGCCCACCTGAGCCGCACGGGGCGCGGCGACGACTCGGCCCTCGCCGACTACGCGCACCAGGTCGCGGCCGCGCGGACCGCGTACGTGCGCGGCCACCGCTCCGTCCACGCCCAGGAGACCCGCTGGAGCCACCACGCCTTCTGGGCGCGCCGCCTGACCGATCTCCCTGACTCTCCTCAGTGATCGCCCCGGCGCCCACGACGGACTCAGCCGAGCCGGGCGAGGCGGCGCAGCAGGGGGCCGCGGGCGCCGTCGGGGACGGTCCACAGGGTCTGGCCCCTGACCCCCCACCGCTCCAGCAGCGCGTTGGCGGCGAGGAATCCGCTCGTGGCCGCCCGCTCCATGAGGGCGACCGGGAGGCCGGTGCGGACCAGATCCCCTGCCACCACCAGAGCGGGGTCGCAGGTGCGGACCGTGGGCCGGGCGTCGTACCCGCCGACCGGGAACAGCGGGCAGTCGGCCCGCCATTCGTGCCGTTCGTCCAGTACCGTCGCCGCCCTCGTCTCCGGGTACACCCGGTGCAACTGCTCCAGCAGACGCTTCTGTTCGACGTCGTGGGGCGCGCGGTCGGACAGGGCGTAGGCGTGCAGTTCGACGACGGATCCGCCGGTGCGGGCCGCCCAGCGCGCGGCCTCGCCCTCCCAGCGGTCGAGCACGCTGACGTTGTCGAGCGGCCCGTAGCCGGCCGTGCCCAGGAAGCCGGGACGGTCGGCGGCGACGGGGCGGTCCAGCCACAGACGGGAGACCAGGAAGGGGGGCGCGCTCCGCAGTCCTGCCACCCGTTCGCGCCACGCCGCGTCCGCCAGCCGTGGGGAGCCCTGGACGAGGCGGCGCAGGCCGACCGTGTCGAGGGCCAGGACGACCGCGTCGTACCGTCGTTCCTCCTGACCGGCGACGACGAGGAAGCCGCCGTCGGGCGTGGGCTCGACCGCCTCGACCGGGGTCCCGGTGCGCAGGTCGGCCCCGTGGCCGCGCAGATAGGCGGCGAGGGGGTCCCACAGGGCGGTGGGGAAGGGCTCGTCGGGGACGTCGAACAGGAGTCCCTCGGCCGAGCCGAGGAAGTAGATGTGGAACATGAGGACCATCTCGGCCGCGGACAGTTCGCGTGGATCGGCGAAGAAACTGCGGGAGAACACCTCGAACGCGAGATGCTGCGCGGCCTCGGGGAAACGGATCGCGTCGAGGAAGTCGTGGGCGCTGACACCGTCGAGACGGGTGTGGACCTCGGGGACCCGCACGTCCAGAAGGGGCAGCGCGGCGACCGGGTTCATACGGAAGAGGTCCCGGAGCCCGAACGAGGGGCTCAGGGCGACGAATCCCAGCGCGCTCCACGGCGGGGTGCGCGGGACGTACCGGAAGCCGTCGTGGAGACCGTCGGCGTGTCGCAGGGGGTAGTCGGGCAGTCCCCGCAGGCGGGTCAGGGCGGGGTCGGTCCGCCGCAGCAGCCCGCGCAGGTTGTAGTACTGGCGGAAGAACGCATGGAAGCCGCGGCTCATCGTGACGGTGGTCCCGTCGGACAGGACGGTCGGCCAGCCGGCCAGACGTCCGCCGAGGGTCGCCTCCCGTTCGTGCAGGGTGACCCGCACGCCGCGTTCCGCGAGGGCTGTCGCGGCCGCCAGGCCGGCGATACCGCCGCCGACGACAGCGGTCGTCGGCGGCCGGTCGCCCATGCAGCGCGGAGCGCCCGGTACCGCGTTCAGTCTGCGGACCCGCCGGTCCCTGCCGGGCCTCAGCGGGTCGGTGCCCCGGCGGACCCTCATCGGCCGTCCCCGGCCGTGGCCGGTCGGCGGGCGACGATCGTGTGCGTGATGCCGGTCTGCCATCCGGGCAGGGGGAGTACCCGCACCGCTTCGAAGCCCTGGGAGCGGGCCCGCGCGGCGAAGTCGTCCGCCGTGTCGAACTCCACCACGCTGCGCCACAGATGGCGGTAGAGACCGCCGTCGCCGAGGACGGTGGCGACGGGCAGGACCAGGCCACGGCACACGCCCGTCCACACGGCGCGGTGAACGGCCCGGCCGCTGAGGGTGTACTCGTGCACCGCCAGGCGGCCCCCGGGAGCCAGGACGTCGCGCACCGTCGACAGGACGCGGTCGGGATCGGTGACGTTCCGGAAGAGATAGGCGGCGAACACCGCGTCGAAAGGCCCCTCCACCCCTGCCTGCGCCAGCCGCTCGGCGGGCGCGTGCACGAAGCTCACCCCCTCGCGCCAGGGTTTGCGGGCCGCACGCTCCAGCATGCCGGCGGAGGCGTCCACCGCGGTGATCGCCGCCTCGGGGAGCACGGCGGCGAGCGCGGCGGTGGACGCGCCGGTCCCGCAGCCGAGGTCGAGGACGCGCAGGCCGGCCCCCCGCCGGGGCAGACGGAGGCGGCGCGCCGAGCGGCGCAACTGGCCGTGATAGCCGGGGTTGGCGGACACCAGCGTGTCGTAGCTGCGCGAGGCGTGGTCGAACGCGGCGGACAGGTCCTCGTCGCGGAGCAGCGTCATGAGATCTCCTCGGTTCGGTGCACGGAAGGTCGCGGCCCTCGGTCCGGGGCACGGAAAATCGCCGTGCCGGTCAGGGGCGGCCGGGGTCGCGGTCCTGGAACGGTCCGCCGGCGAAAGGCTGTTCGGCGGAGAAGGGCTGTTCGGCCCATCCGCGGGGCAGCCAGGACAGCTCCACCGCGGAGCGGAGCATCGGGAGCACGGGCGTGCGCAGGCCGAGGGCGAGATCCTCGTGCAGTCGGGTCCCCCCGTCCAGGAACCGCAGCAGGCGTTCCGCCGGAACCCGAGAGAAGAGCCGGGTGAAGAAGGCGGCGCCGTCGACCCGTCCGCTGTCCAGGGCTCTCAGCAGTACGGCGTCCATCGCGCGCGAGCGGGCCGAGTGGGCGGGGGGAGGGACGGGGTTCCGGCCCGCGCGCAGCGCGGCGGCGATCGCTCGTGTCTGCCGCTGGATCGCGGAGAACGTATAACCGGTGGACGGCCGGGTGGCGCCTCCGGCCGTACCGATGCGGAACACCGAGGGCCCCGATCGGCGGTCGAAGCGCGCGTCGGTCATGGGGATCACGCCGCTCTCCGTCGCGACGACCTCGAAGCCGCGCAGACCCAGCACGTCCTCGCTGTAGCGGCGCAGCGCGGTGTCGTAGGTGGCACGGGGCAGGACGGCACCGGAGAACTCGGTGTACTCCACCAGCGCCCGGTCGCTGCCGGTGGGCAGGACATAGCCGAAGGCGAGTCCGCCGGGCGGCTGCGGCACCCGGAAGTCCATGAACTCCACCGTGTCGCTGTCGAACACCGGTCGCCGGGTGCGGACGAACCAGCCGTGGAAGTGCTGCAACAGGGTGGTGCGGGCGGCGGGCAGGCTCCCGAGGGGCCGGGAGTCGAAGACCCAGCGGGCGCGGACGGTCAGGGCGGAGCCGTCGCCGGAACGGGCGCGGACCTCGGCTCCGTCGGCGACGCCGTCCACCGTCTCGACGGCCGCTTCCAGACGGTGGACGGCGTCGCCGCGGGCCAGTTCGCGCGCGACCAGGTCCTCGAAGTCGTCCGAGCGGAGCATCTTGTAGGTCAGGGGCGCGATGTCCCTCTGAAGGATCCGGCCATCGGGCGTGCGCACCCGCAGCCGCCGCCAGGCGGCGCTGAGGGCGGCGTCGTACGGGCCGGTTCCCTTCTCCCAGAAGCACCAGGTGCGGCTCGGGGGACGCAGCGGGCCGGGTGGCGCGTCCACCAGGACCACCGACATACGGGGGGCGCCGGGGGCGCGTCGCGACAGCCGGTGGGCGAGGGACAGGCCGGCCGCTCCCGCGCCCACGATGACCACGTCGGCTTCCAGCACCTGCGGCTCCCTCCTCGTTGTCCCGTGTTTCAGCGGCGCTCACCGGCGTCCACCGCGTTCACCGGCGCTTCTTCGCATATGTGCGCGTGCCTCAGCGCCGACCGGGTCGGGCGCGGCGGTCGGCCCTCCGTCAGTTTTCCGTCTCGTGGGCGGCCTGGGTGGCAGGCTCGACCGAGGGGGAGCGGTTTCCGCGCCGACCGTAGGGCGCCGCGCGTCGCGCCCTGTCGAGCTAGCGCCTCGATCGCGCATCGATTCGCGCGTCACGCCGAGCGGTCCAGGATGCCTTCCTGGCGCAGACGATGGCTCAGGCGTCGCAGTCCGCGCCGCGCGTGGCTCTTGACGGTCCCCAGCGGCCAGCCGGTGACCTCGGCGATCTGTGTCTGCGTCAGGTCGTCGTAGAAGGCGAGCGTGAGCACCAGGCGCTGCGGTGCCGGGATCCGGGTGAACTCGCGGCCGATCAGGACCCGGTCGAGCACGGCGTCGGGCAGCGCGTCCGGGTGCACGGGCGCCTCGGTCAGGTGCGCTCCGGCCGTCGCCACGAGTTCGGCCTGCCGCGTCCGTGCCGCCAGGGCATCGGCGATCTTGCGTCGGGTGATGCCGACGAGCCAGGCACTCAGGGGGCCGCGCTCCGGGGCGTATCCGGCCCGGCCGCGCCACGCGGCGAGGAACACCGACTGCCTGACGTCCTCCGCCTCCCGGGCGTCGCCGAGGGAGCGCCGGGCCAGGGTGAGCACGAGTGGGCCCCAACGGTGGTAGACGGCGGTCAGGCAGCCCTCGTCCCCGGCGACGAAACCGGCAGCCAGGTCCTCGCAGGCAGCAGGGTCCTCCGCCGGGGCCCGAGACGGGACACCGTCGTGGGTGTGCCTGGTGGCCTGCTGTGCGGTCATGGGCGTCTGCTCCTTGTGCGGGCTGAGGTCCGTCGCGCCCCACGGGGGTGACGGGCGTGCTGCCCGGGGGTGCCCGTCCCCTCCGAGCCGGGCCGCTGCGACTCCTCCACCCTGCGAGGGCCGACCCGAGCGGGACAACTCGCATCGCCTGTGCAGCGCTTTGCGTCGTATCGCGCCGCGCCGTCGCACGCGCGGCGGCCCGTGGCGCGAAACGGCCGTGCCTTTTCACTCTTCCGGCGCATCCGTGCGCGCCTCTGCCACGGAAGGCGTTGAAGCAGACACCGCTGTTGCCGGCGACGGAAGGAACCCTGATGGGCCCCAGCGACGCGAAGGATCACCCTGCGGCAGCGTCACCGCCCGGATCCCCTGAGGAGGACCCTTCCCACGCCCCGGCGGACGCGTGCGACCCGCACGCCGTCGACAGCGACGTCCCCGGGGCCGTGCGACGCGTGCTGGAGGGCCTGCTGGCGGAGCGCACCGAACGGGCCGCCGCGCTCGACCCGGTCTTCGCGGCGGATCTGGCCGAGCGCGTCGCACGTTTCGCCCTGGACGGAGGCAAGCTCATGCGGCCGCGCTTCGTCTGGTGGGCCCTGCGCGCGTGCGGGGGAGGAGCCGCCGAGGCGGAGTCCGCCCTGCGCATCGGCGCCGCACTCGAACTGATCCAGACCTGCGCGCTGGTCCACGACGACGTCATGGACGGCTCCCGGCTGCGCCGCGGCCGACTCGCCCTGCACGCCGACGTCGCCGCGCAGTACGCCGACGTCACGGAGCCGAGCCACGGGGCGCGCTTCGGAGAGGCCGCGGCGATCCTCGCGGGCGATCTGGCCCTGGCCTGGGCGGACGACATCGTCGCGGCCACCAGGGCGACACCGTCCGCCGACCACACCGTCCGCGAGCTGTGGAGCACCATGCGCACCGAGATGGTGGCCGGGCAGTACCTGGACATCCAGGGCCAGGCCACCTCCTCCAGGTCCCTGGCCCGCGCGATCCGCGCCGCCTGTCTGAAGAGCGCCCTGTACTCCGTGGAGCGCCCCCTGGCCCTCGGGGCGGCGCTGGCGGGCGCGGACGCCGCGCGGACCCGGGCCCTGTGCTCGGCGGGCCGGTGCGTCGGCATCGCCTTCCAGCTCCGGGACGACCTCGGCGACGTCTTCGGCGGTCCCCGGCACGTCGGCAAACCCACCGGGGGCGACATCCGGGCCGGCAAGCCCACCTACCTGGTCGCCGTGGCGCAGGCCCGGGCCGAGGCGGCCGACGACCGGGGCGCCCTCTCCCTGCTGCGGCACTCCCTCGGCCGGGCCGATCTGTCGGAGCCCCGTCTCGCCGAGGTCCGCGACGTCCTGGTCCGCACCGGCGCGCGTGACATCGTCGAGGCGAAGATCGACCGTCTGGTCGCCCAGGGCCTGCGTCATCTGGAGTCCGCCCCGCTGGAGGCGGAGGGCCGACGGCGTCTGCGGGAACTGCTGCACACCACGGCCGGCAACCCGCCACCGCCTCCGTCCTCCGCCCCTCACGGCCCCCTGGACGGCGTGCCGGTCTCCCTCCTGCTGGGCGCCGTCGAGGGGGCCGCCCGATGACCAGGACCGTTCCCGGACGCACGGACCACGTCGTGGTCGTCGGTGCCGGACTCTCCGGCCTGGCGGCCACCCTGCACCTGCTCGGAGCGGGCCGCCGGGTCACGCTCGTCGAGCGCGACGCGCTGCCCGGCGGCCGCGCCGGACGCCTGGAGCGCGGCGGCTACCGCATCGACACCGGCCCCACCGTGCTGACCATGCCCGAGATCGCCGACGAGGCCTTCGCCGCGGTCGGCGGGACCCTGCGCGACCGGGTCGACCTCATCCCCCTCCACCCGGCCTACCGGGCCCTTTTCGCGGACGGCAGCAGCATCGACGTCCACACCGACGCCGACGCGATGGAGGCGGAGGTCGAACGCTTCGCGGGCGCCGAGGAGGCGGCAGGTTACCGGCGGCTGCGCGGCTGGCTGGAGCGGCTGTACCGGGCACAGATGGGTCGCTTCATCGACACCAACTTCGACTCCCCGTTCCAACTCCTCACCCCGGACCTCGCGCGGCTCGCCGCGCTCGGCGGCTTCGGACGGCTGGACGCGGGGATCGGCCGTCATCTGCGCGACGAACGCCTGCGCCGGGTCTTCTCCTTCCAGGCGCTGTACGCGGGCGTCCCGCCGGCGCGGGCCCTCGCCGCCTACGCCGTGATCGCCTACATGGACACCGTGGCCGGGGTGTACTTCCCCCGCGGCGGGATGCACGCCCTGCCCCGGGCCATGGCGGACGCCGCCGCCGAGGCGGGCGCGGACCTGAGGTTCGGGCGGGACGTCGTCCGGCTGGAACGCTCCGGTGACCGCGTCACCGCCGTGGTCACCGCGCACGAGCGCATCCCGTGCGACGCCGTCGTCCTCACTCCCGACCTGCCCGTCGCCTACGCCCTGCTCGGTCGACCGCCCCGCCGTCCGCTGCGGATCAGGCACGCCCCGTCGGCCGTCGTCCTGCACGCCGGCACCGACCGGACCTGGCCCGAACTCGCCCACCACACCCTGTCCTTCGGCACCGCATGGCGACGCACCTTCGACGAACTCACCCGCACCGGCACTCTGATGAGCGACCCGTCCCTGCTGATCACCCGCCCCACCGCCACCGACCCGACGCTCGCCCCGCCGGGCCACCACCTGCACTACATCCTCGCGCCCTGCCCCAACACCGACATCGGACCCGACGCCGCCGCGTGGGGCGACCTGGCCCCCCGCTACCGCGACAGCGTCCTGCGGGAGCTGGAACGGCGCGGATTCGACGGCCTCGCCGACGCCGTCGACGAGCAGGCGCTGGTCACCCCGGCCGACTGGCACGCCCAGGGGCACGCTGCGGGCACCCCCTTCTCGGCCGCCCACACCTTCGCGCAGACCGGCCCGTTCCGGCCGCGCAACCTCGTACGCGGCACCGCCAACGCCGTACTCGCCGGCTGCGGCACCACCCCGGGCGTCGGCGTGCCGACCGTCCTGCTGTCCGGCAAGCTCGCCGCCGCCCGGATCACCGGACGGCACGCCACCCCCGTCCCCAGGCGCCGGCGCACCGCGTCGGCCGCACCGGAAGGAACCCCCTCATGACCGCCCGCGAACTCGACGCGGCGGGCATCACCGAGCCGGTGCTGCGCGACGCCTACACGCGCTGCCGCCGCCTCAACGCCCGGCACGGCAGGACCTACTTCCTCGCCACCCGGCTGCTGCCCGTGGAACGCCGCCCCGCCGTGCACGCGCTCTACGGCTTCGCCCGCTGGGCCGACGACATCGTCGACTCCCTGGACACCGACGCGCCGGCGCAGCGCCGCGCGGCGGACCTCGCACTCCTCCACGAGCGCCTGGAGCGCGGACTGCGGGACGCCCACGCCGGCGGCGAGGGCCGGGGCGACGACGTCGAGCCGGTCGTCCTCGCGCTCGCCGACACGGCCCGTCGGTACGCCATCGACCACCGGCACTTCAGCGATTTCATGGCGTCCATGCGCAGCGACCTGGAGGTCACCGACTACCCGACCTACGACGACCTGCGCGCCTACATGCACGGTTCCGCCGCCGTGATCGGGCTGCAGATGCTGCCGATCCTCGGCACGGTGGTCCCGCGCGAGGAGGCCGCCCCGCACGCCGCCGCCCTCGGGCTGGCCTTCCAACTGACCAACTTCCTGCGGGACGTCGGCGAGGACCTGGACCGGGGCCGCCTCTACCTGCCCGCCGACCTGCTGAGCGCCCACGGCGTGCACCGGGAGCTGCTGTCGTGGAGCCGCCGCACCGGCCACCGCGACCGGCGGATCACCGAGGCACTGCGGGCCTTCGAGGACCTCACCCGTGGCGTCTACCGCGAGGCCGCCCCGGGCCTCGCCATGCTCGACCCCGTCTCACGCCCCTGCATCCGCACCGCGTTCGTGCTGTACGGCGGCATCCTGGACGCCGTCGCCCGCGACGGGTACGCGGTGCTGCACCGCCGTGCCGTGGTCCCCAGGCGCCGGCGCGCCGCGGTGGCCGTCGACGGGCTCGTGCGCCTGACGGCGGCACGGACGGCCGCACGGACCGGGGCGCGCGCCGGGGCACGGCGGACGGTACCGCCGGCGCCGGCCGCCCCGCCCGCCGCCGGACACGAGCCGACCGCCGTCACCGTCTCGCCCAACCCGCTCCACGAGGAGGTCGCGTGAGCCCCCGACGTCCCGCCCGCCGCCGGCGGTATCCCCTCTCCCTGCACCGCGACCCGGTGCCCTGGGAACGACAGCGGCCCACGTGGCGCGAGGCCCGTCCGGCCGTGATCGCCGAGGCCCTCAAGCGGGCGCAGGCACGCCCGTCGGGCAACTGGTACGTCGTCGGCGCGACCCGGGACCTCCGGGACGACCGCCCGCTGGCCCGGACGATCGCCGGCCGGGAGGTCGTCGTATGGCGCGACGCGGACGGCCGACTTGTCGCCGGACCCGGCATCTGCCCCCATCTGGGCGCGCCGCTGAAGGACAGCCCGGTGCGCTGCGGCACCCTCATCTGCCACTGGCACGGACTCGCCCTGTCCGGCAGCCCGTTCGCGGGGTGGGAGCCGCTGCCCGCCCATGACGACGGAGTGCTGGTGTGGGTGCGTCTGGACGACGTGGGCGGCGAGTCGCCCCTGGAGGCGCCGGTGGTGCCGGTGCGGCCTGCCCGTGCGGCGTCGCTGTCGGCGGTCTACGTCGGTGTCGGCGTCTGCGAGCCGGAGGACGTGGTCGCCAACCGGCTCGATCCCTGGCACGGCGCATGGTTCCACCCGTACTCCTTCGTCGACCTGACCGTCGTCGACGCGCCCGCCGGAGCGGACGACGGGTTCACGGTCGACGTGTCGTTCAGGCTCGCCGGGCGGCTCGTCGTGCCGGTGCGGGCGGTGTTCACCGCGCCCGAGCCGCGCACGGTCGTCATGCGCATCACCGAGGGCGAGGGCGAGGGTTCGGTGGTGGAGACCCATGCGACCCCGCTCGCTCCCGACGACCGGGGTCGGCCCCGCACAGCCATGGTGGAGGCCGTCGTGGCCGCCTCGGACCGGCCCGGTTTCGTCCTGGCCCGTAGGGCGGCGCCGCTCCTGCGACCGCTCGTGCGGGCCGCCGCGGGCCGCCTGTGGCGCGACGACCTCGCCTACGCGGAGCGGCGCTGGCACCTGCGCTCCACGGGCCGCTTTCCCGGGTGACCCGGCTCGGGGGCCGCGTGCGGCCCGGACTCGCCCGAGGGGCGGGTCCCGTCCGTCAGCCGCCGGTTCCGTCGCGACGGCAGTACAGGAAGAGATGGGGCTCGGGCCCGGCGCCCGGATGGTCCGGGGTGAAGACGGTGCTGTGCCGGGACAGGACCGTCAGCCCCGCCGCCTCCACCATGTCGATGACGCCCTCCTCGGCGAAGCTGGTCGCGCGGACCGGCCGGCCCATGAAGACCACCTCGACGTCCTCCACGTCCGCGGGCACCGTGGCCAGCACCAGATGCCCACCCGGCCTGAGGGCGAGTCCGAGGCGCCGCATCACCGCAGCCTGCTCGGCACGGGTCATCTGCAGCAGCGAGAAGAACACGCACACGCCGTCGAACGCGTCGGCGTCGAGAGGCAGATCGCGGATGTCCACGCGACGGAACTCGGCCTCGGGGACCTGGCGGGCGGCGAGTTCGACCATGACGGGGGAGACGTCGACGCCCAGCACCCGGTGGCCCGCCCCGATCAGCGCGGCCGCCGTCGGCCGCCCGGTGCCGCTGCCCACGTCCAACGTCCGCGCGGCCGGCGGCAGCCGCTCGACCAGCCACTCCAGGGCGGACAGATGGGCGGGGGCACGGGCGAACGCCTTCTCGTAGGCGGGGCCCAGCGCGTCGAACAGCACGGCGGCGGGCGGCCGTCGGTCCCCATGGCTCACGTCGACGTCCCTTCGCCTCAACGACCCGTATCGTCGCACCCACCGCACACAGCCACAACGGGCGCCCGGTGCGCGTGCGTCCCCGCGGGCCGGGCAGGGGACAATGAGCACCGTACTCAACGGTCGACCTTTGCGGAGGAGCGGGGACATGCAGAACGCGCGAGCGGGCCAGGTCGCCGGGCACGAGGACCTCATCGACGTGGCCCGTCTGGTCACGGCGTACTACGCCCTGCGTCCGGACCCGGCCGAGCCCGGGCAGCGAGTGGCCTTCGGCACTTCAGGACACCGAGGGTCGTCCCTCGCGACGGCGTTCAACGACGACCACATCGCGGCCACCAGCCAGGCCATCTGCGAGTACCGCGCCGCCCAGGGCACCGACGGCCCCCTCTTCCTCGGCGCCGACACCCACGCCCTGTCCGAGCCCGCGCGGATCACGGCCCTGGAGGTGTTCGCCGCCAACGACGTGACCGTCCTCATCGACCAGGCCGACGGCTACACGCCGACTCCGGCGGTCTCGCACGCCATCCTCACCCACAACCGCGGCCGTACGTCCGGCCTCGCCGACGGTGTGGTGGTCACCCCCTCGCACAACCCGCCCGCCGACGGCGGCTTCAAGTACAACCCGCCGAACGGCGGACCGGCCGGTTCCGACGCGACCTCCTGGATCCAGGACCGTGCCAACGACATCATCGCGAGCGGCCTGAAGGACGTACGGCGCATCCCGTACGCCCGTGCCCTGGCCGCCCCCGGCACCGGTCGCCACGACTTCCTCGGGGCCTACGTGGCGGACCTGCCGAACGTGCTGGACCTGGAGGCGATCCGGGCCGCCGGCGTCCGCATCGGCGCCGATCCGCTCGGCGGCGCCTCGGTCGCCTACTGGGGCCGCATCGCCGAACAGCACCGGCTCGACCTGACGGTGGTGAACCCGCTCACCGACCCCACCTGGCGCTTCATGACGCTGGACTGGGACGGCAAGATCCGCATGGACTGCTCCTCGCCGTACGCCATGGCCTCGCTCATCGAGCGGCGCGACCGGTTCGACATCGCGACCGGCAACGACGCCGACGCCGACAGGCACGGCATCGTCACGCCGGACGGGGGCCTGATGAACCCCAACCACTACCTGGCCGTGGCGATCTCGTACCTCTTCTCGCACCGGGAGCAGTGGCCCGCGACCGCCGGGATCGGCAAGACCCTGGTGTCGTCCGGCATGATCGACCGGGTCGCCGCGGACCTCGGCCGGCACCTGGTCGAAGTCCCGGTCGGCTTCAAGTGGTTCGTGGACGGACTGTCCGACGGCACGCTCGGGTTCGGCGGCGAGGAGTCGGCCGGCGCGTCCTTCCTGCGCCGCGACGGATCGGTGTGGACCACCGACAAGGACGGCATCATCCTGGCGCTGCTCGCCTCCGAGATCACGGCCGTCACCGGCAAGACGCCCTCGCAGCACTACGCCGGGCTCACCGAACGCTTCGGCGCCCCCGCGTACGCGCGCGTCGACGCCCCGGCGTCCCGCGAGGAGAAGGCGCTGCTCGCCAAGTTGTCCCCGCGCCAGGTCACCGCCGACACCCTCGCCGGTGAGCCGGTGACCTCGGTCCTCACCGAGGCCCCCGGCAACGGCGCGGCCCTCGGCGGCATCAAGGTCGC
This sequence comes from Streptomyces gottesmaniae, assembly GCF_031845845.1. Lineage (NCBI taxonomy): Bacteria > Bacillati > Actinomycetota > Actinomycetes > Kitasatosporales > Streptomycetaceae > Streptomyces > Streptomyces gottesmaniae. The sequence goes on from NZ_JAVRFJ010000001.1 coordinate 323,314, forward strand.
CACGGCCAACGCCTGGTTCGCGGCCCGCCCTTCGGGCACCGAGGACGTCTACAAGATCTACGGCGAGTCCTTCCTCGGCCCGGACCACCTGCGCCGCGTCCAGGACGAGGCCAGGTCGGTGGTGCTCACGGCACTGGGCAGCTGACGCGCACGGCCCGAGCAGGCGGACTGACGGCCTGACCGACTGTGGTCTGACGGTCTGACGGTCTGACGGCCTGACCAACTGGGGCCTGCCCAACTGCTGACCTGACGCCCTGACGCCCTGACGGACTGACGGACTGACGGTCTGAACGCCGTCGGTCCGTCCACCGTCGCGCGCTGGTTACCCGCCAAAACCATGGCCGTCGCCGTCCCGGCACCTCTCCCTGCCCGGCCGGTTCACGACAGCCCGGCATACGGCGGCGCTGCCGTTGACAGGTGTCGGCAGGATCCCCGGCGGGAGCGGCCTGTCCACCTCTCGCCGGTCCGGGAGCGGGCGTGCCCCGCACCACGACGCTGCCCACGACTCCCGGGCCCGCACAGCAAGCGACAATCCGGACCGGCCGGATAGCAGGTCTCCTCGTGGCGAGGAACAGAGCGGCTTGTCTGGTGCTGTTTGGCATGTCCCTGTCCCGCCTAGGTTCGCTGTGCTCCGCACACTGATCGGCTCTGCCGTCAGACAGGCACTGCACCGACCATCGAGGGAGACAGTTCGTGCGCAGTCTCAGACACGCGATACTTCCGCTGGCCGCGGCCACCGTACTGGCCCTGATCGGTACGGCGACGGCCGCCGAGGCGGCACCCGTCCCCGGCGCGGCCAAGTCCCGGGTCACCGCGGGTGATCCCGCCGCCGGGAACGGTGCGGCCGACGTCAGCCACATCGCGCGGTTGTCGAGCGGGGCCCCGGTCGACTCGGCCCAGGACCTCGCCGCACTGGAGCGCTACTGGACGCCCGAGCGGATGGCGAAGGCCGTCTCGCTCGACAAACGGCCCGCCGCGCCAGGGCCGCGCGCCGGCGAGAAGCCCGGCCCCACCGGGAGGCCGGGGAAGATCCCGGCCGCTCCTGCCCGTTCCGACGCCCCGGCCCCACGCATCAACGAATCCGCCGCGGTGGGCAAGGTGTTCTTCACCAATCCCAGCAACGGCGGCACCTACGCGTGTTCGGCGAGCGCTCTCAACAGCGACTCGAAACAGATGGTCGTCACCGCCGGGCACTGCGTCCACGGCGGCAGTGGCGGCACGTGGATGACGAACTGGGTCTATGTGCCGCGTTACCGCTCCGGGGCCCGGCCCTTCGGCACCTTCGCCGCCAAGCAGATGCGCACGTTCAACGCCTGGATCAACAGCAGCGACCTCAGGCGCGACGTGGCCATGGTGACCACCTGGCCGCTCAACGGGAACAAGATCGTCAATGTCACCGGCGGTCACGGCATGAGCTGGAACTACTCGCGCACACAGCCCGTGACGATTCTGGGCTACCCCGGGAACCTCGACAGCGGAGAGCTCCAGTGGGCGTGCACGGGCACGACACGGGCAGCCGGTGACGGCGGCATCGAGCTCCAGTGCAACTTCGGCGGCGGCTCCAGCGGCGGGCCCTGGCTGCGGGAGTTCAACGACTCCAACGGCCTCGGATCCGTCAACGGGGTGATGAGCACCGTCACCTCCACCGGCTGGAACGAGGCCGCCTACTTCGACGACGCGGTGAAGGCCATGTACGACGCCCAGGGCGGCGTCACCTGACGACGGACGAGGAGGCGGACCTGTGCGTCGTAAGGGGCTGATGCGCCGGCCAGGGGCGGCGGTCGCCGTTCTCGCCGTTCTCGCAGCTGTCGTCGCTGTCGTCGTGGTGGCCGCACGGCGTACGGCGGCCACCGCCACGGAAGCCGAGCAGCAACCGGCCCCGGGTACCACGGCCCATGACGTCCGGCAGGACCCGGAGAAGGTCCGGGACCACTGGACGCCCGAGCGGATGAGGGAAGCCGGGAACGCGCCCATGCCGAAGCGCGAGTGAGAGGGCGGACAGGTCCTCCGGAAGCACGACACCCGGGGGTGGGGGCGGGGAGACCTCCGCTCCCACCTCCCCGGGGGGCATGTCAGTCCGCCGCGGGGTACACGCGGGTCACCTTGCCCTTGGTGTCGGCCTCCAGGTAGCCGGACTGGTTGTACTCGTCGCTCAGGTAGACGGCCATGCCGGCCGGTGTGTCGAAGATGTCGTTGGGCTGCCTGACCAGCAGATAACGGTTCTCCGGGTCGGGGACGTTGAGCTTCTTCTCCGCCTGCTTCAGGAGCGAGGGAACCTTGTCCCAGTCGAAGTCGTCGAGGCTGACGGGCTGTTCACCGCCCGCGAGGGTGCCCTTGATGATGCCCTTCTCCACGCCCTGCCCCGGACGGTAGCTGTAGGTGTCGTACTTGGTGTCACTGCCCTCGACCATGAGCTGGGCCGACACGTAGTCCGGGTAGACCGAGAAGTCCCCGTACCTGTCGCGGCCGGTCTCCTCCTCGAACGCCTTGATGGCCGTGCGGATGCCGTCCGGGGTCAGCATGTCGCCGGTCTCCGCGTCCTGCGGCTGCCGCGTCGCCGGGTCGTCGGAAGGTGAGGCGTCGCCGGTCGGTGAGGCGGTCGACTTCGACTTCGAGGACGAGGCCGAGGTCGAAGTGGTCGGCGGGACGGTCGCGTTCGTGTCGCGGGCGTCGTCCAGGGGCAACAGCCACCACAGCAGGACCAGGACACCGGCGAGCGACACTCCCGACACGCTCAGCGGAACGGCGAGGCGCGGCCCACGTCGCCCCACGTCCTTCACGGGCGCGGTCGTCGGCTGGTACGGACCCACCCCCGGCAGCGACTGGACCAGCGGTGGGTGGCCCAGCGGCGCGTGGACGGGCGGGGGCTGGACGGGCGTTGACTGGAAGGGCGTCGACTGGAAGGGCGGCGGACCGAATCCCGCGGCGGTGACACGCGTCGTTCCGGGAGCGCCCGGGCCGACCCCGGTGGCGGGCGTCGGCGGGTTCAGCGGATACGACGTGGGCTCGTCCCACACGGCCGCGGTCGTGGGCCCCGACTCGACCTCGGCGAGTCGACGGTCCAGTTCGGCCGCCGACGGCCGTGCCGACGGGTCCCGTACGAGCACGCGCATCAGGACGTCGCCCAGGGCACCGGCGCGCACGGGGGGCGCCACGTCGTCGTTGAGGACCGCGGCGAGGGTCGCCAGGGTGGAGCTCCGGCGCAGCGGGTGGTGGCCCTCCACGGCGGCGTACAGCATCATCGCCAGCGACCACAGGTCGGAGGCGGACCCGCCCTCGTGCCCCGATATGCGCTCCGGGGCCATGAAGTCGGGCGTCCCGATGACGGAGCCGGTGGCGGTGAGACCGCTCGTCTCACGGATCGCCGCGATACCGAAGTCGGTGAGGACGGGACGCCCGTCGGGGCGCAGCAGGACATTGGCCGGCTTGACGTCCCGGTGCTGGATACCGGCCTCGTGCGCTGCCGTCAGCGCGCCCAGCACCTGCCTACCGAGGTGTGCGGCCTCGGCCGGCGGCATGGGGCCCTCGGCCAGCCGGTCGGCCAGCGAGCCGCCGCTGACCAGTTCCATCACGATCCACGGGTAGGTGCCGTCGCCGCCGTCGACGATGTGGTGGATGGTGACGACGTTCGGATGGTCGATGCGGGCGAGCGCCCTGGCCTCGCGCAGCACCCGCTCCCGCAGCGTCCGCGCGCCCTCGGGGTCGTACTCGGCGAGGTCCCGGTCGGGCGGGCGGACCTCCTTGACGGCCACGAGCCTGTGCAGCACCAGGTCCCTGGCCCGCCAGACGGTCCCCATCCCACCCCCGCCGAGGCGGGTCTCCAACTCGAAGCGCCCGTCGACGACTCGTCTCGCGGGGCCTCTGTCGTCCTCGTTCATGGGCGGGAGCATAGTGGCCGCAACCGACAGCATTCGCCGCCCCCGTGGACCAGCAGCCGGTTCGGGGTCAGCCGACGGGCCGACGGTGCGGCGTCTCCAGGGCGGCGGCCAGGATGTGCGGGTCGTTCGGCGAACTGGCCGATGAAGGCGAGGTCGACCGATCCCTCGGTCCGCCCCGTCGACACCGCCCTCGCGGATCAGGAACGCCGTCGCCACGAGCCCCGCGACGCCACCGCCCACGAGATATGCCTTCGCCATCACCGAACTTTTCGTCCTCGCCCCGAGGCCCTGTCGTTCTCGCCGCCACGGCCGCCGGAGACACCCTCGGCCTCGGCAGGGCCTGGGCCGGGCTCCCGCTGGTGCGCCGCACCCCCTGGCTGCGTTGACCGCGGAGGAGCGGCGGGCCCGACGGTGGGCCCGCCGCCCCACGACCGCGCGGGGCAGGGCCGGTCGGCCCTCCCCGGGGACCTGCGGCCCCTGCCGGGGAACCGGCCCGCGGAAGAAGCTGTGACCGGGACGCGGACACCCCCGCCCGAACCCTCCGATCAGTACCCACGACCCCAGAGGTGGAGACCATGAACCGCACCGTCACCGTCGGCCTCGACGGCTCCCGCGAGAGCCGCTCGGCGGCCGAGTGGGCGGCCCGCGAGGCACAGCTGCTCGGCGTGCCGCTGAAGCTGGTGCACGTCTGGGAGCCCGTCCCGGTCCCGATGGCGCAGGCACCGCTGCTCGGCGCGGAGACCCGGCAGCACTGGACCGAGCGCGTCCCGCGCGAGGCCGCCGAGGGCCTTCGCCTGCGCCACCCGGGGCTGGAGGTCGTCACCGAGCACGTCTCCGGTCGCCCCTGCGAGGTGCTGGTCGACCAGGCGAAGAACGCCGAGCTGCTGGTGCTGGGCTCCCGCGGGCTGAGCGGCATCGGCGGTTTCATTATCGGCTCGGTCGCACTGGCGGTCGTGGCGCACGCCGAACGGCCGACCGTCCTGGTCCGCGCCGAGGAACTGGCCGCGGACGAGCACGAGATGGACCCGGCCGGCATCCCGTCCGCGGCGACACCGTTCCGTCCCGTCGTCCTCGGCCTCGACGTCGAGAGCCCCGACGAGGAACTGATCGAGTTCGCCTTCGCGGCGGCCGCCCGCCGCGGCACCTCCCTGCGGGTCGTGCACGGCTGGAGCCCGCCCCCCTACTACGCGTACGGCCTCTCCGTCGACCTCGAACTCCACGGCGCCCTCGCCCGCCGCGAGACCACCGTCCTGACCGAGGTCCTGCGCCCGTGGCGCGAGAAGCACCCGGACGTCGAGGTCACCGAGGAGTCGTACTACGGCACCCCCGGCAACCACCTGGTCGACGCGTCCCGCGAGGCCTCCCTGGTCGTCGTGGGCCGCCGGATCCGCCGCAACCCGTTCGGCGCCCACATCGGCCCCGTCGCCCATGCGGTCCTGCACCACAGCGCCGCCCCCGTCGCCGTCGTCCCGCACAACTGACGCCACAACCCGAGGAGTTGACCCCATGAAGGCAGCGGTCGTCCGAGCCTTCGGCGAGCCCCTGGTCATCGAGGACCGCCCCGACCCCGAGCCCGGCCCCGGCCAGGTCCGCGTCCCTGTCGAGGCGTCCGGCCTGTGCCACACCGACATCCACGCTGCCCACGGCGACTGGCCCGTCAAGCCGAACCCGCCGTTCGTCCCCGGCCACGAGGGCGTCGGCCTGGTCGAGAAGCTCGGCGACGGGGTCACCCACCTCCGCCTGGGCCAGCGGGTCGCGGTGCCCTGGCTGGGCCGGGCCTGCGGGCGGTGCGAGCACTGCCTGTCCGGCTGGGAGACGCTGTGCGAGCAGCAGATCAACACCGGCTACGGCTGCGACGGCGGGTACGCCGAGAAGATGCTGGCCTGGGCCGACTTCGCCCAGCCGGTGCCGGACGGTGTCACCGCCGTCGACGCGGCACCGCTCACCTGCGCCGGCGTGACCACGTACAAGGCGCTCAAGGTCGCCGACGTGCGGCCCTCGCAACTGGTCGCCATCTCCGGGATCGGAGGCCTCGGCCACCTCGCTGTCCAGTACGCCAAGATCGCCGGAGCTACCGTCGCCGCGATCGACGTCACCGACGAGAAGCTCGAACTGGCCGCCGAACTCGGTGCCGACATCCTCATCGACGCCCGCAAGGAGGACGTCGGCGAGGTGCTCAAGCGGCACGGCGGCGCCCACGCGGCCATCGCCCTCGCCGTGAACGACGCCGCCTTCGCGGCCGTCAACGCGGGCCTCAGGCGCGGCGGCAAGCTCGTCATGGTCGCCCTGCCCGCCCACGGCACCGTCCAGGTCCCGATCTTCGACACCGTCCTGAACGGCACGAGTGTGATCGGCTCGATCGTGGGCACCCGGCAGGACCTCGCCGAGGTCTTCCAGCTGCACGCGGCCGGCCGGACCAGGGTCGTCTGCGAGACCCGCCCGCCGGCCTCCGTCAACGACTCCATCGACGAGGTGCTGCGCGGCCAGGTCAAGGCCCGGATCGTGTTCGACCTCGGCACGGGACGGTGAGCGGGATGACGCACGACCTGCCGATCGTCGTCGGCGTGGACGGCTCCGAGCCGAGCCTGCGGGCCGTGGACTGGGCCGCCGACGAGGCCGCGCTGCGCGGTACGCCGCTGCGGCTGGTCTACGCCTCACTGTGGGAGCGGTACGAGGGCGCCCACCTCGCCGAGGACGTCGGAGGGACGCCCGAGGGGGTGCGGGCGGAGGTGATCGTGGACAGCGCCGCCCAGCGGGCCGGCCTGCGCCGCCCGGAGGTGAAGATCACCACCGACGTGGTGCCGGAGGAGCCCGAGTACACCCTGCTGCGGGAGAGCCGCACCGCCTCCCTGCTGGTGACGGGCACCCGCGGCCGCAGCAGCCTCACCGAGGCGCTCCTGGGCTCGGTGAGCCTGACGGTGGCCGCGCACGCGCACTGCCCGCTGGTCGTCGTACGCGGCAGTCACGACAACCGGGCCCTGCCCGCCACGCACGGCCGGATCGTCGTCGGCGTCGGTGAGCAGCCGACGTCATCGGCGGCGGTGCGGTTCGCCTTCGACGAGGCCCGGCGGCGCGGGGCCGAGGTCGAGGCGGTCAGGGCCTGGCGGTGCCCCGCGCACGAGGGCACCGACCACCCGTTGCTCACCGGGGAGCCGGCGCGGCTGCACGAGGAACGGGCCGTGGAAGGCCTGGAGGAGGCTCTCCGGAAGGCCCCCGACGACGTCCGGCTGCGCCGCCGTACCGTCGAGGGCCATGCCCGGATCGCGCTGGCGGACGCCTCCCACGGCGCCGACCTCCTCGTCGTGGGAGCCAGGCGTCGCCGACGGCACTTCGGACTCCAACTGGGCCGGGTGACACACGGGGTGCTGCACCACTCCGCCTGCCCGGTCGTGATCGTGCCCGAGCCGGAGTGAGCACGGTGACCGGCTGCTCACACACCTGCCGCGTGATCCGGGACGTAGGTCCGCAGATCGCGCGGCGGGCGCTCGTAGCCGGTCGACGGCGGGCGCTCCGGCAGTTCCAGCACCGGGGGCGGCACCTCGCTGTACGGCACCGACGCCAGCAGATGGGCGATCATGTTCAGCCGGGCCCGGCGCTTGTCGTCGCTCTCCACGACGTACCACGGCGCCTCGGCGATGTCGGTGTGCACCATCATCTCGTCCTTGGCACGCGAGTACGCCTCCCAGCGGGTGAGCGACTCCAGGTCCATCGGCGAGAGCTTCCAGCGCCGCAGCGGGTCCTCCAGACGACGCCGGAAGCGCTCCTGCTGCTCGGTGTCGCTCACCGAGAACCAGTACTTGCGCAGCAGGATCCCGTCCTCGATCAACATGCGCTCGAAAATCGGGCATTGCCGCATGAACAGCTGGTACTCCTCTTTGGTGCAGAAACCCATGACGTGCTCCACACCGGCCCGGTTGTACCAGGACCGGTCGAACAGCACGATCTCCCCGGCCGCCGGCAACTGCTCGACGTACCGCTGGAAGTACCACTGGGTGCGCTCGCGCTCCGTCGGCTTGGGGAGGGCCGCGATCCGGGCGACACGGGGGTTGAGGTGCTCGGCGACCCGCTTGATCGTGCCGCCCTTGCCCGCCGCGTCACGCCCCTCGAAGACCACGACCAGCCGGGCGCCCTCGGCCCGCACCCACTCCTGGAGTTTCACCAACTCCGTCTGCAGCCGCAGCAGTTCCTTCTCGTACACCGCACGCGGCACCTTCGTCGCCTTCTTGTCGGCCATGCCGTCCTCCACCGCCCGACGACCCCGTCGATGAGTTCCGGAGTCACCCATGACCCAGGTCGAACACCAGAACGTCACCGTACTTTCCGACGACGAACTGCGCACCCTGGACGCCCACTGGCGGGCCGCCAACTACCTGGCGGCCGGGCAGATCTATCTGATGGCCAACCCCCTGCTCACCGAGCCGCTGCTCCCGGAACACATCAAGCCGCGGCTGCTCGGGCACTGGGGCACCTCCCCGGGCCTGAACCTCGTCTACACCCACCTCAACCGCGTGATCAAGGCGCGCGACCTGGACGCCCTCTGCGTCTGGGGACCCGGGCACGGCGGGCCGTCCGTGCTCGCCGGCTCCTGGCTGGACGGCAGCTACAGCGAGACCTACCCGGACGTCACCCGCGACGCCCCCGGCATGGAACGGCTCTTCCGGCAGTTCTCCTACCCCGGCGGCGTACCGAGCCATGTGGCACCGGAGGTCCCGGGCTCGATCCACGAGGGCGGTGAGCTCGGCTACTCCCTCGCCCACGCCTACGGCGCCGCGTTCGACAACCCCGACCTGCTGGTGGCCTGCGTCATCGGGGACGGCGAGGCGGAGACCGGGCCGCTGGCCGCCTCCTGGCACTCCAACAAGTTCCTCGACCCGGTCCACGACGGGGCCGTCCTGCCGATCCTCCACCTCAACGGATACAAGATCGCCAACCCGACCGTGCTCTCGCGCCTGCCCCAGGACGAACTCGACGCCCTGCTGCGTGGCTACGGCCACGCCCCCCTCCACGTCACCGGAGACGACCCGGCCACCGTGCACCGCGCCCTGGCCCACGCCTTCGACGAGGCGCTCGACCGGATCGCCCTGGCGCAGCGCACGGCACGCGAGGACGGCGTCGCCGAACGCGTGCACTGGCCGATGATCGTGCTGCGCACCCCGAAGGGCTGGACCGGCCCCGCCGAGGTCGACGGCCAACCGGTCGAGGGCACCTGGCGTGCCCACCAGGTCCCGCTCGCCGGGGTGCGGGAGAACCCCGAGCACCTGCGACAGCTGGAGGCCTGGCTGCGCTCGTACAAACCGCGGGAGCTGTTCGGCCCGGACGGACGGCCCGTCGACGACGTCCTCGCCTGCGTCCCCTCGGGCACCAGGCGACTGGGCGCCACCCCGCACGCCAACGGCGGACTCCTCGTCCGCGATCTGCCCGTGCCCTCCCTGGACGACTTCGCCGTCCCCGTCGACAAGCCGGGCACCACGCTGCATGAGCCGACCCGGGTCCTCGGTGACCTCCTGGCACAGGTCATGAGGGACACCCACCTGCGCCGGGACTTCCGGGTCGTCGGACCGGACGAGACCGCCTCCAACCGCCTGCAGGCCGTCTTCGACGCCAGCGGCAAGGCCTGGCAGGCCGAGCACCTCGCCGTCGACGAACACCTCGACCGGCACGGACGGGTCCTGGAGATCCTCTCCGAACACCTCTGCCAGGGCTGGCTGGAGGGCTACCTCCTCACCGGCCGACACGGACTGTTCTCCTGCTACGAGGCGTTCGTGCACATCGTCGACTCCATGGTCAACCAGCACATCAAGTGGCTCAGGACCTCGCGGGAATTGCCCTGGCGGGCCCCGATCGCCTCCCTCAACTACCTGCTCACCTCGCACGTCTGGCGCCAGGACCACAACGGCTTCTCCCACCAGGACCCCGGCTTCGTCGACCACGTCCTCAACAAGAGCCCCGAGGTCGTACGCGTCTACCTGCCCCCGGACGCCAACACCCTCCTCTCCGTCGCCGACCACGCCCTGCGCAGCCGCGACTACGTCAACGTGATCGTCGCCGGCAAACAGCCCTGCTTCGACTGGCTCTCCATGGACCAGGCCCGCGCCCACTGCGCACGGGGCGCCGGGATCTGGGAGTGGGCGGGCAGCGAGAACGGCGGCGAACCCGACGTCGTCCTCGCCTGCGCCGGAGATGTGCCCACGCAGGAGGTCCTGGCCGCCGCGCAGCTGCTGCGCCGCCATCTGCCCCAGCTCGCCGTCCGCGTGGTCAACGTCGTCGACATGACCCGGCTGCTGCCGCGCGAGGAGCACCCGCACGGCATGACCGACTTCGAGTACGACGGCCTGTTCACCACCGACAAGCCGGTGATCTTCGCCTACCACGGCTATCCGTGGCTCATCCACCGCCTGGCCTACCGCCGCGCGGGCCACGGCAACACGCACGTCCGCGGCTACAAGGAGTCGGGGACGACGACCACACCGTTCGACATGGTCGTCCGCAACGACCTCGACCGCTACCGCCTGGTCATGGACGTCATCGACCGGGTGCCGGGGCTCGCCGTCCGCGCCGCCGCCGTACGCCAGCAGATGGCGGACGCGCGCACCCGCCACCACGCGTGGATCCGCGAGCACGGCACCGATCTGCCGGAGATCGCCGACTGGCACTGGGCCTGACGCCGCCGGGCCGCGGCCTCACCCGCGTGAGGCCGCGGCCCGTGCCACCGGTGTCCCGTCGGCGAGCGCCTCGGCCAGGTCCGGGTGCACCTCGAAGGCTCCGCCCAGCCCCGCGCACCGCAGCAGCCGCCGGAAGGTGCTCGCGGGCGTGACCAGCCGCAGCCGGCCGTGCCGCGCACGGACCCGGCTCTGTGCCCGGCACAGCAGGCCGAGCCCGGAGCAGTCGATGAAGGACACGGGACGCAAGTCGAGCACCACATCGGGGCGGGACACGGCCGTCAGGGTGTCCAGGGCCGCCGAGATCGCGGAAACCGCCAGCAGGTCGAGTTCGCCGTGCAGCGACACGATCGTGCTGCCGGCGGCGCTCCGGGTCGTGTGATACGCGGAGGACCTCGTGGGTTCGTCGTCCATGAAGACAGACAAGCCAAGCCCGTCCGACCTGCGGAAGGGCCGTTCGGTCCCTTTCGCGGGTCCCCCACAGACCCTCCGAGCCGCGACATGGTCCGTTACGTGTACGACTTCGCGGGGGGCGGCCGTGAGACGGCCGACCTGTTCGGCGGCAAGGGGGCGAGTGCAGGACGCGCAGGTGAGCGCCGCGTCAGCGCTCTCCCGCGCCAGCGCCCGCACAGCACCGCCCTCGGCCGCGACGGTCCGGACCGGACCGGGAGACGGAGGCGGTGCACACCAGACGCAGCTCGGCACCGCGCCGGATCGCTTCCCCGGCGGCCACGGGTCTCCCGGCTCCTGCCCGGGGCGGAGGTCCACGGCGAACATCGAGGGTGGGGGGCCACCATCCGGTGCTCCTCGGTCACCGTCCGTCGAAAAGGAAGCGGAGCCATGACCCACAACGATGTGGTCGTAGGTGGGGACGGCACCCTGTCCTCCACCAGGGCCCTGGAACGGGGTCCGCTGTTGGTCTCCGGCCGCCCGGATTACCGTGGCTCATGACCGGAACGGTCGGTGCCCCCTGGCCGGGACAGCGCAGGACAGAGCAGGACAGCGCAAGGCAGAGCAGGGAGGAGCGCGGTGGCAGGCTCCGACGACGCCCGTGTGCGGCTGCCGCAGCTGAGGTTGGACGAGCTGTTGGAGGAGTTGCAGGCGCGTCTGGATGCGGCGCGGGGGACGCGGGATCGGGTGCACAGTCTGTTGGAGGCGGTGCTGTCGGTCGGGCGTGAGTTGGAGTTGGAGCAGGCGTTGCGGGGCATCGTGGAGGCGGCGGCGGTGCTGGTGGATGCGGAGTACGCGGCGTTGGGGGTGATCGGGCCGGACGGCAGGCGGTTGTCGGCGTTCCATACGGTGGGGGTGGGTGCGGAGGAGATCGCGGGGATCGGTGCGTATCCGGAGGGGCATGGGATTCTGGGTGAGTTGATCAGTCATCCGGTGCCGTTGCGTCTGGCGAAGTTGTCGGAGCATCCGTCGTCGTACGGTTTTCCGCCGAATCATCCGCCGATGAATTCGTTCCTGGGTGTGCCGATCCGGGTGCGTGAGCAGGTGTTCGGGAATCTGTATCTGACGGAGAAGCGGGGTGGGGCGCGGTTCGACGAGGAGGACGAGTCGGTTCTGTCGACGTTGGCGGTGGCGGCGGGTGTGGCGATCGACAACGCGCGGTTGTATGAGGAGTCCCGGTTGCGGGAGCGGTGGTTGCGGGCCAACGCGGAGATCACCCACAGCCTGATGTCGGGAGCGGAGCAGGCCCTGGTGCTCCGGTTGATCGCCGAACGGGCCAGGCAGATCACCGGCGCCGCCCTCGCGGTCGTCGCGGTGCCGATGGAGGGCACCGAGTCCCTCACGGTGGACCTGGCCATCGGCGAGGAGGCCGAGACGCTGAGCGGGCTGGTCCTGCCGGTCGAGGGCAGCCTGATGGGGGAGGCGTTCGTCGGCGCTACCGCCGTCACCAGCGAGGACGTGTCGCACGACGAGCGGGTGTGGGCCGGACCGCCCCGCCTCACCGGTCTCGGCCCCGCCGTGGCCGTTCCCGTCGGCACCCGCGACGAGGGCATCCGGGGCGTCGTTCTGCTGGTCCGGGAGGCGGGACAGGCGCTCTTCACCACGAAGGAGACCGAACCGCTCCGCGTCTTCGCCGCCCAGGCGGCCATCGCCATGGAACTGGCCGAACGCCGTCGGGACGCCGAGGAGATCGCGGTCCTCAAGGACCGCGACCGGATCGCCCGGGACCTGCACGACCTCGCCATCCAACGCCTCTTCGCCACCGGTATGACCCTGCAGAGCGCGGGCCGCCTCATCGAACACCCGGAGGCCTCCGAGCGAGTGCTGCGCGCGGTGGAGGACCTGGACGAGACCATCAAGATCATCAGGTCGACCATCTTCGGCCTGCGCACACGGGACGGCGCGGCCGACAGCGGCCTGCGGGCCCGCGTGGTGCGGGTGGCCGCCGAGGCGGCACCGGTCCTGGGTTTCGGCCCGAGCATCCGGATGGAGGGGCTCATCGACACGGACGTACCGAAGGAGACCGCCGACCACCTGGTCGCCGTGCTCTCCGAGGCCCTGGCCAACATCGCCCGGCACGCCCACGCCGACCGCGCCGAGATCGTGGCGACGACCGACGGGCGGGAACTGGTGCTGACGGTCCGGGACGACGGGGTGGGCATACCGCCGTCGGGCCGCCGTGGCGGGCTGCGGAACATGGCGGAACGGGCCGGGCAGCTCGGCGGCCGGATGGAGTGGCACTGCCCCGAGGAAGGCGGCACCACGCTGGTGTGGCGGGTGCCGGTGGCGCCGCCGTAGGGGAGGCGAGGGAGCGGCCGGGGCTCCCGGAGGACCCGGAGGGGAGCAGCGACCGGCCGGGGCTCCCGGAGGACCCGGCGGGGACCAGCGACCGGCCGGCTCTGCCGCGAAGCCTTCGCCGGGAGTCACGGGCGCCGGCCCGGCGAGTGGGCCCCCTCGGGCTCCGGCACCGGGGGCCCGGTCGGCCCATGCGAGGTCCGGCGGAGAGGACCAAGCTGGATCTGCGGGGCCAACTGGGCACCGCACCGCACCGGCGTCCGGACGTACCGGCCTGTCAGTGAATCGCCGGTCCGCAGGACCCGGGGAGACGGAGAAAGGCAGGGATCGTCATGAAGGGCTTGGTCTTCCACGGCCCCGGACAGTCGTCCTGGCAGGAGGTGCCCGACCCGGGGATCAAGGACCCCACCGACGCGATCGTCCGAGTCGACACCGTCACGATCTGCGGGACGGACCTGCACATCCTCAAGGGTGACGTGCCCGAGGTCCGCCCCGGCACGGTCCTGGGCCACGAGGCCGTCGGGGAGATCGTCGAGGTCGGCAGCGACGTACGGACCGTGCGGCCCGGCGACCGGGTGCTGGTCTCCTGCATCACCGCCTGCGGCCGGTGCCGCTACTGCCGGGAGGGCGCGTACGGCCAGTGCCGGGGCGGCGGAGGCTGGATCCTCGGCCACCTCATCGACGGCACCCAGGCCGAGTACGTCCGGGTCCCGTACGCCGACCTGTCCGTCCACCCGCTGCCCAGCACGCTGGCCGCCAAGGACGCCGTACTGCTGGCGGACATCTTCCCCACCTCCTACGAGGTGGGCGTGGTCAACGGGTGCGTCCGCCCCGGCGACACCGTCGCCGTCGTGGGCGCCGGTCCCATCGGCCTCGCGGCGATCGCCACCGCCCAGCTGTTCTCGCCCGAGCGGATCGTCGCCGTGGACCCGGCCCCGGCCCGTCTGGAGGCCGCCAGGCGGCTCGGGGCGGACGCCGTGGCCGACGCCCGGGAGGCTCCGGAGCAACTGGTCACCGACCTCACCGAGGGACTCGGCGCGGATGTCGTGATCGAGGCCGTCGGCGTACCGGAGAGCTTCGAGCTCTGCACCCGTATGGTGCGCCCCGGCGGGCACGTGGCCAACGTCGGCGTACACGGCAAACCGGCGACGCTGCACCTCGAAGACCTGTGGATCAAGAACGTGACCATCACCACGGGCCTGGTGGACACCCACTCCACTCCCACCCTGCTGCGGATGGCGGCCGCCGGCCGGCTGCCCACCTCGTCCCTGGTCACGCACACCTTTCCGCTGGACGACATGGAACAGGCGTACGACATCTTCTCCCGGGCGGCCGACACCGGCGCGCTCAAGGTCGTGCTCGGTGAGCCCCCGCACGACGTCGTCGCCGTCCCGGCGGCCTGACGCGACCGTCGCATGCGATCGACTTCCGCACTGCGGCGACTTCCGCACCACGTCCGGCGGATCCCGCGTCGGGCGGAGTGGGGCGGAGTCGGGCGGACGGCCACGGATCTGGGCCGCTCTCCGGCCCGATCGGGACCGATGGGCCCTGATCGGGGGCGGGCGGCGGAGGGACGATGGTGCGCATACCCGACGTACGGGTGGGCTGGGCACGAGGCATGGGACGGGCGGGCTGATGTACGCCAACGACGGATTCCGCGAACTGGACAGGCAGGAATGCCTCCGGCTGCTGGCGAAGGCGACCGTCGGCCGCATCGTCCACACCCGCCAGGCGCTGCCGGCGGTCCTGCCGGTCAACTTCTCCCTGGACGGGGAGGGTTCGGTCCTGCTGCGCACGTCGGCCGCCTCGGAACTCGCCCGCGCGGTGGACGGGGTGGTCGTCGCCTTCGAGGCCGACGAGGTCGACCCGGTCGCCCACTCAGGCTGGAGCGTCGTCGTCACCGGCCGGGCCTCGATCGTGACCGATCCGGCCCAGCGCGCGCGACTGGCCCACAGTGGCCCGCGCTCGTGGGTCGCCTCGCCGCAGGACGTCTTCGTCCGTATCGAGGCGGAACTGGTCACCGGCCGTGAACTCGTCGGCGGCCGGAGGATGTACGGCCTTGACCTGACTCCCTGACTCCGTGACTCCCTGACTCCGTGACTCCTTGACTTCCTGGTTGGTGGCAACGGGGCCGGGTCCGGCTCCGACCCCCTCAGGCGTCGGCCCAGGGCGGCCACCGACGCCTTCGTGACGGGTCATGAGGAGTGCCTCCGGGGTCGACGGCACCTTCGTGCGACCGGTGGCGTACGGGGTGGGACGGTGCCGTACGAGGCAACCGCCCTGGGACCGATGTCGCTCACCCGCTCACGATCCGTCGGTGATCCGCCCGTGAAACAGGGCCGACCGGCCCTGGCCGTTCGGCCCGGACACGACGAGGATCAGCGGGTCGAGGCCGATACTGTCCGCGGACGGGACGGCGTGAAGTGCGGATCCGAGGAGTGCAGCGATGCCGGTCAGCGAGCAGCCGGGCCCGGACAGTCCGATCCGGGTGTTCCTGCTGGACGACCACGAGGTCGTACGCCGGGGTGTACGCGACCTGCTGAACGACGAGCCGGACATCTCGGTGATCGGCGAGGCCGGCACCGTGGAACAGGCCCTGGTGCGCGTGCCCGCCCTGCGCCCGCAGGTGGCGGTGCTCGACGTCCGCCTGCCCGACGGCGACGGGATCACCGTGTGCCGGGAGCTGCGGTCGCGCATGCCGGAACTGTTCTGCCTGATGCTGACCTCCTTCGACGACGAGGAGGCCCTCCTGGACTCGATCATGGCGGGCGCGTCCGGGTACGTCCTGAAGCAGATCCATGGCTCGGATCTGGTCTCGGCGGTGCGCACGGTGGCCGTCGGCCAGTCCCTTCTCGATCCCAGCGCCACCGCCCGGCTGATGGCGCGGCTGCGGCAGGGCCCGAAGGAGGAGCAGGAGCCCGAGGCACTGCCGGGCCTGACCGAGCGCGAGCGCGAGATCCTGGCCCTGATCGGTGAGGGCCTGACCAACCGACAGATCGGCCAGCGGCTCTTCCTCGCCGAGAAGACGGTCAAGAACCACATCTCCCGGCTGCTCGCCAAGCTCGGTGTGGAACGGCGCGTGCAGGCCGCCGTCATCGCCACCCAGGCCCAGGACAGGCTGCGGCAGAACGGGCGGTAGGCCGTACTCCCCGGTGAACCCGCAGGCCACGCACCGTTCGTCCGGAAGGTCCGGGCGGGTGCGGCCGGACTCCTTCCAGGCCGGACCCGCGCACGACCGGATCCGCTACGGTGCCCGGTGACGGGTCGTTACCGTGGCTCAGGACAGCGGCGGAACGGGCGGCTGCCGGCAGGCTGTGGGGAATGGGGAGGGGCGCCGGTGGCACGCGTGGAGAGGGCCGGGGAAGCTCGAGTACTGCTGCCGCAGCTGAGGTTGGACGAGCTGTTGGAGGAGTTGCAGGCGCGTCTGGATGCGGCGCGGGGGACGCGGGATCGGGTGCACAGTCTGTTGGAGGCGGTGCTGTCGGTCGGGCGTGAGTTGGAGTTGGAGCAGGCGTTGCGGGGCATCGTGGAGGCGGCGGCGGTGCTGGTGGATGCGGAGTACGCGGCGTTGGGGGTGATCGGGCCGGACGGCAGGCGGTTGTCGGCGTTCCATACGGTGGGGGTGGGTGCGGAGGAGATCGCGGGGATCGGTGCGTATCCGGAGGGGGATGGGATTCTGGGTGAGTTGATCAGTCATCCGGTGCCGTTGCGTCTGGCGAAGTTGTCGGAGCATCCGTCGTCGTACGGTTTTCCGCCGAATCATCCGCCGATGAATTCGTTCCTGGGTGTGCCGATCCGGGTGCGTGAGCAGGTGTTCGGGAATCTGTATCTGACGGAGAAGCGGGGTGGGGCGCGGTTCGACGAGGAGGACGAGTCGGTTCTGTCGACGTTGGCGGTGGCGGCGGGTGTGGCGATCGACAACGCGCGGTTGTATGAGGAGTCCCGGTTGCGGGAGCGGTGGTTGCGGGCCAACGCGGAGATCACCCACAGCCTGATGTCCGGCGGCGAGCCCGCCGAGGTCCTCCAAGTGATCGCCGAACGGGCCAGGCAGATCATGGCCGCGGCCCTCGCGGTCGTCGCGGTGCCGATGGAGGGCACCGAGTCCCTCACGGTCGATCTGGCCATCGGCGAGGGAGCGACAGCGCACCGCGGGCTGGTGCTGCCCCTGGAGGGCAACCTGATCGGCCAGGCCTTCTCCGGCGCCGCTCCCGTCACCAGCGCGGACATCTCCCGTGACGACTCCGGCGTGACGGGTGCCCCGAGCCTCACCGGTCTCGGCCCCGCCGTGGCCGTTCCCATCGGATCGGGCGAGGGGACCCGGGGCATTCTGCTGCTGGCGCGCGCGGTGGGCCACACGGTGTTCACCGAGCCGGAGATCGAGCGCCTCCAGGGCTTCGCCGCGCAGGCCGCGGTCGTCATGGAGCTGGCCGAACGCCGTCGGGACGCCGAACAGATCGCGCTGCTGGAGGACCGCGACCGGATCGCCCGGGACCTGCACGACCTCGCCATCCAACGCCTCTTCGCCACCGGTATGACCCTGCAGAGCGCGGGCCGCTTCATCGAACACGCGCAGGCCTCCGAGCGAGTGCTGCGCGCGGTGGAGGATCTGGACGAGACCATCAAGATCATCAGGTCGACCATCTTCGGCCTGCGCTCACGCGAGGGCGCCACCGGTGTCGGTCTGCGGGCCCGCGTGGTGCGGGTGGTCGGCGAGGCGGCACCGGTCCTGGGCTTCGCTCCCAGCCTGCGGCTGGAGGGACTGCTGGACACCGAGGTGCCCAAGGAGGTCGCCGACCATGTGGTGGCCGTGCTCTCCGAGGCCCTGACGAACGTCGCCCGTCACGCCCAGGCGTCCCGGGCCGACGTGGTGGTGGAGACCGCCTCGGGGGAGGTGCGCCTGACGGTGTCCGACAACGGGGTGGGCATCCCCGCCGAGGGCCGCCGCAGCGGACTGCGCAACATGGCCGAGCGCGCCCGGCAACTGGGCGGCGAACTGGAGGCGACCAGCCCGCCCGGCGGCGGCACGACCCTGGTGTGGCGGGTGCCGTCGGCCCACACCCGGTAGCGGGGAGCCCCTCGGCGGGGCCCGCCACGGGTGGGCGATTGGTCTCACGGGCGAGAGTGGGCAACCCCTGTCGGGCGAGTGGGAGGGGAGGGCCGCCTCCAAGTCGTGCGTCTTGATCGTTTTTTGAGCGGCGCCTAGGCTCCCATGCCCATGGAAACGGGGGAGCCGGACCGCGGTCGCAGGCCGTGGCGCGACCGGCTGGTCAGGCATCGTGCGATCGGGGCCCTGCTGGCCGGGGCGGCGGTGCTGGCCGCCCTGGGCGCGATGCTCGTCGTCGTGCCGGGTGCGGTGGTCGACCACGACCTCGCCGGGGCGAGCGTCGCCGCGCAGGACCGGTTGAAAGCGGTGAACGACGTCCGTACGACACTTCTGCAGGCCGTGGGCGGGGTGGTCGTGCTCTTCGGCGCCTACGCCACCTGGCGGCAACTACGTGTCAGTCAGGACGGCCTGCGCGCCACCCAGGAGGGCTATGTCACCGACCGGTTCAGCACGGCCGTCGATCAGCTCGGCAGTGACAAGCTGGAGACCCGCATCGGCGGGCTCCACGCGCTGTGGCGGATCGCGGAGCACTCGGCCCGCGACCGGGAGGCCGTCATCTCCATCCAGGCCGCCTACCTGCGTACGCACCTGCCCTGGCCGCCCGCCGGACCGGAAGCTCCAACGGCGGACGTGCCCATCAACGACGTCGTGCCGCTGGAGGTGCGTGCCGCCGACGCCCAGGTGGCGCTGACCGGGCTCGGCGTATTGCTGTTGCAGCCCCGGGAGCAGTCCTGGGTCAACCTCAGCGTCACGGACCTGCGCCGGGCCGACTGCGACGGCCTGTGGCTGCACGAGGTCAACCTCGACCGGTCCTGCATGGAGGCGGCGGGCCTGTACCACGCCAACCTGACGCAGGCGTCTCTCGTCTCGGTCAACCTGCGGCACGCCGACCTCAAGACGGCGATCCTGCGCCGGGCCCGCTGCGTTCTCGCTGACCTGCGGGGCGCACGGCTGGTCGAAACGGACCTGCGTGACGCGGACTTCACCGAGGCCGACCTGCGCGAGGCGAACCTGCGCAAGGCCGACGCGGGCCGCGCTGTCTTCCGCGGCGCCGACCTGCGCCTGGCCGACTTGCGCGGCACCGACCTGAGCACGGCCGACCTTCTCCAGGCACGTCTGACCGGCGCGATGGCCAGCGAGCGCACGCGCTGGCCGGCCGGTTTCGACCACGCGGCCGCCGGCGTGGTGGTCACCGAGGATCCCGGCCCCGAACCTCCGCCACTGCTCCAGCCCTCAGGGATAACGACGCGGCACCCGCCCCTGCGGTCCATGCCGTGACCGAGGGGGCCCTGGCCGACTTCCCCAGCCGCGCCCTTGCGGTCGAGGTGTCTACGGGCGGGCGAGGGATTTGCGCACCGCCCCCGTGAGCAACCGCTCAGCCCGAAGGCGCTCCTCGGCGGGACCGGGGTGGGACGACGCCGGAGCGTAGGGAGCGAGTGGGCCCGGGCCGAGAGGGCTCGCCCGCACGCCGAACGGGCTCTTGGTGTCAGGCCTGGACAGGGCCGGTGAGTTGAACGATGTCGTCGGAGGCGACGTCGTGCAGGCGGATGGCCAGGTCCTCCAGGGCACGGCTCGCGGCGAGCTCGTCGCCTATCTCCGGGATGGGACGGTCGATCGGGTTGCGCCGGGCCACCCCCCTGCCCATGAGGCGCGAGGTGTCACGTGTGGCCAGGACGGCACGCGCGTGCGTCTCGTCTCCTTCTTCGCTGATGTAGATCTGCACGGTCCACTGCTTGGCTTCCATCATGATCACTTCCATCCGGCTTCTCGTCCTGCGCTCTCGTCCTCTGCTCCAGCCGTCTGCGTTCGCTCTTCGCTTCTCAGCGTGCGTCGGTTCCGACGGCCGGTCCAGCAAGGGGAGGCGACCGGCAGTAGGGCGGCCCGGCGCTGCGGCCGTGATCCGGTGACCGCGGACGCCGACCGCGTACCGGCCCCGGTCCCCGGCCCCGGCCCCTGGCCCCGGTCCCGACCGTGCTCAGGCCGACCGGCGGTGTCCTGCACCCGGCTGGGCGAGATGGGTGGTGAACCAGTCGCGGGCC
The DNA here is from genome assembly GCF_031845845.1 of Streptomyces gottesmaniae. Taxonomy (NCBI): domain Bacteria; kingdom Bacillati; phylum Actinomycetota; class Actinomycetes; order Kitasatosporales; family Streptomycetaceae; genus Streptomyces; species Streptomyces gottesmaniae. Next base: position 343,739 of record NZ_JAVRFJ010000001.1, read on the forward strand.
AGTTCGGCGACCGTGGCCAGGGTCCCGGGCTCCTCGAAGAGGTGGGTCGCGCCGGGGACGACGGCGAGGCGGTGCTCACAGCGCAGCCGGTCGGCGGCCAGGCGGTTGAGGCTGAGCACCCTGGTGTCCAGACTCCCCACCACGAAGAGCGTCGGGGCCCGCACACGGCCCAGGGCCGCCGGGGTGGCCAGGTCGGGGCGCCCGCCCCGGGAGACGATCGCGCGGATGTCGGCCCCGGGCGCGCTCGCGGCCTCCAGGGCGGCCGCGGCTCCGGTGCTGGCACCGAAGTAGCTCACCGGTACTCCGGTCCCGTCGTGCAGCCAGGTGGCGGCCGCCTGCAGCCGGCCCGCCAGAAGAGCGACGTCGAAGACATTGCGGCGGTCGCCCTCCTCCTCCACCGTGAGCAGGTCGAGCAGCAGGGTGCCCAGGCCCGCCCGGTTGAGGGTGTCGGCGACATACCCGTTGCGCGGACTGTGACGTCCGCTGCCGCTGCCGTGGGCGAAGAGCACCACCGCCGGGGCCGCGTCGGGCAGCACCAGCCGGGCGGGCAGCCGTACGTGACCGGCGGGCACTTCCACCTCACCATCGCCCGGCCTCTCCGCCCGCGGACCCGCGGACGTCGCCCTGGGGGCGGGCGCCGGCGACCGAGCGGACGCGGCACGCGTGAGGAGATCGATCACCTTCGCGTCGGGGGTCTGCGTGAAGTCGCGGTACCAGGCGCCGACAGAGCCCAGGTTTCCCAGCGCTTCGAGGCAGACGACCTGGTCGGTGACTCCGCGCAGCCGGGCGACCGCCTGTGTCGATCCCACCGGGACGGCGAGAACGACCCGTGCCGCACCCTGGCTCCGCACCACCCGGCAGGCCGCCTCGGCGGTGGCGCCGGTGGCCAGCCCGTCGTCCACGACCAGCACGGTGCGACCCGCGAGGGTCACAGGGGCCCGCCCGGCGCCGTAGCGGGCCACACGCCGGTCCAGTTCCGCCCGCTCGTCCCTCTCGACACCGGCCTGTTCCTCGTCCCGTATCCCGCAGCTGTCGATCACGTCCTGGTTGAGGACCTTGACACCGTGCTCACCCAGAGCGCCGAAGGCCAGCTCCGGCTGCCACGGCACCCCCAGCTTGCGCACCACGAGCACGTCCAGTGGCGCCTTCAGTGTTCGGGCCACCTCGTACGCGACCGGAAGGCCGCCCCGAGGCAGCCCCAGGACCACGATGTCCTCGTCGCGCAGGTGTTCAAGACGTCGGGCCAGCCGGCGTCCGGCGTCCGTACGGTCGTCGAAAGGCATACGCCACCTCCTCGTGCGCCTACCGCGACGATGCGGAGGAATCGGCGGGACGGAAGGATGCCTCCTGCCGTCGTCTCCATTGCAGCGCGCCTCCTCCCGTCGCGCGAGGGGCCTTCGGCCCGGGTGAGGGTCGGACGGTCCCTCCCGGTGGCGGCGGCACCGCCGCAGACTGGGGGCGAAGCGGACACTGCGAATGTCTCGCCGGGCGGGACGCCGCACCGACACGACGGGCTCCGGGAGGCCGTGGCCACCGAGCCGCGGCCCTGAGCCGGGGCCCGGGAAGCGGCCGGGGGAGGGGCCCGCGGTCTCGGGCGGTCGACGCTCGGCGGGCGAGGAGGTGGCGATGACCGCGCCGCGGGGACGGCTGGGCCCCGCTGCGGGACTTCGCCGGCCGACGGCCGGTGGCCGACCGCGGCGGTTCGGCGGCACCGTCTTCGAGAAGAGCCCGCACCTGGCCCTGCTGTACACCGGCGGTGACGCGCCCCTCGACTGGCTGCGCGCCGGGCAGGGTCTGGAGCACGTCCTGCTGGAGGCCACCACGGCCGGACTGGCCGGCTCGCTGACCTCCCACCCGCTGGAGAACGACAACCTGCGCACACTCGCCCGAGACCCTGGTCTGCGGGCGGGGGTACGTCCAGATGGTGCTGCGCCTGGGCTATGGGCCGCACGGCCCGGCCACGCCCCGCCGAGCCGTCCGGGACGTCCTGGACATCACCTGAGCGGCCGCACGACCACCTCGCCGACGCGCCCGGGAGTGGGGGCCAGGGTGCGCACGGAGCCCGGGCGGCGCGGGCGCGGGCGTACACGCCGGTGTGGCGGGTCCGCACGTCGGCGGCCCTCGTCTCCCGTGCCGTCGGGGGAACGATCAGCATCGGCGAGTGTCTTCGCGGGAAAGCGGTGGGGTGAGGGCCGGACGGGGCGCCCCCAAGGCCGTCCGGCCCAGTGCGGGATGCGGCCGGCGGGGAGACGCTGAAGTCCGGAAGAGCGCGCCGGACCGCCGGCCGACGAGCTACGGCCGTCCGGCGCTGCCCTCACCCGTCCGTCGAACTCGGCGCTGCGTCCGGGGCCGCGCACCCGCACCCCGGACCGTGCCCGGAGAAGAGGAGAGCCGCGATGAGTGCTCCCGTCGTGGTCGGAGTGGACGGCTCGCCGTCCAGTCTGGCCGCCGTGGAGATCGCCGCGCGCGAGGCCACCCTGCGCGGCGTCGGTCTGCGGCTCGTCCATGCCTTCGGATGGCCGGGCGCCCATGTACCGTCGGGCGTGCCGCCCTGGAATCCCACCGGCGCGGGCCTGCGCGCGATGGTGGACGGCACGATGACCGAGGCGGAGCGACGGGCCCACACCGCGGCACCCGGTGTCGAGGTCACCCGTGAGGTCGTCGCGGGCGAACCGGTCCTGGTGCTGGAGATCGAGTCGCGCACCGCCGGGCTCCTGGTGGTCGGCAGTCGGGGAACGGGCACGTTCGCGACCCTGCTGCTCGGCTCCACCTCCGCGCACCTGGCCGCCCACGCGCGCTGCCCGGTCATGGTGGTGCGCGGCACCTCGGATCCGGCGGATCCCGTGCTGCTGGCGGTCGACGGCTCCCCGACGGGCGAGGGCGCAGTGCGGTTCGCCTTCGCCGAGGCCTCGGCGCGCGGTACGGACCTGGTGGCGCTGCACGTGTGGAACACCCGGACAGAACGCGTCTACGACGGCGCCGCCGATCCGCCCTTCGTGACGTACGACGAGGGCCGGCTCCGTGACGAGGAGGAGCGGGTGTTCGCCGAGGCGCTCTCGGGAATGCGCGAGAGGTATCCGGACGTGACCGTGCACCGTCGGCTGGTCCGAGGACGGGTGCGGGCCTCGGTGATCGAGGCGACCGCGCAGGCTCAGCTCCTCGTGGTCGGAGCACGCGGGAAGGGCGGCTTCGCGGGTCTGCGTCTGGGGTCGGTGAGCCATGCCGTGCTGCACCACGCGCACTGCCCCGTCGCCGTCGTCCGCTGGGCGAAGGAGTGACGGGCGCAGGAGCGACGAGCGAAGGCCCGACGGGCGGACGCACCGACGCCGCGGGCCCTCGTACGGCCCGGCTCACCGCGCGGGGCGGGAGGCCCACCGGCTGCCCCCGCACCGGATCCCCCCCGCCGGCCCCCCGCGCCGGCCCCCGCCCGGCTCGGGGCCCGGTGGCAGGATCGGGCCCGACTCAGCGGGGCAGAGGCAGCACACTCTCGTCCAGCACCTGCCCCATCGACCGGCGCGGTGAAGCAGGTCCTTCCGGGCCGTAGCCGAGACGGAGCACCATCTGGCGTGGGCGCGGCGGTCGCCCGCCGGCGGAACCAGCTGCTCGCGCAGGTCCGGCCATTCCAGGGCCTGGTGCAGCAGGGAGGCCCGCAGCCCGCGGGCGGTGGCCACCAGCAGGACGTGTTCGAGAGCCTGTCCGGCCCGCAGCCAGTCGGCCCTCCGGTCGTGGGCGCTGCACAGCACCGCGATCGACGGCCGCCTCTCGAAGGGGCGGCTGGTCAGCGCGGAGGGGTGCCGGTGGGCGCCGAAGTACCGCAGCGGGGTCCGCCACCCGTCCCTCGTTCCCTGCCGCACGGATGTCCCGGTCGGCGTCAGACGTCTGCCTCGACGCCCGTCACGTCGGCCTCGACAGCCGTGAGACGGATGCCGGTGACCAGATCCGGGCGGATGCGTACCGCGTGGTCGATGGATCCGCTCACCCAGGGCCGCAGCATCGCCTGATAACGGGCCAGTTCCTCGGGATCGGTGACCGGGCGGGCGTACCCCGTGACGACCACGCTCCAGCCGAGGTGGGTCTCCGGGTCGATGGAGTCGGCCTCGTACGCCACCACGACGCCCAGGTCGTCGGCCTCCTGGGCCCGCGCGGCGGTCAGCGCCGCGCCCTCGTGCGTACGGATGACGATGTCGCCGTCGTCCAGCACGTGGTTGACGGGGCGGACGGTGGGCAGCGCGTGCCGGGTGAAGACGATCCGCCCGAAGGACACACTGCCGAGCAGCCGCAGTGCCTCGTCGCTGTCGAGGTCGACTGACCGCCGGGGCTTGGCGGCTCCGTTGTGGTTGCTGATCGGCATCGTGATCTTCCGCGCGGGTGGGTGTGCGTGCTGAGGGGTGTGCGTGCTGACGGATTTCGGCTCGGGCGGCACTCCATGGAACGGCGGGCGTCCGGGTCGCGGTAGGGCCGTTCGGCCCGAGACCTCGGGCGAACCGGCCCCGGTCCCCGGGCGGGGACCCGTCGGGGCCGCTCAGCTCGCCGGCCGGGAGCGGCGCGACGTGCCCGGTGCCGGGTCCGCGCACGTGTCGGTGTCGTCGATCCGGTGGTCCAGGTCGGCGGAGACTTCGACCACTCCGTCGACGCCGCCGCACAGCCGCACGACGACCGACACCAGGGACCTGCGCTCGACGGTGCCACGGAGCGTGACGTGTCCGTCGACCACCCGGACGAGGATCGCGTCGGGCGCGATGCCCAGGGTGCGCGGCAGGACGTCTGCGGTGATCTCCTCGCGGATGGCGCGGTCGCCCCGCAGGAAGACGCGGAGCAGTTCGGCCCGGCTGACCAGCCCGACCAGCCGGTCGGCCGCGTCGACGACCGGCAGCTGCTTGACCCGGTGCCGCTCCATGACCTGGGCGGCCTCCACGGTCGAGACCGGCAGGAGCGGGTTCGCGTACGGCGCCGTTCGGGCTGCCACCGACCGCCCGCCGAGCGGGCCGGGCCACCATCGCCGTAGCGGGTCCATCCTCCGCTCGCTCCCCGACCCCGAGGGCCGACCGAACCTCCCACTCCGCCGGGAGCAGCAGGACGAGGACGTCGGCCGATGCCGGGGTGCCATGGCGTCCGGGCCGTCGGACTCGTCCGGTCAGGGCCGACCGGCCCCATACACGCCCCCGGTCAGCCCATGGGACCACCTCCCGGTCCGCCGGATGCTCGAAGTGTCACCGGCCCGGAGGAGAACCTGCCATGACGGACGACCTGCTCAGCCGCCCCCCTGTTCACGCCCCGCTCGTGGACGGCACGACCGTGCGCATCCGGGCCGTGCAGTGAGGCGATCGACCCAAATGCAAGGACTCTACGAGGAGATGTCCCCGGAGAATCCGCGGCTGCGGTTCTTCGCGGCGAGCCGGCGTTCGGCCCGGCTGGCGCCCGCCCGGACCATGGCCAAGCACCGAGTGAACGGCTGCCCGTCGTGGACGAGGAGGAGCGCCTCGTCGGCATCGTGCCCCGGCGCGACCTGCTCCAGGTCTTCCTGCGGCCGACGACGAGATCCGCGACATCCTGATCCGGGAAGTGCTGGAGCGCAGACGCAAGAGCGAGACGGAGATCGCCGTCTCCAGGACCCGCCAGGTCGACGGCGTGGTCGGCGTGGTCGGCGTGGTCGATGAAATCATCTGGCGACTGGACGGGCCCCCGCACCATCGAGCCCGCCGGACATGCGCTGCACGGAGTCACGGACCACTGCCTGCGCGGGCTGTGACGCGCAGGCGGTGAAAGGAGGCGTACCGCCATGACCGTCAAAGTCCTGGTCGCCTATGGGACGACCAACGGATCCACCGCCCGGATAGCCGAGGCCATCGCCGAGACGCTGACCGAAGAGGGGCTGACGGCCGAGGCCCGGCCCGCCGAATCCGTCGTCACCCTGCTGCCGTACGACGCCGTCGTGGTCGGCGCCGGGGTGTATGCCGGGCGCTGGCAGAAGAACGCTCGCCGGTTCCTGCGCCGGCACCGCCGCGAACTCCCGTCGCGCCCGCTGTGGTTGTTCAGCAGCGGCCCCCTCGACGCCTCCGCCTCCGAGCGGGACATCCCGCCCGTGCCCGGCGTCCGCAGGGCCATGATCCGCCTCGGCGCCAGGGAGCACATCACCTTCGGCGGCTGCCTGGAGAAGGGCGCCAAGGGCTTCATCGCCCACCGGATCGTGGAGTCCGGCAAGGGAGGCGACTTCCGGGACTTTCCCGCGATCGAGGCGTGGGCGGGCCGGATCGCGAAGGAACTGCGGGGGGCACCGCAGGAGGAGAGGAAGGGCTGACACCGGAGACGGGCGGGTACGGTGCGGCGGGCGGCGGGTCGCCCGCCGCACCGTGTCCGGATCGCGGGAGGCCCCCGCCGTGCCGCCGTCTCCAGCGCCCTGCCGCCTGCCGGCACCCCCGCGATCAGCACCCCGGCCAGGTGCTCGCGCACGCGTCAAGAGCCGGCCTCCTGGCCCCGTCCGACGCGGCTCCGATCGCTGGACGGGCCTCCGGGGAACGGCGAAACGATGTCCGTGTCGTACGAAGTCCCTGCTCCCGAACTGCCCACTCCCGCGCTCCCCCGGCCACGCGGCCCGGCCTTCCGTCCCGCCCGCGCCGCCACCCGCGCGGCCCTCGACCCGTGTGAGCGTCCGGACGAGGTGACGCAGCGGGCGGCTGTCCGAGGCGATGCCGCCGTCAGCGGTGCGAGAGGTCGAGACGGATGTCGACGACCCCCTCGACCGCCCGCGCGGACCGGGTCAGGACCGGTACGAGTCCCCGATCGGGCAGCGAACCGCCCAGTGTCACCACGCCCTCATCGACGGTCACCGTGATCGCCTCCGTGGCCGGGAGCGACGCGAGCACGGAGCCGCGCACCTCCTCCGCGATCTCCTCGTCGGGGCGCAGGAACACCTTGAGCAGGTCACCTCGGCTGACCACGCCCTGAAGCATCCCGAGCGCGTCGACCACCGGGAGCCTCTTGACCTTCCGGCGCGCCATGACGCGGGCGGCCTCGGCCAGCGTGGCGTCGGGGTGGACGGAGACGGCCGGCGCGTTCATCAGCTCGCCGGCGGTCACCGCGCCCGCCTTGAGACGGGCCGCGAAGTCGCCGGAGGTGTCGTCGGCGTCCCGGAACTCCTCCTTGTGCAGCAGGTCGGCCTCCGAGACCACCCCCACGACCCGGCCCTCGCCCTCCAGCACGGGCAGGGCACTGACCTTCCACTGATCGAACAGCTGGACGATCTCCTTAAAGGGTGCGTCGCGCCCCACGGCGACGACCGTATGGGTCATCACGTCGCTCACGGTGTACGGCGAGTCAGGCATCGGGGCCTCCTTCGGGTACGGACGACGGGCCCGGGGGTCATGGCAGCCTCTCCGGCTCCCTGCCGCCCTGGTCGAGCCGGAACGGTGGGTAGACGTCCGTGAGCAGCGACGTGTACGCGGCGACCCGCAGCACCCACCGGTCGAGGCCGATCACCAGATCGAAGATGCCGCGCGGATAGACGCCGGTGAAGAGCAGGGCGACCCCGGCGAAGAACGTCAGGAGCGCGATCAGCCCTCCCGAGGTCCAGGCGACCTGGACGCCGCCCGCGATGATCCCGAGCACCATGTAGTGGGGGATGGCCAGGAGCCACCACTTCACCAGGACCAGCCCTCGGGACAACTGCTCGGGGTACGCCACGTCCAGGTGTGCCGGGTAGTCCGGTACCTCGGCGAGCGTGAAGGGCGGGTAGCGGTCGGTGCCGAGGGCGCCGTACGAGTAGTAGGCCACCCGCCAGCTCCAGCGCAGCACTCCGGTGGTGAAGTCGAACAGAGGGCGTGGATAGCGGCCGGTGAACAGGATCGCGAAGAACGCCACCACGCCCACCAGCACGAACGCCACCCACAGGAAGACCAGGACGACGTAGTGGGGGAGCGCGAGCAGCCACTTCACCAGCCACAGCCAGCGGGACAACTGTGGATCACAGGTCGCGGTCAGCCGGACCGGCTGGACGGGGCTCACACTCGGCGGGACTGTTTCCGATGCCATGGTTCTCGGTCCTTTCCCAGCGGTTCTCGGTCCCCCCGGGGCACGTGCGGATCACTGCCGGGCCCCGGCCCTGCACGGGACAACAGGAGCCCTGGAGCGGACGGACCTCGGTGAGGTCCCCCGGTGGTGCCGGACGGCTCCTCGCTCCCAGCCTCGGACGGACGGAGCCCCGCTCCCAGGGCCTGTACGGGTACATGGGCGGGCCGGGCGTCCCTCGTCGGGCCCGCCCGGTCCCGAGGGCCCTCGCCCCCGTGGGGCCAGGTCTGCACGACGCCCGCCCTGACGAGTCGACCGGCACCGGCCGACGGTGACCGGTGGTCCGAAAAGGGGAGGGACACGTCATGCTTCCGCCTGTGGTCGCGGGTGTGGATGGATCCGCGCAGAGCCCGGCCGCCGCGGAGTGGGCGGCGCGCGAGGCCGCCCGCCGAGGGCGCGCCCTTCGTCCAGTACACGCCTGGAACAGGCAACCCCGCTCCTCGGAGGGCGAGGGCGAGCACGCCGCCCAGCGGTTGCTCCGCCCGGCGGGTCCTGCGCCGCGCGGAGGATCGTGTCGTGCCGGGTGCCCCGAGGTGCGACTGACCGACGAGCAGACCGAGGCCGCCTGTGCGGTGTCCCGTGGCGTCAGCTCCAGGAGTCGCCCTCGGCGAGCGCGGCCAGGGCGCTGTCGAGGCGGCGGGTGGCCTCCTCGGCGACGGGGCACAGGGCATCGAGTTCCGTCAGGGCGACCATGGTGTGCGGATCGAGCACCTGCACGGGGCGAACCCGGGCCGGGTCCGGCCGGAGGGATCAGAGGCGGCCGGTGAGCATGCCGCGCCAGTACACCGGCGGGAGCACGAACCGTGTGAACAGCCACATGTCGCGGCGTTCCCAGGGCCCGGTGATGCTGGAGAGGTACGGTCGAACGCCCTCCGAGGCACCTGACCGCCAGTGATGGCAAGCTGCTCGCCGCTCCCGAGGACCCGTGGCCCCATGCCCGACGCCCCCTACATCGTCAGCGATGTGATGACCTTCCCGGCGGTGGCCGTCCGTCGTGACACACCGTTCAAGGAGATCGTGCGGGCCATGACGGCGCGGCAGGTCAGCGCCGTGCCGGTGGTGGAGGGCGACGGTCGGGTCGTCGGTGTGGTGTCCGAGGCCGACCTGCTGCCCAAGGAGGAGTTCCGGGACCGTGACCTCACCCGGACCGAGCAGCTCCAGCGCGTGTCGGACCTCGCCAAGGCGGCCGCGTCGACCGCCGAGGAGGTCATGAGCACGCCCGCCGTCGTGGTGCGCTCGGACGTCACGCTGGGGCAGGCGGCCCGGATCATGGCGGTGCACCGGGTCAAGCGCCTGCCGGTGATCGACGACGAGGAACGGCTGCTCGGCGTCGTCAGCCGTGGTGACCTGTTGAGGGTCTTCCTGCGGTCGGACGAGGACATCGAGGAGGAAGTGCGGCGCACGGTGGTGGCCTACCTCTTCCCCGCGCTCACCCACACGATCCATGTGTCCGTGCACGACGGGGTCGTCACCCTGCGTGGAGAGGTCCGGGACCCCGCGCTGAGCTGGGTCGCCGAGCGCCTGACCCGCGCCGTGGAGGGCGTGGTGGACGTGCACGCCCGGCTCGGCGACCCGGACGCCGACCCCGGCCCGACGGAGGACGGTTGATCGGTCGATCGGTTCATCGGGGGCGTTTCGGCATCCTCTGTCCGCGGTGGACGACGCTCCAGGAACGCCCGGCCGGTCCGGTGCCGCGTCACTCGTCGGCTGTCGTGATCCGACGACCGGTCAGGCTCACGGTCCGGATCGACACCCACATGTCCCGTGCGCCTCCGGGCCAGGGCGCCGCGTGTGCCTGCCCGGTGAGGCGGCGCACGGCGTCGGCCTCCGTGACGACGCTCGCGGGGCCGACGGCGAGCACGCTCCAGCCCTGGCCCATCGGCTCGTCCACGTGGTCGACCTCGAAGGCGACCTCCGTTCCGACGGCCGCCGCGAGCAGCGAGTCGGGGGCGGTCCGGAAGACGATGGTGTCGTCGACGACCTCGTAGTTGACGGGGACGACCGCCGGGTGGCCGTCGGGTGAGGTCACCGCCACGCGTCCCACGCCGTGCGTGGACAGCAACGCGCGGCATTCGTCCGTGCCGAGGTCCCTCAGACGCGGATGCCGCGGTGCCTGCCCCGAGCCGGGCGGCAGGTCGACGCCTCCTCCGCGCAGAGCGGTGGCGGTGGTGCCCAGGGCGTCGGCCAGGCTGATGAGGGCCGCCTTGCTCGGGTCGGCGGGGTACTCCTCCAGGTACGCCAGGTAGCCGGGCGACATCCGGGCGCGCCGGGCCGTCTCCTCGCGGCTGAGGCCCTGCCGGTGTCGCTCCGTGATCACGCGTCGGCCGATGTCACCGGGACCGAAGGGATGCGCCGACGGCGCCTGTTCGGCGGCGGCCGGTCCGTCGTCCGCCGTGCGTGAGGAGGATCCGTGGGCCGTTCCGGGCGGGGTGTGTTCGAGATGGTTGACGTGGGCGTCGGGGCCGGGGAACACGAGCGTCACCTCGTTCGTGTCCGACCAGCGCACGTCGTAGGGCGGTGTTCCGTCCTCGTGGTGGAGTCCGACGATCTCGCCGTCCCGCCGAGTGGCGCCGGACATCGTGCTTTCGATGACGAGTTGGTCGCCGAGATGAGCTTCCATGGTGCCGCGCTCTCCTCCGGGTCGTCCTGCGTCTCATGCCGTGAACCGGGGCCCGTGGCCGCGGGGGGCCGGGCCGACGGTGGCCTTGCCGTCGGCCCTCGCGCCCGCACGACCGGGCTCAACCGGAGAGTTCGACGCGTCGTGCGTCCGTACCGGGCGGCTCCGGTTCCACCGGCTAGGCGCCGTCGGCGTCTCATGACGGTTCCCTCCTCGGGGCGTCACAGGGGCCAGCCGGTTTCCTGGGGTCTGCTCGGACAGGCGGCTCCCACGCCCTCGATGTCACGCTCGGCGGCCCTGATCAGCTGCCGGGCGACGTTGTTCATGGCACGGCCCGCCGCCAACTCGTCGCCGATCTCCGGCACGTCGCTGTCCGCGGGATGACGGTGCGCCGCGCCGCGCCCGACGATCTTCGTGGCGCCGGTCTCCAGCACCAGATGGGCCTGGGTCGTTCCCTCGTCGTCCTCGAAGAGATGGAGACGAACCTTCCATTCCGACGTGTGCGCCATCGCGTTCCTCCTCATCCGGGCCCGGACCGATGCGCCGCGACCCTGGTCTCGACGCGGTGCCGGACCTGTGCGGTGAGTCCGGTCAGCCGCTCCGAGAACGCGGCACGCGGCGCGACCGGCGCTCCGATCCGTCGGGCCGACGACGGCAGCTCCGCGATGTCGTCGGCGCACCTCGCCCGGCACTCGTCGAGCGTGGCGGGCCTTCCCGTGCGCCGCCCGTTGCGCATCACCGTCTCCAGCAACGCCACGGCGCCGTCCGGTGGCTCTTCGTCGGCGAGGCCGATCACATCGGCGCAGCCTCGTCGGCGGAACACCTGTTTGGCGCCGGGGGCCGTCACCTTCGCGGACGACAGCTTCATCACCGGGCGGCCGTCGTACTCCACCATTTTGTACGCGGAGTCCAGATACGGCGCGTCCGCCGACACCCCGACGCGAGTGCCGACGGCGTAGGTGTCGATCGGTGCCCCGGAGCGCACCAGTTCGTCGACGGCGTACTCGTCGAGACCACCACTGACGACGATCGGCACCCCGGAAGGCCCGCGTCGTCGAGGATCGACCGTGCCCGGACCGCCAGGTCCCCGAGGTCGCCGCTGTCCAGCCGTACGGCACAGCCGGGCGCCCCTGCCGCGAGGTCCGGGTCGCGCAGGACACGCGCCGCGACCCGGACGCCCTCCTCGGTGTCGGTGGTCGTCGCGTCCGACATCCTCGGTGCCTCCTCCCGACGGCGCCGCGCCGCGCCGGGCCCTGCGTGGTCCGGTCGCGTACGTTCACCGACGGAAGCGTGCAGACCACAGCGGCTCCACCCGGTCCCATTCGGCGTCCCACCGCGCGTACCTTCCCCGGTCCAGCAGCAGACGCGTGCCCGACCGGACCGCGTAGCAGCCGAGGGCCACGCCGAACGCAGCCATGCCGCCCGCCAGCCAGCCGCCGGCCTTCGCGTTGAGCGAGTTCATCGGAGGCGTGGTGGGGTTTCCTTCGCGGTCCAGCCACACGCGCACCGCCGCCCCTTTGTCCGTCCCCGCCTTGACCAGGGCGTTTTCGGTGCGCACGGCGCCGTCCTCGTCGGTCCAGCGGACCCGGGCGAGCTGCTTCGTCGCGTCGTTGTCGGGATCCAGGTCCTCTGCCAACCGGGCGGTGATCTCGTGCCGTTCCGCCGTCTGGACCCGTACGGCCTTCATCGACGACGCGTACACACTGGTCCCCGCGCTGTACGCGGCCACCGGCAGCCCGAGGACGAGCACGACCAGCAGAACACGGCGCAGCCACGCCTCGAACCTGTCGGACGGACGGCTCAGGGGGTTCGCGCCCTTGGGCGGGTGCTCGTCGCGAGGGGAGGGCGGCCCCGGCGTACACGGCGGTCCTTGTGCGGTCATGGATCGGCCTCCAGCGGCAAGCTGGTCGCTCCCCCGGTGTCGATCCCAGCGTCGGACGGCGACGGCTTCGGGCCATAGGGCCGAATGTCCCTGTTCTGAGGTAATCCGGCCTTGAGAGGCCGGCCGACGACTCCGGTTGTCAGGGGTCAGGCCGTTGAGGGGTCCGGCCGTGAGGAGCGCGGCCGTGAAGGGTGAGCACTGCGCGGCCTGGACCTTGGTCCACATGCGAGGCCGGGGGTATTGCGGTAGTTGTCGAAGAAGGGAACGCAGCAGCCGCTCGGCATGTCGACGAAGTCCGGGCCAGGGGTCATCGGATGCGTTCGCCGTCATCCACCGGCGTATCCAGCTTCGTACGAGACGGAGGCCGCGCCATGGAACCTGTCGTCACCGTGGGCCTGGACGGTTCACCCGCGAGCCTCGCCGCGGCCCGCTGGGCCGCCGAGGAGGCCGAGAAGCGCAGACTCACCCTGCGGTTGCTGCACGCGTGGCCGCTGCTGGCACCCGAACCGGTCCGCGCCCCTTCCGAAGTCGACCAGAACTACTGGGCCAGGCGCCTGGTCCACACCGCGCAGGCAGAGCTGAGCGCACGCCATCCGGGTCTGACCGTCGTCGGCAGCCTGATCGCGGACGACGCCCAGGAAGCTCTGCTCCGGGCCGCCTCGGAGTCCGAGATGCTGGTCCTCGGTTCGCGGGGGCTGGGGTCGGCCGAGAGCTATTTCATGGGCGACGTCAGCCTGCCGGTCGTGGCACGGGCCGAGCGGCCCGTGGTCCTCGTCCGCATGGGGGAGGCCACGGGTGACCCGGCCCCCGCCCAGGCCGGCAAGGTCGTCGTGGCACTGGAGCCGCACGGATCCGCCGAGGAACTGCTCGACTTCGCGTTCCACAGCGCCGCGGCCCGCGACGTCCCCCTCCTCGCCGTGCGCGGCCGCAGCGTGCCGCTGCACGCGCGCCTGCCCTGGGGCGTGGACCACGACGTCACCGAGGAGTTGACGAGGGAGGCGCGGGAGGAGCTGAGCAAGGCGCTGAAGCCCTGGCGCGAGAAGTACCCGCAGGTGGAGGCGGAGCACAGCATCCGTCTCGCGAGCCCCGCCAAGGCCGTCGTGCACGCCGCCGAGGGCGCCGCGCTGCTGGTCGTCGGACGGCGTGTGCACCGGCACGGCATGAACCACCATCTGGACCATGTGGCCCACGCGGCCATCCATCACGCACGCTGCCCCGTCGCCGTCGTCCCTCATGACTGAGCCCGGCGTCCCCGGGGAACGGTCGCCACGCGCGGAGGTGGCCGAGACCCACACCGCGATCGTCTTCTTCGCGGGCGATCGCGCCTACAAGGTCAAGAAGGCGGTCGATCCGGGCTTCCTCGACTACACGGAACGGGCGGGCCGTCGGGCGGCCTGCGCACGCGAGGTGGCCCTCAACCGCCGCTTCGCACCGGATGTCTACCTGGGCGTCGGCGAAGTCGTCGGCCCCGCGGGCGAGCCTCCCGAACCTCTCGTGGTGATGCGCCGCATGCCGTCGGACCGCCGCCTGTCCGCGCTGGTGCGCGCGGGAGCCGACGTCGACGAGGTCCTGCGTGCCGTGGCCCGGCGCCTCGCCGCCTGGCACGCGGCGGCGCCCCACGGCCGCGACGTGGACGAGCAGGGCACCCGCGACGCGCTGGCGTCGCGCTGGGAGGCGAGCTTCGCGCAGGTCCGTGCTTCGGCCGAGGGCGGTGCTTCGGCGGAGGTTCGTGACTCGGACGAGGGCGGTGCCGAGCCCGGGGGTGTGGCCGAGGCGGAACGGCTGGTGCGACGGTATCTCGGCGGACGCGAGGCGTTGTTCGACTCCCGCATCGAACAACGGCGGGTGGTGGACGGCCACGGCGACCTGCTCGCCGAGGACATCTTCTGCCTCGATGACGGTCCCCGCGTCCTGGACTGCCTGGAGTTCGACGACCACCTCCGCTACCTGGACGGGCTCGACGACGCCGCGTTCCTCGCCATGGACCTGGAACAGCTCGGCGCTCCGGAAGCGGCGGCTCGCTTCCTCGCCCGTTACGGCGAGTACTCCGCCGACCCCGCGCCGCCGTCCCTGTGGCACCACTACGTCGCCTATCGCGCGTTCGTCAGGGCCAAGGAGTCCCTCGTCCAGGCGGACCAGGGAGCGCCTGGGGCCCGGTCGTCGGCACGGCGGCTGATCACGACGACCCTGCGCCACCTACGCACCTCCGCCGTCGGCCTGACACTCGTCGGCGGGCTGCCCGGCAGCGGGAAGTCCACGCTCTCCGGCGCCCTGGCGGACCGGCTGGGCGTCACCCTCCTCAGCAGTGACCGCCTCCGCAAGGAACTGGCGGGCATCCCGCCGGACAGGCCCGCGGCGGCCGCGTTCGGGGAGGGGCTGTACACCGCGGAGTGGACGGCCCGGACCTACGACGCCCTCCTCGACCGCGCGGCGCTCCTGCTGTCGCGCGGCGAACCCGTGGTCCTGGACGCCACCTGGTCCACCGCGGAGCTGCGCGCGGCGGCGCGGCGGGTGGCCGAGCGCACCAGTTCCGATCTCGTGGCCCTGCACTGCCAGGCACCGGACGAGGTCTCCGCGGCTCGCCTGAACACGCGTTCCCCCGGACCGTCCGACGCCGACCTGGGCGTCGCCACCGCCCTCGCGGCCCGGGAACCGCCCTGGCCCGACGCCGTCACGGTCGACACCAGCGGCCCGCTGGAATCCGCCGTCTCCCACGCGCTGGCCGCCGTACGTCCCTGGGGGACGGACCAGGCCCCGGTCTTCCGCCGTCCCTACGTCGAGCAGCCGGACGAGGACTGACGCGTCGGCGCCGCGCACCGTGGCCCCGGAGACGGGAACCGCCCCCCCCACGCATCGACCGCGTCCGCCGCCCGGTGAACGGCACCGCGTGCCGCCCCTCTGCCCGGCCAGGTCCTTTCGGCCCTCCCGATGCCCCGGCGCGGACGCGACAATCAGAGGATGGACGTCGGCGCGGGCCGGGTTGAGGCTCACCGGGTTCGGCTCTCGGCCCTCGCCGACGCGCGCTGCGGGAGGCACGAGAGCCATGGCCGTCACCATCGCGCTGGCCGGAGACACCATGCTGGGCCGCGGGGTCGCCGAGGTACTGGCCCACCACAAGCCGCGTCCGCTCTTCACGCCGGCGGTGCACCGGGCGGTGGCCGACGCGGACCTGTTCCTGCTCAACCTCGAATGCTGCGTCTCCGACCGGGGTGCCCCCGTGGACCTGCCGGGCAAGCCGTTCTTCTTCCGAGCCCCACCCCACGCCGTCGACGTACTGGTCGGTCTCGGCGTGGACGCGGTGTCCCTGGCCAACAACCACGCCCTCGACTACGGCCCCGACGCGCTCCTCGACACCCGTGACCTCCTCGGCCACGCGGGCATCCGCACGGCCGGGGCGGGAGCGACGGCCGGTGAGGCCCGCGCCCCGCTGATCATGGAGGCGGGAGGGCTGCGCCTCGGCCTCCTCGCGGTCACCGACCACCCCGCCGAGTACGCGGCGGCCACCGACCGGCCCGGGGTGGCCCACGCCGACCTGTGGACCGAGGGAGTGCCGGACTGGCTTGTCGACGCCATCCGCACCCTGCACGGCGAGACCGACCTGGTCCTGGTCAGCGTGCACTGGGGCCCGAACATGACCACCCGCCCCGTTCCCCACGTGCGCCGCGCCGCCACCGTCCTCACCGCCGCCGGTGCCGACCTGGTCTTCGGCCACTCCGCACACGTCTTCCACGGGTTCACCCGGCAGGTCCTCTTCGACCTGGGGGACTTCATCGACGACTACGCCGTCCATCCGGCTCTCCGCAACGACCTGGGCCTGCTGTGGCTCGTCACCCTCGACGCGAGCGGTGTGCGGCGCACCGAGGCCGTCCCGATCGCCCTGGACTGCTGCCACACCCGCCTCGCCGACCAGGCCGAGTGCGTATGGATCACCGACCGCCTCACCGGCCTCTGCGCCGAACTGGGCACCCACGTCACCGCGCCGGAGGGCCGTCCCGCCGTCGCCTGGCCCCGGTAGACAGATGGTTCGCCCCGCCCCGGCCCGGCCCGGCCCGGCCCGCCCCGCCCCGCCCCGGCCCGGCCCGGCCCGATCCGGTCCGGGCCCGGTCCGGTCCGGCAGGCCCTCCGGTGGTCGGTCTGGAACAGTGGAAGACGGTGGAGACGGCGCGGGACGGGCCCGCGCGCGGCCGCGGCGGGCGAAGGAGGACGCGATGAGCCGTCCTGTGCTGGCGGGTGTCGACGGATCCGAGCACAGCCTGGCCGCGGTCGGCTGGGCCGCGCGGGAAGCCGTCCTGCGCGGTGTGCCCCTGCGTCTCGTGCAGGCATCCCCGTCCCTTCCCGACAAGGTCGTCCCGGACCTCGCAGCGGAAACGCTGCACCGCGTGGGGGAGCGGGTGCTCCAGCGGGCGACCACCGATCTGGGAGTCCGTTGTCCGGACCTGAAGGTGCTGGGTGAGCAGACCGCCGAGGCGCCGTCTGCGGCGCTCCTGGCGGCGGCGCGCGATGCCGCGCTCCTCGTGGTCGGCACGAGGGGCTCGGGCGGCTTCGACGGCCTAGCGGTCGGGTCGGTGGCTCTTCGTACGGCGGCGGCCGCCGCCTGCCCCGTTGTGCTGGTGCCACCGCGGCCGGTCGGGGGCTTCGAGGCCGGGAAGGGGGCGGCTCGCCCGGCCCAGGTCGTGGTGGGGTTCGACTCCCATCGTCCCGTCGGCGAGGTGGCGGACTTCGCGTTCACGGCAGCCGAGACCCGAAAGGCGCAGCTGCACGCGGTGCAGGCCTGGGCTCTGCCGGCCGAGTCCGTCTCTCCGCAGAGGCTGTTCGTGACCGAGGAGGACCGAGCCACCTGGGAGGACCAGGAGGTCCTGCGGGCGGCTGACGGCCTGCGCCCGTGGCGGGACCGGTACCCCGGCGTGACCGTCCGCACCGATGTCGTCCTGCTGCACCCGGCGCAGGCGCTGCTGAACGCCGCCCATGGGACGGATCTGCTGGTCGTGGGCCGCCGTAGCGATCCGCAGGCGGTCGAGGGCCGGCTGGGGCCGGTGACCCACGCCGTGCTGCACCACACCCGGTGCCCGGTCGCGGTCGTACCGCACGCGGGGTGACGGCGGACAGGACGTGCTCGACAGGGCAGCGGATCAGCCGAAGAACACCTCGAACTCCTCGTACAGCGACGGATCCACCAGCTTCGTCCCCTTCCTGGCCTCGGTGAGGGGAACACGTACGATCTCGGTGCCGCGCAGGGCCGTCATCGTGCCGAAGTCGCCGTCCTTGACCGCGTCGACCGCGTGCAGCCCGAAACGCGTGGCGAGCCAGCGGTCGAAGGCGCTCGGAGTGCCTCCCCGCTGGATGTGACCGAGGACGGTGGTACGCGCCTCAGTCGAGGTCCGCCCCTCGATCTCCTGGGCCAGCCACTCGCCGATGCCGGACAGCCGTACGTGACCGTACTCGTCCAGCGACCGGTCCTTGAGGACCATCTGCCCTTCCTTGGGCATGGCCCCTTCGGCGGCGACGACGATCGGCGCGTATCTGATCTTGAACCGGCTCTTCACCCACTCACAGACCTCATCGATGTCGAACGGCCGCTCCGGGACGAGGATCGCGTTGGCACCGCCCGCCACACCGGCGTGCAGGGCGATCCAGCCGGAGTGCCTCCCCATCACCTCCACCACCAGGGTGCGCATGTGCGACTCGGCGGTGGTGTGGAGACGGTCGATGGCCTCCGTCGCGATGCCGACCGCCGTGTCGAAGCCGAAGGTGTAGTCGGTGCCGGCCACGTCGTTGTCGATGGTCTTCGGTACGCCGACGAGGTTGATCCCCTGACGGCTCAGCTCCGTGGCCGCACCGAGCGTGTCCTCGCCGCCGATGACGACGAGCGCGTCCACCTCGTGCGCGGCGAGGGTGTCCTGGATGCGCCGGACCCCGTCCTCGTGCTTCAACGGGTTGGTACGGGACGAGCCCAGGATGGTGCCTCCGCGCGGGAGGATTCCCCGTACGTCGGAGATTTCCAGCGGTACGACGTCGTCCTGCAGTGCACCGCGCCAGCCGTCCCGGAGGCCGACGAAGTCGAAGGAGTACTCCTGAACGCCCTTGCGGACGACGCTGCGGATCACTGCGTTGAGGCCGGGACAGTCGCCGCCACCGGTCAACACTCCGACCTTCATGGCGTCCTCCCTTCTCTCTCGCACATGGCGCCTCCGCCGGCTGCCGGCAGAGGCGGCAGCCTCGGGACGGGAGCCGTGACTCTCTTCCAGCATGGGCGACGACCGCCCCGTCGGCGACCCGCCTCGGGGTCCGTCATGAAGGGCGGTCGGCCTGCGGCGGGAGCCTTTCGGGGCCGAGCCGACCGTCCACGACGGCCGGCGGAGACGCTGGTGTCTCGTCGGCGACCCGGGCGAACTCCAGGGCCGCGAGCGTGGCTCCCCGGTCCGTCCGTACGAGGGTCTCGCCGACATGGACTCGCCGGCCTGGTCATGGACTGGCGCGTCCCACGGGCACCAGCGCTTCCGGCAGTGCCGCGTGCTCGCGGGATTCCCGGACCCGCAGGCCGACGCTCACGGAGCCGGGCCCCGGACGGCGACCACCTCGGTGCGGTCCAAGGGGCTCCGTAGCCGCGACGCGCCGACTCGCTCGCGGCGACGACAACACCGAATCCGCGCGTGGGAACCGAGCCGCCGACGATCGCACCACCGGCCGCGCGACCGCCACCATCGTCAACCTCACTGACCGGCAGGCCTGTTGCGGTGGCGACGAGAAGCGCGGCCACGGTGGCCCGGACAACGGGCCGACGCCGACCAGGGCCCTGTCCCGGGCGCCGGTCGGCGTCGAACCCTGTCTCGTCGTGCGGATCAGGTCGGCTCCGGCAGGGTGCGCACGCTTCCCTCCGTGCTCGCCTGTTCCACCGGGGCCTTCTCGCCGGGCGCCCGGGGAACCAGTCCGATCAGTACGGCACCGATGAGGGCGGGTACCGCGAGGGCGTAGAAGTTCCACTGGAACGCCAGCCCCGCCCCGATGATGACCCCGAGCAGCGGCGGGGCGAGCATCGAGCCGAGGCGGCCGAAGCCCAGCGCCCAGCCCAGCGCCGTGGCGCCCATCCGCACCGGGTAGTACTTGGAGACGTACGCGAGGACGAACGTCTGCGTCCCCATGGCACCCACACCCCCGAGCGCGACGGCCGCGTACAGCACCGCCGTCGGCAGCCGCAGGCTGAGAAGCATCACGGCGACGCCTGCCAGCAGGCACGTCGTGACGATGATCGGCTTCGAGCCGAGGCGGTCGGCGGCCAGGGAGATCAGGAGCTGGCCGACGACGGCACCGAGGTTGAACATCAGCAGGAAGCCGAGGGCCGAACCGGAGGAGTAGCCGGCCCTGCGCATGATCTCCGGGAGCCAGGTGTTGTATCCGTAGATCATGAACAGGCACAGGCACGACATGGCCAGGAAGCACAGGGTCGCCACGATGTAGTCGCGTGAGAGCAGGGCCTTCACCGGTGACATGGTGTCCGTGCCGGCTCCGGTCGGCGCCTGCGCCGTTGCCGATGTCTCTTCGCGGGTGTCCCGGACGGGGACGTTCCAGCGCCGGGCCGTCCTCTCCGCCTCGGCGTGCCTGCCCTTCGCCCGGAGGAAGGCGATGGACTCCGGCAGGAACTTCAGAGCCACGGGCACGATCAGGACCAGGGGGAGCAGGCCGAGCAGGAACATGGCCTGCCAGCCGAAGCGGGGTATCACGAACATCCCGGTGAAGGCGGCGATGATGCCGCCCACGGGAAAGCCGCTGAAGATGATGGCGAAGACCAGGTTGCGGGCCTTGGGGTGTGAGTATTCGCCGCTGAGGGCGGAGGCGGTCGGCAGTACACCGCCGAGGCCGAGGCCGGCGAGGAACCGGAAGGCGCCGAACGCCTCGGGGGAGGTCGCGGTCGCGCACAGGCCCGTCATCACGGAGAACCAGATCAGGCAGCCGATCAGCATCCTGCGGCGGCCCAGGATGTCGGTGAGCGTACCGACGGTGGTGGCTCCGATGAGCATCCCGATCAGGGCGAAGGAACCGATCAGACCGGCTCCGGCGGGCGTCAGACCCCACCCGTGTTCGTGGAGCAGGGACGGGATGACGGCGCCGTAGATGACCACGTCGTATCCGTCGGCGACGATGGCGAGTCCGCAGATCGCGAGGACCAGCAAGGTCACCGGAGGCCAGGTGGCTTTGTCGCCACTTCCTCCGCGGCTCTCTTCCTGCATGGCAGTTCCTCTCACTGGGTTTGGGTCGGGGGTGGCTCTCTCGCACGGGAAGGCGGCGGGAACGCGCGCTGTGACGCGCGGACGTCCATGAGGCCGATGGCCTGTCTGCGTCGCCTGCGACCCTGCCTTGAACGCTAAGTGTGCACACTATTACGGGGCTGTAAAGAGGTGTGTGGCAAGACGTCCTGGAAGTTGGTGAAGTATGTCCGTCTATGCGGGGCTCGACGTTTACTTGTGTATGCACATTGAGCATGTGAGGGGTGCGGTGATGTCCGGGGTCGATGCCCTGGTCGCCGGTCGACGGACCCGCCCGGCGGACCGGGAATGCCTCACGTTCGCAAGCGCTCGGGAGCGGTCGATCCGAGCGGCGGTGGTAATCTTGCGGTCAATCTTCTGATATGCCCGATTGTTCGGTGAAGCGGCCCCCACCGTAGCCCTCGCCGCACCGACTCGGGGGACAGGAGGCACGGTGACGGCTGAGAAGGCCGGCCCGTGAGCCGCACGGAGCAGCCCGAGTCGCCATTCTCCGGCGCCCCGGTGGTCGCGGGCGAAGACCTCTGGAGGGGCGGAGCACGCGGCTCGGAGGCGCTTGCGCTCCTGCTCCCCCTGGCGACGACGTGCCTGGCCGGTCTGGGCGCCCTCGTGCACCGGCACGACCGGGCCGCGGGTCGGCTGCGCCTGGTCGCGGCCAGCGGACTTGCCCGCGCCGGCGCGGCCGAGTGGGCGGATCTGCCCGACGATCGGGATGCAGCGCCCGCACTGGCCCTTCGGCGGGGTGGTTTCGTCTTCGTCGTCGGGGACAGCCTGGGCACCGGGGCGGTCGGCACGGCTGCCGTACCCCTCACCGGTGCCGAGGGAGCAGTCGGTGTGTTGTCCGTCCTCACGACGGGCCACGGTGAGCCGGACGAGGCACAGCGGTCCCTGCTGAACGTGTTGGCGGGCTGGACCGCCGCGCGCCTCGGCGGCGGGCCGGACACCTGGCCCGGCGCGGAGCAGGACACCTCGCCCGGTCCGGAGCCGCATGCCTCACCCGGTCCGGAGCCGCACGCCTCGCCCGGCGCGGAGCCGGTCACCGGGCCGGAACGCTCCGTCCCCATGGGCGAGCTGACCGCCGCGCTCGCCGAGGCCGTCACCTCGCACGACGTGGTCGAGGCCGTCGCCCAGTTCGTCCTGCCTCCCTTCGGCGCCGACGGGCTCGTCTTCCAGACCCTGGAGGGCGGCCGACTGCGTGTCGTCGGCTCCGCCGGATACCCGCAGGACTTCCTCGCCCTGCTCGACGGGATGCCGCTGGCCGACCACGCCCCCATCCGCGACGTACTGGGCACCCGGACTCCTCGGTTCATGGAATCGAGGGCGGAGATCGCCCGGCGCTATCCGACGATGCGGCGGGTGAACGAGGTGTCGCCGAAGCAGGCCGTGGCGTTCCTGCCCATGATCGCCTCCGGTCGTGCCATCGGCCTGTGCGTGGTGTCCTTCAGCGAGCCGAGGTCCTTCAGCGACGAGGAACGCGCCCTGCTGACGGCGTTGAGCGGTCTGGTCGGTCAGTCGCTGGAGCGCGCCCGCCTGTACGACCTGGAGCACGACCGTGCCCGGGAATTGCAGCGTGGTCTGCTGCCCAGGACGCTGCCGCGTCTGCCCGCCGCCAGCGCCGCCGCCCGGTACCTGCCCGCCGGCCGTGGCGAGGAGGTGGGCGGCGACTGGTACGACCTGATCCCGCTGTCCGCCGACCGGGTCGCCATGGTGATCGGCGACGTCATGGGTCACGGCATCGCCGAGGCCGCCACGATGGGCCGGTTGCGCACGGCCGTACGCACCCTCGCCGACCTGGAGATGCCGCCCGACGAACTGTTCAGCCGCCTCAACGACCTGGTCTCCGACCTCGGCGAGGACTTCTACGCCACCTGCCTCTACGCCGTCTTCGACCCCGTCGCCCGCACCTGTACGTACTCCCTGGCCGGGCATCCTCCACCGGTCGTCGTCCACCCCGACGGCACCGTGCACAGTCCGGATGTCGCCCCGGACCCGCCGCTGGGCGCCGCGCAGCCGCCCTTCGAGACGCACGAGTTGCAGCTGCCCGACGAGAGTCTGCTCGTCCTGTGCACCGACGGACTCGTCGAATCGGCCGCCCGGGACACCGACCAGGGACTGGCGCAGCTGCGGCAGATCCTGCCCCGGGCCACGGCCGAGACCGCCTGCTTCGAGGCCACCGACGAGGACGGCGACATCCGATGCCTGGAGGAGTTGTGCGACTCGGTCGTGTCGGCTCTGCTGCCGGACCATGAGCAGACGACCGACGACGCCGGTCTGCTCATCGTGCACGCCCGGTGCACGGCCGCCCACGACGTCGCCTGCCTCGACCTCCCCGACGATCCCCGGGCAGCGGGCGTGGCCCGGCAGTACATCAGGGAACAGCTCGGCGCATGGGGGCTCGGTGATCTCGTGCTCAGCACCGAACTGCTGGTGAGCGAACTGATCGGCAACGTCGTCCGGCACGCCAAGGGCCCGATCCGGCTCCGCCTGCTGCGCAGTCGTTCCCTGACCTGCGAGGTCTACGACGGCAGCCTCACCACTCCCCGCATCCGCCACGCCGGCCACACCGACGAGGGCGGACGCGGCCTGCAGCTCGTCGCCGCGATGTCCCGACGCTGGGGCGCCCGCTACCTCCAGGACGGCAAGTGCATCTGGACGGAGCAGGACCTGCCACCCGCCGCCGATTGCGAGGGGAACAGGTCCCGCGGATCGGCGACGAGTCGATGAACCGCGGTGGCCGGCGCCTATCGGTAGGAGAGGGGGCGGCGGTCTGCGACCGATGTGCCCCAGGGCGCCTGCCGGACCTGAGTCCGGTTCAGGCGCCCTCCCGCGTGCGGCGGCGAGCAGTGGCGGGCAGGCCTCCGGGTATGCGGCTCCCCGTGCCCGTGCCCGTGCCCGTGCCCGTGCTCGGCGTGGCCGATCCGCGAGGCCCCGCGCCCGCTACCCGTCCCAGTCCTCGGCGCGCAGACTGAGTGCCACGCGCCCGAGGCTGTTGTCCTCCTCCATGTAGCGGTGGGCGTCGGCGGCGCGGGCGATGGGGAACGTGCGGTCCACGACGGCACGGAAGCCGTTCTCCACCTGTGTCCACAGTTCCGCCACCGCGGCCGGGTTGCCGGTGCGGACCCCGATGATGCGGTGGCAGTCGGAGTACACCCGGCGCAGGTCGATCTTGACCTGGCCACCGAGGAACGCGCCCGAGGTCACCACGGCACCGCCACGGGTCAGCGAGTCGAGGGTGGCGTCCCAGACGGCCGGGTCGCCCAGGTTGTCGACGGCGATGTCGACGCCGCGGCCTCCTGTCGCCTCCCGGACCCGCTCCACCAGGTCCGGGGCGTTGGTGTCGAGCACGAGGTCGGCGCCCGCCGCGGCCATGGCGGCCCGCTTCTCGGGCGAGCGGGAGGTCGAGATGATTTTCGCGCCGAGGTGCTGGGCGTAGGCGGCGGTGGTGGAACCGAGGGCGGACGAGGCGCCCTGGACGAGGACCCAGTGTCCGGGGCGCAGTCCCGCCTGGGTCATCTGGTTGGCGGCGACCGGGCCGAGGAGGGCGAGCGCGGCGGCCATCGCGGCCGGAATGCCGTCCGGGACCTTGTGGACGTTGCGCGCCGGCACGGCACAGTACTGGGCGTAGGCACCGGGGCGATGGGTGCCGATCACGGTCAGGGAGTCGCAGACCTCCTCGCGGCCTTCCGCGCAGTAGGCACAGGTGCCGCAGGCGACACCGGGCAGGACGGCCACCCGATCGCCGACCCGCACGGAGTCCACGCCCTCGCCCAGGGCGGCGACGGTGCCCGCGTGGTCCGCGCCCAGGATGTGGGGCGGCTCGATCGTGGCGTAGGGATGGTTGCCCGCGCGGGCGGTGAGGTCGAGCAGTCGTCCGATGCCGACCGCGGCGACCTGGACGAGGACCTCTCCGGGGCCCGGGCGCGGGGTGTCCACGATGGCCTGTTCCAGGACGTCGGGCGGTCCGAACCGGCGGAACAGCATGGCCTTCATGGTGGTGGGCACCGGCAGCGCCTGCGGCCAGCCGAGCTCGGAAGCCGTCGGGGTGCTGCTCATGACGCCACCACCGTGTTCTCCAGGCGACCGATCCGGTCGATGTCGATGACTATGTCATCCCCGGCGGCCAGGAACTCCCCGCGCGGAACTCCGCAGCCCGCCGGTGTGCCCGTGAGGATGACGTCTCCGGGTTCCAGCCGGGTGATGCGGCTGGCCGCCGCGATCACCTCGGGGATCTTCACCATCATCTGCGCGGTGGAGGAGTCCTGCTTCAGCACGCCGTTGACGCTGAGCTGGATCCTCAGGTTCTGGGGGTCGGTGATCTGCCAGGCGGGCACCAGCCCGGGGCCGAGCGGGCAGAAGCCGTCCTGTCCCTTGTGGCTGACCCAGTCGAAGGTGAACGGCTCGGCGACCGGCCTGTCGGACCTGATCCGGTCACGGGCGGAGATGTCGTTGGCCACCAGGTAGCCGGCCACGTGGTCCATGGCCCGCTCCGACGTGAGGTCACGACCGCCGCGGCCGATGACGACGGCCAGTTCGGCCTCCCAGTCGACGCGTGCGCCCGGGTAGGCGGGGAGCGGCACCACGTCCCCCGGTCCCGTCACCGTCGTCGTCGGCGGCTTGAGGAAGAAGAACGGATCTCCCAGCTCGGCGGGGCGTTCGCACCCCATCTCGGCGATGTGGTCCCAGTAGTTGGCGCCCGCGCAGAGCACCTTGCCGGGGTACGTCAGCGGCGGCGCGAGCCGGGCGCCGACGACGGCGTCGGAGGCCGTCGGTGTCCAGTCACGCAGGAGTGGCGCGAGCGACTCCCATCGGCCCAGCACCTCCATCAGGGTGAGGCCTTCGGTCCCGGGTGGGCCCGGGACCACGGTTTCGTCGGTGTACGCACCGACGGTGACCTTCTCCGAGTCGGCGACCCGGTACTGCACCAGCGACCATTCAGGCGGTGTCATGTTTCCTCCGGCAAAGCGGCTCTCTGAAGCAGCAGCACCATAGTGCATACACATTGAGAGAGGAAGGGGCTGCTTCCCGGTGTGATGACGGGGTCCGGAGTTGATCGGATGGCGTGGACATTACTATTCGGAACGGTCATTCCTCGGGAAAGGTTCGTGCGAGCTCTGGACTTGGGAGGCGCTAGGTGTACACACTTAAATCGGTGACCGTGTGGGACGCGGATTCACCGGAACCATGAGGAGTACACATGTTGCGTGTCAAAGGTCTCCTGCACTACGGACTCCAGGTCCCGTCGCTCGACAAGGGCGCGGACTTCTACGGCGCGTTCGGGCTTCAGGCGGCGGAGCGCGGCAACGCGGTGGTGATCCGCTGCGACGGCCGGGAGCAGGACCAGACGGTGCTGACGGAGGGG
This sequence comes from Streptomyces gottesmaniae, assembly GCF_031845845.1. Taxonomy (NCBI): domain Bacteria; kingdom Bacillati; phylum Actinomycetota; class Actinomycetes; order Kitasatosporales; family Streptomycetaceae; genus Streptomyces; species Streptomyces gottesmaniae. Next base: position 369,919 of record NZ_JAVRFJ010000001.1, read on the forward strand.
CCGGTCAAGCGGCTGCACCACGTGGCGTTCGCGGCGGACCCGGACTCGCTGCCCGACTGGCAGCGCCATCTGGAGGGCCTGGGCCTGAAGCTGCTGGACGCGCCGAAGGAGGTGCCCGGGGGTCTGTGGTTCCGTGACCACGAAGGAAACCTGGTCAACCTCCGGGACGAGGGGATCGCCCCCTGGCGAGAGTTCGGCACCACGGACGCCCAGGACGCCAACGTCGGCGACCGGGTCCGTCGCATCGACCGGGCCCGCTGGCTGACCGCGACGGAGCAGACCCGCCCCCAGCGTCTCGGCCACATGCTGATCTTCAGCTCCGACGTGCGCGCCTCCGAGGCCTTCTACACCCGCACGCTCGGACTGCGCCTGTCCGACCGCATCGTGGGCGGGCCCGTTTTCATGAACTCCGGGCCGGGTGACCACCATGTCTTCGGCTTCGTCCCGGGGGAGTACCCCGGCCTCCACCACTCCAGCTGGATGGTGTCCGACATCGACCAGATCGCCAGGGGCGCGCAGGGCATGGCCTCCGTGGGTTACGCGAAGGGCTGGGGCCTGGGCCGCCACACCCTCGGCTCGAACCTCTTCCACTACATCCAGGACCCCTGGGGCAGCTGGATCGAGTACTCCAGCGACATGGACTGCATCACCGAGAACTGGCAGCCGAACGACTGGGAGGACCTCCCGGCCGCCATCTGGAGCCCCGAGGTGCCGGCCGACTTCATCACCAACCAGGAGGAGAAGCCCGCCTGACCGTCGGCGTCGGCCCATGACACGAAGGAACCACCCCATGGACGAAGAAGGGGACCACCCCATGCAGGAAGGCTCGTCATGCCTCCCGCGCTGAGCGCACTCCGCCCGCCCGGCGGGTCCACCCGACACCTGACGGTGGGCGTCTTCCCCGGTGCCGGCACCGTGCACCTCCACCACGCCCTCCACCGCGGACACTTCCGGCAGGCAGGGCTGGAAGTGAACCTGGTGCCGGTCGTCTCCTCCGACCAGCAGCTGGCCGGCTGGAACGACGACGACTTCGACCTCATGCACACCTCTCCCGACCATCTGCTGCGCGGCCTGCTGAAGCGGGACCCGGTGGCCGTCCGGGCCGAGGGCATGGGCGAACTTTCGGTGCACCGGCGTCCCGGAGCACCGCTGCCCACGGACCGCTGGGCGGTCGACAACGCGCACAGCGCCTTCGCGTTCGTGCTGCGCGCCGTGCTCGCCGACGTCGCCGACTCCCCGGTGAACGACGGCCAACTCGTCCCCGTCGGGGGTACGTTGCAGAGGTTCCGGGCCCTGCCGACGGACGCCGTGGACGGGACCACGCTGCACCCGCCGTTCGACGTCCTGGCCGCCGAGCAGGGGTTCCCCCGCGTAGGCGGCCACCTCCAGGTCGCACCCGACCTCATCACCAACGTCGTGGTCGCCCCGCGAGAGACCGCCACCGCGTGGCACACCCGGGTCTATGTCGAGGTGTGCCGCAGGAGCACCGAGGAACTGCTGGCCTCCGGCGAACCGGGCATCGAGGCCGCCCTGCTGCGACAGGGCCTGCCCGAGGCCGTCGTGCGGGCCGCGCTCCCCGGCCTCCTGGGGCCCGTCGGCCTGGCGACATCACCCGAGGTGACCCCGCGCGGCATGGAGGCGGTGGCCGACCTGCGTCGCCGCTTCACCCCCGACCGGCGACCCGTAGGCCCGCTCACGTCCCTGATCGGCCCGCAGGAGGCGGACACGAACGCACACCAGCCGACCGTGGGACAGGCCTGACATGCACAACAACCGCGCGCCATGGATTCGGGACCAAGGTGGCGAGGGCTCCACAGGTGGATACAGTCACACCTCCTCCAATCCCACTGACAGCCACGTGGACAAGCCCCAGTCGCGTAGTTGAGGCGGCCTGCCGCTTCGTCTGCATACACCCTGGGTAGACTGTCGGCGTGAGCAGGAGCAGAAACGAGTCCCCCGAGGACCAGCAGCCGGTCGACGAGCCGAACGAGGGGCAGGCCCGATCCGTGGCGTCGGGCGGAAGCCCCGCGGCCGCCGCAGGCGGGCGCCGCCTGGCCCTCGATGTGCACGGCCGGCTGCGCGCCATGATCCTCAACGGCGAGCTGCCTCCGGGGTCGGTGCTGCTCCAGGCCGAGATGGCCCGGAAACTGGGCGTCAGCCGTACCCCCATGCGCGAGGCGTTCCGGCTGCTCCAGGAAGAGGGGCTCATCGACGCGCGGCCCGACCAGCGGGCGCGGGTGCGGGCGGTTGACCCCGAGGACCTGGATGCCGTCTACGGCGCTCGCATCATGCTCGAAACGCTGGCCGTCAGCATGACGGCCAAGTCGTTCACGGCTGTGGACATCGAGCGCATGAGTGACGCCCTGAAGCGGATGCAGGGCGTGACTGTCGACGAGCATCCGGACGAGTGGCACGCGGCGCACCACGAGTTCCACGGCATCGCCACCCAGGCGGTGGGGCCCCACCTGCAGCGCATGCTCGCGTCGCTCGGCGAGCACAGCGAGCGTTACATCCGCCTGGCTCAACTGGGCGCGCCCGCTACCTGGGGCAAGGCGTACGCCGAGCACGAAGCGCTCCTGGAGGCACTGAGCCAGAGCGACCCGGCCGAAGCCGCACGCGTGGTCGCCCGTCATCTGGCACGCACCGCGCTGAGTGTCCTGGCGGACATCGCCCCCGAGTACGAACCCGCCGCCACCCGGACGGCCCTGGGCATCGCGGCCAACGGCCAGTCCTGACGGGGCGCCCGGCCCCGCCGCAGCGCGTGAGCGGGCGCGGGCTCGGGCGCGGAGCATGAGTGGCTGTCTTCGGCGGCATGTCGGTCGATCTCGTGGGGAGGATGCACGCTCCCGTGTCCTTGGGCGGGCTCCTCGCGACCGCTCGGGTCATCGGGAACTGGGCGCCACGCTGGTTGGCGCGCGCACCGGTGGAGGCGGTGTTCAGTCCCCCGCGGACGCGTGCCGGCGGCGTGACCGCGACCGCACTCGCCCTGGCCGCCGGCAGCCTGGGAGGTGGTGACATGATCCAACTCACGCGCCTGCCCGACCGTGGCGAGGACCTGGCCGCCCGGTGTGAGCCCTTCATGCGTCAGTTCACCGGGGCCGCGAACGCGACCGGAATAGAGTTTGACATATGAGCATGAACCAGGACATGGGGGCCGACCACGACAACCCTCCCGCTCGGGACCCGGACGCGGGCAACCCGGCCGACGACGCCGAGCGCCGGGCCGCGGAGAAGTACATCGGTGACCTGCTGGCGCGGGGAGAAGCGGTGTACGAGGGCGAGGAGCCGACGCCCGGTACGACGCACGTCGTCCGGCGCGAGGACGACGGACGGCTCACCGTCCGTCGTCTGCGCTTCCGCGGCTGACTGTCGACCTGCCGACCTATCGACTTGCCTCGCTGCCGACTGGTCAGGCGAAGCGGCGCCGGACCAGGGCCAGGCCCTCGGCCGCCTCGCTGCGGGCGATCTCGTGCGTCGTGAACCGGGAGGGGTTGTCGTCGACGACCGCCGTGTCGGAGCGGTACTCCTGGGGTACGTCGACTCGGCCGCGGCGCAAGAGGTCCTCGAGGTAGGACGTGGCGACCTGCTCGGGATCGGCGGGTCGCAGCGAGCCGCCGACGGGATCGGAGCCGGCGATGCCGAACCGTCGCACCTCTCCGGGCGCGTTGAGGACGAGCGGCCCCTTGATGCCGTACGCCATCCCCTGGACGGTGACGGTCGTGAGGCCCTGGTCGTCGCTTCCGCCGGGCATCGCCTCGGCGAGACCGGCGCCGCGGCGCGCCACCTCGGCGGCGGTGAGGGACGTGGCGGCTTCCAGGGACAGGATCCCGTGCCGGACGAAGGCCGAGCGCAGGGCCCGGCCGTGGGCGCCGCCGAACCGACGCTGGTCGGCGGCGATCATGTGCCCCGCGAGCTGCGCGTAGTAGGCGGACACCACGGGGGCGGCCACGATGGCGTCCACCAGCAGCTGACCGGCGATCTCCCCTGCCCTCGCCAGGGCGGCCTGGTCCTGTGCGGGCTGCTGCCGGAAGATCCCGGCGAGGGCCTTCAGGAACGCGCCGCTGAACACGCGGGAGAACGAGTGCGGCGCGCTGGTCAGCGTGTTCGCGGGCCCGTCCGGCGGCAATTCCACCGGGTCGCGGTAGAAGAAGTGGTTGGACATGTTGCGCAGGCAGTCGGGGTCGACCGCGTCCCGTTCGAGCTGGCGGATCGCCCAGCCCAGTTGTTCGGCCATCCTCGACAGCTGCGAGGACAGCTCCAGGTTTCCCTGGGTCTCGGTCAGGACGGTGACCCGCAGCGACTCCAACTGCAGGGCGGTCAGCAGCGCGCTGATGTCACCGAATGCCTCGTGCACGCCGTCGGCCTCGTGCATCGCCGCGTTCCACAGCTGGGGGCGCAGGGCGTCGAGCACCGCGTGGCCCAACTCGTGCCGCACGATCTCGGGGCTCTGGGCCGAGAAGACCTCCACGCCCGCCACGGTCCGGTGGAAGAACTCGAGGCCCGTGCGGGTGTAGAAGGCGTTGAGGTCGACACCCTCGTCGAGGTGTGCGGTGAGCACGCGTCCGACCGAGGGCACCCACTGCGTTCCCGACGGAACCAGCGCACCCCACATCCGGCTGCCGCTGCTGAGCGCGTCGGCGGCCACCCAGTAGCGGAACGCGGGAGTGCCCGGCCCGGCGCTGTCCGGCTGCGGGGCGGGCTGGGCGATGGCGGTCGGAAAGGGCTGCGTCTCCAGTTGCGGCACGGGGTGGCGTACCGGCGTGACACCGGGGGGTTCTCCGGGATCGCTGGCGTACACCAGAACGGTCTGGTCGGCCATCTGCTGCGGTTGCACCGTCATCGCGGCTCCAGGAAGAGGGAGGAAGGGGGCGGGGCAGGGGCAGAGCGCGCCGCAGCGGCGACACTCGGCAAGAACCCCTTACGCCTAGTACGCGATCTATTACTTTCCGTGTCAATTCGAACGCCGCCGTGATGTCGGTGTGCTCCTCGGCCGCAGCCGCGCCGTCGTCATGTCGTCGTGGCCGCTTCGGCGCGGGAGAGGGCGACGTCGAGCACGACGAGGAGGGCGTCTCGGACGGAGCCGGTCCTGCGGGCGTCGAAGACGACCAGAGGTACGTGCTCGGCGATGTCCAGTGCCCACCTCACCTCGTCCAGGTCGTGCTCGATCTCTCCGTCGAAGGCGTTGACGGCGACGGCGAAGGGGATGCGTCTGTGCTCGAAGTAGTCGACGGCGGCGTAGCAGTCGTCGAGGCGGCGGGTGTCGACGATGACCAGGGCCCCCAGAGCGCCGTCGACGATGTCGTCCCACATGAAGCCGAAGCGGTCCTGGCCCGGAGTTCCGAACAGGTACAGCTTCAGAGTCGGGTCGAGGGTGATGCAGCCGAAGTCCATGGCGACGGTGGTGGTGGTCTTGTCGGGCGTGTGGGTGAGGTCGTCGACGCCTGCGGCGACCTCGGTGATGGCGGCTTCCGTGGTGAGGGGCCGTATCTCGGAGATCGCGCCCACGGTGGTGGTCTTGCCGACCCCGAAGCCGCCGGCGATGACCAGCTTGACGGGCAGCGGCGGCTGTTGCCGCGCCTGCTCAGCCGCTGTCGCGGAGTGTGCCCGTGGAGTCGGGGACGGCACGGAGACCATTGATGACCCTTCGCAGTACGGAGATGTCCTGGGCGATCCTGGCGTGTGGCACGTGGACCGCCAGGTGTCCCGCGGCACACAGATCCTCGGCGAGCACCCGGACCACGTTGAGGTGCAGTCGCAGGCGGGCGGCCAGTTCCGCGACCGACTGCGGCTGTCGGCACGCGGCGACGATGTCGTGGCGTTCGAAGGTGAGCGCGCCGAGGACGGAGAGTCCGGCGGAGGTCGACACGATCTGGGTCTCGATCGGGAGGGGGGCCGCCGTGTCCGCCCCCGACACCCGGCCCGCGGTCAGCAGGAACGGCCGGACCGCAGGAGCGCGTCCGACCGGGTCCGGCGGGCTGCTCCGAGCGTCTTCCGCTGTCTCATGGGGTTCTCGCCCACCGACGGCCATGGCGACCTCCTGCCTCGTGGGGTGGTTCAGCCGGCTGCCGCGGAGCCGACGTTGTTCTTCAGCTCCATCACCAGTTGGGGAGTGAGCGCGGCTCCGGCGCGGTTGGCGAAGAGGGTCATCTCGTAGGCGATGTTGCCCAGTTTCGCCTCCTTGGAGGCGACGACGCCCAGCACCGCTCCGTTGCCGATGGCGGAGACCAGTACGTGGCCGCCTTCCAGGTCGATGATGACCTTGTTGAGGCCGCCCAGCGCGTAGTTGCCGGAGACCCCGGCGGCGAGGCTGGTGATACCGGACACGATCGCGGCGAGCCGCTCGGAGTCGGCCCTGTCGCGGAGTTGGGAGACAGCGATCAACAGCCCGTCGGAGGACACGGCTATGGCGTCGACGACGCCGGCGGTCTCCGTGGCGAAGCGGTCGAGCAGCCAGGTGAAGTCGTCCGCCGCGGTGCGCAGGTCGGTGGGCTTCGCCTGTTCTGAGGTGCTGTCATCTGTCGACGGGGTCACTGCCGGTCTCCTTCTGGACTTCTGAGGGTTTCCCGTGTCGCGGTGGTGTCGGGCGCCTGCGGGGGCGCGGCGCTGTCCTGTTCGGCTCTGCGTACGGCAGCCTCGAACTCGTCCAGCTCCGCGCGGACGGCGTCGGCGTCGGCGGGTCGCCGGTCCGCCGCGATGCCCCGGTCCGCGGCGAGGGTGGCCACGGAGAGGGTCGCGCCGCGCACTCGGCGCCGCAGTGGCCGGGTCGTCTCGGCCGGGGGAGGTCCGTCGGCGGTGTCGGGGGTGTCGGCCCTGGTCGTGCCGCCGTGGGGCGGGATGCGCCGGGGCAGGTCACGTTGCGGGGACCGGACGATCGGCCGCCGTTCGGGGGTGGTGCCGGTGGCCGGCACGGGGACGACGGTCTTCCGCTCCGGCTTCGGTCCGGGCGTCGTCGTGGACCGTGCCACGGTTGCCGCAGGGTCGGAGGCAGCCGGTGCGGTGTCCAGCGGGCTCATCGTCAGCAGGAGCGTGGACGGGATCCAGACGGTGCTGGTGACGCCGCCGCCCGAGGTACGGCTCAAGGTGACCTGGAGTCCCAGGTTGCGGGCGAGGCTGCCGACCACGAAGAGGCCGAGCACCTTGGTCGGTACCAGGTCGAGGCGTTCCCGGCGGACGAGGCGGGCGTTCTCCTCCGCGATGCGTTCCGCGCTCATACCGAGGCCGTGGTCGATGACCTCGATCAGTGCCCCGCCGTCCTTGGTGACGTCGGTGCCGGGCCGGACGACCACCTCGACGGTGGTGTCGGACGGGGAGAAGGAGACCGCGTTCTCCATCAGTTCGGCGAGCAGCAGGGTCAAGTCGCCGATGATGTCGGGCCCCACTGTGACATCCGTCTCCGAGCGCAGGGACACCCGCTGGTATCCCTCGATGCGGCCGAGTCCGGAGCGGATGGCGTCGGCCAGGGTGGTCGGCCGGGCCTCGACGTCCGTCTCCCGGATTCCGGCGAGCAGCATCAGGCTGTCGGCGTTGCGCTGGAGTCGTACGGCGATGTGGTCGATGCGGTAGAGCCGGTCGAGGAGGTCGGGGTCGGTCTCCTCGCGTTCGACGGCGTCGATCAGCAGCAGTTGGCGTGTGGTCAGATTGCTGACCCTGCGACCGACGTTGCCGAACATCTCGGCGATGTTGCGGCGGCTGAGCACCTGCCGCTCCAGCAGTGCGGCGGCGGTGACCTGTACGCGGTTGAAGGCCTCGGCCAGCTCGCCGATCTCGTCGCGCACCGGGACCGGTATCGCCCGAGGGCTGAACGGGGCGCTGTCGGCGCGCTCGTCGTCCCCGACCCGGGCGAGCTCCTCGTCGGCGGCCTCGACCACCTGCTGGGCCGATCCCGTCAGGGCCGTGAGGGGACGGATCACCGAGCGTCGCACCAGCACGCAGAATCCCAGCCACGCGGCGAATCCGAGCAACGCCACACCGAGCAGGACCCACGCCTTGTACAGGGCGCTCGCGGACGCGGAGTCGGCTCGTGCGGCAGTCTGCTCGATCAGTGTCCGGGTGATGCCGAGACGGGTCCCGGCCTGCCGCTCGCCGGTGGTGATCTTCTTGCGCAGTTCCCGCGTCGTCTGCGACTGCAGTGCGCCCGGTTCGATCTGGAGTTCCGCGAACTGGGAGGTGATGCCGTTCGTCTCGGCGCTGCGCTCGATGCCGGCCATGCTCAGCACCTGCCCCGGTGTGGCGATCCGGCTGAAGCGGTCCGCCTGGTAGGTGTACAGCTCGTGGGCGCCGGCCGCGCGGGTGTACTCGGTGAGGGCGTTCGCGTCCGGTGTCTGGGCGGAGAACACCGCGCTCTCGAACGCCGCGTGGGCGGCGTCGGCGCGCAGGATCGTGTCCAGCAGGTTGGTGACCGGGGACGTCGAGGTCGTGGAGAAGCGGTCGAGCCCGATGCCGTCGATCAGATAGCCGACGGCGGCGGCGTAGGCGGGGTCGATGTTGGCCGCGGGCACGTAGTCCCGGCCGAGCTTCTCGCGCAGGATGTCCAGACCGGTGATGTATTCGAGAGCCTGCTTCTCCTCGGCGGGCAGGCTCGACCCGAACGCGGACCGTACGGCGGCGACTTGTGCGTCGGTGGCCCGCTGTGCCTCGCGGTAGGCGCTGGTGGACGGCCGGGCGTCTCCGGGGCGGGCCGCCTCGTACTGCACGGACAGCAGCAGCGCCAGCCGGTGTTCGGCCTGTACGTCGTTGATGAGGGTCGCGACCTGCTCGCTGTCGCGCACGAGTTCCGCGACCCGGTCGGCGTCGCGGGCCTGCTCCATCTGGTCGGTGACGCCGACGGCGAGCAGCGCGCCGACCACGGCGATGGGTGCGATGACGAGGACGTTGAGTTTCCGCCGGAACGGCCACCGGGCGAGAAATGCTCCCGACTTCCTGCGGAACGGAGGAGTCCGGTCCCGGCGTCCGGGCGGCGGCTCCACTGCGTCCGTGGGCACGCTGGCCTCCTTCGATGTTCGGGTGAGTGGCGTCCGTGGTGTCGTTGCCGAAGAAGCGTCAACGACCGGGCAGGAGCCCGACGCTCGCACGGTGTCGCCGGGCTCGAGCGAACGGACAGGCAGCTGGAACGACGGGATCACGTCATGTGTCCGGATCTGGTCGGTGGGAGACTACCGCCTGTGTGATCGCTTTGAGCCTGTGTGTAATCAAGAATTGATTACGAATTGTTCGCACGTGCCTACTGAGCGATGCGACCGCCGTGGAGGGCCTGGCCGGGACCCTGCTACATTCCCACCGCGACAACCCGCCGGGCCCCATTCCGAGGCCGACGTGCAGGCGTCGTCGCGCTTCCGGCCGTCTGCCGGATCGTTCTCCTCCCCCCACACAACCCGTACCCCCTCGTGTCCAGTTGAGGAGACCCCGTGCATCCCACCCGCAGAGCGACCGCGGCAGCCGTCGCGATCCTGGTCGTGGCCTCCGCTGTCGCCGGCTGTGACAGCGACTCGACCACCCAGGTGTCCACCGCCGGTTCGCGGGAGCCGGGTTGCCCTGCCGTCCTCGCCGAGGCGCGACAGGCCGTCAAAGCGGCCGAGGACATCAACGCCCCCTGGGGCGGCCCCACCAGAGGCCCCGACGCGGTCCCCGGCAAGACCATCGCCTACGTCGCCCAGACCATGACCAACCCCGGCGTCTCCGGTGTCGCCAAGGGCGTCCAGGAAGCGGCCGAGGTCATCGGCTGGGACGTGCGCACCTTCGACGGCCAGGGCACGCCCGCCGGGATCCGGAGTGCCTTCGCCGAGGCCCTCGCCTCCAAACCCTCCGGCATCGTCATCGGCGGATTCGACCCCAAGTCCGTGACCGAGCGGGCCGATCAGGCGAACGCCGCGGGCATCCCGCTCATCGGCTGGCACGCCGCGGCCACCCCCGGCCCCAGCACGGATCCGAAGCTCTTCAGCAACGTCACCACCAGGGTCGAGGAGGTCGCGGAGATCAGCGCCGACTGGATCATCGCCCGGTCGTCCGGCCACGCCGGCGTGGTGCTGTTCACCGACGCCTCCATACCGTTCGCCAAGCGGAAGTCCGACCTGATCAGGAAGAGACTCGCCACCTGCTCCGACGTCGAACTGCTCAGCTACGAGGACATCCCCATCCCGGAGGCCAACAGCCGCACCGTCGACAAGGTCGCCTCCCTCCACTCCCGCTTCGGCGACAGATGGACCTACTCCGCCGCCATCAACGACCTGTACTTCGACCACGCGGCACCGGCGCTGCGTGCCGCCGGTCACAAGGGCGGCGGCGCCCCCTACAACATCGGTGCCGGTGACGGCGATCCGTCGGCCTTCGAGCGGATCAACGGCAAGCAGTACCAGTCCGCCACCGTTCCCGAGCCGCTGTCCGAACAGGGATGGCAGATCATCGACGAGTTCAACCGCGCCTTCGCGGGCGAGCCGGCCAGTGGCTATGTCGCCCCCGTCCACATCACCACCGCGAACAACAGCGGCGGCGCGCTCTCCTGGGACTCGGAGGGCTACCGTGAGGCCTACCGCAAGATCTGGGACAAATAAGGCCAGCCTGATCGCAGGACCACATGCCGGTGCCTCACCGTCGTGCCCCCCGCCGTGCGCGCCCTGCTCGTCGTCACCCTCAGCGGCGTCACCCTCGGCCGCCGGACGCGCGATTGAGTGCACCGGCCCCGTATCCACCCCGTACTCCTGGGGCATGGGTCATCAAGCGGGAACAGGAACCCCAGGGAAGAGAGGCAGAGGATGGTCCAAGTGGAACCCGAACCCCAGAGCATCGGCGTCCCGGCCGAGTCCACCGCGGGCGAGACCAGGGTGGCGGCGACGCCGGTCACCGTGGGCAGACTCGTCGCGCTCGGGTACCACGTGGTCGTCGAACCGGGGGCGGGGGAGTCGTCCCGCTTCTCCGACGCGGCCTACGAGGAGGCCGGCGCCCGGCTCGGCGACCCGTGGGCGGCGGAGATCGTGCTCAAGGTGAACGGCCCCTCCACCGAGGAGATCGGCCGGCTGCGGGACGGGGCGACGCTGATCGCGCTGATCAGCCCGGCACTCAACCCGGAACTGGTCGAGGAACTGGCCCGGCGGCCCGTCACCGTCCTCGCCATGGACGCCGTTCCCCGCATCTCCCGGGCCCAGTCGCTCGACGTCCTCAGCTCGATGGCGAACATCGCCGGATACCGTGCCGTCGTCGAGGCCGCGCACGCCTTCGGACGCTTCTTCACCGGCCAGGTGACCGCCGCCGGCAAGGTGCCGCCCGCCAAGGTGCTGGTGGCCGGCGCCGGGGTGGCGGGACTCGCGGCGATCGGCGCGGCCCGCAGCCTCGGCGCCGTGGTCCGCGCCACCGACCCCCGGCCCGAGGTCGCCGAGCAGGTCCGCTCCCTGGGCGGCGAGTTCCTCACGGTCTCCGCCGCGCAGGAAGTCAGCACCGACGGCTACGCCAAGGCCACCTCGGACGACTACAACCGGCTCGCCGAGCGGCTGTACACCGAGCAGGCGGCCGACGTCGACATCATCATCACCACCGCGCTCGTCCCGGGCCGTCCGGCGCCCAGGCTGATCACCGCACAGGACGTCGCGCGCATGCGGCCCGGCAGCGTCATCGTCGACATGGCCGCCGCCCAGGGCGGAAACGTCGAGGGCACGGTCGCGGGCAAGGCCGTCGTCACCGACAACGACGTGACGATCATCGGTTACACCGACCTCCCCGGTCGACTCCCCGCCCAGGCCTCCCAGTTGTACGGCACCAACCTCGTCAATCTGATGAAGCTGCTCACCCCCGGCAAGGACGGCCGTCTCGTCCTCGACTTCGACGACGTCGTGCAGCGCTCGATGACCGTGGTCCGCGAGGGGGAGAAGACCTGGCCCCCACCCCCGGTGCAGGTGTCCGCCGCGCAGACCCCCGACGGATCTCCCGAACCCCCGGCGTCGTCCTCCTCCGAGGCGGCGTCGAAGCCCGCGCGCCCCGCCTGGTCCGCCTACGCCCTCGTCGGCGCGGGAGCGCTCGCCCTGTTCCTGGTGACCGCCTTCTCACCGAGCGAACTCATCGGCCACTTCACGGTGTTCGTACTGGCCATCGTCATCGGTTTCTACGTCATCGGCCAGGTGCACCACGCGCTGCACACCCCGCTGATGTCGGTCACCAACGCCATCTCCGGGATCGTCGTGGTGGGCGCGCTGCTGCAGATCGGGCACGGGAACACCGCCGTCACCGTGCTGTCGTTCGCCGCGATCCTGCTGGCGAGCATCAACATCTTCGGCGGATTCGCCGTCACCCGCCGCATGCTCGGCATGTTCTCGAAGGGCTGATCAGGGATGACCACCGTCACGGCCGCAGAAGCCGCCTACGTCGTCGCCGCGTTGCTGTTCATCCTCAGCCTCGCCGGGCTCTCCCGGCACCGGACGTCCCGCTCGGGAGTCGTCTGGGGCATCACGGGCATGGCCATCGCCCTGGCCGCCACCATCGGGCTCGCCTCCCGGAGCATCACGGCCACCGGCCTCGTCCTGATCGCCGTCGCCACCGCCCTCGGCGCGGGCATCGGACTGTGGCGCGCCCGGGTCGTCGAGATGACCGGCATGCCCGAACTGATCGCCATCATGCACAGCCTCGTCGGCCTCGCCGCCGCGTTCGTCGGCTGGAACGGTTACCTCGACGTCGACCCGGAGCTGACCGGGTCGCTGCTGGGCATCCACCACGCCGAGGTGTTCATCGGCGTGTTCATCGGCGCCGTCACCTTCACCGGCTCCGTCGTCGCGTACCTGAAGCTCTCGGCCCGCATCGACTCCCGGCCCCTCATGCTGCCCGGCAAGCACGTCCTCAACGTGAGCGCCCTGGTCGCCTTCGTCGTACTCACCGTCGCCTTCGTGGCCCGCCCCGGCATGGGCCTGCTCATCGCCGTCACCGTGATCGCGCTCGCCCTGGGCGCGCACCTGGTCGCCTCCATCGGCGGCGGTGACATGCCCGTCGTGGTCTCCATGCTCAACAGCTACTCCGGCTGGGCCGCGGCGGCCTCCGGTTTCCTCCTCGCCAACAACCTCCTCATCGTCACCGGCGCGCTCGTCGGCTCCTCCGGTGCCTACCTCTCGTACATCATGTGCAAGGCGATGAACCGCTCCTTCCTCTCGGTGATCGCGGGCGGCTTCGGCACGCCCGCGGCGGCCGACGACGGCGAGCAGGGCGAACACCGGGAGATCAACGCCGAGGAGACGGCGGAGCTGCTGCGCGACGCCTCCTCGGTGATCATCACGCCCGGCTACGGCATGGCGGTCGCCCAGGCGCAGTACCCGGTGGCCGAGCTCGCCCGGAAGCTGCGTGAGCGGGGCGTCGAGGTGCGCTTCGGCATCCACCCCGTCGCCGGCCGGCTGCCCGGACACATGAACGTGCTGCTCGCCGAGGCCAACGTGCCGTACGACATCGTCCTGGAAATGGACGAGATCAACGACGACTTCCCCGCCACCTCGGTCGTCCTCGTCATCGGCGCCAACGACACCGTCAACCCGGCCGCCATCGACAACCCGGCCAGTCCCATCGCCGGCATGCCCGTGCTGCACGTGTGGGAGGCCGCCCATGTGGTGGTCTTCAAGCGGTCCATGGCCGTCGGCTACGCGGGCGTGCAGAACCCGCTGTTCTTCCGTGAGAACACCCAGATGCTCTTCGGCGACGCCAAGCAGCGGGTGGAGGACATCGTGCGCGGCCTCGACGCCCTCGACGCACCGGTGCCGGAGATGGCCGCCACGTCACGCTGAACCGCGAGGTGCGACGCGTGTCCCGGACGGTACGTCGTCCCGGACATGCGTCGGCACCACCGCACCGCTCAGTCGTCCTTGCCCGTGGTCCTGCTCGGCAGGCAGACCCGGCGGGCCCAAAGAACGAGGAGAGCCATCCCGCCGACCAGCAGCGGTACCGGGTCGACGGCCAGAGGTGCCAGCGCGTAGCCCAGCGCCGACACCGTGCAGACGGTCAGGGGAATGAACGCCGCGGCACCTTCCATCCCTGACCGCAGCATCGGCCGGCCGGCGCCCAGGACGCTGTCCCCGCCGGCCACCCAAGGGCCGACAGCGACGATCAGCAGTCCCGCGGTGGCGCAGACATCGGCCACCGGGGAGGACATCGCCTCCTCGCCCGGCGCACCGACCCGCACCAGGCGCAGGGTGTCGCCGATCAACATGAGGAACACTCCGCCGATCGCTGCCCACAAGGTGGCCTGCTGATCGGCCCGTACAAGACGTCGCAGGGCGAGCAGAAAACCGAGGAACACGACTTCCGAGGCCCACAGGACGCCGAGCATCCCCGTCTCCGGCCGCCAGCCGTCACCGCTCCTGCCCAGCAGCACCCATCCCGCCATGAACACGGCCCCGGCCATGACGGTCCCGTCGAGTACGCGCCGCAGCCACGCCTGCCAGCCCGTACCGGCGTCGGCCGCGACCACCAGACCCGCCATCCCCAGTCCCACCGTGATCGTCACCCCGGCGACCACCGCCAGACCCGCCGACCCCGGTGCGTCCGGAACCGGTGACGGTTGGCCCGACAGCGCGACGAGGGAGGCCCGATAGACACCCCCTGCCGTCGCGGAACCCGCCACCAGGAGCAGACGGGTCCGCACCCGCCCGCGTGTGCCCCGGGCCCGGAGCAACAGGGAGAGGGTCAACACCAAGCAGCCGACGGACGGCCCCACGAACATCGTCATCCCCCCTCCCACGGCCGCCGGATCCCGACACAGACCGTACGAAACCCGCACCGGCACCGAGCGAGGAAGCCGGCTGATTCACTCGTGTTGCGTAAGGACAGGCGGTGACCCTGCGCGATCGGTCGTCGGCGGACCAGGTCTTGGGCCGACCAGCAGCTCTGCCGGTCATCGGCCGTCACTTCGTGCGGGTGAAGGGCGCGCGACCATCCGGACGTCGACCGCGTGGCGTGCCGGCGGCCGTGGCGCGTGTGGTGTGCCCTGACGTACTCGGGACGCTCACGCGTGAAGGAGACACACGGCATGTTCGGACAGACACAGGCGTTCAGCGGCTTCGCGGTCGACGACCTCGGCGAGGCCCGCCGGTTCTACGGGGAGACTCTCGGGCTGCGGGTGGAGGAGAGCGGGCAGGGGGACATGCGGATGCTGACCCTGACACTCGGCAGCGGCGCGCGTGTCTTCGTCTACCCGAAGGAGACGCACACCCCCGCGACGTTCACGCTGCTCAACTTCCCCGTGGACGACATCGAGTCCGCCGTCGACGAACTGGCGCGGCGCGGCGTCGACCTCGTGCGCTATCCCGAATTCGACCACGACGAGAAGGGCATCGTCCGGGTCGGCGACGGCGGGCCCGCGGCGATCGCGTGGTTCACCGACCCCGCCGGGAACGTCCTCTCCGTGCTCCAGGAGAACTGACGAAGCTCCGCAGAACTGACGGACGGGCCCGTTGAGCTGAGTGACGCTCCGGTGCCGGCGGGCACGTGTGCTCCGGAGGGAGCGCGTGTGCCCGCCGGTTGCGGCGCTGCTCGGTTCCGGGGGCCTCACCGCCCCCGACGGGACCGACGGTTCAGGCCAGGTCGAACCGGTCGAGGTTCATCACCTTGTCCCACGCGGCCACGAAGTCACGCACGAACTTGGGTCCCGCGTCCTGGGCCGCGTAGACCTCCGACACCGCTCGGAGCTGGGAGTGCGAACCGAAGACCAGGTCGACCGCGGTGGCGGTCCACTTGAGTTCACCCGTGGCGCTGTCCCGGCCCTCGAACACGTTCTCGTCCGAGGTCGACGCCTTCCACTCCGTGCCCATGTCCAGCAGGTTGACGAAGAAGTCGTTGGTCAATGTCTCCGGCCGGTGGGTGAAGACACCGTGCGGGGATCGCCCGAAGCCGGTGTTCAGGGTCCGCATGCCACCGATCAGCACCGTCATCTCGGGAGCCGTCAGCGTCAACAGGTTGGCGCGGTCCAGCAGCAGTGTCTCCGGAGACAGCTTCTCTCCCGCCCGGAGGTAGTTCCGGAACCCGTCGGCCCGGGGTTCGAGCACGGCGAACGACTCCACGTCGGTCTGTTCCTGCGAGGCGTCCGTGCGCCCCGGTGCGAACGGGACGGTGATGTCGTGACCGGCGTTCCTCGCCGCCTGCTCGACCGCCGCGCAGCCGCCGAGGACGATCAGGTCGGCGAGCGAGATCCTGGTACCGTCGGCCTGTGCGGCGGCGAAGTCCTCCCGGATCCGCTCCAGTGCCTCCAACACCTCGACCACCTCGGGCAGTTGGTTGACCTCCCAGTCCCGTTGCGGCGCGAGCCGGATCCGGGCCCCGTTGGCGCCGCCCCGCTTGTCGGTGCCGCGGAAGCTCGCCGCGGACGCCCAGGCGGTGGTGACCAGCTGGGAGACCGACAGTCCCGAGTCGATGATCCTGCTCTTCAGCGCGGCGATGTCCGCGTCCCCGACGAGCTCGTGATCGACCTCGGGTACGGGGTCCTGCCACAGCTGCGGCTCGGGCACCCACGGGCCGAGGTAGCGCGTGATGGGCCCCATGTCACGGTGCAACAGCTTGTACCACGCCTTGGCGAAGGCCTCCGCGAGCCTGTCCGGGTTCTCGTGGAAGCTCTTCGAGATCGGGCCGTAGACCGGATCCAGCTTCAGCGCGAGATCCGTCGTCAGCATCATGGGAGCGTGGCTCCTCGACGGATCATGGGCATCGGGCACCGTCCCCCTGGCCGAGGGATCCGTGGGTGTCCACTGCTTGGCCCCGGCGGGGCTCGTCGTCAGCTCCCACTCGTACCCGAACAGGTTGTCCAGGTACCCGTTGTCCCACCGGGTCGGCGCGGTGGTCCAGGCACCTTCGAGCCCGCTGGTGAGCGTGTCGGGGCCCTTGCCGCTGCCGTACCTGTTCCGCCAGCCGAGCCCCTGCTGCTCCACGGGCGCGGCCTCGGGTTCGGGGCCGATGTGCTCGGGGCCGACCGCGCCATGGCACTTGCCGAACGTATGGCCGCCGACGATGAGCGCGACCGTCTCCTCGTCGTTCATCGCCATGCGCCCGAACGTCTCGCGGATGTCCCGTGCGGCGGCCAGCGGATCCGGATTTCCGTTCGGGCCCTCCGGATTGACGTAGATCAGTCCCATCTGCACGGCACCGAAGGGAGCGGCGAGTTCCCTGTCGCCGCTGTAACGCTCGTCCCCGAGCCAGATGTCCTCGGGCCCCCAAAAGATCTCCTCGGGTTCCCAGATGTCCTCTCGTCCGAATCCGAACCCGAACGTCTTGAACCCCATTGATTCCATGGCACAGTTACCGGCGAAAACCAGAAGGTCGGCCCAGGAGATCTTCTGTCCGTACTTCTGCTTCACCGGCCACAACAAACGGCGCGCTTTGTCGAGACTCGCGTTGTCCGGCCAACTGTTGAGGGGCGCGAAGCGCTGAGCGCCGCTGCCGCCACCGCCGCGGCCGTCGGCGATCCGGTAGGTGCCCGCGGCGTGCCAGCTCATCCGGATGAACAGGGGTCCGTAGTGGCCGTAGTCGGCGGGCCACCATTCCTGCGACGTGGTCATCACGTCGAAGACGTCCCTCTTCAGCGCGTCGACGTCGAGGGTCGCGAACTCATCCGCGTAGTCGAAGTCCTCGTCCATGGGATTCGAGCGGGACGAATGCTGGTGGAGAACTTGGAGGTCCAGCTGATTCGGCCACCAGTCCCGGTTCGTCCTGGGTCGAGTCGCCGTGGGGGTGGGGGAGGGGATTGCCGGGTTCTCGCTTTCGCTGCCGGACACGTCGTCCTACTTTCTGTCTCGGTGTTTCCGCGCACCATGCCGAGGAAGGTGATGTCGGCGTCCGTATGGTCGCGTACCGCGGACGGCACCGCCACGAAACACGCAGGGCGCCCTCGCATGACAAACGTGCGAGGAAATCCCTGCTCGTACCGCACTCTCCCGGCCGTATCCCCACGGCAGCGCGCCCTGTGCGACCGGTGTGCCCACGCCCGCGGAGGGGCGTGAGGCGGTCGGCGGACGTGCTCCTCACGCCTCCTGCTTGCCGCTGACGATGCGGCCGCGGGCCTCGCCGAAGCCGATCCGGGTTCCGCCGGCGCCCGGGGCCGTGGCGGTGAGGACGACCTCGTCCCCGTCCTCCAGGAACGTGCGCGGTCGGCCGTTGACGGTGACGGGCTCCTTGCCGCCCCAGGTCAGTTCGATGAACGCGCCCCGCTGCTCCTTCTCCGGGCCGGAGACGGTGCCGGAGGCGAACAGGTCACCGGTGCGCGTGGGCGCGCCGTTGACGGTCTGGTGCGCCAGCATCTGGGCGGGGGACCAGTACATCGCGGAGTACGGCGGCCGGGAGACCACCTGGCCGTTCCAGGCGACCGTGAGGTCGACGTCGAGCCCCCACGGCCGTGCCATCCGCAGATACGGCAGCACGGCCGGCTCCTGCGGCGGGACCGGGACCCGGGCGGCGTCCAGGGCGAGCAGCGGCACCACCCACGGCGAGATCGTCGAGGCGAACGACTTGCCCAGGTTGGGGCCGAGCGGGACATACTCCCAGGCCTGGATGTCGCGTGCGGACCAGTCGTTGAAGAGCACCACCCCGAAGATGTGCCGCTCCGCGTCCTCGGCGCCGATGCGGTCGCCCATGGCGTTGCCGGTCCCGACGACGAAGCCGAGTTCGGCCTCGATGTCGAGGCGGGTCGAGGGTCCGAAGACCGGCGTCGGGTCCTGCGGGCCCTTGCGTTGCCCCGAGGGCCGCGCGATGTCCGTTCCGGAGACGACCACGGAGGCCGCCCGTCCGTGGTAGCCGACCGGAAGGTGCTTCCAGTTCGGCAGCAGCGGGTCCGGGTTGTCGGGCCGGAAGAGCCTTCCCAGGTTCGAGGCGTGGTGTTCGGAGGCGTAGAAGTCGACGTAGTCGGCGACCTCGAACGGCAGGTGCAGGGTCACCGTGCCCAGGTCGTGGACCGCCTCCGTGGGGACGCGGTCCGCGAGCCGCTCGGTGATCGCTGCCCGGACCTCGACCCAGCGCGCGTGGCCCTGTGCCATGAAGGCGTTCAGGCTCGGCCGGGCGAAGACGTCGTCGTCCAGCAGCAGGGCCAGATCGATGACGTGGTCGCCGTAGCGGGTCGCCACGCGCGGTTCCCGACCGGGCACCGAGTAGACGCCGTAGGGCAGATTGGCGGGGCCGAACAGGGAGTCGGCGGGGACGGTCGGCCGGATGGTGCTGGTCATGCGGACACCTCGGTCAGGTCGGTGATCGTCGCGGCCGGCAGCAACCCCAACCGGGCCGCCTCGATGGCGGGTTCGGCGACGGAGCAGGTGCCGAAGGAGCGGAACAGCTCACGGACTCGGGGCGACAGGGCGCGCACCCGCTCGGCGATGCGTTCGCCGTCGCGGTCGGCCAGCAGCTCGACCAACGTCGCCTCGTCGGCACCGTGGAGGGCGGCATCGGTGGCCACGAGCAGGTTGAGGAACCCGTGTTGTTCGTACCCGGTCCCCGGATCGGTGTTGCGCAGCGCGTGGTGCAGGCCCGCGGTCGCCTTGAACGCCACTGCGGACCGCGTCGCGGCCAGGACGGCCGTCGCGAGTTCGCCTTCGTCGGGGTAGAGGTCGGCGCGTACGCCTCCGGTGCGGAACTTGGCCAGGTAGGGGGTCCCGGCGAGTGCGGCGAGCAGCGGCTCGCGCCGGGCGTCGCGCGGCACCTCGACGTAGACCGTGGCGTCGGTGGCGTCGACGACCGCCTCGGCCAGGGCGGGAACGACCGCGTCGGCGGCGACCGTGTCCGGGACGGAGACCTCCAGCCCGACCAGCCGCACGGCCGGGATCCGGTGTGCGGCGGCGACAGCGTCGGAGACACCAGGCAGCGGCACGGTCACCGAGAGGTCGAAGGACCCTTCGGCCAGGTTTTTGGTCAGTTCGCCCAGCCGGTCGACGTCCTGGGCGGCGAGGACGAACGCTCCGACCAGCCCGGCGTGGGCGCCACGGGTGTGTGCCACGTGGGTCGGGACGGCCTCGTCGAGGGGCAGGCTGCCGGGCGGGAAGACGGCCGCGTCGTCGAACAGACCGGCGAGCACCGGGGGGATCTCCGGTGGGCGTGGGGCGCTCATCGGTTCTGCTCCCACGAGTAGACGTACGTGCCGTCGTCCGTCGCACGGGCGGCCTCACCGAGCTGGAGAGGGCGGAAGGTGTCGACCATGACCGCGAGTTCGTCGAAGAACTCCGCCCCGATCGACCGCTCCATGGCGCCCGGCTGGGGACCGTGGGGGTGACCGCCGGGGTGCAGGGAGATCGAACCCTGTCCGATTCCGGAGCCCTTGCGGGCCTCGTAGTCCCCGCCGCAGTAGAACATCACCTCGTCGGAGTCGACGTTGGAGTGGTAGTACGGCACCGGGACGGCCAGCGGGTGGTAGTCCACCTTGCGCGGCACGAAGTTGCAGATCACGAAGTTGTGGCCCTCGAAGACCTGGTGGACCGGCGGCGGCTGGTGGACCCGGCCGGTGAGGGGCTCGAAGTCACGGATGTTGAACACGTACGGGTAGAGACAGCCGTCCCAGCCGACGACGTCGAAGGGGTGGTTCGCCAGCGTGTGGACGGTCCCCACGACGCCGCCCGCTCCCCGGTGCTTGATGTACACCTCGACGTCCTCGCCCTCGACGGGGCTCGGCCCGTCGGGGAGGCGGAAGTCGCGCTCGCAGTACGGCGCGTGCTCCAGCAGCTGGCCGTGCCTGGACAGATAGCGCCGCGCGGGCCCCAGGTGCGAGTTGGCCTCGATCGCGTAGATCCGTACGGACCCGTCCGGGACGATCCGGTACGTGGTCGCCCGCGGGACGATCACATAGTCCCCGTCGCCGACCTCCAGGTCGCCGAAGACCGTCTCCACGTGGGCCCGGCCGTCCTCGACGTAGAGGCACTCGTCGCCGATCGCGTTGCGGTAGTAGGGACTGACCGTGTCGGCCACGACATAGGCCAGCCGTACGTCCTCGTTGCCCAGCAGCAGCCTGCGGCCGGTCACCGCGTCGATGCCGGACTCGCCGTCCGCGAACAGCTTGTGCGTGGAGAGGTGGCGGGGCACCAGCGGGTGGTTGGGGACCAGGGACTGGTCGCCGAGGTCCCACACCCGGAACCCCCGCACCGCCGACGGGATGTGCCGGTGGTAGAGCAGCGAGGAGTCCGAGGAGAACCCCTCCTCGCCCATCAGCTCCTCGTAGTAGAGGTTCCCGTCCGGGTCCCGGTGCTGGGTGTGCCGTTTCGGCGGAACCTCGCCCGCCCGGTGGTAGTACGGCAAGTCTCTCTCCTCGTGACTCGGAGTCGCGGTGCCGCGTGTGAGATGTTTGTGCGCTCAGCGCACAATTGTGTGCGATGGCAGCGACAAGGCGAAGCTAGGTCCCGGGGGCGGCTCAGTCAAGGTCGGTCGGCGTCACTCGCAGGTGTGACGTGCCCTAACGTGGCGCCCGAGGAAGATCTGTCGGTTTCCGCGAGGGCCGTGCGCGGCCGCGGGATCAGGAGGTGTCGATGGCCACCCTGCAAGGCCTGGATCGTGGGCTTCGGGCTCTGGACCTGATCTCGCTGACGGCCGACGGCCTGACGGTGGCGGACCTGGCGGCGCAGTTGGAGATCGACCGGGCCATCGCGTACCGGATCGTGCGGACTCTGGAGGAGCACGCGCTGGTCTCCCGGCAGGGCAAGCGGGTGCGGCTCGGCGCCGGGGCCGCGACGCTGGCGGGGCGGTTCCAGCATCAGCTGGTCCTGGCCGCTCAGCCGGTACTGCAGGAACTCGCCGACGGCACCGGCACCTCCGCCTTCCTGACGGTGGCGCACGGCGCGCGGGAGTGCGTCCCCCTGGCGGGTGCCCAGCCGACCGTCCAGCACGGCCCTGTCCAGGTGGGCTACCGCATCGGCGTCCGGCATCCGCTGGAGCGCGGGGCGAACGGCATCGCGATTCTCGCGTTGCAGCCGCCGTGGCCGGACGAGCCCGAGGAGATCGCGCGCGCCAGGGAGTTGGGCTACAGCGTCACCTCGGGGCAACTGCAGCAGGGCGCCACCGGGATCGCGGTGGGCTTCGACGTGCCCGGCGCGGTGGGTGCCTCGGTCGGTGTCGTGGCCATGCACGACTTCGACATCGAGTCGGTCGCCGCCCGGGTTAAGGAGGCGGCCGCGCGGCTGGCGTCCCTCGGTAGGGCCTGACGGGGCCGGGCGTCACCGTACGCTCCGCCGCGGACGCCGCCGCGTTCCACGGTGACTGGTCAGATTGTATATAAGAGGCCGAGAAGAGCAGGGCAAACTGAGCAGCTTGAACAGCCCGGAAGGTGACTGTTGTGCAGGTGCGGGGGGTCGGTGTCTCCTGACCGCCACACGTTGCAGACAGGCACGCCGAAAGGGACGACGCATGAGTGTGGAAGAGACCCTCACGAGCCAGGAACGTCTGGCGGAGCTCGACCTGCAGCAGCTCAAGCAGTTGGTCGGGCTCGTGGAGTACGACGCACAGGGCGACCCCTTCCCGGTGACCGGGTGGGACGCGGTGGTCTGGTCGGTGGGCAACGCGACCCAGGCGTCGTCGTTCTTCCAGGTGGTCTTCGGGATGGAACTGGTCGCCTACTCCGGACCAGAGACCGGCAACCGCGACCACCACGCGTTCGTGCTCCGCTCGGGAGCGATCCGATTCGTGCTCAAGGGCGGCGTCGATCCGGACAGCCCCCTGCTGGACCACCACCGCCGCCACGGTGACGGCGTGATCGACATCGCCCTGGAGGTGCCCGACGTCGACAAGTGCGTCGAGCACGCCCGCGCGCAGGGTGCGACCGTGCTGGAGGAACCGCGCGACATCGCCGACGAGCACGGCACCGTCCGCACGGCGGCCATCGCGACGTACGGCGAGACCCGCCACACCCTGGTGGACCGCTCCCGCTACTCCGGCCCCTACCTGCCCGGGTACGTGGCCCGGACCTCGGGCTATGTGAAGCCCGAGAACGAGCCCAAGCGCATCTTCCAGGCACTCGACCACGTCGTGGGCAACGTCGAGCTCGGGCACATGGACGAGTGGGTCGACTTCTACAACCGTGTCATGGGCTTCACCAACATGGCCGAGTTCATCGGCGACGACATCGCCACCGAGTACTCGGCGTTGATGAGCAAGGTCGTCGCCAGCGGGAACCACCGGGTGAAGTTCCCGCTCAACGAGCCGGCGATCGCGAAGAAGCGTTCGCAGATCGACGAGTACCTCGACTTCTACCGCGGCCCCGGCGCCCAGCACCTCGCCCTCGCCACCAACGACATCATCAGGACCGTCGACGTGCTGCGGGCCAAGGGCGTCGAGTTCCTCGCCACGCCGGAGAGCTACTACACCGACCCGGGACTGCGCGCCCGCATCGGCCACGTCCGCGTACCCATCGAGGAACTGGCCTCGCGCGGCATCCTCGTCGACCGCGACGAGGACGGTTACCTGCTGCAGATCTTCACCAAGCCGATCGGCGACCGGCCCACCGTGTTCTTCGAGTTCATCGAACGCCACGGCTCCCTCGGCTTCGGCAAGGGCAACTTCCAGGCCCTCTTCGAGGCGATCGAGCGCGAGCAGGAGAAGCGCGGCAACTTCTAGCGGCAAAGGCGCCTTTCGACGCGACGCGGACCACGGCCGAACCCGGCGGTGGTCCGCGTCGCGTCGTCGCGGGTGTCAACGGCCGCTCCACCGTGGCCACTTCGGCGGTCGGGGCAGCGTGCCCGAGCGCCGGGCGTCACGCCTGCGGTCGGGTGAGCTTGGCGGCCACGGCGTCGAGGATCCACTCCAGGCCGGTCGCGAAGGAAGCCTCGGCGTCCACGTCCGTGCCGTCGTACACAGCTTCGGCCAGCGCCGGGAAGCGGCCCGTGGCCAGCATCTTCGTCACGTGCGGGCCGGAGGCGCGCTGCCATGCGAGCTTGGACAGGCCCGTGGCGCGCTCGGCCCGCAGATGCGCGACCTCGCGCCTGATGGCGCCGGTGAAGTAGGCGCTGACCGTCTCCACGGCGCGCATGACGGTGTCGATGTCGGCACGGCCGACCAGGGGGGCCAGCGTGGCCTCGGTGACGGCGAGGGCGTTCGGCCCCAGGGCCGGGCGGCCGCCGAGCAGGTCGGCCAGCCACTCGTGCCGGAGAGCGGCCCGCTGCCCCCACTGGGGGCGGGCGCGAACCTCGCGATGCTGGACGGCGCCGAACTCGCCGAGGCCGTCGCCGCTGCTTCCGGCCCCGGAGACCTGGACGAGGCCGTCCGCGCCTTCGAGGAACGGATGTGGGCACGGGCCATCCAGTCGTCCTGACCACCGGGCGCGAGAGCGCCGCCGCCCCCGGACGGGAGATGCGCCGAACACACCCCTCAGTCCGCCACCGCCACGAGTCGGCCCGATCCTCCTCGCGGGCCCTCCCACTGCCGGAGCAGGCTGTTGACAGCCTGACGCCCCGCGCGGTTGGAGCCCACGGTGGACTGGGACGGGCCGAAGCCGACCAGATGAACGCGCGGTTCGCCGGCCACCTGGGTGCCCCGCATGGTGATCCCACCGAACTCGTTGCGCAGCCGCAGTGGGTCCAGGTGCGCCAGCGCGGCCTTGAAGCCCGTGGCCCACAGGATCGCGTCGACGGTCGTGAAGGAACCGTCCGCCTCGCGCACACCGCCGGGTTCCAGCGCGGTGAACATGGGGCGACGCACGAGGGCCCCGCGCTCCTTCGCCGCCACGGCGTACGGGGTCCAGCCCAGGCCGGTGTACGAGACGACGCTTCCGGTGGGCCTGCCCGCCGCCACGTCGTCCGCGACCCGGGCGATGATCCGGCGGCCTTCGACCTCGGGGTCGAACCCGCCCTCCCGGAAGACGGGTTCGCGCCGCGTGTACCAGTACGTGGTGGCCACCCGGGAGATCTCCTCCAGCTGTTGGAGGGCGGAGATGCCACCGCCGACGACGGCGACCCTGAGGCCCGCGAACCGGTCGGCCGAGACGTAGTCGTGGGTGTGCAACTGGAGCCCGGTGAAGCTCTCCTGCCCCGGGTAGCGGGGACGCACGGGGTTGGTCCAGGTGCCGGTGGCGTTGATGACCGCCCGGGTGATCCAGGTCCCCGCGCTCGACTCCACGGCCAGGTCACCGTCGGGGCGGCCGTCCAGCGGCCGTACGGCGCCGACGGTCACCGGTCGCAGGATCGGCAGGTCGGTCGTCTGCTCGAACGCGGCGAAGTAGCGCGGCACGGCCGTACGGCTGGGTTCGTCGGGGTCCACCGGCGGCTGCGGGAAGTCGGGCAGGTCGAAGATGCCGTTCACGGTGTTCATCCGCAGCGACTCCCAGCGGTGCCGCCACGCCCCGCCGGCCGCCGGTTCGGCGTCGAGCACCACGAAGGTCCGAGCGCCGTCCGGGTCAGTCGGAGCGCCGGTGAAGCCGCGCCGCTTGAGGTGGTAGCCGGCCGAGAGACCGGACTGCCCACCACCTATGACCACGACGGTCGCGCGCCCGCCGTCAGTGTCCATCGGGCCGCTCACCACCCTGCGGGAGCGCGCTTCCGCCGGTGGCGAGACGCATGAGGTCGGTGCCGAAATCGACGTCCTCCGCAGACCGCTCCGCCCGTGTGGCGTTGCCACCGAACCGGTGCGAGTAGCCACCCCAGTTGCCGTCGGCCATCTGCCGTCCCGCTCCGCTGCGCACCAGTACGGAGAGCTCCTGCGCGGCCCGGGAGATCCGCTTGCCGAGGTCGGTCGACCCCCAGTCCTCCGGGGCGGCGTACAGGGAGGTCGGCACGGGGATCGCCCGGAGGAAGGCGAACAGGGGCCGGAGTTGTTCGTCGACGACCATGGCGTGCCGTCCGCTGCCACCCGTGGCGGCGACGACGACCGGCCTGGCGATCAGCAGGTCGTTGTCGATCAGATCGGCGAACGACTTGAACAGGCCGCTGATGCCCGCCTTGTAGACCGGGGTGGCGGCGATGACCGCGTCGGTCGAGGCGAGCAGTTCCATGACGGACTGCACCTGCGGGGTGAGCATGCCGGTCACGATGCCCTGGGCGATGTCGGTGGCGAGGGGAGCGAGATCGATCGAGCGCACCGTCGCCGACGTGCCGGACTCCCGGAGGGCGTCGACCGTCCTCTGGGCTGTGCGGTCGGCGAGCAGCCGGGTGGAGGAGGGGTCGCTGACACCGGCGGTGACGACGGCGATCGTCACCGACGCCGAAGCCGAAGCCGAAGCCGAAGCCGAAGCGGGGGAGGGGGCGTTCATACGGGGCTCCTTGTCGGTGCCGTACGGGTGGGGCGGTGGGCGCCGGCCGTCAGAAGGCGGCCGGGAAGTCGGCAGCGACGGCCGGGTCGCTGTCCAGGTACGGCGAGGTACCGGACAGGTTGTCGCCGCGGTTCGGGTTCGGACGCGGCCTGCGCGGCTCGGCGTCGCCGTACTTCGCCTTCACCAGGGACGCATGCGTCGGAGCGTCCGGGACGCCGGGCTTGCGACGGGCCGCCATCTCCTCGCGCAGCACCGGCACCACCTCGGTGCCCAGCAACTCGACCTGCTCCAGCGCCATCTCCACCGGCAGTCCGCCCGCGTCGACCGCGAACAGTTGCCGCTGGTAATCCCCGAAGCCCTCTTGGAAGGTGAGGACCTTGTCGATCACTTGCTGCGGGCTGCCGACGGTGAGGGGCGTGGCGGCCATGTAGTCCTCCAGCTTCATGCCGCGGAAGAGGGGGTGGTGCTCGAAGTAGGGGCGGTAGGTGTCCACCGCGTCCTGGGACCGCTCGGCGATGAAGGCCATGCCGCCGAGGCCGACGATGGCCTGTTCCGCGGTGCCGTGGCCGTAGTGCTCGTACCGGCGCCGGTAGAGGTCGACGATCGGCTTGAAGTGGAAGTTCGGTGCCAGGATGTGGTTGGCGAAGAACCCGTTGCCGTAGTACGCCGCCTGTTCGGCGGTCTCCGGGCTGCGGATGGAACCGTGCCACACGAACGGCGGGACGTCGTCCAGCGGGCGCGGGGTGGAGGTGAAGCCCTGCAGCGGGGTGCGGAACTGTCCTTCCCAGTCGACGACGTCCTCGCGCCACAGCCGGTGGAGCAGGTTGTAGTTCTCCAGGGCGAGCGGTACGCCCTGGCGGATGTCCTTGCCGAACCAGGGGTAGACCGGGACGGTGTTCCCGCGACCGAGCATCAGGTCCAGGCGTCCCTTGGCGACGTGCTGCACCATCGCGTAGTCCTCGGCGATCTTGACCGGGTCGTTGGTGGTGATCAGGGTGACGGCCGTGCTCAGGATGATCCGTTCGGTCAGGGCCGCGATGTGCGCGAGCAGGGCCGGGGGAGAGGAGGGCACGAAGGGCGGGTTGTGGTGCTCGCCCAGTGCGAAGACGTCGAGCCCCACCTCGTCGGCGCGCCGGGCGACCTTGATGATGTTGTCGATCCGCTCGGCCTCGCTCTGGGTCTGACCGGTGAGCGGGTCGGGCGAGATGTCACCCACGCTGAAAATGCCGAAGTGCATCGTGAACTCCTCGGGTCTACGGGACCGCATGCAAGGGTGAACAAGATGATACGTCATCTATTCCTTGCTTCCGGACCCGTTGAGGCGCCCGGGGCGGCCAGGGCGATTGTCGGTTGACGTGTCAACGGACACCTGCTTTAGTTGATGCGTCAACACAATTCTCTCCTCGACAGGGGTAGCTGGCATGAGTGACAAGAAGGTCATCGCGGTCGCCGGAGCCACGGGCGCACAGGGTGGCGGTGTCGCGCGGGCGATCCTGGCCGACGCGGACTCGGGCTTCACCGTGCGCGCGCTGACCCGGAACCCGGACGCGCCCGCTGCCAAGGAACTGGCCGAGCTCGGCGCGGAGGTCGTACGGGCGGACTTCTACGACGAGCCGTCCGTGCACAAGGCGTTCGAGGGGGCGTACGGCGCCTTCCTGGTCACCAACTTCTGGGCGCACGGCTCGGCCGCCAAGGAGATCGAGGAGGTCGAGGTCCTGGTCCGGGCGGCCGAGGCCGCGGGGCTGCGGCACGTGGTGTGGTCGACGCTGGAGGACACCCGCGAGCTGCTGCCGCTGGAGGACGAGCGGATGCCCGTTCTCCAGGAGAAGTACAACGTGCCGCACTTCGACGCCAAGGGCGAGGCCAATGAGTTGTTCCGCCGGGCCGGGGTGCCGACCACCTTCCTGAACACCACCTTCTTCTTCCAGGGCTTCCAGTCGATGATGGGCCCCAAGCGGGGCGAGGACGGCGTGCTGACGCTGACCCTGCCCCTCGAGGACGGCAAGCTGCTGGCCGGCGTCGATGTGAACGACATCGGCCACACCACACTCGCCATCCTCAAGGACGGCGACCGCTTCATCGGGCACACCGTCGGACTGGCGGGCGACCACCTGACCGGCGCGCAGTACGCGGAGAAGATCGGGGCCGCCATCGGCGAGCCGGTGCGCTTCCAGGCCGTGCCCTACGACGTCTTCCGCTCCCTCGGCGTTCCGGCGGGCGACGAGATCGGCAACATGTTCCAGTACTACGGCGACTTCGACCAGGAGTTCACCGGCGCCCGTGACCTGGACGGAATCCGGAAGATCCATCCCGCGCTCAAGAGCTTCGACGACTGGCTTGCCGAGAACGCCGCCGGCATCCAGGTGGGCTGACCCGACGTCCCACCCGCCTGCTCGCCCCACCCGCCCCACCCGCTCCACCCGTCATCCCGGCAGGCCCGCCCGGCCTGCCGGGATGACGGCGTTTCGCTTTCGCGCACCGGGCTCGCACCGGAGTCCAGGCATTCGATGAACTGTCAACTACGTTTACACTCTCTTCATGGGAGAGACAGTGCGATGGCTGACGCCTGAGGAGCAGCGCGCGTGGCGCGGCTTCGTGCGGTTGCATGAGCGGCTCGGCGGCCGCCTGGGGCGCCTGCTGCAGTCGGAGTCGAATGTGTCGGCCGCGGACTTCGCGGTGCTGGTCCATTTGACGGACTCGCCGGACGGACGGCAGCGGTACCAGGACCTGGCGCGTGCGCTGGAGTGGGAGAAGAGCCGGATGTCCCACCACATCGCCCGGATGGCCGGTCGGGGCATGGTGGTGCGGGAGGAGTGCGCCGAGGACGGGCGCGGGGCCTACGTGGTGATCACGGACGTCGGTCGGGCGGCCATCGAAGCAGCCGCCCCGCGTCATGTCGAGGCGGTGCGTGAGCTGTTCATGGACCATGTCACGCCGGCCGAGCTGCGGGTCCTGGCCGAGATCTCCGAACGCGTCATCGGCAAGCTGGACGAAGACCAGGCCTGACCGGGCCTGGTCTGGGTGAATCTCCCCGACCGGAGGTGGCCCCCCGGCTGGAGGATCCGGCCGACCTGACGGGGGAGCGGTGACCACCGGTTCGGTGGACCGGCCGCCCGCTGGCCCGCGCCGCGCTCACATGGCCAGTCCCAGCGTCACCGCGGTGGCCGCGGCGAGGAGCAGGAAGGCGACAGGGCTCAGGGCGTTGTTGCGGGTGCTCGGGTCGGCGTAGTCGCCGGCCTTGGTGTGGAAGCCCACCGCTCCGATCATGGTGACGACCATGCCCAGGGCCGCCGCGATGCCCAACGGCTGCCAGGAGAGCCCGATGACCAAGCCGACGGCTGCGGCCACCTCGGCCACGCCTATGAAGCGGACGAGGCCCGCGCTCAGGCCCATGTGGGACTGGAGCGCCGCGGGTACGTCGCCCTTCAGCAGAGCCTTGGGCGCACCCGCGGCGAGCGAACCGAGGGCGAGAAGCACGCTGAGAACGGCGGCGGCGATGTACATGGGTCGAGTCCTTCCGAGGGGGCCATGCCGGAGTGGCAGGCCACACGTGATGGTTGATGCATCAACGCCGCAGCTTAGAGAGCAGTGGATGACTCGTCAATCAAAACTCTGCGGAGTCCGAACGGGGTGCCTCTATGGGATGCCCGCTCATGATGGAGACGCGATTGAACGCGCCGATGGTGATCGCCACCCAGATCACCGCCGAGATCTGGTCCTCGGTGAGGACCCGGCGGGCGCCTTCGTACGCGGCCTCGTGCGCGGCGGAGTCGGTCGGATCGGTCGTCGCCTCCGCCAGCGCCAGCGCCGCGCGCTCCACGGGGGTGAACAGGCCGGTGTCCCGCCATGCCGTCAGAACCCCCAGTCTCCGCGCCGACTCGCCCGCGCGCAGCGCCCTTCGGGTGTGCAGGTCGAGGCAGTAGGCGCAGCCGTTCAGCTGGGACACGCGGAGGTTGATCAGCTCCACGGTCGTACGGTCGAGGCCCGCCTCCGCGGCCGTCGCACCCACCGCCTCCGAGGCCCTCACCATGGCCCGGAAGGCCTCGGGACTCTGCTTGTCGACGAAGATCCTGCGCGGTGCGGATCCGTCGATGTGCTCGCTCACTTCACGTCTCCCGGGTGGGCCGGCGTCGCACGCCCTCTGCGTGCTGTAGCCACCGGACCGCTCTCGTGGCATCATAGTTGATGTGACAACTAGAAGGTTGGAGAGGGATCCCCGGTGAGCAACGTGGAAGTGGAACCCGCGGCACTGGCGTGCGGATCGACCGTCGAGGGCGACCGCTCGGCCCATGGGCCACGGGTCGAGGTGCTGTCGGCGCGTGACGTGCCCCTGGGCGGGCCCCGCGCCCTGCGCGTACGCCGGACGCTGCCGCAGCGCGCCCGCACGCTGATCGGGGCCTGGTGCTTCGCCGATCACTACGGCCCTGTCGACGCCGGTGTGACGGGCATGGACGTGCCCCCGCATCCGCACACCGGTCTGCAGACGGTGAGCTGGCTGTTCAGCGGCGAGATCGAACACCGCGACACCCTCGGTACGCACGCCCTCGTCCGGCCCGGTGAGTTGAACCTCATGACCGGCGGACACGGCATCGCCCACTCGGAGGTCTCCACCCCGGACACCTCCGTCCTCCACGGCGTCCAGCTGTGGGTGGCGTTGCCCGAGGAGCACCGGAACGCCGCCCGCGACTTCCAGCACCACGTGCCCACCCTCGAGCGGGTCGACGGGGCCGAGCTCAAGGTCTTCCTCGGGTCGCTGGCCGGCAGCACGTCGCCGGTGCGGACCTTCACGCCGCTGCTCGGCGCCGAGATCGTCCTCGAACCGCACGCGACCGTCACTCTCGCGGTGGACCCCGCCTTCGAGCACGGGCTCCTCGTGGACAGTGGGGACGTCCGCCTGGCCGACACCGTGCTGCGACCCGCGGAACTCGGATACGTCCCCTGTGGCGCGCACACCCTGGCCGTGGTGAACGAGTCGGACGCCCCGGCGCGCACGATCCTGCTCGGCGGCCCTCCTTTCGAGGAGGAGATCGTCATGTGGTGGAACTTCATAGGCCGCAGCCACGAGGACATCGTCCGGGCCCGGGAGGAGTGGCAGGCGGGCTCCGACCGTTTCGGCGAGGTCGAGGGCCATCCCGGACCCCGTCTTCCGGCCCCCGCCCTGCCGAACGCCGTCATCGCGCCGCGTAGCAACCCCCCGCGCCGCTGACCTTCGTACGAAAGGCATTGCATGAGTGAGTCCTCGGCCGACCGGATCGTCCAGCGGGCGGACGCCGAACGGCTGTACGAGATACGTGTCGACGGCCGACGCGTCGGGCTGACGGCCTACCGGAACCGCGGCACACAACGCGTCTTCTTCCACACCGAGGTCGACGAGGCGTTCACCGGCCAGGGCCTGGGCGCCGAGCTGGTCCGGTGGGCGCTCCTCGACGTGCGCGAGTCCGGACAGCGGATCGTGCCGGTCTGCCCGTACGTGGCCGCGTACCTCAAGCGGCACGACGAGTTCGCCGACATCGCCGACCCGGTGACGCCGGACGTCCTGACCTGGCTGGAGGGGGAACTGCGCTGACGAGGGAGTCCCGAGTGACCGACACGCCACCCTGGCTCAGCCCGGCCGAGCAGCACGGCTGGCGTCGCTTCGTCCGGATGCGGGAGAAGCTCGGCGAGCGGCTCTCCCGCGCCCTGCAGGCGGAGTTCTGCTTGTCCGCCGCCGACTACCGGGTGCTCGTCCATCTCGTGGACGCGCCCGGTGGCCGTCTGCGCCCCTCGGACCTGGCCAGGAGTGTGGAGTGGGAACGGAGCCGGATGTCGCACCAGGTCGCCCGCATGGTGAAGCGTGGTCTGGTCGGCCGGGAGGGGTGCCTCAGGGGCGGCCGCGCCGCGTTCGTGGTCATCACCCCCGAGGGGCGCACGGCGATCGCGGAGGCGGCGCCCCGCCATGTGGAGACGGTCCGCCGGCTCTTCGTCGATCTCCTCACCCCGGACGAACTCCGGACGCTCGCCCGCGTGTCCCACCGCGTGATCGAGCAACTGGAGAAGTGACCTCGCGGTCGGCGGGCGAGCGGGTGGGTGGGTGGGCGATCTGAGCGGGCGGAATAACCGGACGCGGGAACGTGCTGCACAAGGGCTCCCGGCACTTGGCCGGTGTGCACGTGGCGTCCGTCGTGCCGTTCGACAGCGGTACGCCGCACTCCGGACCGTGTGAAGACGCGTCCGGGAAAGGGAGGAAGGGACCATGACCGACGACTTCCAGACGTACCCGGCCACCGGTGGGGTGGCGCCCGACCGGTGGGCCAGCGCGCTGCACCTGTTCGACAACGGCGTCGGAGTGCCGCACGAGGAGACCACCGCCGAGCGTTGGGAGCGAGCCCAGCTGCTGTTCGGCGCGCGGGACTACATCGGTGCCGCGAAGCTGCTCGTCGACGTGGTCGAGGAGGTCCCGGAGCAGACCGGCCCCCGGCTGCTGCTGGCCCGCGCCTACTACCACTCCGCGCAACTGCGGCGCGCAGAGGACCAGTTGAGGGTGATCGTCGAGCGCGACCCGGTGGAGCACTACGCCCATCTGATGCTCGGACGCACCCTGCAGCGCCAGGGACGCCAAGGCGAGGCGGAGCCCTGGCTGCGGATGGCCGGTGCGTTCGCGGGCGAGTTCCCCGACAACGAGTGAGCGGCACGGCGGACGACCGAGGGGTGGGGGCCCGGCGGCCCGGGGCCCCACCCCTCACGCCTGTGGAACGGGCCGTGAAGCACGGGGATTCGGCGCCGATCCGGTGGACGACGGTCACCCGCAGCGTCTCCCGGGGCGCCGACCTGCATGATTGTCCGCAAGGTCGTCGGGGGAGGGCTCTGCCGACGGTCGGCGTGCTGCCGCCGCGTAACCGTGCCGGTGTCACTCCTGGGCGCCAGGTAGCGGCCGACCGTCGGCTCAGCTCCCCCACCTCGATCATTGCACAGTGCAAAGATGGCCGCCAGGGGGCCGAGCCCGTTCGCACAGCCTCTTCACGTGCCCCCTTGGGGACGGGTTGCGAGGAGACTGTGCGGTGGAGCGCCGTGAGCCCCCGTGAACCGCCATGAGCCGCGGTGAGCCGCGGTGGGTCGGCTCAGGCGAAGGGGCGAGCGGTCGACCCACGCTCATCAGCCGGTGAACGGCTGCCGCTCCGACGTCGGCACGGTCGGCCGACGTGTCCCCTACTTGGGGGCCACGTCCTCCTCGACCTCCTGGAAGGTGGAGGCATCGACGAGCCCCGTGTCCTCCAGGACCTCCATGTGGTCCAGGACGGTCTGGTTGGCCTGACGGGCGTGGCGGCGGATGAGGTCGTTCTGGGTCGCTGCCCGGACCTCACCGATCGTGGCGAAGATCTTGCCGTGCGAGGCGCGAAGGACATTGGCGAAGAGCTTGTCGAACTCCTCGCCCTGCGCGTTCTCCAGATTCCGGACCCACTGCTGCTGTTCCTCGGTGGCCTCGTCGGGGATCTCCACACCGAGGATCTCGGCGTCCTCGCGCACGAGCTGGTCGAGTTTGCTGTGCCCGTCGATCAGATGGTCCCCGGCCCGCTTGACGGCCTCGCTGGACGCGTGGGTCTGGGCGAGCCGGCCGGCGGGGATCTCCCAGAGTCCGGCCTGACGTACCTTCGCGAGGAACTCGCGGTCCACGTCGGTCACGGTCAGGTCGGCGCCGTTCCGGCCCGTCGCCGCCTGTCCGGCGCCGCCACCGGCGACATGGCCGCCGGTGTGCTGGGCCTGGCCCGCGACGGTCGGGCTGGCCGAGGCTTCCTCACTGCCCGCCCTGATCGCGATGACGGCCGCGGCTATCACGGCGCACACGGCCGCGATGATCGTGACGGTCCGCCTCGACGTCCGCGTGGGTACCGCGTGTCGGTTCGCATGCATGTGTTCTCCCGGTCGGGTAGAGAGTGGTTCCTCCAGGTCGGTAGGAGCGGACACCTGTTGCGGCTGGCACGGCACGCAGTGAGAGGTACGCGTGAGGACGCCGAGATGTTCAAGGGGCGGTCACCAGGCGGTCGGTGAGGGTTGGACTTCGCAGCCACCCCGCCGACCGCGCAACTCACCGGACCCCTCGAAGAACCGCACATATGCGTGCCCGAATCGGTTCAGGGGTTGATTTCGCGCCCATTGTGACGTGTACCTGTCCAAGTCGCGGGCGGGGTGGCACTCTGCGTTGCGCGAGTTCGTCCTCGTCCCCCACCGCACAAGGAGTACGCGTGAGAGACATACGCCGCTCGTCCCGCTCCCCGCGCAAGTCCCGCCCCGTCTTCGCCGCCCTGCTCGGCGCCGCCGCGTTGCTCGCCACCGGCGTGTTCGCCTCACCCGCCGGCGCGGCCACGGCCACCGCCGACCCCGCCTCGTTCTGGACCGCCGAACGGATGCGCCAGGCCACCCCGCTGGATCTACCGACCGTGGACCGAACCCAGGTGACATCCCCGTCCCTCGCCAAGGGCCAGGAGAAGACCGTCGCCCCGACCCTCCCGGGCGTCCTGAACGAGGCCGGAGTGCTGGCCTTCCCCCACAGCGGTGGGCCCTGGACCGGCGGTGGAGCCGTGGTGTCCACGGCCGGACGGGTGTTCTTCACCTA
The DNA here is from genome assembly GCF_031845845.1 of Streptomyces gottesmaniae. Lineage (NCBI taxonomy): Bacteria > Bacillati > Actinomycetota > Actinomycetes > Kitasatosporales > Streptomycetaceae > Streptomyces > Streptomyces gottesmaniae. Next base: position 404,655 of record NZ_JAVRFJ010000001.1, read on the forward strand.
CCAGGGCCGGACGGCCTCGTGTTCCGGCAACGCCGTCACCAGCTCCAACAAGAGCACCGTCATCACCGCCGGGCACTGCGTGAAGCTGGAGGGCTCCTGGCACACCAACTGGGTCTTCGTGCCCGGCTACCACGACGGACAGGCCCCGTACGGCAGGTGGAGTGCCACGAAGACACTGGCCACCCCGCAGTGGACCGCGAGCGAGGACATCAACTACGACGTCGGCGCGGCCGTCGTCGCCCCGCTGGACGGCAAGCTGCTCACGGACGTCGTCGGCGGGCAGGGGCTGGCCTTCAACACCGGCTACAACCAGGCGATGTACGCCTTCGGCTTCCCCGCCGCCGCTCCGTACGACGGGGAGAAGTTCATCTACTGCAGCGGAACCACCAACCGTGACTTCCTGCTCTCCAACGACCACGGCATGAACTGCAACATGACCGGCGGATCCAGCGGAGGCCCCTGGTTCACCCAGTTCAACGAGTCCACGGGCACAGGACTGCTGTCGTCGGTGAACAGCTTCAAGTACAACTTCCTGCCCAACCGGATGTACGGGCCGTACTTCGGCACCGACGCTCAGAACCTCTACCAGACCGCGCAGTCGTCCTGACCGTCAGTCGGTTCGACGGACACACGGCTTCGCGCGGGGCAGGTGACGGGCTTGCGCGGTCCTTGTGACCGCGCAAGCCCCTCCCGTGCGTCGGCGTGGGTTTCCTTCCCGTCGGGCCGGCCGGCTGTCGGAGACTGGGGACCGACGGAGCCGCTGTCAGCCGATGGCTGTCACGTCGGAACCGAGGACGAGGGAGGGGCGGGGCCCATGGGCAGCTACGTGTCGGTCAGAGGGTGGCTGGAGTGTGACGAGACACAACTCGCCGCCGTCCAGCAGATCATCGCCAGGCATGACGACAACCACTACACCCATGGATGGGGAACACCGCGGCAGCACGTGAACTGGACCCACTACGTCTTCTACGGCGCCGACATCCGTGAGTCGGCCCTGGACTGGTTCGCCGACCAGGTCAGAGCGATGGCTCGGCTTCCCGCGTCCGACGCGGACGGAGACCTCGTCCAAGGTCTGTTCCTGGTCGGCCATGAAGTCGAGGGGGCGACCGAATGGCAGGTCCGCGACGGCCGACTCTTCACCGCGCCGGCCGACATCAGACACCGGTACCTCGACGAGTAGGCCGGATGCCCGGTGGCGGGCCGGTCCCGGTCCGGCCCGCCACCGGGCATCAGTGATCAGCGGGCTGAAACGGCCCGGCGGAGGTCACCGCTGTGGGGTGACGGCCGCCGCGATCGTGTCGATGGCGCCGCTGCCGTCGGCCAGCTGCGCCCCGTTCCACGAGCCGTCCACCCACCGGACGTTGTGGAACACCTGGCCCCCGACCAGCGTCAGCACGTGCAGGTCACCGTTCGGGGCGGTGGCGGCCGCGACCCTGCTGATCAGACCGTGCCGTCGGCCACCTGCGCCCCGGTCCACGAACCGTTCGCGTACCGCGCGTTGTGGAACACCCGGCGACCACCGTCAGCACATGCACGTCACCGTTGAACACCCCGGCTGCGGCGAGGTCGGTGACGGCGCCGTTGCCGTCGGCGAGTTGGGCGCCGTTCCAGGAGCCGTTGGCGTAGCGGATGTTGTGGAAGACCTTGCCCTGGACGAGTGTGAGTACGTGGAGGTCGCCGTTGGGGGTGGTGGCCGCGGCGACCTTGCTGATGGCGCCGTTGCCGTCGGCGAGTTGGGCGCCGTTCCAGGAGCCGTTGGCGTAGCGGATGTTGTGGAACACCTTGCCCTGGACGAGTGTGAGTACGTGGAGGTCGCCGTTGGGGGTGGTGGCCGCGGCGACCTTGCTGATGGCGCCGGTGCCGTCGGCGAGTTGGGCGCCGCTCCACGAACCGTTGGCGTACCGGAGGTTGTGCGACATCTGTCCGCCGGCCACCGTCAGCACATGCATGTCACCGTTGGACGCACCGGCCTCCGCCGTGTCGGTGATGGTGCCGCCGGGGTCCGAGACGTTCGCCCCGCTCCAGGAGCCGTTCGCGTACCGCAGGTTGTGGAACGCCCGGCCACCGACCGTCGTCGTCACGTGCAGGTCGCCGTTGGCCGCCTGCACTCCGTTGGGCTTCACGTAACCGGAGATCAACAGGCTGTCGGCGCCCGAACGTGCGGTGCGGGGGTCGATGACACGGCGCGCGACCTTGTCGCCGTAGTTGCCGTCGACGGTGGTGATGGTGCCGTCGCCGTGGACGGCCGTGACGAGGGAGACGTGACCCGCTGGAGTTGGCGGGGGTTCCGTAGACGGCGATGTCCCCGGGCTCGGGGTCGCCGACCCCGCCCGCGGGCCGGCTGCTGAAGAGACCGCGCTGCTGGCCCCAGAGCCCGACCCCACGGGCCACGGCCGTGTCGGGCACGGGGGACACGCCTGCGGTTCTCCATACCCAGGAGGCGAAGTAGGCGCACCAGGGTGTGGTGGTGCAGGGCCCGTACTTCAGGCACGAGCCGTTGCTCTCCGCATGGCCGACCTCCGCCTCGGCAATGGCGGCGATCTGGGCCCGGGTGGCGGCGTGGCTGGTGCCCGCCCCCATGACGAGGGCCGCGGTCATCACGGCGAGTGCGACGGCCAGGTTGACGACCAGCCGGGCTGTACGGGCGATGAGGGCGGCGTGCGTGGGGGAGGGTGAGGGTGCGGTGGTGAGTACGGCTGCGGAGGCGGGCTTCAGGCCCGTTGTTGTGGTCATGCCCGCAGCCTCCGGTGCGGCCCTTCAGCATGCCTGCAGCGGCTCCGCAGCAGCCCTTCAATCTCACCTCCGGGTCACCGCGAGCGCGGTGACGGAAGTGGTCAGCGCAGTCGGCGTACGCGTAGCACGAGGTCGTCGGTGTGGTGCGCGCCCGCTCCGCCGTCGGGTGCCAGGCGGGGCCGTTGTTCGTCGACCTCCACCACCCAGTCGTCGTCCAGGAGTTCGGTGACCATCGAGGGCCAGACGTAGTCGGCCGGGTCGAAGCCGCTCTCGTGCGTCTGCTGGGTCTGCATACCGGCGTGGTGGACGAGCAGCAGCACACCGCCTGGCGCGACGGCGGCGAGCAGGGCTTGTTCGGCTGCGGCGTCGGGTGTGCGCAGCAGGGCTGGGTACTGCGCGGAGACCAGATCGAAGGAGGCGGACGGGAGCGCTGCCCGCGTGAGTTCGGCGTGTACCCAGTTGACGGTGAGGCCGGCGTCGCGCGCGTGTCCGGCCGCGCGTCGCAGTGCCACGCCCGAGACTTCGAGCGCGGTGACGTCCCAGCCGCGGCGTGCGAGCCAGAGGGCGTCCGCGCCCTCGCCGCAGCCGACGTCGAGGACGCGTCCGGGGGTGAGCGAGGCGGTCTCGGCCACGAGTGCACCGTTGGGGCGGCCGCTCCAGAGCTGCTGCCGCTCGGCGTACCGGCTGTCCCACTCCGCACGCACCGCCGGATCGCCGGTGTAGCCGCCCCCAGGCGAACGGAACTCGGACTCGGACACGGATGCTCCTCCTGCGGTGTTGTCGGTCATGGGACCACCGTTGCCCACCGCCTCCCGGACCGGCCACTGTTGTTGCCGATCCGGCAAAACGAGTTCGCCAGTGTGAGCGTCCGAATGGTCGAGTGTCCTGGGGGCGGCGCGCCGGACGTCCCCGGCAGCGCAGCGGCTCAGCGTGCGAGCGACGTGGGCCCCGGCCTCGGGCTGTCAGTTGAAGATGTCCAGGAGGTCCGGCCAGGAGCCCGTGTCGTCGGCGGGGCGGGGCCGTATCGGGCGCGGGTCCGGGTAGGTCTCCCTCGCGGCCCTCGCGCGGACGATGTCGGGTCCGCCGCACGCCTCGACCGCGAAGGCGCCGAAGACTGTGGCGAAGGCGGCCGGGTCGCGGAACTCCACGCCGAACGCCCGGCCGTCCCGCAGCGGCACCCACACCACCCGCTCGAACCGTGTCCATTCCAGCACCGGCTGGTCGTCCGCGGTCGAGAGCCCCTCCAGCCACAGCCGCGCCACGTGCAGCAGGTTCACCTTCTCCATCGGCAGTCGCTTGCGCCGCACCCGCAGTTCACGCGCCGTCAGCTCGACGCGCTGGTCCTTCTTGGGGTACCAGACGACACCGACCCCGAACGGCACCCACAGCAGGATCCCGATCAACGGCCAGACCAGAGCGTCGCCCCACGACCGGAGCAGCCCGCCGTCCAGCAGGTACAGGGCCCCGAAGACCAGAACCCACTTCGTCGTCATCCGCCAGAATCCGCTGCCCTGCCGGTACAGGACCCGCCGCTTCCCCGTCATCGCCATGCCGACACGCTATCCACCGCCGCGCGGCAGCCGGCGAGCGCCCTACTCCGCCGGTGCGACCACGAGGCAGGCCCGCCGGCCGTGTGGTCCCTGTGCGCCTTCGGTCAGGGACCACATCGCGCTCGGTGCTCTAGGGGTGTTTCGAAAGTCCCGCACAGCACCCGACACGACTTTCGAAACACCCCCTAGTGGCCCAGGACTTCGCCGTACTTGATGGCCCCGTGGGGCAGTGCGAAGCCGAACGGGGTCAGTGACTTACCCATCGGGTACGTCTCCTCGGCGCTGGTCGGCACGAACCAGACGCCACCCGACCTGGGTTCACCGGCGTTCTCCCCGGGTGCGCTCACCGCCGTGTCCCACAGGCCGTCGCGGTTGTAGTCACCGACGGCCACCTGGGCGCCGAAACGGTCGCCGGCCTCGGCGGCGCCGGGCATGTTCGGGGTGCTCTGGCTGCGGGCGAGACCGCCGTGGAGGCCGTTCTCCGTACCGTTCAGGACGACGTATCCGCCCGCGTCCTTCACGGTGCCGACGTCCTCACCGGGCACGCCGACCACCAACTCCGGGCGGTCGTCGCCGTTCAGGTCGCCGGCTGCCAGCGCGGCGCCGAAGTCGTCGCCGTCCTCGGCGGCACCGCCGACCTCCGGGTTCGACTGCGTGATGCACTCGCTCTCGGCGCCGAAGTTCGCGCTCTTCGAACCCTTGAGCAGGAGCAGCGCCCCGCCGAGCCGGTCCGCGCAGTGCGTCGTCTCCGACTCGGGATTGGGCTGTACGAGGCCGACCGCGAGGTCGTCGGTGCCGTCCCGGTCGAAGTCGGCGGCGGCGAGAGCGCTGCCGCGGTCGGCGTCGGCCCACCACTGGGCGGGCGTGGCCTGGTCGTCCCAGCGCGTGATGAAGGTGCCGGAGTCCTCCAGGCCCTTCCAGGTGGTGGCGAGATCGTCCCGGCCGTCGCCGTCGAAGTCGCCGGTGGCCAGGTCGCGGGTGATGCCGCCCATGCTGTACCTGCGCACAGTGGTGGGGGTCACCGGGTCGGCGGTGAGCGGGCCCGGGCGGAACCGGAGCGCGCCGTGCTCCTCGCCGTTCTCGCCGTACGCGAGGTCGGTGTCGCCGTCGCCGTCGTAGTCACCCGTGGCGATGGTGTGACCGATGCTGCTGTACTCGGACGTTCCCCGGACCACGGTGGTGCCCTTGATGTTCCACTCCGAGTCGTCCAGGACGGTGATGGTGCCCTCGTCCTTGAACTGGTCGGAGGTGAGCGACTCGCCGCTCGCGCCGACGACGAGCTCGAAGGTGCCGTCGCCGTTGACGTCGACAGGCGCCACGGCGGAGCCGAAGCGGTCGCCCGCCTCGGGTGTCCCGGGTATGCCGGCCTCTGCCTGGCTGATGACGCCGGTGGACTGATACGGGCTCTCCGAGCCGCCGTAGATCACGCTGACGTAGCCGGCCTTCGCCTTGCCGTCCACGGTGGCGTCGGGCATGCCGACCGCGATGTCGACATAGCCGTCGCCGTTGAAGTCGAACCGCGCAGTCGACGCGGCGGCGGCACTCCCGGCGAGCGGCAGGGTCAGGCCGGCTGCGGTGAGTGCCGCCACGGCGGCGGTGGCGGCCAGGGTGCGTGCGCGCACGGTGAGCTCCCGTAGTCGAAGAAGGAAATGAGGGCCAAGGTGTACGGGGGTGTGACTCACGAGGTGTACGAAGGGTTGTGTGAAGGTGGCCGTCGGGGCAACGCGACCTACCTCGGTGCGAGTTCGCCCACGGCTGCCGCACCACCTCGTGCCAGCACGCCGCGCCTGCCGCCCGCCCGCGAAGGACTTCCGGAGCACTTCCCGTCAGGCGCACGCGTGACCTGAACTCGCTCTGGAAAAAGGGCCGTTGAGCGCATCGGGCTGCCAACGTTCAACATGCCCGCGCTGCGGCGACAGGTGCCCACGCCCAGCGTGTCGTACCCGATCGACCTCTTCGCCCTGGCCGGTGAGCGATGACCCGGCGCCCGCCGGCCCCGGCGGCGCCCGCGATGTGCAGCGACCTCGCAGACCGCTCTCGCAACCTCAGCTCAACAGGCGATGACGTACCAGACCGGAGTCCAGAACACGTCGTTCCGGTTGGGGGCGTCGATGGAGAACATCCAGGCACCGTTCACGTGGTAGAAGTGCGACCTGGTGCCAGGCGTCTGGTTGTTGTGGAGCGAGCCCCAGCCCACGAGGTTGGGCAGGGTGTATGTCGTGTTGCATGTGGTGTAGTCGCATCTGTTGCCGTTCCCACCCTTCCCGCACACGTAGTAGTACGCGCAGTTCAGCGAGGCGGCGACCGCCCCCGACCGGGCTGCTTCGGGAACGACGGCGTTCTTCATCTGGGCCGCCGTCAGCGACGGCTGCCGGGCGTCCTCGGAGGTGAAGTCCCGCCCCGCATCCAGTGGTTGATGGGTTCCATCACGCTGTCGGCCGCCTTCGTCCGACAGCCGCACCACCGACAGACGCGGCCGTTCGAACTTCGCCCGCTACCACTTCCTCGACGCCGGCTCACAGGCGTTCTTCGTCGACTGGGACGCCGGCGCCGCCGCCACGGTCGCGTTGCTGCGTGCCGAGGCAGGCCGTGAGCCGCATGATCGGGCCCTGCGCGAGCTGATCGGTGGACTGTCCACGGTGAGCGCCGAGTTCCGCACCATGTGGGCGGCACACGACGTCCGCATCCGCCACGAGGGCATCAAGCGGCTGCATCATCCTGAGTTCGGCTTCCTGGAGCTGACCTACCAGTCCCTGGAACTGCCCGTGTCCGACCGGACCGTGCACGACCTCAGCCTCTACACCGCCGAGCGGGCAGCACCTCCGAAGCACGCGCGGTGAACGTCCGGCCACGGTGAGAACCGGACGGCCCGGCAAGCCCGGGCGGAACAGCGACTCGGGTCAGGAGGAAGGGGCTCCTGTGAGCGTCTCCACGCGACCGGTGTCGAGCGAGTAGTAGGCGCTGACCACGCTCAGGTCGCCTCGCTTCACCAGGGGAGCGAGAGCGGTGTTGGACCGCAGGTCGGCGGCGGTCCGGTTGGCGTGGGCGCGGATCATCGCGTCGACGGGGTCGGCGTGCTTGGTCTTCGCGATGTCCTCGTAGGCGGGGCGCAGGGCCTCGACGATCGACTGCAGGTTGCCCGGCAGGTCCTCGTCGTCCTTGAGTGCCTTGTACGCCGCCTTGATCGCCCCGCAGTTCTGATGGCCGAGGACGACGATGAGCGGGGAACCGGCGGTGAGGGGCCCGTACTCGACGGAGCCGACGACCACCGGCTGCACGACCTGCCCACCGGTGCGTATCACGAACAGGTCACCTATGCCGGTGTCGAAGACGAGCTCCGGCGGCACGCGGGAGTCGATGCACGAGACGATCACGCCGTAGGGCTTCTGCTCGCTCGCGACGGCCGCCCGCCGGGCGGGGTCCTGGTCGGGGTGCTGCGGTTTGCCGCTCACCCAACGCTTGTTGCCGTCCAGCAGCCTGTCGTACGTCGCCCGCGCGGTGTCGGGCCGGGGACCGGCGTTCGGGGCGGGCGACGCCACCCCGAGGTTCGCCGCCTTCGCCGTGTCGGCACCACCGGTCTTCGATGAACAGGCGGTGAGCACGGCCGCGGAGGCCGCCGCGAGTCCTCCGGTGAGAATGGCCCTGCGTTGTGGCCGCACAGCGTTACCCATGAGTCTGCCCCTTGCGTTCTTGAGCGGAATCCGCCCGGGGGCCCGGCAAGCGTGGGTACGCCGTCCTCGGCTCCCTGCTCCCGTTCTCCCAGGCGGAGTTGGTGATTCCACCTTCGGGGGAGGCCGGTTAGCGCCCGTCCAACGCTTGTGCAGCGCAGAGGAAGGGCCCGTGCAAATCACGCCATGTGGCAGGGAAGAGGCGTGCTCGGGACCACACCGCCACACCGCCACACCGTCGTGAGGCTTGTGCACCCACTCCCGCCGCTGAGACGACAGCAGCCTCGTGCTGATCACCGTCACCGAAACCGGCACTGAAACCGACACCGATGCGGGGCGCGTGGAACGCCGTCTGTCGGCGTTCGGGTTGTCCTGCCCGCCCTGCGGGGCGTCATCTGCTCGACTCGATCGGCGGCGAGTGGCACTCGGCCGGGATGACGGAGTCGCCCAGGGGACAGCCTCGCGGACTCAGTCAGCTGACGTGGCCCGGGAGGGTTCGGCCGTCGCGGCTGCCGCCTTCCGGCGTGGGCGGGTGTCCCGGAACATCGCCCGGATGATCCCCACAGTGCGCGCCAGGTGCGGCTCGGCACGGTCGGCGCGGTGGGCGACGGCCAGCTCCACGCGTGCGTCGGCCCCGGCCAGCGGCAGGTAGATGACACCGTCGAGCGTCAGAGAGGTCACGGGCTCGGGCACGACCGCGACGCCGAGACCGCCGGCCACGAGCGTGACCAGCGTCGAGGTCTCGCCGACCTCGTGGCGGATGTGCGGCTCCACACCTGCCTCGCGCAGCAGGCCCAGCACGACGTCGTACATCACCGACCGGCGGTCGGCGGAATGCACGATCAGGTCGGCGCCGGCCAGGTCCGCTGCCCGCAGCCGTTTCCGGCGGGCGAGGGGGTGGTCGGCCGGTACGGCGACGACGAGCCGGTCCCGGCGCAGGGTGTGCGCGGTGAGGGAGAGGCCGGCCGCCGGAGGGCGCAGCAGCGCGACATCGATCGCGCCGGTGCGCAGCGCCTCGACCTGGTCGGGCGCGAGCATCTCGCCCCGGAAGGAGAAGTCGACGCCGGGCAGATCCTCCGTGAGCCGGCGCGAGAGCGCGGGCAGGAGGCTGTACGTGGCCGAGCCCACGCAGCCGATCGCGAGATGGCCCACCGAGCCGGTGGCGACGAGCCGTGCGTGGTGGGCGGCCTCGTCGACGTCGGCGAGGATCGCGCGCGCCCGCTCCAGGTAGGCCCGGCCGGCCTCGGTGAGATCGACGCGGCGTGTGGTGCGGCGGAGCAGCTCGACGCCGAGCTCGGCCTCCAGCTGGCGGATCTGCTGGGAGAGCGGTGGCTGGGCCATGTGCAGCCGCTCGGCGGCGCGACCGAAGTGGCGCTCCTCGGCCACCGCCACGAAGTACCGCAGGTGTCGCAGATCCATATCTCATCCATATCAATCAGCTCGGATATGCGTACTTCAGAATATCGCGGACCGGGGTTAGCGTCGCTGTCATGAGTGCTTTCCTCTACGCCGCGACCCGGACACCGTTCGGCCGCTTCAACGGCGCGCTGGCCGGCGTGCGCCCCGACGACCTTGCCGCCGCCGCGATCACCTCGACGCTCGCCCGGGTGCCGGGCCTCGACCCCGCCGCGATCGACGACGTGGTGTGGGGCAACGCCAACGGCGCCGGCGAGGACAACCGCAACGTCGGCCGCATGGCGGCGCTGCTCGCCGGGCTTCCGGTGAGCGTGCCCGGCACCACGGTCAACCGGCTGTGCGGATCGAGCCTGGACGCGGCCATGACGGCCAGCCGGACGATCGAGTCCGGGGACGCCGAGGTGGTGCTGACCGGCGGCGTCGAGTCGATGACGCGTGCGCCGTGGGTGCTGCCCAAGTCGGCGAAACCCTTCCCGGCCGGTGACGTCACCGCCGTCTCCACCACGCTCGGCTGGCGGCTGGTCAACCCGCGGATGCCGAAGGAGTGGACGGTCAGTCTCGGCGAGGCCAACGAGCAGCTCCAGGAGCGCTACGGGATCTCCCGCGAGCGGCAGGACGAGTTCGCCGCCCGCTCCCACCGACTCGCGCACGCCGCTTGGGAGTCCGGCTTCTACGACGACCTGGTGGTACCGGTCGACGGCATCGACCTCACCCGCGACGAGGGCATCCGGCCCGGATCCACACCCGAGGTGCTCGCGGGGCTCAAGCCGGTCTTCCGTACGCCTGAGCAGGGCGGCACCATCACCGCGGGCAACGCCAGCCCGCTGAACGACGGTGCCTCCGCGGTGCTGCTGGGCAGCGAGAAGGCCGCTGCCGCGATCGGAACCGACCCGATCGCCCGCATCGCTGGCCGCGGTGTGATGGCACTGGAGCCGCAGGCCTTCGGCTACGCCCCGGTCGAGGCAGCGAACCGGGCGCTGGCCCGGGCCGGGATCGGCTGGGATCGGGTGGGCGCGGTGGAACTCAACGAGGCCTTCGCCGTGCAGTCGCTCGCCTGCCTGGACGCGTGGAAGATCGACCCCGCCCTCGTCAACCAGAAGGGCGGCGCCATCGCGATCGGCCATCCGCTGGGCGCCTCGGGCGGCCGTGTGCTCGCCACGCTGGCCAAGGTGCTGCGCGAGACGAGGCAGCGTTACGGCGTCGCCGCGATCTGCATCGGGGTCGGCCAGGGACTGGCCGTCGTACTCGAGAACTGCGATGTCACGGGGGCGGACCGATGAGCCGCGCGGAGATCCTCGAAAGCACCGACGCCGCGGTCGCCGGGATCGAGGACGGCTCCACGATCCTCGTCGGCGGCTTCGGCCTGGCCGGGATGCCGTTCGACCTGATCGACGCGCTCATCCGGCAGGGCGCGAAAGACCTGACGATCGTGTCCAACAACGCCGGCAACGGCGACGTCGGACTGGCGGCACTGCTGGCCGCCGGCCGGGTGCGCAAGGTGCTCTGCTCCTTCCCGCGCCAGGCCGACTCCTGGGTCTTCGACGACCTCTACCGCGCTGGGAAGATCGAACTGGAAGTGGTGCCGCAGGGCAACCTGGCCGAGCGGATGCGGGCGGCGGGTGCCGGCATCGGAGCCTTCTACTGCCCGACAGCGGTCGGCACGCCGCTGGCCGAGGGCAAGGAGGTGCGCGAGATCGACGGCCGGACGTATCTGCTGGAGTACCCCATCAAGGGCGACTACGCGCTGATCGGCGCGCATGCCGCGGACACGCTGGGCAACCTCGTCTACCGCAAGACGGCCCGCAATTTCGGCCCGGTCATGGCCACGGCCGCGACGACGACCATCGTCCAGGTCGACCAGGTCGTCGAACCCGGGAAGCTCGACCCCGAGGCGGTCGTGACCCCGTCCATCTACGTCGACCGGATCGTCCAGGTGACGGCCCGTCACTACACCGTGCAGGGGGCACGATGACCATCACGCCAAGCGATCAGGTGCGCACCGACCACCGGCTCTCGATGGACGAACTGGCCGCCGTCATCGCACGCGACATCCCGGCCGGCTCCTTCGTCAACCTCGGCATCGGGCAGCCCACCAAGATCGCCGATCACCTGCCGGCCGGCTCCGGGGTGGTGCTGCACACCGAGAACGGCATGCTCAACATGGGCCCGAAGGCCGAGGGCGACGCGATCGACCCCGACCTCACCAACGCCGGCAAGGTCCCGGTGACGGAACTGCCGGGAGCGGCGTACTTCCACCACGCCGACTCCTTCGCCATGATGCGCGGCGGGCACCTCGACGTCTGCGTCCTCGGTGCCTACCAGGTCGCCTTCAACGGCGACCTCGCCAACTGGCACACCGGAAAGCCCGACGACATCCCCGCCGTCGGCGGCGCCATGGACCTCGCCATCGGCGCCAAGGACGTCTACGTGATGATGACCCTGTTCACCCGCTCGGGAGAACCCAAGCTCGTGCCGCAGTGCGCCTACCCGCTCACCGGCCTCGGCTGCGTCAGCCGGGTCTACACCGACCACGGCGTGTTCGACGTCGGTCCCGACGGCGTACGGATCCGGGAGACGTACGGCACCAGCGCCCGGGAACTCGCGGAGCGACTCGGCATCCCGCTGCCGTAGCGAGGCATCCCGCTGCCGTAGCGAGTGTTCCGTCCACCGCACTCCGGGTGTGATCGGAGGGTGGTCCGCTGCATCACCCGCGACGGCAGGGCCAGGTCCAGGTCTGCGGCACGGCGTTCGGGCCGGCACGACCGACCCGGGCCGGCTTATGCCGACCCGGGTTGGCCCGGGTCGTCCGAGTCGGCCCGGGCCGGGTCACATGAGCTTCCGGCGGCCGGTCTCCTTCTTGAGGCCGCCCACGTTGATCGGCTGGAGGATGACGGTGATCGCGCCGACCGAGAAATGCTGCACCGGGCCGCCGGTGTTGCGCCCGTGGAAGCTGTGCGGGAGCGCCTGCCCATTGGTCGGATCCGTGCCCGACGTATACATGTCGACGATGCCCTCGTACCCCTGGCGGGCCTTCGCGTCGTTGCCGTCCGCGGCCTGCTCCACGGTGATGCGGTCGTCGCCGTCCACGGCGACCACGGCCGCCACGTGGTAGGGCCACCCGCTGGTGTTGGCGGGCCGCTCGTAATCCCCGTGCCACGCGGTCTCCACGATGGCGAACGCCTGACCGGCGTTCGGCCGTTCCTCGCCGTTCGCCTGGGGACCACCCGGCCTGGCGTTCGCGTAGGCCATGGCGCCCTCCGCGTTCTCCCTGTCGCCCAAGCCGAACTGGTTTCCCCCCAGGGCGAATTCGCTGGCGTCCTGCCCCAGGGCCAGCCGCTGCTGGTGCATGATCTCCTCGGCGGTGTGGGCACAGTCCGCGAGGAAGGCCGTCGACGGCTCGTACTCCGCGTACACGCGCCCCCCGATCTCACCGCTCTGCCCGGTCGGCGTGCAGTACCGGGGCGGCGGAGCGCCCTCCGCGACCCAGATGACTGTGGTGTCCGCCCCAGAGGTGACGGTCATGAGATACAGCCCGTTCTGTGAGACCCGCGCCGGCCCCAACTCCGCGGTCGTGACCTCGGCGAAGCGCTGAACGACCGTCGTGTCGGTGTCGCGCGCCGCGCCCCGGGCGGTGACGTCGGCTTCCCGCTGTACGGGGGCGCCCGGCGGGCCTTGGTCGATCTGCTCAGGCGTCCGCCTCATCACCCGGACCGCGTTGGCCTCGGCCTCGCGCTCGAAGCGGTCGCCGGGGTCGGAGACACTCAGCCCCGACCCGTTGTCCGTACCGGCCACCGGGCCCTGGCGCTGTTGGATGACATGCGTCAGCTCATGGGCGAGGGTGTGCTTGTCGCCGCCGCCGTCGCCGATGACGACATGGCTGCCGGAGGTGTAGGCACGGGCACCCACCTCGGCGGCAGAGGCACGTGCCGCGGAGTCGGTGTGGACGCGGACGTCGGAGAAGTCGGCGCCCAGGCGGGACTCCATCTCCTGCCGCAGCGGTTCATCCAGCGGATTGCCCGGCGCGCGCAACACATCGTGCACGGCGGAGCGCTGCACCGGCTCCGCCGTGGACTGTGGGTGGCCGCAGCCCGCGCCGTGCTGGTGCCGGCTCTGCTGGAGCATACGGACGACGGCGGCGTTGCCGGCGGTGCGCTGCAGCTCGACAAGCGCATCGGGCACCCGCCCTCCCGGCCGCGCGGCCGCGCTCTTGGCCGGGCGCTGCGGCTGCTTGTCGTTCTTCATCGGCTCTTGCGCGTGCATGGACTTCCGCTCGTAGGCTGGCAGTTGGGCTGTGCTTCCCTACATACCCGGTGTCGTGGTCGCGGGTGAGAGGTAGAGGGGCACGATGGGGTGCCCGTAGGGGCAGCGCGTCCGACCTGGCGGGTATCCGCGGCCCCTGCCCCGGACGTCGGTACCACCGCGCACCTCTACCGGGACCGCTGGTTCTACCTCGTCGTCGACGACCATCCCGAGGCCGGCGAGCACCTCACCCTCGCCGACCTGGCCCGGCTGCCGTGGGTGACGTACCGGCGCACGTACGACGCCCCCGCCGCGCGCCAGATCGGCATGCTCGGCATGCTCGGCATCGAGCCGCGCGTCGAAGCCTCCGTCGACAGCTTCCAGCCGGTGCCCCAAGGGGACCATCCACGGCAAGGATGATCGCGATCCGGCAGACCTCTCGCCATCGTTCCCGCCCGCCTACGCGGAACCCGTGCCGATCGTGCCGCTGCCCGACGCGATCCTTCCGACGTCCGGTGCCGCGCACCGGCTGCGCGTCTCCCTCCTCATGGCCGGTAGCTGTCTGCCGATCCTCGGGGCCGTCCTGATCGCCCCCGTGCTGCCCAAGACGCAGGACCACTTCGCCGACGTGCCCGGCGCGGGCGCCCTGGTCCCGATGGCCCTCACCGTCCCGGCCCTGGCGCTGGACCTGCTGGCGCCCTTCGCGGGCGTCATCGTCGACCGGCTCGGCCGCAAGCGCCTGCTGATCGTCGCGACCGTCCTGTACGCGATCTTCGGCACCGCACCGCTGTGGCTGGAGTCGCTGGGCGCCATCGTGGCCAGCCGCGCCCTGGTCGGTATCGCCGAGGCCGCCATCATGACCTGCTGCACCACGCTGATCGGCGACTACTCCAGCGGTCGGGTACGGGACCGCTACCTCGCCCGCTCAGGCCGAGTACGTCCGCGTCCCTCTCGCCGACGGCACCCTGGTCACCACCCCGGAACAGCCGGCCGAGGAACTGATCCCGAGCCTGCTGACCCTGTCCGACGTCATGGGCACCGGCTGGTACGCCGCCAAGGCCGCCGAGGTGAAACCCGGTTCGACCGCCGTCGTCGTCGGAGACGGCGCGGTGGGCCTGTCCGGGGTCATCGCCGCCAAGGAACTGGGCGCCGAGCGCGTCATCGCCATGAGCCGGCACGAAGCCCGGCAGCAACTGGCCCTGGAGTTCGGCGCCACCGACATCGTCACCGAGCGCGGCGCGGAAGGCGTCGCCCGCGTCAAGGAACTGACGAACGGCATCGGCGCCGACTCGGTCCTCGAGTGCGTCGGCACCCAGGAATCGATGCACCAGGCCTGCAGTCCGCGCGCCCGGGCGGCAACGTCGGCTTCGTCGGCTTTCCGCACGGCACTCGGATCGACGGCCAGGAACTCTTCTTCTCCCACGTCGGGCTGCGCGGTGGCCCCGCCCCCGTGCGCGCCTACCTTCCCGATCTGATCAACCGCGTCTTCAGCGGCCGTATCGACCCGGGCAAGGTCTTCGATCTCACCCTCCCCCTGGACGACGCAGCCGAGGGCTACAAGGCCATGGACGAGCGCCGCGCCACCAAGACGCTGCTGCGTCCCTGACCTGAAACCCCGGCGGTGGTGGGCGGCGGACCAGCCACGTTCGAGCCGCGGACCCTGGCGGAGGCCGACGGACGGGTACCGGCACCCGGCCGATGCACCTCCCGGGTCTCCTCGGGACAGGTACTCGACAGCGAGATGATCCTCCGCTTCATCGGCGCCCGGCGTCTCCAGGAGTAAGCACCATGCTCGGTCTCGAACTCGTCGTCGTCCTCGGTGCGGCCGTACTGATGGGCAACGTCCTGGGGCAGCGCTTCCGCATCGCGCCGCCCGTCGTGCTCCTCGTCGTGGGCGCACTCCTCGGGCTCGCCCCCGCCGTCCGGCAGACGCAACTCCCTCCCGAAGTGGTTCTGCTGCTGTTCCTCCCCGTGCTGCTGTACTGGGAGAGCCTGACCACTTCCATGCGGGAGATCCGTTCCAACCTGAGCGGCATCGTCCTGCTCAGCACCGTCCTGGTGATCCTCACCGCGGGCGCCGTGGCCGTCGCGGGGCATGCGCTCGAACTGCCCTGGGGACCGGCCTGGGCGCTGGGCGCGGCCGTGGCTCCCACCGACGCCACAGCGGTCGGCGCCCTGGCCGGATCCCTGCCGCGACGCCAGATCACCGTGCTGCGCGCGGAAAGCCTCGTCAACGACGGCACCGCTCTGGTCGTCTTCGGCCTGGCGGTCGGGCTGACCGTCGACGAGGAGCATCTCACCGTTCCGCACGTCGGGGCCCTGTTCCTGCTGGCGTACGGCGGCGGCGCGGCGGTAGGCGTGGCGGTCGCCTGGGCCAACATGAACCTGCGGCGCCGACTGGACGACCCCCTGCTCGGCAACCTCGTCATGATCCTCGCGCCGTTCACGGCGTATCTGCTCGCGGAGTTCATCCACGCCTCGGGTGTCCTCGCGGTCGTCGTGAGCGGCCTCATCATGGCGCAGGTGGCTCCCAGCATCATTCGCGCCGAGCACCGACGCCAGGCCCTGGCCCTCTGGCCGCTGGCCACCTTCATCATCAACGGAGCACTGTTCGTGCTGGTCGGAGTGGAACTCCAGTACGCGCTGCGCCACTTGAGCCGCCCCGACCTACGGGATGCCCTGATCGCGATCGGAGCGGTCAGCGGGGTGCTGGTCGCGGTCCGGTTCGCCTTCCTGTTCGCCTCCGCCTACGTGATCCGCGCGCTCGACCGGCGCCCCGAGCAGCGGAGGCTGAGTATCAGTCACCGTGCCCGCGTCGTCAGCGGTTTCGCGGGCTTCCGTGGTGCGGTGTCGCTCGCCGTGGCCCTCTCCGTACCGGAGACCGTCGACTCGGGCGCACCGTTCCCCGGCCGTGCCTTCATCGTCTTCGTCACCTCCGGCGTCATCGTCGTCACGCTCGTGGGACAGGGCCTGTTGCTGCCGCGCGTGGTGCGCTGGGCCAGGCTGCCGCGCGACACCTCCGTCGACGAGGAGGAGATCCTCGCCGAGACCACGGCGACCGAGGAGGCCATCAAGGCGCTTCCGCGACTCGCCGCCGAACAGGGGACCACCCCGAAGGTCGTGGAGTGGCTGCGCCAGGAGTACGAGGCGAATCTGGCGACCGTACGGGCCAGAGGTGTCGGCTCCGACGACGATCCCGCCCTGCTCCACAACCGCCACTACACCGACCTCCGCCTCTCCCTCATCGCCCACAAGCGGGCGACCGTTGTCCGCCTGCGGGACGAACAACAGATCGACGACACCGTGCTCCGTCGAGTCCAGGCCGCCCTGGACAACGAAGAGGCGCGGCTGGCCGGTGGCGGGCAGTCCGAGTAGACCGGCTGCCCACGTGACCTCGACGACTCAAGCCCACGAGAAGGGATCCGGCCGCCATGCCGTACGGACTCATCGACGTTCACGCCCACCTCCTCCCCGACTTCTACGTCCAGCAGGCGACAGCAGCCGGCCACGCCCACCCGGACGGCATGGGAGGCTGGCCGTCGTGGTCCGTACAGGCCCACCTGGACCTGATGAACCGCAACGGCATCGACACCGCGATGCTGTCCATGTCGTCCCCCCGGTGTGCACTTCGGCGACGACAAGGCGGCCCGCCTCCTCGCACGACGCGTCAACGAGTACACCGCGGAGCTGGCCCGTGACCACGCAGGCCGCTTCGCACCTTCGCGTCGCTTCCTCTCCCGGACGTCGAGGGAGCCCTGGAGGAGATCGCCTTCGCCTTCGACGAACTCGACGCCGACGGCGTGGTGTTGCTGACCCACACCCGAGGTGTCTACCTGGGTGACCAGAGCCTCGCCCCGGTCTTCGCGGAGCTGGACCGCAGAGGAGCCGTGGTGTTCCTCCACCCCACCTCGCCGGTGTGCTGGGAGCGGTCGGCTCTCGGCAGGCCACGACCGATGGTCGAGTACATCTTCGACACGGCCCGTACCGTGACGGACCTGGTGATGGCGGGCGTGCTGACCCGCCACCCGAAAATGCGGGTGATCGTCCCGCACTGCGGTGGCGCGGTTCCGGTGCTGGCCGACCGCGTCAACGAGTTCATGCGGCTGTTCCTGTCTTCGGGGCATTCGCCCATCCCCGACGCGGTGCACCAACTGCGCGTCCTGCACTACGACATGGCGGGAACCGCCTTCCCACGCCAGATCCCGGCGATGCTCGAACTCGTCGACGCGGACCGTGTTCTGTTCGGCAGCGACTACTGCTGGACTCCCTCCGCGCTGGCCGACGCCCACATCTCCACGATCGACGCGGCCGAATCACCGATGGCCGGGACCACCTGGCGTTCCCTGACCACGGCCAACGCCCAGCAGCTTCTTCCGAGGACAAGACGGTGACGAGAAGCGGCGAAAGATGACGGACGAGCCGCCTGACGGCGGGCGCCGACGAGAAAGGGGAAGACATCATCGGCATCGCAAGGCGGAGCCCGGGCCGGACGCGCGCGATGCGGCATCCGGCCGGAGCCCCCTGCCCACTACCAGGAGGCCAGTGAGCCGTCCGTGTTGCGCCAGACCGGGTTGCGCCAGCGGTGGCCGCGTTCGGCGGCGGCCCGGACCGCGTCCTCGTCGATGGTGATACCGAGACCGGGTGCGGTCGGGCGGTCGATGTAGCCGTCGCGGAACGTGAAGGGCGTGGTGTCGGCGAGGTAGTCCAGCAGTCCGCTGCTGTCGCCGTAGCCGATGCCCAGCGCCTGTTCCTGGATGAGGAAGTTGGGGATCGCGAAGTCGAGCTGCAGGCTGGCCGCGAGGGCGATCGGGCCGAGCGGGCAGTGCGGGGCCACCAGGACGTCGTACGCCTCCGCCATCGCGGCGATCCTGCGGCTCTCGGAGATTCCGCCGGCGTGGCTGATGTCGGGCTGGGCCACGGCGATGCCGTCGGAGAGCACCGATCGGAAGTCCCAGCGGGAGTACAGCCGCTCGCCGGTGGCGATGGGGATGGAGGTGGAGCGCACCACGGCGCCGAGGTCCTGCGAGAACTCCGGAAGCACGGGCTCTTCGACGAAGAGCGGCAGGAGCGGCTCCAGGTGGGGCAGCACGCGGCGGGACATCGCCCCGCTGAACCGGCCGTGGAAGTCCAGCGCCAGATCGCGCTCCGGCCCGATGGCCTCGCGGACCGCGGCCACCCCGTCCACGATGGCGTTGATCGCGGCGGGGGAGGCGAGCGGCTCCAGCTGGCCGCAGGGGTTCAGTTTGACCGCCGTCATGCCCTTGGCGACCTGCTCGGCGGCCGACTCGGCCAGTTCCTCGGGGGTTTCGCCGCCGACCCAGCCGTAGACGCGGACCCGGTCGCGCACGTGTCCGCCGAGGAGCTGGTGGACCGGGACGCCGTGGGTCCTGCCCGCGATGTCCCACAAGGCCTGGTCGATGCCGGCCAGGGCGCTGTTCAGGACGACTCCGCCCCGGTAGAAGCCGCTCTTGGCGAGCACCTGCCAGTGCTCCTCGATGCGGGCGGGGTCCTGGCCGAGCAGGTAGTCGAACATCTCCTCGACGCAGCGGGCGACGGTGTGGGCCTTGCCCTCGACTATGGGCTCACCCCAGCCGGAGATTCCCTCGTCGGTGTCGACACGCAGGAAGAGCCAGCGCGGTTCGACGAGGAAGAGTTCGTATCCAGTGATCTTCATGGGGTGGACCTCCGGGTCCTGTGCTGTGTACGGCCGGGTGCGGGCCGAGGCTCAGTGGTGGGGCAAGCGGGCGGGTGGTGGGGCAGGTGGGTGGTTCTGTCGGTCGTGGCCGACAGCGAGCGCGGGGAACGGCCCGCCCGGGGGGACGGGAGGGGCCGGCGGTACGGGGGAGGGCTGCTGTCCGGGGGCGCAGGTACGGGAAGGCAGGGCAGAGGCAGCGGTAGCGACAGGGACAGGGACAGGGACAGGGGCAGGGACAGGGGCAGGGGCAGGGGCAGGGGCAGGGACAGGGACAGGGGCAGGGACAGGGACAGGAACGCATCGGCCGAGGTCGGGCGGCCTACTCCTGGGAGCTGATGCTGCGACCGCCGTCCACGAGCAGGTTCTGGCCGGTGACGAAGGAGGCGTCGTCGGAGGCGAGGAAGGCCACGGCGGCGGCGATGTCCTCGGGGGTGCCGAGTCGGCCGACCGGCGTGCGTGCGATGGTCTGCGCCTTGTACTCCGGGGGTGTATGGGCCCACAGGGCTGTCAGCACGGCGCCGGGCAGGACGGAGTTGAACCGGATCCGCCCCCCGTACTCGACGGCCAACTGCCTTACGAGGGCGTCGATTCCGCCCTTGGCCGCCGCGTAGGCGGGGAAGCCCTTGAAGCCGATGGCCGCATGCACGGACGAGGTGATCACCACGGCGCCCCTGGCCGTTCTGAGGAGGGGAACCCCGGCCCGGACGCCGTAGAACACCGAGTCGAGGCAGAGCTGCACCTGGTCGTGCCAGGAGGCGTCGTCGAGTTCGTGTGCCGCTCCGGGCAGGTTGCGGCCCACGTTGAGGTGGAGCACGTCGAGGCGCCCGGTCCAGGACTCGGCCTCGGCGACGGCCGCGGCCCACTGACCCGGGGAGGTCACGTCGAGGGGCCGGTCCCGTGCCCGCCCGCCCCCCGCGCGGATGTCCTCGGCCACGCGCTGGGCGGCCTCGGCGTCCACGTCGGTGACGAGGACGGACGCCCCCTCGGCCGCCAGCCGGCGGGCGGTGGCCGCCCCGATGCCGGAGCCGGCCCCGGTGAGCAGGGCCGTACGCCCGAGGAAACGTGCCGGTGCGGCGGCGAGGGTCATGGCGTTCCTCCTGGTTCCGCCGGTCCGGCCGTGGAGCCGCGCAGCACCAGTCGTGGCTCGGTCGGTACGACGACGTCTCCCACCGGCCTGTTCTCGATGGTGGCCACCAGGGCGTCCACGGCAGCGGTCCCCAGTTCGTACAGGGGCATCGCGACGGTGGTCAGCGGGGGATGGAGGTGCGCGGCCACGGGCAGGTCGTCGTTGCCGACCACGGAGACGTCCTCCGGGATCCGGAGGCCGAGGTTTCTGATCGCGGCCATGGCGCCTATCGCCTGGGCGAGCGAGCTGGTGTAGAGAGCGGTGACCGGCGGGTGCGCACTGCCGGCGGCGGGACGCAGCAGTTCCCGCGCGGCCGAGCCGCCGCCGTCCTCGGTGAAGTCCCCGGACGCCACCGGAGCCGCGTCCAGCCCCAGGGCGTCCGCGTGGCGCAGGAACGCCTCCTTGCGGACGTCGCTGGGGGTGATCCCGGCGGGACCGGCGATGTGGCCGACCCTGCGGTGACCGAGCCCGTGCAGGTGGTCCAGCGCGGTCACGCTGGAGCGGGCGACGTCCATGGTGACGTTGCGGCCGGACCCCTCCACGGCTCGGTTGAGGAAGACATGGGGGACCGGGCTGTGGTTCAGGGTCTCCAGCAGGGGGTGGCCGGGGCGGGCGGAGGCGATGAGCAGTCCGTCGACCCTGCCCTCCTGCACCAGGTCGTTGAAGGAGTCGTCGGCCTCCTGCCCGTCGAAGTCCTCCGCCAGCAGGGAGAGATAGCCCAGCTCGCGGGCCCGCTGATAGGCGCCGCGGGCGATGGTGACGTACGTGGGGTTGCCGAGGGCGGGGACCAGCAGGGCCAGCGCGTGGGTGCTGGCGCCGGCCAGGGCTCGGGCCCCGGAGTGGGGGCGGTAACCGAGTGCCTCGGCGGCCTCGTGCACGCGGCGGCGCGTCTCCGGGCGTACGGACAGGTCCTGCCGGCCGTTGAGCACCTTGGACACGGTGGCCTTGGAGACCCCGGCCGCGTGTGCCACATCCACGAGCCTGGCCCTGACGGGCTGTTCCGGCACGTGCTCCCCCTCTCCGATGGGTGTCGCCCTGTTCCGCTGGTGCGGACCGAGGGTGACTCATTACAACCTCTTGACACCTTCTGGCGACGCAACCTAACGTTCGCGAAAGTTTCAGTCAACCGGTTTCCTCAGACGGAAATAAGCGATAGGTCTGAGCAGAGCCCCCGAAACCGGCTGTATCGATACCGCTAGATGTCGGCCATGTTGACGCGCAGTCAGATGAGCCGAGGAGCCGCCCCGAGCTCACCGCGGACGCGACCACCGTCGCACCCGTGGTCTCCCGGCACCGGTGCGCGCACTCGTCCACGCAGACGGAGGCGCCCGGTCCGGGGCATCTCGCACCACCGCCGAGCGAGCCGGTGATCCACCGGCCGCAGTGCTTCCCCGTTCGCTTCTCGCGGCAGCCCCTCATGCCGCCATGGACCCCGTCGTACGTTCCGCAGCCGCCGTACGCCCCGCACCCGCGTACGCCCCGCACGAAAGGCCCATCAGCATGCCCATGTCGACGACGACCTCTCTCGACAGACGTCGCTTCCTCGCCGTCTCCGCCGGTGCCGCACTCTCCGCCAGCGCACTGTCCGGCTGTGCCGCCTCCGTCAGCGACGACGGCGACTCCGGCGGCAAGAGCGGTGCCAGGACCACGCTCACCGTCATGTCCCAGGCCAACGAGCTGGACCCCAAGACCATCAAGGCCGCCGAGCAGGCGCTGGGCGTGAAGATCAGCCTGATCACGTACGACGCCACCAAGCTCAACGCCATGCTGGCCGCCCACAACCCGCCGGACCTGGTCCGTGGCAGTGGTGCGCTGGAGACGCCGTACTTCGCCGCACGCGGGCTGATGAGCGAGCTCGACTCGTACTTCGAGAAGAGCTCCGTGCTCGATCCGTCCGACCTGGACCCGGTCAACGACCTGTGGCGCTTCGACGGAAAGAAGCAGGGGGCCGGCCCCCGCTACGGCATGGCGAAGGACTACTCCCAGGACGCGATGTTCTGGTACCGCACCGACCTGTTCGACGCCGCGGGCCTGGACCGCCCGAGCGACACCGAACCGCTCACCTACGACGAGTGGTTCGACCTCGGCAAGAAGCTCGTCAAGCACCGGCGCGGCAAGGTCAAGGTCTACGGGCTCAACGCCACCGGGCTCGGCAACTTCGCCATGTTCCTGAACATGACCGCGTCCGGCGGCGGCAGCCTCTTCGCCGAGGACCTCGCCTCGGTCGACTTCTCGTCTCCCGAGGCGCGCAACGCGCTGAAGTGGTACCTGGAGTACGCCAGGGCGGACATCGGCCCGAACGCCGCCAACCCCAACCCGGACGGCTGGGACTGGCCCACCTACCAGGCGGGCCGGATGGCGATGGCCTGCGACGGCTACTGGTTCGGCGGGGCCATCGGCGGTGACGCCAAGAAGGCCGAGGTGTCACGTTTCGCTCCCGCCCCGCAGATGGCGGGCGGCACGCGCATCAGCCCGTGCTTCGGCGCCACCGGCTACTGGATACCCAAGGAGGCCAAGCACAAGGACGCCGCCTGGAAGTTCTTCGAGTGGTACTTCGGCGGGCGGCCCGCCAAGGACCGGGCCAGCAGCGGCTGGGGCATCCCCACGCTCAAGTCGCTGCGCCCGCAGATGCCGCAGAACACGACCTTCCAGAAGCAGGCCTTCAAGGTGCAGGAGCAGGAGCTCCCGTACTTCTCGGTGCTGACCGTCACCCCGTACGTGCAGACGACAGCCCTGGACGCCGTGATCAACAAGGTTCTGCCGGGCGCCATCAAGTCCACGACATCCCCGGGGAAGGTCGCCGACCAGCTGAACACGCAGATGAACGCGCTCATCGCCAAGGGCAAGGAGCTCGTGGGGTGAGCACCGATCAGCTTGCTGGGCGGCCCACCCGGCGGCCGCGCCCCTCGTCCCCGGCCGTGGGGACGAGGGTGCGGCCCGCCGGCGGGCGGCTCTCCCTCAGACAGCGCAGGGCCGGGGCCTTCTACCTGTTCGCCGGCCCGTGGCTGCTGGGTTTCCTGGCCCTGACGGCCTACCCCCTCGGCTACGCCCTGTGGCTCAGCTTCACCAACTCCGACGGGCTCTCCCCGAACGTCAGCTTCGTCGGTCTGGCCAACTACCGTGAGGTCTTCACCGACCCCGACACCATGGCGTCACTGGGACGCACCGGGCTCTTCACCGCGATCACCGTGCCGCTGTCGATCATCGGGGGACTGCTCCTCGCGGTGCTGGTCAACCAGCCGATACGCGCCCGCGGTGTCTTCCGCACCCTGCTGTACCTGCCCGCCGTCGTACCGCCGGTCGGCGCGGCCCTCACCTTCAAACTGATCTTCGACCGGGACTCGGGCGCCGCCAACGGGATCCTCGACCTCCTTCACATCAACGGCGTGCCCTGGCTGGTGGATCCGTACGCCCGCTGGGTGCTGGTCGCCCTGACGATGTGGGCCGTGGGCAACGTCATGATCATCTCCTTGGCCGGTCTGCAGGACATCCCCAAGGAGCTGAACGAGGCGGCACGGGTGGACGGCGCCAGTCCCTGGCAGTCCTTCACCCGGATCACCCTCCCGCTGCTCTCGCCGGTGATCTTCTTCCAGGTCGTCACCGGGATCATCGGGGCGCTGCAGAGCTTCGCGCCACTGCTGATCGCGATCAACCCCACCCCGGCCGGCGTGACGTCCGTCCCCGAAAGCAACTACTTCTACATGATCGACGTCTTCGCCCAGTACTTCGCCAACGGACGCTACGGCTACGCCTCGGCGATGCTGTGGGTGCTCTTCCTGGTCATCATCCTCATCACCTTCCTCCTCTTCAGACTCAGCAGGGGCGCGGTCTTCTACTCGGTGGAGCCGGAATCCGCGAAGACCAAGCGCCGCACGATCGGAGGCGCGTGATGGTGCTGTCCCGGCGTACCGCCACCTACATGCTCCTGGTGGCCTGCCTCGTACTCTTCCTCAGTCCCTTCGGCTGGCTCGCCGTCACCGCCCTCAAAGCCCCCGCCGAGCTGCGTGCCCTGCCCATCCACTGGTGGCCGCACCAACCGGACCTGGCCAACTTCCAGGACGCCCTGACCGCGTTCGACTACCTGGGATACGCCCGCAACTCCCTGACGATCTCCGTGACCTACTCGGTCCTGGTGACCTTCGCCTCGGCCTGGGCCGGCTTCGGGTTCGCCCGGCTCGAGGCACCCGGCAAGCGGCTGATCTTCGGGGTGCTCATGTCGACGATGATGCTGCCGGCGGTCATCACCCTCATCCCGACCTATCTGATGTTCGCCAAGCTGAACCTGCTCAACACCTACATGCCATGGGTGCTGTGGGGTCTGTGCGGCGCACCGTACCTGATCTTCCTGTTCCGGCAGTTCTTCGTGAACATGCCGAAGGAACTGGAGGAGGCGGCGATCGTCGACGGCTGCGGAACCATCCGCATCTTCGCGCGGATCTTCCTCCCGCAGTCCTGGCCGGTCATCGCCACCAGTCTCATCCTGTCCTTCGCCTGGACGTGGGGCGACTACATCGCGCCCGCGCTGCTGCTCGACGACGACCACACCACGCTCGCCGTCAAGCTCGCCACCGGCTACGTCAACGCGCACGGCGAACCGCTCTCCAACCTCGTCGCGGCCGGCGCCGTGATGTACGTCCTGCCGGTGCTGGCGCTGTTCCTGATCATGCAGCGCGGCTTCGTCGCCGGCGTCGCCACCTCCGGACTCAAATGACCCGCCCGCACCGAGGCACCTCCGGTCCGCCCTTACCGACGCCTCTCTGATCCGCCTCCACCCGCGTACCTCGCCAGCAAAGGAACTCGCATGACCGACACCCAGGGAGCCCCCATGTCCCCCGCGGCGGTGGGGTCATGACGCAGCGTCCCGCCCTCACCCCGCAGCTCGGCCGGACCCGGGTCATGGCCATCCTCAGATCGGCCGACGCCTCCGGGCTGCCCGCCGTGGCCCGGGCCCTCGCCTCCGGCGGCGTCACCTGCCTGGAGGTCACCCTCACCACCGCCGGAGCGCTCGACGCGCTGGCCCGCATCCGGGCGGAACTCGGACCCGACGTGGCGGTCGGCGCGGGCACCGTGATCACCGGCGACCAGGCCAGGGACGCCCTGGCGGCGGGAGCGGAGTTCCTCGTCGCGCCCGTCGTGGACACCGAAGTCGTCCGCGGCGCGGCCGACCGGGGTGTCCCGTGCTACCCGGGGGCCTGGACACCGACCGAGGTGTCACAGGCGTGGCGGGCCGGCGCCGCCGCCGTCAAGCTGTTCCCCGCGAGCACGGGCGGCCCCGCTCACCTGCGCCAACTGCGAGCGCCCCTGCCCGACATCCCACTCCTCGCCGTCGGCGGCGTCGGCATCGACGAGGCGCGGGACTACCTGGACGCGGGCGCGTGCGCGGTCGGCATCGGCTCCCCGCTGCTGCGCGGGGCGGACCAGGCCCCGACTCCCCAGGCACTGGGTGCCCTCACCACGAGGGCACTCGCCCTGCTGGACGCGGTAGGGACCACCGCACGGGCCGGGGAGGCGACGGCGTGAGCGTGACCGCACCCCCGCCGGGCGAGCCCTACCTCGTCACCCTCGGCGACGTGCTCGCCGTCATGGCGGCCCGGGATCCCGGCCCGTTCGCGCTCGGCACGGCCCTGCGGCTGGGGATCGCCGGCGCGGAGGCCAACGTCGCCATCGGGGTCAGCCGGCTCGGCGGCTCCGCGACCTGGATCGGCCGGGTGGGCGACGACGAACTCGGCGAACTCGTCCTGCGGGAACTGCGGGCCGAAGGGGTCACCACCGTCGCCGCGCGCGACGCCGCCCCCACCTCCCTCCTGCTGAAGGAACGCCGTACCTCCAGCCGCAGCCGTACGCGCTACTACCGCACCCACACGGCCGGCGCCCGGCTCACCGCCGACGACATCCCCGAGCACGTCGTCACGGGGGCGGCGGTCCTCCACATCACGGGCATCACCCCGGCGCTCGGTGAGGGCCCCGCCCAGGCCGTGACCCGGGCCGTGGACATCGCCGCCGACGCCGGCGTGACCATCTCCCTGGACGTCAACTTCCGCGCGCTGCTGTGGAGCGAGGCCGAGGCGCGGCGCGCCCTGCTGCCTCTGCTGCGCCGGAGCGACCTGGTCTTCGCCGGACCGCACGAGGCCGGGCTCGTGGTGCCCGGTGCCGAAGGACCGGAGGAACTCGCCCGGGGCATCTGCGACCTCGGACCCGGCGGAGCCGTGATCAAGATCGGTGCCGACGGGGCGTACGCCCTCCTCGACGGACAGCCCCACCGGCAGCCCGCCGTACCGGTCCAGGTCCACGACTCGGTGGGCGCGGGAGACGCGTTCGCCGCCGGCTACCTCGCCGAACTGCTCGCGGGGGAGCCCCCGCAGCGGCGGCTGCGGACGGCGGCCCTGCTCGGCGCCTTCGCGGTGAGCACCGCCGGCGACTGGGAGGGCCTGCCCCGGCGCTCCGACCTGGGACTGCTCGACCACCACGACGACATCGTCCGCTGACCCCTCCTTCCGCCCCGGCACAGCGACTCTCAGGACCACCCATGCCCACAAGCCCCTCCACCGGCACGATCCCCTTCCTCACCGGCTCCTACACACCGGACTCCGGCGGGGACGGCCCCGGCATCGCCGCGCTGCTCCTCGACCCCGCCACCGGCCGCATGACGTACGACGGCCAGGTGAAGCCGCTGCCCGTCAGCGGTGCCTCCTTCCTGGCCGCTCACCCGTCGCTCGACGTCGTCTACAGCACGAACGAGACCGGGACGGGCACCGTCAGCGCCGTCGCCCGCAGCGGCGACGGCACCCTGTCCCCGCTGGGCGAACCGATGAACAGTGGTGGGGCGAACCCGTGCCACCTCACCGTCCACCCGGGCGGCGAGTGGCTGCTGACCGCCAACTACGGCAGCGACACCGCGCCGGGCACCGTCGCCGTGCACCGCCTCGGCGCGGACGGACGCCTGCTGGAGCCCACCGACCTCGTCGTCCATCAGGGCTCGGGCCCGGTCACCGGACGCCAGGAGGGCAGCCACGCCCACCAGGTCCTCCTCGACCCCGTGGGCCGCTTCCTCCTGGTGACCGACCTGGGGGCGGACGCGGTGTTCACGTATCGGCTGGACACCCGCACCGGCACCCTGGAGCGGGTCGCGGTGACCACGACGCGCGCCGGATCCGGCCCCCGCCACCTCGCCTTCGCCCCCGGCGGTGACCTGGTGTTCAGCGCCGACGAGCTGTCCTCGACCGTCACCTGCCATCGCTACGACACCACCGACGGCACCCTGACGGCCGTCTCCTCCACTCCTGCCACGACAGCCCACGACGTCGTCAACCAGCCCGCCGGAATCGTGGCCTCACCCTGCGGACGCTTCGTGTGGGTGAGCAACCGGGGCGCCGACACGGTCGCCGCGTTCCGCCTCACCGGCACCACCCTGGAAGCGGTCGACGAGGTACCCGCCGGCGGCACATGGCCCCGCGGCCTGACCCTGGCGGCCGGCCACCTGCTCGTCGCCAACCAGCACAGCGGCACGCTCGCCGCCCTGCGGGTCCTGGACGACGGCACCCTCACCCACCTCCACCCGCCGGTCGCCGCCCCCTCGGTGGTCTGCGCGCTGGCGCTCTGAACCCCCTTCCTCCCGCTCCCTCCCGGCCTCCTTCCTCGTCACACCTGAAAGGCAGTCATGTCCGAGCCCGGCACCACGCCCGCCGCCCGCTTCACCCTCGATCCGGCCTTCGCGGTCGGCAGTGTCAACCCACGTGTGTTCGGATCGTTCGTCGAGCACATGGGGCGCTGCGTCTACACCGGCATCTACGAGCCCGGCCATCCCACCGCCGACGCGGACGGACTGCGCCAGGACGTCCTGGAGCTGGTCCGCGAACTCGGTGTCACCACCGTCCGCTACCCCGGCGGCAACTTCGTCTCCGGCTACCGCTGGGAGGACAGCGTGGGCCCGCGCGAGGAGCGGCCGGCCCGGCTGGACCTGGCCTGGAAGTCCACCGAGACCAACCAGTTCGGCCTGGGCGAGTTCATGGACTTCTGCGGCAAGACCGGCATGGAGCCCATGATGGCCGTCAACCTCGGCACCCGAGGCGTGGAGGACGCGGTACGGCTGCTGGAGTACGCGAACCACCCCGGCGGCACGGAGCTGTCCGACCGCCGCGCCGCCCACGGCGACAAAGAGCCGTACGGCATCCGGATGTGGTGCCTGGGCAACGAGATGGACGGCCCCTGGCAGACCGGCCACAAGACACCCGAGGAGTACGGCCGTCTCGCCGCCGAGACCGCCCGTGCCATGCGGCAGGTCGACCCCGGTCTGGAACTGGTCGCCTGCGGCAGCTCCAGCTCCGCCATGCCGACCTTCGCCTCCTGGGAGTCGACCGTCCTCCAGGCCACGTACGACCTCGTGGACCACGTCTCCCTGCACGCCTACTACGAGGAGATCGACGGCGACCGGGACTCCTTCCTGGCCTCCGCCGTCGACATGGAGCACTTCATCGAGTCGGTCGTCGCCACCTGCGACCACGTGCGCGCCCGCCTCAAGGCGAAGAAGCACATCAACCTCTCCTTCGACGAGTGGAACGTCTGGTACCAGAAGCGGCCCAACCCGCACGCCGTGGAGGAGTGGCAGCAGGCGCCGCGCCTGCTGGAGGACGTCTACACCGTCACCGACGCCGTGGTCTTCGGCTCGCTGATGATCGCCCTGCTGCGGCACGCCGACCGGGTCACCGCGGCCTCCCTCGCGCAGCTCGTCAACGTCATCGCGCCGATCATGACCGAGCCGGGCGGCCCCGCGTGGCGGCAGACCACCTTCTACCCCTTCGCCCAGGCGTCGGCGTACGGGCGCGGCCGGGTGCTGCGCGTCGAGGTGGACAGCCCGACGTACCCGACCGCCCGCTTCGGTGACGTACCGCTGCTGCACGCCACCGCGGTGACCGACGACGAGACGGGCGCCGTCACCGTCTTCGCCGTCAACCGTGGCCAGACGCGGGCCCTGCCACTGACGATCGACCTGCGCGGCCTCGACGCCCTCACCCTCGCGGAGCACCTGGTCCTGGCGGACAGCGACCCGGAGGCCACCAACACCGCGGACAGGCCCGACCGCGTCACCCCGCACACCGCCACCGGCACCACCGTCAGCGACGGCGTCCTCCACGCCGAACTCGAACCGCTGTCCTGGAACATGATCCGCCTGACGAGCCGTCAGGACTGAGGGAGGCACCGATGACAGCCATTGACCGCCCCCTGTTCCGCGACCCCGTGCACGACGGCGCGACCGACCCCACGGTCATCTTCAACCGGCACGCCGGCGAGTGGTGGATGTTCTACACGAGCCGACGCGCGGACGCGCCACCGATGAACGACGTGAGCTGGGTCCACGGGACCGACATCGGGATCGCGTCCTCCGCGGACGGCGGTGCCACCTGGCTGTACCGGGGAACCGCCGAGGGACTGGACATCGAGCCAGGGCGCCACACCTACTGGGCGCCCGAGATCGTCGACGACGGATCCGAGTACCACATGTTCGTCAGCGTGATCCGGGGTGTTCCGACCCGGTGGGCGGGCCACGCGCGCGTGATCCGTCACTACACGAGCCACGACCTCTTCTCGTGGACCTACCGTTCCACCTTGCCGCTCTCGTCCGACAGGGTGATCGACGCCTGCGTCCTGCGGCTCCCCACAGGCGGCTACCGCATGTGGTACAAGGACGAGGCCGATCACGCGCACACCTACGCGGCGGACAGCGACGATCTGGCACGGTGGACCGTCCGGGGGCCTGCCGTCGAGTGCTCGAAGCACGAGGGCCCCAACGTCTTCGAGCTCGGCGGCAGTTACTGGATGCTCGTCGACGAATGGCATGGACAGCGGGTTCTTCACTCCCGGGACCTGGAGACATGGGAACCGCGAGGACTCGTCCTCGACCGTTCCGGCCAGGGCCCGGACGACGGGGGATACGGCTACCACGCCGATGTCGTCACCAGCGAACTCGGCGCCTATGTCTTCTATTTCACGCACCCGGGGCGGTCCGACGAAGCTGCCGTGCACGGCAACGACGACAACGACCGCCGGAGCTCGATCCAGGTCGCCCGCCTGCGGGTGAGCGGGGACACGCTCGTGTGCGACCGCGACGAAGTCCTTGAGGCACCCGTTCTTCCTCTCGAAGGGCCGGTCCGGTGACGGGGATACGAACGGCGACGAAGGGGGCCCGTCGCACGGGGAGGATCCCGTTCGTCGGTGTGCTCCTGCTCGTCCCCGCGCTTCTGCTCGTCACCGCCTGCCAGGCCGAAGAACGACCGGCCGGCTCCGGGGTGACCCTGCTCGACGGGAACCGGATCGCCGTCTCCGGGCCGACCCTCATATCGGCCCTCCCCGTCGACGACCAGGGAGACGTCGCAGCAACGCACGCGCGGAGCCAGATCCCGTCGCTCAAGAGCGTGGCGCTGCAGTACCCCGACGTCCGGGTCCTCATCACCGACTCCGACGGCCGCACCACCGACGGCGCGCTGCAGAACTTCGCGGCGAACTGGTCCATCCCGCCCGCCCTCGTGGTCGCCGCGGACTCGGCCTCCGCCGGCACCCCGCTGTCCATGGACGGACAGCTCCACACACTCCTGATCGGCGCCGACGGACACGTGGCCGCCGATTGGGCGAACCAGCCCGCTCCGACGCAGGCGATCGTCGCCGCGCTCCGCAAGAGCACGGCGAGCCCAACCACCCAACCCGACAATGTTGTACGGGGAGAGGCACCATGAGACATGTCACCGACATAAGACGCTTCATCGCAGGCCTGGTCGTCACCATGCTGCTCGCCTGCGCCGCGGTCGTGCTCACGCCGGCCGTGCAGGCCCACGCGGCGGGCACCTCCTACTACGTGGACTGCTCGGCGTCGACCAACGGCACCGGCACCTCCGGCTCGCCGTGGAACTCACTGGCCGGCCCGAACGCGAAGACCTTCGCGCCAGGGGACCAGCTGCTGCTGAAGAGAGGGACGACCTGCACCGGCACCCTGCACCCGCTGGGCTCGGGCAGCGCGGCAGGGGGGTCGATCTCCATCGACGCCTACGGCACGGGCGCCCTGCCGATCATCTCCGCAGGCGGTGCCACGGACGCGATCTACCTGCACAACCAGGAGTACTGGGAGATCTCCAACCTGGAGGTGACGAACACCGGCGCGGTGAAGGGCGCGAACGCCCGGCGCGGTGTCTACGTGGTGCTCGAGAACTACGGCACCGGCAACCACTACAAGGTCAGCAACCTCAACATCCACGACGTGAACGGCAACAACTCGAAGGAAGTCGACGGCAGCGCCGGCATACTCTTCGCCGTTCTCGGGACCACGACGCCCAGCGCCTTCAACGACGTCGTCATCGACGGCAACACCGTCGCGAACATCGCCCGCAGCGGCATCAACATGTCGAGCACATGGCTGTGCCGGCCGTCCATCGGATGCAACAACCCCGCCTGGACCCCGTGGACCGGCGTCGTCGTCAGGAACAACACCGTTCATGACACCGACGGCGACGGCATCGTGGTGCAGATGTCGAAGGACGCCCTCATCGAGCACAACGTGGTCTACAACGCGGCGAAGGCCCCCAACGCGGCGAACGCCGGCATCTGGGCCTGGGACTCCGACGGGACCCTGATCCAGTACAACGAGGCGTACGGGACCAAGAAGCTCACCGGGAACCCCGACGGCCAGGGCTTCGACGTCGACTACGGGCAGGACGGCACGATCGTCCAGTACAACTACAGCCACGACAACGAGGGAGGGTTCCTCCTCTTCTGCGGCTGCGGCGGAGGGTCACGCCTCAGCAGCAACGCCGTGGTCCGCTACAACGTCAGCGAGGACGACCGCCTCCGCGTCGTCAACATGCTCGGCTCCCAGGACTCCACGTTCTACAACAACACCATCTACGTCCCCTCCGGCTCCACCGCGAACATCTTCGAGGTCTCGGGTGCCTGGAACGACCTGACGCTCGCCAACAACCTCGTCTACAACCTGGGCAGCGGCGGCTACGTCTACACCAGCGGTCAGCCGGCCTCGAACTTCGCCTGGCGGAACAACCTCTTCTACGGCAACCACCCGGCCAGTGAGCCGACCGGCAACGGGAACATCACCGCCGATCCGCTGCTGGTCTCGCCCGGCAGCGGCGGCACGGGCATCGACTCCGTCGACGGCTACCAGCTCACCGCGTCGTCCCCGGCCATCGGCGCGGGGGTCGTCATGCCCGACAACGGCGGCAAGGACTACTGGGGATCACCCGTTCCCGCGGTCTGCGCACCCGACATCGGCGCCGACCAGTTCAGCACGCCGTCCGACGCGACCTGCCTCGCGAACGAGAACCTCGGCTTCGAGAAGGGATCGCTCACGGCGTGGAGCGCGTGGAACTCCGCCTCGGTGGTGAACTCGGGTGCTCACAGCGGGACTTACGCGGCCCGTCTCGGCCCGTCGCCGGCCTCCGTGGAGAACTACGTCCCCGTCGCGCCCCGGACGACGTACCGCGTCTCCGGCTGGGTGAAGTCCGCTGTCGCGGGTGAGGTCATGAACATCGGCGTGAAGAACACCGGTGGCCTGGAAACGGTGGCGAGCGCCAGCGGCACCGCGTGGACGTTCGTCTCCGCCGACTTCACCACCGGCGCGGCGAACAGCACCGTGCGCCTGTACTGCTACAAGAGCTCGGGCAGCGGAAACGGCTACTGCGACGACCTCGCCGTCACCCCCGTCAAGAACCACGTCATCAACGGCAACTTCGAGTCCGGCCACACCGTGCCCTGGCGCAACGGTGACTTCTCGCTCACGGGCACGTCGTCCAACGGCAACGCCGCCGGACTGACGAACTCGTCCCTGAGCGGTGGCGCCCTGTGGCAGCTCGTCTACACGCTCAAGCCGAACACCACCTACCGGCTGAGCGGCGCGATCGCGAGTCAGACCGCCGGCACCACGACAGCACTGGAGGCCAAGCTCTACAACGGCTCCGCCGTCACGAGTGCCTCGACCACGTCGAGCACCTACTCGAAGCAGTCGACGACCTTCACGACGGGGGCAGGCGTGACCACCGCTCGCATCTACTGCCACCTCGTCTCCGGAACCGGCGACGGCTACTGCGACGAGGTCACTCTGACCGAGCAGTGATCGACAAAGGCCCCGGCCGGGGAGACCGGCCGGGGCCGACCGGTGGGCGTGCCCTCAGTGCGGTAGTGAGGTCAGGTGGCGTAAGGGCCCCGGCATTGGACGTATCGGTTAGCCGCAGGGAGTTTGGGTACTTCGCCCTGGTATCAACCGGTGAACTCCGGGCACAGAGGAAGTCGGCTGACGTGGGCGCCCGCCGACATACAGACACGGAGGCTCACATGAGCACGGTCAAGGAAGCGGTAGAAGTCGAGGTCCCGGTGGGCACCGCCTACAACCAGTGGACCCAGTTCGAGCAGTTCCCGCAGTTCATGGAAGGAGTCGAGGAAGTCAGGCAGCTTGACGAGCGTCACAACCATTGGACGACCAAGATCGGTGGGATGGAGCGCGAATTCGACACCGAGATCGTCGACCAGCTCCCCGACGAGCGCATCACCTGGCGCACCACTACCGGTGACACCAGGCAGAAGGGCACGGTCCGCTTCCAGCGCATCGACGACACGCACACCCGGGTGGAGCTCGTCATGGACATCGAGCCCTCCGGCGCTGCGGAGAAGGCCGGTGACATGCTCGGAATGATCGATCGGCGGGTGAAGGGCGACATGCAGCGGTTCAAGGAGTACATCGAGAGCCGTGGCGGTGAGTCCGGAGCCTGGCGTGGACGGATCAAGCCCGAAGGGTGACGCCCTGCTCAGGTACGACCTGCTCAAGCCCGACCGAACAGGTGGCAGCCGGCCTCGCGTCCGGGCTGCCACCCGTTTCTCGGTGTCCGCGCTGTGATCGTCAGCTCTCCTTGCCCATGGCCTTGCGCACCGCGTCCTTGGTGCGGTCCATGAGCGCGGCGACCGGCCCGAGCGCCATGTTCGCCGTCCCCGACTCGACGCCCGGGTGGGGGCGCGTGGGCGCCATGGCTTCGGCGGCCTTGACGGCCTTGGCCATCGCGGCGAGATTGCCGGCGCCGGCGTTGCGGCGGATGTGGATGAACTCGTAGCGTTCCTCGGCCCGCGCGTGCTCCTGGACGTCCTTGCGGAGCTTCATCAGCATGGGCATGAACTTCGGGTCGTCGGTGTCGACGTCGTCCAGGGCGGCCAGCGTCTCCTTGGCCGCCCGTTCCTCGGCGAGCCGTTCCTCGACGACCTTCGCGCCGCCGGACAGGGACCGTCGTGCGAAGGGATGGACGACCTCCTCCTCGGCGGTCTCGTGCACGGCCAGCAGCCGCACCAGACGGCGGAAGGCGTCGCGACGCTCCTCGCCACCGCTCGCCTCGACCTCGTCGAAGAGGTTGCGGATGTCTCCGTGCTGCCGCATCAACAGTGCGACCACGTCGTCGTCCGCGGCCCCGTCGGCGCCGGCATGGGGGGTGTCGATCTCCGTCATCGCGACCTCCCTCACTTCTCGCGCATGGCCGGGTCGGGGTGCTCGCCCTCGGACTCGACGCGGTACTCGCGGCCGAACATGTCGTCGTGCTCCACCATGACCCGCTCGCTGGGCGGAGCCTCGCCGCCGTGGATCCGTTCCTGCATCGCCTCGAACCGCTCGTGCGCCTCGCGCACATAGCCTGCACCGAGTGTGGTGAGGTCCATCTGCGTGTCCAGCAGTCCGCGCACGTACTCCTTGTTCGGCTCGAAGGTGAGCACGTTGGGCAGCTCGGGTGCCAGCACGGAGGCGGGGTCGCGTCCGTCGTGGCGGCGCATCAGGTCACAGGCGACGTGGAGGTGCTCCAGCTCCATGTTCAGATGCAGCTCCCAGACGGCCTTGATCCTCGGGTCGCTCTCCTGCTCCATGAAGGAGTGATAGAGGTAGCACTCGTTGTACTCGTGGTTGACGAGCTGCTCCCACCACGTCTCACCCGGGTCGACGAGCGACTCGTAATGGGTGACGTGTTCCTCCTCGATGAGCCCGATCTCCTGGTAGAGCTGGCGGGCGATCGGCTCCATGTAGGTGGGGCCGGTGTTCATGTAGAAGTTCATGGTCTGCTGCTCCGCCGACATGATCGTCAGCGCGTGCAGCTTCGACAGCGGGTTCGTCTCGTCCTTCGCGTACGGGTCGCGGACGTTGTCGTACGGGTCGCGGTGGTGGTACTTCGTCGGCCGGCCCGGCATGACCTCGGTCAGCCCGTCGACGATCGACTCCGCCTTGCGGTGCTCGATCATCTCGTACAGGTTGGCGTACCGGTACAGGTGGTCGAAGTCCTCCAGGACGCCGAACTGGTACGCCTGCTTCAGATACGGATCGGGCTCCATCCGTGCCACCCACGCCGTCAGGTCCACCGCGACCTGTTCGTACGCGATCGTGGTCTCCAGTACGGAGGAGACGCCGGGCAGCAGCCAGTTCACGACCTTCTGCTGCTGTGCCTCGATGTACCGGGTCCGGGCGAGCTGTCGTTTGACCTCGGGGTCGACGGTGTTGCGGGCGAGCTGGTGACTGAAGAGGATCGCCTCGACCTCGATGCCGTTCATCGTGATGATCCGGCAACGGGTGTACGGGTCGCAGTGGTCGGGGTCGATCGGCGGCACGTTCAGCTCACGCCAGCTGCGCAGTTGGCGGTCCAGCGGGATGCCCCGCTGCTCCAGCGGATTGAATGTCATGGACGTACTCCTCGTGAAAGCTTCGAGGGGGACCGACTGGGCGTGCGAAGTACCCCCGACTCCGCGTTGCATCCGCGGTCCGCGGCTTCGCGGGCCATGTTTCAGCCAGTCGGTGCCCCCGGCCACGGCACACGCCCGGGCGGTTGAACCCGCCCTCCCTTCGAGTGCGTGAAGGACCTGTTCGGCTGAAGCAGGGGCACGAGGAGGGGCGGGAGCCGAGGAGTGTCTTCCCTGGCGGGCCAGACGGCAGAGTCTGACCGCTAAGTACGGTTTTGCGGCTTTTTGCTGGTTACCCGGTGCTCAGCGGGGACGCGAACCGTGGCCCCCTGACGAAGGAGGCAGGCATGACCGACCGGACCCAGACCACCTGGGAGTCGCACCCGGACATGCAGGAGATGCGGGAGCGCCACGCCCGGGCCGAACGGGCGGCCTCGACCCAGCAGGGTCAGGCGGTCGAGGCGCTGGCTCTCATCACCGGCCTGTACCTGGCCGCCTCGCCCTGGATCGCGGGCTTCACCGACTTCGGCACCCTGGCCATCAACAACCTGATCACCGGTATCGCCTACGCGTTCCTGCTGAGCGGCTTCGGCCACGCCTACGAGCGCACGCACGCCAGGGCGTGGGCTGCGGCGCTGATCGGACTCTGGACCATCGTCGCGCCATGGGTGGTGGCGGGGAACGTGGACACCACACGCACCATCGTCAACAACATCATCGTCGGCGTCGTCGGACTGCTGCTCGCGTTGGCAGCGAGTGCGGCGGCGGGCGAGACCGACAGGGGCGATCGTGGCCGAACCGCCCGGACGGCACGCTGACAACCTCAGGTCGTCACGGAGGGCCGGCGCCGGACGGGGGAGCGGGGGCGAGTTCCGGTGGACAGGTCAGTGCGGCGCGGCCCTGGACGACGTGCCGGTTCTCGTGATGCGTGGAATCCCGGCGGGACGCTCAGTGGCGGCCCGCCCGGGAGCCTCGGTACGCGGCACGGCGGGTCGCGGCCAAGGTACGCCCCGGCGTGAACCCGGGGGCTCCGTGGGCGTAGACGTCGAAGTCGAGGGTGTCCTCCGGCGGCGTGGGCAGAACCTCCCGAACCGTCAGTACGGCGAACGCGCGCCAGGACCGGTGGAACGTCTCGGCACACAGGTCGAAGACGAGCGGCTCGTCGGCGAGGACCGCGGCCAGGCTCGTCGGATCGCCGTGCACGTGCGTGTGCCGACCTCGGCGGGGGAAGGCGGCCAGGGTGCCGCTTCGACCGCCGATGCGGTAGGGGAGCAGGCTGGAGTACGGGCCGCCGAGCGCGTCGGTGCGCGGTCGCGGCAGATGCCGGGTGATCCGGCCTTCACCGCTGCTGGTCAACAGGAGGTCGAGGGGGCGGTCGGCGCCAGCGGCCTGCTCGACGCGTACGGCCAGCCCCAGCCCGTCGGGCAGCCGCCTGGGTAGACCGGCCGCTCGCGAGAGTCGAACCCGGGCCGTGTAGCGTGCCGGTTCGTCCATCCACGGCGCGCCCCAGGGTCGCCGGCCGTCGTCCACGACCTCCACCTCGGCCCGGCAGGTCAACCCGTCGGGATGCAGCGCCGGGGCGCTTCGCAGCCGGGCGAGCAGACGGAACCCCGTTTCCACAGCCGAGACCGGACGCGCGTCCCGCAGACGCGCCTGTCCAGGTTTCACGGACCGGACCACCCCGCCTCCCACGCCTTGTTTCCGTCCTCGCCCTCGTCGTCCCTGCCGCCCTTCTCGGCCTCGTGCGCCACGTCGTCGTCTTCTTCCTCTGCTCCCTCTGCTGCTCCCTCTGCCTGAGAGGGGGTCGTCCGTGGAACGTCGCGGTGGTCCGAGGTCTGCGCCTCGTCAGCCCGGCCCCTGGCGTTCGCCTTCCGCCTGGGACGGTGTCTGTTCAGTCATGAGGGCCTCGCTTTCCAGGGGACGTGCCGGGTGGTGATTCACCGGGCGGGAGGCGTCGGGTACCCCCGGCCGGATGTCCCTACTCCGCGCCGGGGGCATCGCCAGGAGGGCGGGCCTGCTCACAGTTTGCGGGGCTCGTTGTTCCTGGCTGGATCGGTGATCTCGGTGCCTGCCGGGAGGAAGCCGCGCTGCCCCTTGTCGGCCAGCTCCCGGAGATGGTTCCGGTAGCGCTCGGGAGAGACGACCTTGACGTTGAAGAGCATGCGGGCGTGGTCGACTCCGCAGAGTTCGGCGCACTTGCCCCGGTAGGTGCCCTCCTGGGTGGGTGTCACCTCGAAGACATTGACGTTGTGGCCGGGGAAGACGTCCTGCTTCATCAGGAACGGCAGCACCCAGAAGGAGTGGATGACGTCCCGCGAGGACAGCACGAACCGGACCTTCTCGCCCTTCGGCAGCCACAGGGTGGGACCCGGGTTGCCGGTCTGCGGGTTCCGGGTGCCGGGGACGCCGACGTCGAAGACGCCTTCCGCCCCCGGCGGGAAGGCCCTGCGCAATCTGTCCGGGACGATGCGCAGGGCCGGGGCGTCCTTCGCCTCGCCCGTCTCGGCTCTGCCGTCCACGTCCTCGACGTAGTTGAAGGCCCAGCTCCACTGGAAGCCGACCACACCGATGGTGTGAGCGGGTTTCTCGGAGAGGTCGAGAAGCTCGGCCTCGTCACGGGCGGTGAAGTAGAAGAGCACCGAGACGATGATCAGCGGGACGACGGTGTAGAGGACCTCGATGGGCATGTTGTACCGGGACTGCGGGGGGACCTCGACCCTGGTCCTGGTGCGCCGGTGGAAGATCGCCGCCCAGATGATCAGCCCCCACACCAGGGCGCCCACGGTGAGCGCGGCCGCCCACGAGCCCTGCCACAGGGAGAGGATCCGGGGTGCCTCCTCCGTGACCGGGGTGGGCATCCCGAGGCGGGGGAAGTCCCGCCAGGTGGCCTCGCAACCGGAGACGGTCGCCAGGACCAGGACCGCGGTCAGCGCCTGCGGCAGCGTCCGACGCATCGGACGCCGCGGGGATCGGTCGCAGCCGTTGGGACTCACGTAGTGCCTTCCCGAGTGTCTGAGCCCGCACGTCGGCACCGCCTGCGACCGTCGCGCTGGTCGGCCGCCGGTCCTCGCACGGGCAGGAGATATGGAGCTTTATGCGGAGGAAACCCTACTGAGGGTCACGGCGGGAGAACGGCCAACGCGCCGCCGACACTCGGCGCGTGCCCGAAGCCGCGCGGGGGCCGTGTCGCGCCACGCTCCTCCCCTGGGGTGGTGGGACCGCACGCTCATGGGCGACTACATCCCGCTGTCGCGAAAGCGTCCAAGGAGGGTAAAAACTGGAATATGACGACAAATGGTCAATGGCTCGCCTGTGCAGGTAGCGGCGCCTCGGAAAACCGGCGTCCGCGTGCGGATGAAGGAGAGGATCAATGACACGCGCAGTGGGAATCGACCTCGGCACGACCAATTCGGTCGTCAGCGTGCTGGAGGGCGGGGAGCCCACGGTCATCACCAACACGGAAGGCGCCCGGACCACCCCGTCGGTGGTGGCCTTCGCCAAGAGCGGCGAGGTGCTGGTCGGTGAGGTGGCCAAGCGCCAGGCCGTCACCAACATCGAGCGCACCGTACGGTCCGTGAAGCGCCACATGGGCGAGGCGCAGTGGCGGTTCCCGGACTCGGGGAGCATCGACGGCAAGCGGTACACGGCGCAGGAGATCTCCGCCCGTGTGCTGCAGAAGCTCAAGCGGGACGCGGGAGCGTACCTGGGTGAGGACGTCACGGACGCGGTCGTCACGGTTCCGGCGTACTTCAACGACTCCCAGCGCACCGCGACCAAGGAGGCCGGGGAGATCGCCGGGCTGAAGGTGCTGCGGATCGTGAACGAGCCGACGGCCGCCGCCCTGGCGTACGGGCTGGACAAGGAGAACGACCAGACCGTTCTCGTCTTCGACCTCGGTGGCGGCACGTTCGATGTGTCGCTGCTGGAGATCGGCGAAGGCGTGGTGGAGGTCAAGGCCACGAACGGTGACACGCACCTCGGTGGTGACGACTGGGACCAGCGGATCGTCGACCACCTGGCCCAGCAGTTCAAGAACAACTACGGCGTGGACCTGACCAAGGACAAGATGGCCGTCCAGCGGCTGCGGGAAGCCGCCGAGCGGGCGAAGATCGAGTTGTCGTCGTCCTCGGAGACCACGGTCAACCTGCCGTACATCACCGCCTCCGCCCAGGGCCCGCTGCATCTGGAGGAGAAGCTCACCCGCGCCCAGTTCCAGCAGCTCACCAGTGATCTGCTGGACCGCTGCAAGAGCCCGTTCCACAACGCGATCAAGGACGCCGGGATCAAGGTGTCCGACATCGACCACGTCATCCTGGTCGGCGGCTCGACGAGGATGCCGGCGGTGACCGAGCTGGTGCGGGAGCTGACCGGCAAGGACCCGCACAAGGGGGTCAACCCCGACGAGGTCGTGGCGGTCGGCGCCGCCCTGCAGGCCGGTGTCCTCAAGGGCGAGGTCAAGGACGTCCTCCTCCTGGACGTCACCCCGCTGTCCCTGGGCATCGAGACCAAGGGCGGCATCATGACCAAGCTCATCGAGCGGAACACCACGATTCCGACCAAGCGCTCGGAGGTGTTCACCACCGCCGAGGACAACCAGCCCTCCGTGCAGATCCAGGTCTTCCAGGGCGAACGCGAGATGGCGGCCTACAACAAGAGGCTCGGCATGTTCGAGCTGACCGGCCTGCCGCCGGCTCCGCGCGGTGTCCCGCAGATCGAGGTCACCTTCGACATCGACGCCAACGGCATCATGCACGTCACGGCGAAGGACCTCGGCACCGGCAGGGAGCAGAAGATGACGGTCACCGGCGGCTCCTCGCTGCCCAAGCAGGACATCGACCGCATGATGCGCGAGGCCGAGCAGCACGCCGAGGAGGACCGTAGGCGACGCGAGGCGACCGAGGTCCGCAACCAGGCCGAGCAGGTCGTCTACCAGACGGAGAAGGTGCTGACCGACAACGCCGACAGGATCCCTGGGGACGTGAAGGGGGAGGTCGAGACCGCCCTGTCCGAACTCAAGGAGACCCTCAAGGACCAGCCGGCCGACAGTGACAACACGGCGGCCCTGCGCCAGGCGACGGAGAAGGTGATGGTGGCGGCTCAGAAGGTCGGCACCGCCATGTACGCCCAGGCGCAGCAGGGTCAGGGCCAGCAGGCCGCCGGTGGCGGCGCGGCCGGTGGTGAGGCAGGCGGCGCCGGGCAGGACGAGGACGTCGTCGACGCCGAGATCGTCGACGACGACAAGGGGCGGGAGGGTGCCGGATGACCCGCCCGAGCGACACTCACCGTCCCGGCGAGCACTCGCTGTCGATCATCGGCGACAACCGGCGGCGGGATCCGGGCACCAGCCTGGAACCCCGCCGCCACGGTGACGTCGAGCCTGTCGACCAGGCCCGGTCGGGCGATACCGCCGCGGGCGAGACCGACGCCCTGCGCGCGCGACTGGGGGAACGCACAGCGGACCTGCAGCGTCTGAAATCCGAGTTCGACAACTACCGCAAGCGGGTCGGTCGGGACCGCCGCACGGTCGGCGAGATAGCCGTGGCCAACATACTCACCCGCCTTCTCCCTGTCCTCGACGCCATCGACCAGGCCCGCGAGCACGGAGAGGTCACCGGCGGCTTCCAGCGCGTCACCGAGGTGCTGGAAGGTGAACTCGCCGCCCTCGGGCTGCAGTGCTTCGGCACAGCGGGCGACCCCTTCGACCCCGTGTGGTACGAGGCCGTCTCCTGCACCCACTCCGACCAGGTCGAGCAGCCCACGTGCACGAGGATCCTGCGCCCCGGCTACCGCGTCGGCGGCCAGCTCCTGCGCCCGG
This sequence comes from Streptomyces gottesmaniae, assembly GCF_031845845.1. Classification (NCBI taxonomy): domain Bacteria; kingdom Bacillati; phylum Actinomycetota; class Actinomycetes; order Kitasatosporales; family Streptomycetaceae; genus Streptomyces; species Streptomyces gottesmaniae. The sequence continues at coordinate 446,587 of NZ_JAVRFJ010000001.1, forward strand.
CCCAGGCGGAAGTCGCCGAACCACCGGCAACGGGGTGAGGCGCCTCAGCCCGGTGCTCACTCAGTGACGGGTCTGGCGCCGCCCGCTCCCGGCCCGCTCGGACTCCTGCCCGGGGGCGCGCCGCATGGGCCCCCACTCACCCTCTTGCCGCTCCACCGTCGTCTGAGCCTCTTCGATGACCGTCTCGTCGATCCAGGCGATGGGCTCCACGTCACGGAGCAGGGGCTCGTTGTCGGGCCCCCGGCCCCCGACCCGGCCGCGGAGAACCCATGGGCGTACCCCGGGACCCTTCTCGCGCGGCAGGTGCGAGTAGTCGTACAGACGACGGGCCACCCAGAGGTCGACAGGCCGATCCCGCCACCACGGCTCCAGGTCGAGCGGATTGGCGGACAGGCCCGGCAGCCGTACGCCCGTGAGGCCGTCCCTGCTCGCCGTGAGTTCCTGGTCGGCGTCGGGGCCGTGCGACCAGCGCACATGGAGACCAGAGGTGCGTCGTACCAGGGCCGCCAGGTCACCCAGGGACCGCAGGACGGGGAGTTCGTCAGGGGTGCTCATGACGTGTCGCCTCTCTCCCGGTCGCGGGTCCGGCCGCCCGCACTCGCCGACGTCGTCGGGCTCTCGGCCGTCGCCCGCTGCCACGTCATCGTGATGTTCCCGAGCGCGTGCGCTCACGTGTCGTGAAGGTGGCCGCGACCTGCCGCAGGTGCGGCTCCTCCAGGGACGATCACCGCGGGACCCCCTTCGCGGTCGTGTCGATCATGTGCCGCAGCGAGTACCCGACGAGCCGCGAAGCAACCCGTGGGACGGCTGGGGAGGAGCGGTACGTACAGCCCATGTCCCTGTCGGCGGGTGACGGCCGGCCGGGACCGGATCCCGCCGGGTACGAGGACGCGGAAGCCCGGCTGGTTCAGGCGTGGGAGCCGAGCCGACGAAGCCGACGACGCCGGTGACCAAGACACGTCTCCCGGGCCGGCCGTGTCATGCGCACCACCCTTCCGGTGCGGGGTGCGACGGACGTTCCGCCCCGCCCTGTGAGCAAGCCCACCTGGGTGGGCAAGAGCGCGTGGGGCGGAGGGAGTTGACGGACCGGTCCCACGCCGTCGCGGCGGTGTCGAAGTGACTCGCCCGCCCCGTCTGCCACGATGGGCGTCGCCGTGCCCGAGGGCGGGCCCCGACACACCTGTCGTGGGACACCGACCCGGTGGCACCGCCTCCGGACCGATCCGGTGGAGCGGCCGCGCAGCGAAGCCGGCGTTCCGAGACCCCGCCGTCGCGCCCTCACCCTCGCCCGTCCCTGCCCGAGTCCCCGGACCTCTCCGAGTAGCTCACCTTGCCTTCTTCCCCCACGGGCCGTCCGCCCGCCCCCGCACCCGCCTCCGCGGACGCTTCGCGTTCGCCTTGGCGGTCCCTGACGTACCCCAGCATGCGCTGGTGGTCCCTCGCGAACTTCCTGTCCAACGCGGGCACCTGGATGCAGCTCACCGTCCAGAACCTGCTGGTCCTGCAGATCACCGGCTCCGCCGCCGCGACCGGACTGTCCATCTCCGTCCAGGCCGCGCCCGCGCTGCTCGTCAGCCTCGCGGGCGGCGCGGCCGTGGACCGGTGGCCCCGGAAGACGACGGCCGCCGTCAGCCAGGCCCTGCTCGGCACGGTGGCGTTCGTCACCGCCGTCCTCGTCGCGCTGGACCGGCTCGACCTGACCGTACTGATGGTGCTGGCCGCCGTGACCGGGCTCGTCGCCACGGTCGACGGCCCCGCCTGCGCGCTCCTCGGCAACGACCTCGTCCGCAAGGAGGACGTGCCGTCCGCCATCGGTGTCGGCTCGCTGGTGCACAGCGCCGGCCGGCTCGCCGGGACCGCGCTCGCCGGCGTCACCGTCGCGTTCGTCGGTACGGCCGCCGCGTACACCGCCAACGGACTGTCGTTCCTGTTCGTCGCCGGGGTCATTCCGTTCCTCCGTCCGGTGCGCGAGGTGCCAGGGGGAGCGGGGTCCGCCAGGGCCGTCGTTCCCGCCCAGCGCGGGGCGAAGCAGAAGGCGGAGCGCTCGGACATGACGGTGCTGGAGGGGCTGGCCTTCTTCGCGCGCCGGCCCCGGCTGGTCGCGCTGGCCGGCATCACCGGCGTCAGTTCGGTGTTCGGGCGGAACTACGGGCTCACCCTGGCCGTGCTCGTCACCGGCCCCCTCGCGGGCGGCGCCGGGGCGTTCGGCACGGTCTCGACGGTGCTGGCCGTCGGCGGCATCCTCGGTGCGGTGCTCGGCGCCCGGCTGCGCAACCCGTCGGTACGACTCGTCGGCCTGCTGGCGGCAGGGGGAGCCCTCCTCCAGGCGGTGGCCGGATTCTCCCCGTCGCTCGCCGTGCTGCTGGTGCTCGTGCTGCCGATGGCCGTGGTGGAGTCCGTCTCCGACACCGCCGGCACCACCGTCCTGCAGACCGATCCTCCGGCCCACCTGCGGGGTCGGGTGCTCGGCGTCTGGGGCAGTGTCAGCACGGTCTGGGGCCTCGGCGGCCCTCCGCTGCTGGGGCTCCTGATGGAACTGGCCGGAGCACGCGGTGCCCTCGTGGTCGGCGGCCTGGTCATCGCGGGCACGATCGGAGCCGGCTTCGCCCTGCGCGGCCGCCGGACCACGCCGTCGGTGGAGCACGGGGTGCGGGACCTCGGTTCCGAAGCGGCGGTCGTCGCGGCACACGGCGTGGCGAACCGACCGGGGCTGAGCGCCGCAGCCTGAGCCCGCCCCCGGTGGCGACCCGCGGGGGACTCATGCGCCGAGTACCAGCGGCTGGGCCGGCCGGGGCATGGCACGGTGGGGCACAGCGCCTGCGACCCGTGCCGGTGGCGCGGCGCGCGCCCACGGACCGGGGCTGAGCGCCGCAGCCTGAGCCCGCCCCCGGTGGCGACCCGGCCGGCCCATCCGATGCGTACCCGCGGCTGGGTCGGCCGGGGCATGACACGGCCGGGTACAGCGCCGGCGACCCGTGTCCGGCGGCGCGGCGCGCGCCTCACCGGAAGCCGCCCGGGGCGAGGCACCGGGCGTCGCCGACCGGTGCCTCGCGGCCTGGCTCACGCGTCAGCAGGGCGCCCACAGCGTCGAGGACCTCCTCGACCGTGATGCGGAGCAGTCGTTCGTCGGGCGACCTGCCATGGGCGTCGCCGGGGCGGGCCGAGTCGTCGCCCTCCGGGTGCCACAGCACCCGGTGCCGGGGATGGGCGGGCGGCCCCCACAGGCGGGGTGCGACGGGGCCGAACAGGACGACCGACGGTGTGCCCAGCGCGGTGGCCAGATGTGCCGGTCCGGTGTCGCCCACGACCACGCAGCGGGCCCCGGCGACGAGTGCCGCCAGCCGGTCGAAGGGCAGATCGCCGTCCGCGCCGCCCAGCACGGCGTCCTGCGGCAGCCCCGCCGCCGCGGCCACCGCCCGGGCGGCTCCCTCCTCCCCGGCACCCGCGGTCACCACCACGTCCAGCCCCTGCCGGCGCAGTTCCCGGGCCACGGCCGCGAACCGTTCCCCGGGCCAGCGACGCGCCCCGGCGTCGGCACCGGGGTGGACGACGACCGCGCCGGGTGCCGGGGAGGGGGTCGTCGGCGGCGGTACGCGCAGGTCCTCGGGGTCCGCCGCGACGCCGTACCAGCCGAGCAGGCGACACCAGCGCTCCCGCTCGTGCTCGTCGTCCCGCCAGACCGGGCCGGGGACATCGGGTGTCCCCGGGTGTGCGTACGCGTAGAGCTGCCCTGGGTCCAGCCGCTGGAGCAGCAGATGGCTCGGCGGGCCGGTGCCGTGCAGATCGACCGCGAGGTCGGGCGGGGATCCGGCCCAGTCCAGCCGCGTCGGCACCGCGCGCCCGGGGGCGGACGTCGGCAGCAGCCGGTCCACCAGGCCGGTCGCCGCCGTCGCCGCCGCCAGCCGGGCGGGCGCGGCGAGCACGAGCTCGTGGCCGGGCAGGTGCCGGCGCAGAGCCCGCAACGCGGGTACGGCGGTGAGCAGGTCACCGAGCCCCAGCGCCCGGAGCACGAGCAGCCGGGGGCACCCCTCCGCGCCCTCGCCAGACGCTGGACCGACCTTCATACGAGTGCCCCCGACCGGTGGGCGCGGCGGGTCACGGTCACCGTCCCCGGCCCTTCGTGGGGGCGGGCCGTACGGCGGCCCGCGCCGCCCGGCGGGCCAGCAGGGTGGTCGAGCGGCCGTCGAGATACGGCAGGACGACCGCCTGGCCGCCCCAAGCACGCAGCACCCTTGCCTCGGGGAGATCCTGGACGGCGTAGTCGCCGCCCTTGACCCACACGTCGGGCCGCAGCCGTCGCAGCAGCGCCTCCGGTGTGTCCTCCTCGAAGACCACGACCGCGTCGACGCTGCCGAGGGCCGCGAGCACCCGGGCACGGTCGGCCTGGGGGGTGAGCGGCCGCCCCGGGCCCTTGCGGCGGGCGAGGGACGCGTCCGAGTTGAGGCACACGATCAGGCAGTCGCCGATGCGCCGGGCGCTCTCCAGCAGGCCCACATGGCCGGCGTGCAGCAGGTCGAAGCAGCCGCCGGTGGCCACCACCGTGCCGCCGCGCGCCCGCACCCGCTCCACCAGTGCGAACGCGTCGGCCCCCGGCTCGTCCACCGGTTCGGCGGCCCGCTGCGCGCTCCACAGGGCTGGGTTCCCCGCGCCGCCCGCCGAGACGAACGCGGCGGCCTCGGCGACCGCCCGCTGGACCGCCTCCTCCGGGAGCGCTCCGTCCGCGAGCGCCGCGGCCGTCGCGGCCGCGAAGCAGTCGCCCGCACCGCAGGGGTCGCCCACGGCCCGGTAGGGCGCCGGGACCAGCATCGGCGTACCGCCGCCGGACCTGGTCAGCAGTGCGCCCCGCTCGCCCAGCGTCACGGCCACCCCCGCCGCACGCCAGCGGTCGGCCAGCGCGGTGCCCCGTTCCGCGTAGGCGCGCAGCGACGCGTCCTCACCCTCGGGCGGGGCAGGCGTCCGTACGAGGGCTTCCGCCGCGTGCCGACGCACGGTCGGCGCCACGCCGGGGCACAGGATCCGTGTCTCGGCCGCGTTCGGCGTGACGAGCCGCGCGCCGGGCACGGGAGCGCCGCCCCTGGGGTGCGGATCCCACACCACCGGCGTGCGGGGGGCGATCGCCGCCAGGTCGTCGCGTACGGCGTCCGCCGTGTGCCGGCCGTAGTCGGCGACGAGGACCGCGACGGCCTCCTCCAGCGCCTCCCGCACGGCCGCGTCCGGTGTGCCGGGTGTACCGCCGCCCCGGTCCATCCGGACGACGGGGCGGCCGCCCGCGAGCACCCGTGTCTTCACCGGGAGCGTGCCGTCCAGGGGAAGTTCGACGAGCCGGACCCGGCCGCGCAGCGCACGGCGCACGAGGTCACCGGCCTCGTCGTCGCCCAGTGCCGTCACCAGGAGCACGTCCCGGCCGCCCTCGGCCGCCAGCGCGGCGGCGAGTCCGGCGCCGCCCGGGCGTCGCCGCCTGCCGGTGACGTCCACGACGGGAGCGGGCGCGTCCGGGGACAGCCGCGTGGCCGTGCCCTCGATGTCCTCGTCGAGCAGGGTGTCCCCGACGACCACGAGCGGCCCGGCCCCGGTCATGACACCCTCCCGCGGACCGGCACCGAACGACCGGCCCCGGCGCCGAGGGCGGACCCGAGGGGCGGCTCGGCGAGGGCGGCGTCGAAGGACTCGCACAACAGATGCACGGCGACCAGATGGGCCTCCTGGACGGTCGCCGTGCTGGCGGCGTCGATGGCCAGCGTCTCGTCGGCGGCGTCGGCCAGCGGGTTGGGCGAGGGCCCGGTCATCGCCCAGACCCGCAGGCCCGCCCGGCGGCCCGTGACGGCCGCGGTGATCAGGTTGGCGCTGCGGCCCGACGTCGACAGAAGCAGCAGCAGATCGCCGGGGCGGCCGTGGGCGGAGACCTGCCGGGCGAAGACGTGGTCGAAGCCGTAGTCGTTGCCGATGGCGGTCACGCTGGACGTCTCCGCGTGCAGGGCGATCGCCGAGTACGCCGGCCGCTCCTGCCGGTACCGGCCCACCAGCTCGGCGGTCAGGTGCTGGGCCTGGGCGGCGCTGCCACCGTTGCCCGCGGCCAGCAGTCTGCCGCCGGTCGTCAGGACGTCGGCGAGCAGGCCGCCCCACTCCGCGATCCGGCCGAGGCCATGGCCACGGAGCCGGCCGAGCGCCTGTTCCAGGGACCGGCAGTGCAGATCCGCGGCATCCAGTACGGGGGTCATCGGGGTTTCTGCCATGGCGATCGGGTGCGCCGCGTCACGGGGACGGCGGCCGGACCCGCACCTCCTTCGGACCTCGGGGATTCGCGATCTCGTGCCGTGGCCGGCGCAGGGCTGCTGCCGGGTCGGTCAGACCACGCCGGTCATGGCGGGACGCGCGTCGACGACCTCCTCGTACGCCGCCTCGGTCGCCGCGGCGACACGGTCCCAGCAGTAGCGGCGCAGCACCCGACGACGGCCGGTCGCCCCGCAGGCCGCGCGGGCCGCGGGGTCGGCGAGGAGTTCGCCCACAGCCTCGGCGAGCGCCTCGGGGTCGCGCGGCGGCACCAGCCGCCCGGTGCCCGGGTCGGCGACGGTGTCGAGCTGCCCGCCCACCGCGCTGGCGACCACCGGCCTGCCGCAGGCCATCGCCTCCAGCGGGACGATGCCGAACGGCTCGTAGTCCGCGGGACACACCACCACGTCGGCGCCGCGCAGCAGCGGCGGCACCTGCCGGCTGGGCACCCCGCCGGTGAAGCGGACCCGGTGTGCCACCCCGGCCTCGGCGGCGAGGGCGCGCAGCCTGCGCACCTCGGGGTCGTCGTCGATGCGGTCCACCGGGGGACCGCCGGCCACGACGAGTTCGACGTCGGGCAGCAGGGCGAGGGCGGCGACGGCGACGGCCGCGCCCTTGCGCGGGACCAGCCGCCCCAGCTGCAGGATCCGATGGGGGAGGGGACCGGGCTCCATGGCGGGGCCGCGCGGGGTGAACAGGTCGGTGTCCACCCCGCAGGGCACGATCGTGACCTGGCTCGCCGGCACGCCCATGCGGGCGAGTTCGTCGACCTCGTCGCGGCAGGTGGCGACGATCCGGTCGCAGCCGAGACCCACGTCCCGCTCCAGCGCGATGCGTGGCGGTGGGCTGGTGTCGGCGAGCCGCTGGTGGCGTCGCTTCACCGTGCCCAGCGCGTGGTACGTGTGCACCAGCGGGAGCCCCAGCGCGCGGGTGGCGGGCAGGGAGGCGACACCCGACATCCAGAAGTGCGAGTGCACCACGTCGGGCGGCCGCTCCTGCCACACACGGAGGAGATGGCGTCCGAAGTGGCCCATGTACGGCAGGAGTTCGTCCTTGGGAACCTGCTCCGGCGGGCCGGCGGGCACATGGTGCACCACCACCCCGGCCCGCATGCGCACCCGCTCCGGCAGGTCCGGCGCGTCGCGGCGGGTGTACACGGTCACCTCGTGACCTCGGTCGGCGAGGGTGCCGGCGAGCGCGGCGACATGGACGTTCTGCCCGCCCGCGTCCACCCCGCCGAGGACGGCGAGGGGGCTCGCGTGCTCCGAGACCAGCGCGATCGACCGGGGGCGCGGACCGCCGCCGGCACCGCCGAGCCGCAAGGGGGTGGGGACCGCGTTCATGAGCGCGCCTCCTTCATCACACGCTCCCAGTCGTCCAGGAAGCGCTTGAGCCCGTAGCGTTCGAGGGCCGCCTGCCGGGCGCGCGCACCGTCGGCGGCCGCCGCCCCGGGGTCCTCCAGATAGTTCCGTGCGGCCCGGGCCAGCACCTCGGGCCGGGTGGACAGGGTGCCCGCGCCCGGCGGGACCGCCTCGACGGCCTCGGTGGTGGCGAGGGCCACCACCGGCATGCCCAGATGCATCGCCTCCAGCAGGGAGAGCCCGAGAGAGGTCCAGCGCACCGGGTGCAGATACAGCCGGCGCTCGGCCAGCGCGGCGTGCAGCTCGCGTTGGGGCAGGTCGGCGCCGCGACAGCGATCCTCGGGCAGGCCGAGATGCGCGGCGAGGCCCTCGGTGCGCATGCCGAACACGTCCAGGGGCACGGCGTCGGCGAAGGCGGGCAACAGGTCGGTGCCGGTATGACGACCGCGCCGAACCGGCTCGTTGACCACGACGGCCGCGCGGGCGAGCCGGCCGGTGTACTGATGGCCCGGGTCGACGATGCCGTGCTCGATCACCTCGGTGCGGGTGGAGCCGCAGTCCCAGAACAGCCGGTTGAAGTGGGTGACGTGAACGAGCGTCAGGTCGTCGCGGTCGGCGAACGGGTGCCGGGTGTTCGGTACGTCGCCGTCCGGGGCGTTGTGCTCCAGATGGACGGCGGGTACGTCCCGTCCGGGACGGCGCCCACCCAGCCAGCGCTCGGCGAGCTCCAGTTCGTGCGGCCTCTGCAGGATCACCAGGTCCACCGGTTCCTCCCGCAGTTCCTCGGGCGTCACCTCGCGCACCGAGGCCGGCCAGGAGAACGTACGGGCCCGACCGAGGCCGTCCGGCCCGCGGTCCGGCGTGACCGGAACGAGGTAGGTGTGCGGGCCCTGCACGAAGGCCGTGGTCCAGGAGCCGTGCACATGCCACAGCAGGATGTTCATAGGGTCGCTCCTCGTTCCGTCGCGAGGCCCCGGCCCGGCCCGTACGCCGGGCCCGCGGTGGGGCCCCACGCCTCGGGGCGGGCGGTCCGGGCGGTGGGGTGAACGGGCAGGCCGTCGAGTGCGGCGACGGCCGTGAGGACCTGCCGGTCGCCGATCCCGTCGAGGCAGGGGTGCCCGGCCGTCGGACACCGCCGTGCCCGGCTCCCGGCGCACGCGGCGTCCTGGTCCCCGAGCAGGACGTGCGGCACGCCGTACGGGCCCCAGCGCTCGGCCGGCACCACCGGCGCGAACAGACAGACGACGGGGGTGCCCACCGCGGCGGCGAGATGGGTCGGCCCGGTGTTGCCGGCCACCACCACGCGTGCCCCGGCCAGAACCCCGGCCAGCTGCTCCAGATCGGTGGCCCCGCCCAGGTCCAGCGCGTGCCCACCCGCCACGCGCGAGGTGAGGTCCCGCTCGCCGCGGCCGCCGGTCACCACCACCCGGTGGCCCGCGGCGGTCAGGGCGGCGGCGGCCCGTGCCGCACGGGCGGGGCTCCACGCGCGGGCCGGCACCGCGGCCCCCGGGTGGAGCACGACGTACGGTCCGGGGCCGGTCAGGTGCGTGGTGTCCGGCGGTGGCTTCACCCGCAGCGTCCCGTCGTCGCCGGGAGGCAGCGTGAACCCCGCGTCGCGCGCCAGGTCCAGGGCGGCCAGGACCTCGTGACGGTGGGGCAGCCGGTGGTGGCGCAGATCGAGCAGGGCGCCCGGGTAGTCCTCGCTGTCCGCGGCGGTCCTGCCGACCCCGGCCAGCTTCAGCAACAGCGCGACCGGCAACGGGCTCTGGTGGTAGGACACGAGGATCAGCGCGCGGTCGAAGCGCCGGACCGACAGCTCCTGGAGCAACCGGTCCGTCACCGCCCGCGACACCGCCGGCGGCTCCAGACCCACCCAGGGGGCGTCGTACTCGATCACCTCGTCCACACCCGGCAACAGGCGCCCCGCCGACACACCCTGAGGGCCGCACAGCAGCGCGGTGTGGGAGGAGCCCGCGGCCACCGCGCGGACGGCGGGACCGGCCAGCAGCACGTCGCCGGCGCTGTCGAGGCGCACGACGAGGGTGCGGGGGAGGGGCGTGGCCGTACTCATCGCCGGCCTCCGGCGGTCACCACGTCGGACCCCTCGCCGACGGGCTCCGGGCCGAGCACCAGCCGCACCGCCCCCAGCAGGTCGTCGGCCACGCGGTCGGCGTCGGCGATCTCCGCAGGCCGGGTCACCGGGGTCGGCACCAGCACCCCTCGCGCGCCCGCGGCACGGGCGGCGGCCAGGTCGGTGCCGATGTCCCCGATGACGACGGTGTGCCGGGCCCGTACTCCGAGCCGGTCGCAGGCAGCGAGCACCAGACCCGGGGCGGGCTTGCGGCACCGGCACCCGTCGTCCGGCCCGTGCGGGCACACCGCCCACACCTCGAACGGCCCGAGCAGGTCCTCCACCCGCCGCCGTACGGCGTCCACCTGCCGGTAGGTCAGCAGCCCCCGGGCGACCCCCGACTGGTTGCTGACGACGCCGACGGGGACACCCCGCGCGCGCACGGCCGCGACGGCCTCCCGCGCCGAGGGCATCGGCTCCACCCGCTCGGGGTCGCCGTTGTAGGGCACGTCGGCCACCAGGGTGCCGTCCCGGTCGAAGAGGACGGCCTCCGGGAGCACGGGCCCGGCTGCCCGTGCCGTCGGCCGGGGCGTGTCCCGCTGGGCAGCGGAGCCGAAGAGCCAGGGCACCGCACCGCGCGCCGGGACGCCGGTCATGACAGCACCTCCTCCTCGCGGGCCAGGCCGACCGGGGGCGCGGCCGGCCGGAACGGCTCCGTCGCCCGGTGCGCCAGCCGGCCGCGCAGCCGGTGCCAGGTGGCGGCGGGCGGGATGACCAGGCTGGTCAACGCCATGGCGGCGATCTCGTCCCGGGTACGCGGCCCCGGCGTGATCCGGGCCAGCGCGAACTCGGCCGTGCCGGCCAGCCACCCCGCGGCGCACAGCGCGGCGGCGCGCGGCCGGCCGAGGACGGCACACACCAGCGAGGCCCCGGCGAGCGCCGTCACCGCCAGATGTCCGGGCAGACGCCCCCGTGGCGCCCCCGCCCGGTCCCACCAGTCCCGGCCGTGCCGACGGGTCATCAGCACGTCGTCGGCGTTGCCCGCCTGCAGCCGCACGGAGATCCAGCGGTCCACCGGACGCACCGGGTGCTGGGTACGGCGCTGCCCGGCGGTCAGCGTCCAGCCGGTGCCCAGCACACGCAGTGCCAGGTCCGCGTCCTCCCGGAAGGCCCGCCGGAAGCGCTCGTCGAAGCCGTCGACGGCCTCCAGCGCCTCCCTCCGGTACGCCATGTCGGCGGTGATCCACCGGGCCGTGGCGAGGCCGGCCGTGTTGCGCTCCCAGTCCGTGGGCCGCCGTCCCGCCGGAAGCGGTACCTCGATCCGGGCCGTGACCCCCGCGCTGTCCGCCGGCGCGGCGGCCAGGTCCAGGGCGAGATCGTCCGCCCAGGACGGTCCCGGCACCACGTCGTCGTCGAGGAAGACGATCCAGGGCACCCGGCCGGCCGCCCGCCATCCGGTGTTGCGCGCGGCGGCCGGCCCCGCGGCGCGTCCCTTCACCACGGTCGTGATGTCCCGCAGGGACGGGGGAACCTCCAGGTCGAGCGGCGCGCCGCCCGGCTCGGGGCGGTCGTCGACGACGACCACCCGGACCGGCATGGGTCCCTCGGCCCGGGCCAGGGCGCGCAGACACACCCGCAGACCGGGACGCCCGAGCGTCGGGACGACCACCGCGTACGCGCTGCCTCCACCACCGGACCCCGTCCGGTTCGCGGGACGCGCGCGCCACTGCCGTACGAAGTCGCTCATCGCGCCGCTCCCTCGTCCCCGGTGCCGAAGAGGCCCTGCCGCCGCACCGCGTACGGGCCGATCGCCAGCAGGTCGACGGGGGAGGAGCCGAAGCACTCCAACGCGTCCCGGGGATCGTCCACCATGGGCCGGCCCGCCGTGTTCAGGCTGGTGTTGACCACCACGGGCAGTCCGGTCAGCTCCTCGAACGTGCCGAGCATGCGGGCCACCAGAGGTTCCCGGCCGGCGTCCACGGTCTGGATGCGGGCCGTGCCGTCGACGTGTACGACGGCGGGGATCCGCTCACGCCACGGAGGAGCCACGTCATGCACGAACAGCATGTACGGGCTGGGCAGTGGGCCGTCGAAGATCTCCCCGGCCCGGTCGGCGAGGACCATCGGCGCTACCGGCCGGAACTGCTCGCGGCCCTTGACGTCGTTGAGCCGTTCCAGATTGCCCGCGTGACCGGGGTGGGCGAGCAGGGAGCGGTGGCCGAGCGCCCTCGGCCCGTACTCGGAGCGGCCCTGGAACCAGGCGACGATGTCGTTGTCCGCCAGCGACCGGGCCACGGTCACGGCGATGTCCGCCGGCCGCTCGAAGGGCACGCCCGCCGTCTTCAGCCAGGCCCCGAGTTCGGCGTCGGACCAGTCCCGGCCGAGGTCCGCGCCCGGCATGGGCTCCGGCTCCTCGCCCTCGGCCGCGGCGAGCAGCAGCGCGCCGCCCAGCGCCGTCCCCGCGTCACCGGCGGCCGGCTGCACCCATACCCGGGAGAAGGGGCCCTCGCGGGCGATCCGGGAGTTGGCGACACAGTTGAGGGCGACGCCTCCGGCGAGGGTCAGCATGCTGTCGTGGGTCCTCCCGTGCAGCCAGCGCACGAGGTCCAGGAGGGTCTCCTCGAGGACTGCCTGGGCACTGGCCGCGACATCGGCGTGCGCCCGCGTCCACGGCTCGTCCGGCCCTCGGGGCGCGCACAGTTCGTGCCAGGGCACGCCCGTGGCGCGGAACCCGCCGTCGCCGGTGGGGTGCACATGGCGGCGCAGCTCGGACAGCATCCGTGGGGTGCCGTGGGAGGCGAGGGCCATCACCTTGAACTCGTCGGAGGAGCGCAAAAATCCCAGGTGCTCGGTCAGCTCCTCGTACACCAGCCCGAGGGAATGGGGCAGTTCCTGCGCGTACAGGGGTTCCAGCCGGTTGCCGACGCGGCGCGCGGCCAGGTGCGAGGCGCGTTCGCCGCGGCCGTCCAGCACCAGCACGGAGGAGTCCCCCGCGTCCGGCGCGGCGAACGCGCCCGACGCGGCGTGGGCCATGTGGTGCGGTACGAAGCGGACGATGCCGGGGTCCAGTCCGGGCAGGGCCGCCTCGAGGAAGCCCGCGGCCTCGCGCGCGTACGTCTGCCGCAGGTGGTCCCACGGGTCGTCGAGGCCCAGGTCCCGGGCGGGCCGGGCGAGTCGCGGATCGTAGGAGTAGGTGACCGCGTCGAGGTCCTGGGGGCGCAGACCGGCCCGGGTCAGACACCAGGCGGCGGCCTTCTCCGGCAGCTCCCAGGCGGCGAACGGCACCGGCCGCTTCCCGTGTTTCCGCCGGGAGAACCGCTCCTCCTCCCCGGCGGCGACGGTGTGGCCGTCGATCACGAGCGCGGCGGCAGGGTCATGGAACAGCGCGTTGATTCCGAGAATGCGCATAAGGGACGGAACCTTTCGGCGAGGGGTGCGCCGGTGCGGGGCGTGCGAAGGGCCTACGGGACGGCCGCCGCCGAGTGTTCGGGCGCGGGTCAGCGAGGCGGGGGCGCCGCCGTGTGCTCCGCCTCGGCGCGGAACCACGCGATCGTGCGGCGCAGCCCGTCCTCGGGTGCCACCCGGGGTTCCCAGCCGAGCTTGTCCTGGGCCAGGGTGATGTCCGGACAGCGCAACGCCGGGTCGTCGGTGGGACGTTCGATGAAACGGATCTCGGAGTCCGACCCGGTGAGGATGATGACCAGGCGGGCCAGGTCGAGCATGGTGATCTCGCCCGGGTTGCCGATGTTCACGGGGCCGCGCATGCCGTGGGCCGCCGCCGCGAGCACACCGCGCACGGTGTCGTCGACGTAGCAGAGCGAGCGCGTCTGCCGCCCGTCCCCGGTGACCGTGAGGGGCTCACCGGCGAGTGCCTGCCGGACGAACGTCGGTACGGCGCGCCCGTCATGCCCGCGCATGCGTGGGCCGTAGGTGTTGAACAGGCGCACGATGCCGGTGTCGGTGCCCTTGGTGCCGGCGTGGGCGGTGGTCAGCGCCTCGCCGAACCGCTTGGCCTCGTCGTACACACTGCGGGGTCCGACGGGGTTCACATGGCCCCAGTAGCGTTCGTTCTGCGGGTTCTGCTGCGGGTCTCCGTACACCTCCGAGGTGGAGGCGAGGAGAAAGCGGGCGCCGGAGGCGTGGGCGAGTTCCAGGGCGTGACGCGTGCCGAGGCTGCCGGTGTCCATGGTGTGCAGGGGCAGCCGGAGATAGTCGGCGGGCGATGCCGGGGACGCGAAGTGCAGGACCAGGTCGGGTGGCCGCTCGACCGGGATGCCCTCCGAGACGTCGGCTTCCAGCATGGTGAACCCGGGGCGGCCCCGGAGCGCGGCGACGTTGTCGAGCCGGCCGGTACTGAGGTCGTCGACGCAGGTGACGTCCACACCCGAATCCAGCAGTGCCGTACACAGGTGGGAACCGACGAAACCCGCGCCGCCGGTGACGACGGCGTGCTGCCAGTTCGCTGCGAAGGCGGTGGTCATGGCGATCTCCCCTCGTTTGCGGCGAGGCGTGGAGCTTCCCGGCGCGCGCCGAGCATCGCGGCGCACCGCTTCTGGGGCTCACGGGGATGAGCGGCCGGGCGCGGGGACTCGCGGGAGCCGCCACCACGACGCTGTGGTGGCACCCCTGGCGGGTCGCGCCGCGCAGGACAGGCGGTGAAAACGCCGGAGGCGAGGGAGCCCCGGCGTGGTCCTCCACAGCGACTCGTGACGATGGCTGGATGCGCACCGCCGGTGGAGGACGCCCGAGCATCGAGTTTCACACGCATCGCTCCCGCTCGCGACCGGTGACGTCCGACCGCGCACGGTCACGGGGATGCGCGCACGTCGCGGGAGCGACGTGCGCGGTTCTCACCTGACGGAGCGGCGTGGCGGGCCTGTTCGTGGGTACTTGGGTTCGGGCCGGAGAGGTCTTCGTCGCCGAAGGGAGCGCATCACTGGTTCGTGTCGGGTTCCCTCGTAAGGTCGTGACCGCGTTCGGGCAGAAGTACGGGGTTCTGCCTGATTTCCGTCGCTTGGGACCACACCGCTCGCCAGTGGCCGTCGATGTTCTCGTAGCTGTCGGTGTGCCAGTACGTAGCGCGAGGGACCGCATGGCCCGCGAACAGCACTTCGAGCGTGGCCTGGTAGCGGATGACGGCGGCGTTGCCGTAGACGCGGACGTCGATGGCCCCGGGCTCCCAGACGACATAGTCGATGTGTCCGGTCGCGATGGCGGTGAGGTATTCGTCCTTGGACAGCACCGCACCGACCGGGGTGACGAGTTGGAAGTCCGGTGCGTGCAGATCGGCCCCGGCGGCGACATCACCCGCAACCAGCGCGCGGAGCCGGGCTCGCTCGACCTCGCGGATCTGTTCCGCGATCGGGTCGGTGGCCGGGGCGTCGGCTGTCTGTGTCATGAGGTGTCACTTCCTGGGGTTCCGGGAGCGGGAATGCGCGTGACCCCGCTCTTCTAGACAACTTAACATCATCTGTCTAGCTGGACTCAATCTGTCCAGCTTGTTAACGTGCCGCCGTGGCAGCCAACCGGAACGAGCACATCCTTGACACCGCACTGACCGTCTTCAGTCGGTACGGGTACGCCAAAACCACCATGCAGGACATCGCCCGCGCTGCCGGGATGTCCCGGGCAGCGCTCTACCTTCACTTCTCCACCAAGGAAGACCTCTTCCGGGCAGGGGCCCGAAGGGCGCACTCCAGAGCACTCGGTCAGGTGGACGAGTCCCTCGCGGGGCAGGGCGACGTTCTGTCGCGGATCGACGCCGCGATGGACGTCTACTTCGGGGGGCTGATGGCGCAGATCTCATCGGGCGTGCACGGCGGGGAACTGCTCGACGCCGGTCTCACCATCACGGGGGACATCGTCAGCGAAGCCCATACCGCCCTGGCGGCCCGGCTGGCCTCCGCGCTGGACGCGGCTGCGGCGGCGGGAGAGGTCCAGTTCTCGAACGCCGACACAACCGCCGAGGACATCGCGCGTCTCCTCCTCGCGGTCGCGGACGGACTGAAGGAGACAAGCACGGACCCAGCGCTCAGGCGAGAGCACCAAGACCTCTTCCTGCGCCTGGTGCGTGCGGCGATCGCGCCGTCCGGCACATCGGTTCCCTCCCGCCGCGCACCTCACCGACAGTCCTAGAGGGCGATCAGTCCGACTCCGGTCGAGCGGAAGTGCTGGGCGACCACGGTGTCCAGGATGAAGGCGTGCACGCACCGTCTTCCTTGATCGTCACGTCCCGATCCTACGACCGTGTCGCCCAGATGGAACGAAGGATGCCCACGATCGGCCACGGTCCTCAACGACCGCTTCCTCTCGCACCGTTGGTCGACCGGATGAGAACGGCTGGTTTGCCCTCCCGCCCTGTTGCCCGCGGCCTGCCCCCGCTATTGGCTGTGTCCGGCCTGTTCGCCCAGGGGCCGAGGGGCTTGTGGAGGGGGAGCGATGCGTGATGTGCGACGGACCGCGGTGTGGGCGGTCCTTGTCGGCAGTTGTGTGGCCGTGCTGCCTGCGACCGGGGCGGCGGCGTCCGGTGAGGGACACCGGCCCCGGACGGAGCGGGTCAGTGTCACGGCTGAGGGGGCCCAGGCCAACGATTTCTCCGACGCTGGCGGGATCAGCGCAAACGGGAGATATATCGCTTTCGATTCTTCGGCGACCAATCTTGTGGCCGGTGACAGCAACGGGTTTTCCGACATCTTCGTGAAGGATCTGCGGACCGGCACGATCGAGCGGGTCAACGTGGCCGGCGACGGCACCCAGGCCGACAACGAAACCACCACGTACTCGCTGAGCGCGAACGGGCGTTACGTCGCCTTCAGTTCCTACGCCGACAACCTGGCGCCCGGCGACACGCCTGACGCCCAGGACGTCTTCGTCCACGATCGCCTGACAGGGCGGACCGAGCTGCTGCTGGAGGCCGGGACCGCCTGGGCGCAGACGTATGAGCCGTCCATCAGCGCCAACGGCCGTTACGTGGCCTTCACTTCCAGCAGGAGCGATCTGGTCGAGGGGGACACCAACGGCCGGGGGGACGTCTTCGTCCGCGACCGGTGGAAGAAGACCGTCGAGCGGATCAGTGTGGCCGACGACGAATCGCAGACGGCCGGTTTCTCGGAAGGCGCGGCGATCAGCGCGGACGGTACCCGGATCGCCTTCCGTACCCAGTTCTTGCTCGACGGAGGCGACGAGGAGGGGGCCCCGCCGGAGGGCTCCGAGGCCAGAAGACCCCAGGCGTTCCTCTTCTACGTGCGCGACACCCGAAGCGGGCGGACCGTCCAGGCGGCACACACCCGCGATGGCGTGCCCGTGGCCGTCCGAGGCGACATCGGGCTGAGCCCGGACGGGCGCTACGCCCTCTACGCCAGCGAGTGGGAGGGGATCGTGCCGGATGACACCAACGACAAGCGCGATGTCTTCGCCAAGGACCTGAGCACCGGAGCCACCCGGCGCCTCACCCTCGCCCACGACGGGTCGGAGCCGAACGACCACTCGGCGGGCCAAGTCAACCAACGCGGCCCTGCGCTCAGTGCCGACAACCGGCGGGTGGTCTTCACCTCGTCCGCCGACAATCTGGTGCCGGGCGACACGAACGGCGATGCCGACGCGTTCCTGCGTGATCTGGTCACGGGCGAGGTGCAGCGGCTGAACGTCACGCGGGACGGAGGGCAGAGCGACATGGCCCAGCGCTCGTCGCCCGTCGTTGACGCTTTCGGGCGCACGGTGGCTTTCGGCTCGCCGGAGAACGACCTCGTGCCGGGGGACACCAACGAGACCAGCGACGTTTTCGTCCGCCGCCTCGAGTAGCGCGCACGCAGGCCCCCGAAGAGGGGCCTTGAGTGAGTGTCAGGTCCATCATGCCTGTTCGGAGGTGGTTTTCGGTAGGACGCAGCGCACGTCCGTTTGTTCTTGTGGCAGTCGAGGCCGCGCGTCAGACTCGTCGTCATCCCCACTCCGGCCCACGTGCCGACAGCCGTTCTCGGCTGTCGGCGCGGTCGCCGTGCTGTCTCATCGTGTGACGTGCACGGGCCGGAGGGGGCCTGACGAAGGGGATCGATGGATCAGGGCATGGTCGAGCTGGCGAGGGTCAGACTGCTGAGTGCCAACCGGCGCGTGGTGCGTGGTGCCGAAGGGCTGTGGATCTACCGGCTTCTGACACAGGTCGAGCCGGAGACGTACGGGTCGAAGCTGGCGTACGTCCTGGTGGAGGCGAGCGCGTCTCCTCTCGTGAGGGAACTGCCTGAGCGACGGTTGGCCCTGTTGGACGAGGCCGTGGAGGTGGCGAAGGCCCTTGGAACCTCGAACCCCTACCGGGCGAAGATGCTGGCGAGGGCCTTGGCTGCCAGAGAGCGGGAACTGAAGGGCCGCCCGGCGGAGCCGCTCGCGTCCGAGGGGCGGGAGCACCGGGCGGCCCTTCAGGAAGACCCGCGAGAGCACGCATGACCCTGGGGGTGTCGGGCACCGACTCCCCGGACGGCGGTGAGGAAGCGGGGGAGCAGGTCCCGTCGTCCGAACGGAGCGGTGCCTGATCCCCCGGATGTCAGCACGCGGCGTGGGGTTCCTGCTGCGCCCGGTACCCCACGCTCGCGATGCCGGACGCACGTGTGGGCAGGATCGAGTGCGGATGTGGGCAGGGACCGAGTGCACTGTGGGCGGCCAGGCCCTTCAGTGGCCTCGTGTGCCCGTCTGCGCGGGGGCGAAAGCGTCGGCGAGGCTGGTCAGGACGGAGCCGGGCCAGGTGCTCACCCCGAACACGCTCACCGGCATGGCGAGCACGCCGTACTCGCGCTGGAGTGTCTCCGCCGGGACTTCGGCGGGGAAGAAGTAGTTGCCGGGACAAGCCCGGCTCGCCGTGGAAATGGCCTTGAGGACGTCGTCCGGCAACCGTTCGAACAGTCGCTCAGCCCGTGCGGTCAGTTCGCCGACGACGTGCCGGGGGACGTCACTGTGCTCGGTCAGCAGGCGGTCGGCGAACCCCAGCTGTGCCGGCGTCGGTGGATCAGCCCGGAAGGCTTCGGCCAGTTCGGTCTGCGTCGGCCCCAGGAGGACCACACCGAACGTGCGGGGCCACAGCCATCCCTTGGTGACCGAGTGCAGCAGGACCGCACGACCGGTGTCCAGCAGTCGCCGTGTGCCGGGGGCGAAAGGGGCTCCCAGGTCGTAGACGCTGTCGATCAGCACGCGGCGGCACGGTGATGCTCGCAACCACGCGATCACCGCGGCGCACTCGTCATCGGACAGGTAGCGGCCGAGCGGCTTGCTGGGGTTGGCGAGCAGCAGGTACTCGGGCCGGTGGTGGTCGATCGGTGACCTCGGCAGGACCGGCGCCGGCAGCGTCGGGTAGGACGCGGGCGCCAGGCCCGCGGCACGGGCCAGCTCGAAGTACACCGGGTACACGTCGCCGGGCAGCCACACCCGCGCTTGCACGGCGCGCAGCCACTCGAACACCACCCCGAGCCCGTGCCGGACCCCTCGACTGACCATGGCGCGGCCGGACCACTCTTCCGGCAGCTCGAAACGCCGCAGCCATGCTCGCGCGAGATCGCACCGGTGCACCGTACCGATCTCGGTGGGCGGTTCCGGTCGTGTCGGAGCAAGCGCCCGGTACACATTGGTCTCGGCGGCGTCCAGAAGCGTCGGAGCAGCACTGAGTTGCCGCTGCCGGAATTCCTGGAACTCCTCGAACCTCATGCCGCCGCGCCTTCCGCCACGATCTCGCTGGCCCGGTCCTCCAGGGAGGCGTAACAGCGTCCGTCGGCCATGACGTTCCAGCTGCGTGCGATCCCGTTGGTGCGTTCCCAGAGCAGGCTGGGTTCGGTGTAGGCGGCGATCCGCATCGGCCGGCCGCCCCAGCCGCCGTGGTAGACCGGCGCGCCCCAGGGCAGGCGGTCCGCCAGTGCGAAGCCGTGCCGCTCGGCGAATCCGGTGACGACGGACAGCGAAACCTGGTGCTCTCGGCTCCAGAGGTTGGCCGTGCGGTCGAAGTAGAGCGACTCCGTGCTGGTGGATACGTAGAGCTCCTTGAAGCAGACCTCCTCGACACCCAGAGCCGCGGCCCACGAGAGGTAGTCGCCGACATCGGCCGCGTCGGCGACGCCGCCGTGCTGGAGCACGCATATCAGTCTCATCCGCAGCCCCGGCCAGCGATCACGTTCCACGCGCCAGGTGTCGATCACCGAGCTCACCGGCGTGCGCAGCATCATCAGGCGCTCGTTGACGGCGTCGTCCTGATGGTGCCGAGAGACTGCCAGTACGCTCAGGCCCGCGGCGCCCAGGGCTGCGAGGCGGTCGGCCCGGTCGGCGTGCCGCCCCTTCGCCGTGGTGTGCGCGTTGGTGATGAGGACGACCTTCGGGAAGGCCGCCGAGCAGGCCGACACCAGCCGCAGCTGCTGTTCGAACGGTATGAGCGTGGGTTCCCCGCCGCCGGTGATCACCGCACGCTCCGCCCCCGCCGCACGGGCGCGCTCCAGCCAGTGCGCGACCGCGCCCCACGGGACCCGTGCCGGTGCCTGGTCGCTGGAGATCGAAGCCGAGGAGAAGCAGAACGAACAGCGTGCCTGGCAGGCGGAGGCGACCGGCAGGAACGAGACCGAGCGCGGTCGCGTGGCGGCGTAGCTGCGCAGTGCCGAACCGTGCAGGTGCAGGGAGGCCGCCATCGCATCCTCCACGGTTGTCGGACGCAGCGTGAACTCATCCGCCCCTTGGTCGAGTTCGTGCACGGCTGACAACCGGATGCGCGCCTCGTGCAGTTCCATGCCGAGGCCGGTCGACACGTTGGGCACCAGCGTGTCGGGGTCCACCAAGGTCTCCAGCACCAGCAGCCGGTCGCCCGGAATGGCCAGACGATCCAGCAGGCGTCGCGCCTTGCCTATGCCGATGTCCAGCTCCGCACGGGTCAACAGGTGGAACCGGTCCGGATAGGTGCTCTCCGGAATCCCCGCCTTACCGTAGGCGAACGCGTACTTGTCGAAGCCCTTCGCGAAGTTCGACAGCACGATGACGTGGAAGCGCGGGTCGCTGTGGTTCATGCCGTCATCATGCTTGACTTCCTCCCCTCTCTGAAGGCGGGGGATCATCCAGCTTCTTGGGCTCTCGCACAGGGGCGATCCCGGAGTCGACTCAGGTCAAGCGGGGGTCGGGGTGTCAGGTGGGGGACGCCGGCGGGGGAGAGGCCGGGTCGGGTGCGTGTCGGCGAATATTTCGGAGTCGGCGGTCTGAGGATGTCGAGAAGGCGCCACCGGCTCCGTCCCAGGTGCATCACCGGCCACCACCGGCCATCACCCGGCCGCGCGAGGAAGAGGGAGAAATCAGCATGGCGATTCAGCGGATGGACAACGTCGGTATCGTCGTCGAGGACCTGGACGCCGCCATCGCGTTCTTTCTGGAGCTCGGTATGGAACTGGAGGGCAGGGGGCAGGTCGAGGGCCTCTTCGCCGACCAGTGCACCGGACTCGACGGTGTTCGCTGTGACATCGCGATGGTCCGGACCCTGGACGGTCACAGCCGGCTCGAGCTGGCGAAGTACCGCAGTCCTGAAGCGATCAGCGCCGGGCCGCGCAACCGGCCGCACAACGTTCTGGGCACGCACCGCGTCATGTTCGCCGTCGACGACATCGAGGACACCGTTGCCCGCTTGCGTCCGCACGGCGCTGAACTCGTGGGCGAGATCGCCCGGTTCGAAAACAGCTATCTCCTCTGCTACGTCCGCGGCCCGGAGGGCATCATCGTCGGACTCGCTGAGCAACTGCGCTGAGAAGGAGGAACCGATCAGGCGGATACGGGCCCAGAAGGGTGCCGGAGCCGGAACTGTCGGGGAGCGGCTCAGCCAGCATGCGGTCGGCGCGACCGTCGGGTAGTGGGAGGACAGCGCGGGGGAGCCGAAGGAGGGTCAGCCGGAGAGGGCCGCCCTTGTCCAGGAAGTCGCAGGTCAGCGGATGCGAGGTGGAGAACAGCGCCATGCCGCCGGGGCCGAGGCAGGCGACGCCGCGCTTCTGCTCCAGCCGGACCGCGCCCTCCCGGACCAGCACCAGGAAGTGATGCTCGGGGTCCTGACGGCGGATATGGGCCGGGGAGCGCCGGGCGGCCATGGGGGAGAAGTCGAAGGCCGCGACCTGGCTGTACGGGAGCCCGACGGACTCCACCCGGCGGGCGGCGAACTTAGCCCTGAAAGCGGTCTGCGTGGGGACTCCGGATCGACACCGGCATGACCTCGTGGTCGACCATGTCGTGCCACCAGCCGAAGGGGTCCGGCACCTCGAGTCGTCGGTCTCCACCCCCTCCGCCCCCGCCTCACTGGCGACGGCTTCGCCGTCTCCGGCGGCGGTCTCGCCCGGCCGGGTCGCGGCCGCCCGCGCCGCGCGCAGGGCGTTGCCGCCCGGCTCCACCACCGGGCCCCGCTGCGGTGGCGGGTCGGTCCTGCCAGCTGTCTGAGACTCGACATGTAACGAGTGTGTTCCCGCCAGGGAGTTGGTAGGTAGCGTACGGTGTTCCGGGCTTCGCTGCAGGCGGTGGGCAACTGGTGGGCGAAGTGGCTGGCAGGCGGGCACGAAGCGCTCGCGGTCCAGCCGCGTGGACGGTGCCTCGGAGAGCACCAGACCCTCGCTGCGGTCGAGCGGCAGCGATCCGGCAGGTCGTACGACACAGGATCACCGGCCCGGTGATCCGGGCTGGTCGGCAGATGTGGACGCGCGCTGCATGGGGATCTGTTGCGACGTAGTACCGGCTCCGGCTGACCGAGCAGGGCGTGGGCCAGTACCTGTGCCGCTGGGGGCCTGTCTTCCAGCGCGTGGACGACAAGCGAGCCGTCGAGCAGGACGGCCCAGAATCGAGCCCAGCTCGCCGCCGAGACCCGCAGTTCGTCCACCGGCTCCCGGCGCCAGCCGCACATCGTGCGCGGCTACTTCGACGGCCCTCACGTCCGCTGCGTCCTCGCAAGAAACCTTTCGAGTTTCGGATCCATAGCTGACGAGCGGCGCCTGGGCACGCGTGGATGCGTTCAGCTACGGAGATCCGGCGACGTGTTCGTGCTCAGCTGGCCGGCCCGCGGTTCACCTGGCGGCTCGTCAGCGGCACGGCCCGACCCGCGGTGGTGCCTGGCCATGAGGAAGGGCCGCTTCGACCTCCCCAGGTGTGACGGCCCTTCCTCCTTCAGGCATCGTCCCGTCTACCCGAACGATCCATGTTCATGCCTCACCTCGCACGCCCGCACACCCGCCCGCCCGCACGGCCGCCCTCTGATGTTCCAGCAGCCGGGCGGCCCAACCGGTACGACGAGAGCGGCGATCTCCGTACCACCAGCGCCCGTTGAGGAGGGCTTCGGACCAGTGGGCGTCGATGTCGGCGAGACGGCTGATCAGCGGCAGGACGAGGGCGTCGCGGCGCAGCAGTCCGCACCGCGTTCCGTCGACGACCAGGCCCAGCGGCCACAGCGGCACGGCGAGGAGGAAGAGGGCGCCGTAGACGTGACTCAGCCGTCGTCTGCCCGGTGCCGCCTCGGTGAGGACGGATGGCGTCCCGCGAGGTGGTGTAGGGGATCAAGGCGCCGGAGCCCGCAGCCCGAGGATACGCAGGGGTCCGCGTATAACCCGCCTTGGCAGGACGCATCGCGGGCTGCCGCCTGCGCGGACGGCCCCGCGGGGACGTCCGTCGCGCCGACGCACGACTCGCGGCCGAATCGACGCCCCTCATCGTCCGTCAGCGCTGGACGTGGACTCGGACTTCCGTCGGCAGGACATGCCCGTGAGCATGTTGCTGGTGGCGGCGGTGATGACCGAGTCGAGTCGGTCCCGGGCGTGCAGGAGATCGGTGATGCGCTGGTCGACATGACCGCGCTCCGTCGCCAGCCGCTCGAGCAGGGCGGGTGTGGCACGGCCGTCGATGACGCACGGCAGGAGCTCGGCGATGGTCTTGCTGGACAGCCCGGCGGCGTACAGCTGCTGGATGAGCTGGACCCGGTCGACCGCGCTCTCGGGGTAGTGGCGCTGGCCGCTGGGACTGCGCTCGGCGCTGAGCAGGTTCTGCTCCTCGTAGTAGCGCAAGGCCCGGACACTGACGCCGGTCCGGCCGGCGAGTTCTCCGACGCGCATCTCGTCTCCTGTGCGACTTCCGTCATGCGACTTTCCTCTGACGTCAACGTCAGGTTTTACCGTAACCGACGTGCGCCTCACCACGGGGCTCTCCCGGTTCGTCTCCTGGCGTACGAAGGCCCGAACGAAGGAGTACGCGAGAATGACCGCGAGCCAGATGACCGGCCTCTCGGACCCCCCGTTCACCCCGACTGTGTCGGTCAGGCCGGTCGTGCTTCCCGCGCCGTATCGCGGCGAGGACCTGCCCGTACGCGTTTCCGCACCGGTCACTGGTACGAATCTGCCGATCGTGCTGTTCGCGCACGGATTCGGTTCGCATCTGGATGGCTACGCGCCGCTGGTCGACCACTGGGCGTCCCATGGTTTCGTGGTGATCCAGGCCACGCACCTCGACTCCAAACGCTTCGGTATCCCCGCTGACGATCCCCGCAAGCCCCACATGTGGCGCTACCGCGTGCAAGACATGAAGCAGATTCTCGACGAACTCGATCACCTGGAGGCGTCGGTACCCGCACTGGTCGGCCGGGTGGACCGCGGCCGCATCGTCGCGGCGGGGCATTCCTTCGGCGGTCAGACCGCGGGTGTCCTCGTGGGCCTGCGTGTCATGGACCCGACGACAGGCATCGCGCAGGACATGTCCGACCGCCGGGTCATGGCCAGCGTCCAGCTGGCCACCGCCGGCAAGGGCGGCGATGAATTGACCCCCTTCGCCCTCGAGAGCGCTCCCTGGCTGCTCGGCCAGGACTTCTCCCACATCACCGCGCCCGGACTCGTCGTCGCCGGGGACAAGGACGAACTCCCGCTCTCCACCCGGGGACCGTCCTGGACGACCGATCCGTACACCCTGAGCCCCAGCGGCAAGAGCCTGCTGACGGTCTACGGCGGCCAGCACTCCCTCGGCGGCATCGCGGGCTATGCGGCAGCAGAAACCACCGACGAACATCCCGGCCGCGTCACCCTGGTCCGGCAAGTCACCCTCGCTTATCTCCGCCACGTCACCGGCATCGACCACACCGACTGGGAAACGGCGCAGGCGGCGCTCGCTGGTGACTCCCACCCGCTGGGACGACTGGAGTCGAAGTAACCACCCTCGCCAGATCCGGCTGCCACACGATGGCGTCCCACTTTGGGGTTTCAGGGATCTCCGCTTTGGGGTTTCAGGGATCTCCGCGGTCGAGTGCGCGGGTTTCCGCTCCCTCGGGTGCGTCGCCTGCCGGTGACGGCTCCCTGCTCAACTGTCAGGCCACCGTGCAACTGTCCGGAGTGAACGGGCAGTTCAACCCCAGGGGGCGCACGGTGGCCTTGACCCAGAATGACCTGCTTCGCCTGCTTGAATCACTATGTTCGGCCGATGGTCTTGAACTCGTCCGCGAGGTCGCCGAGCGGCTGCTGCAGGAACTGATCGAGGCCGAGGCCACCACACAGATCGGCGCTGAGTGGGGCGAACACACCGACGCCCGCACGACCTGGCGCAACGGACACCGCGAGAAGACCGTGACCACTCGACGACCTCGTCAAAGCCCTCGGCTCCGACACCGGGACATCCACGAGCGAGGTCTCCCGGATCCGCGCGGACCTGGACGAACAGCTCGGCGCCTTCCGGACCCGCCCACTGGACCACATCCGCTTCCCCTACCTGTTCCTCGACGCCACCTACGTCAAGGCCCGCGTCGACCACCGCATCGTCCCCCAGGCGATCGTCATCGCCACAGCCGTCACCCAGGACGGCGGCCGGGAAGTCGTCGGGGTCATGGCCGGCGACAGCGAAGACCGAAGTGTTCCGGGCCCAATTCCTGCGTCACCTGCGCGGACGCGGCCTGACCGGTGTCCGTCCAGTGCCATGACCACGAACGTTCACGGTGTAGGCGGACCTGCCGTCGACGTGCCGGTGTGGCGGTGGGAGTTCAGCTGACCTCGTTGCGGACGGCGGTGTCGAGGTCGGTGGCGGTCAGGCCGAAGGTCTCGGCGGTCTCCGTCGCGTCCATGTGGAACGGCGCGTACCACTGGTAGTCCATCTCGGCCATCTCGCGGGCGATCGGCACGATCAGCCCGGCCGTACGCGTCACGGAGCGCGGTATCTGGATCAGTTTGACCGGTGGTCGGCCTGCCGCGACGGCGTAGCGCCGCGCCAGCTCACGAATGGTGACGGCCGGCGCGGACGGCACGTGCCAGGGCCGGCCCCACGCGCGTTCTTCCGAGGCGAGCGTGATGAGGGCCTGTGCCATGTCGCCGTTGAAGGTGAAGGTGTGCGGCATGTCCAGGTGGCCGGTGATCCAGGCCGCTTTCCCCTTCTGCAGGGCCGACTTGATGAGCAGGGAGTAGATGCCGTTGGCGTCCTTGCCGATGTAGTCGGAGCCGCGGACCTCGACGGTGCGGATCCCCCCGGCGAGGGCCTGTTCCCACATGCGTCTGCGCAGCCGACCCTTGTGCCCGGTGGCGGCCATGGGGGTGTGTTCGTTCATCCAGCCACCGGGCTGCGGACCGTAGGCGTAAAGGCTGCCGGTCAGCGCGAGCACGGCGTCGTTCGCCTTGGCGGCGGTGATGGCCGCCGTCTGCAGGGGCGGCAACAGGCGCTCCCACACCGTGTATGAGGGTGGATTGGCGCAGTGGTAGATCACTTCCGCCCCGCGGGACAGCTCGGTCAGGCGGGACGGGTCGGACGCGTCCGCGGCGACCCGGTCGACCAGCGGGTGCTCGGGGCCGGTGCCGCTGCGGGTGACGATCCGGACGCTCTCGCCGCGCTCGGCGAGCAGACGAGCGACGTTGGTGCCGATGGAACCGGCACCGATGATGACGTGCTTGGCCATGACGGTTTCTCCCTCTCCGGGGTATCGGTCAGTCGTCCACGCCGGAGCCGGTGGAGGTGGGCACCTCGGCGAGCATGCCGGCGATCTGCGGGTTGAGCTCGTTGCGGCGCCGGTGCAGTTCCTGGATCTTGGCGTTCAGGTCAGGAGCCTCGTCGTCACCGACGTCGAAGATCTCCAGCCGTTCGACCAGGTGCAGTCCGAGGTGGTCGGCTGGTGGGTGGTCGGGTGCGTCAGGTAGGCGAAGAGCCCGTCGAGATGTTCGACGACGAACACCGCGCCGTACGTGTAGTCGCCGCCGTGGTCGCGGCCGACGGCGAAGGACTTGACGGCGGGGTTCGACCGGCCCTGATTGCCCCAGCTCTCCGGCACCCCCTCGATCTGCTTCCTAACGTCGTTAGATTTCCTAACGGCGTTAACTATGACGCGAGTGGTCGGCGCGGTCAAGGCGGTGACTACTGTTCGAGGACACCATCGAAGCGAAGTGACGGACCATGTCGACCAGCACGAGACGGGCCCGCGAACGGGCGAACACCCGGGAGCGGATCATCGAGGCCGCGCTGCACGTTCTCGAGACCGAGGGCGTCGCGGCCCTGACGATCCGGCGCATCGCCACCGATGTCGAATATTCCGCGCCCGTCGTCTACCAGCACTTCGCCAACAAGGACGCGCTCGTACTGGAGTTGGTCGCGCACGGTCACCGCCTGATGCTGAGCGAGTTCCGCCGAGCCGCGCAGGAGCCCGATACGGACCGGCGCATGACAGGCATCGCGTCGCAGTACGTCCGGTTCGCCGACGAGCACCCCCACCTCTTCCAGGTCATGAACGACCCGATGGTCGACGCGGACGAACGCCGACGCGTCGCGGAACCGGTCATCGACGTCCTCAAGGAGCTGCTCACCACCTGGTCGGCTGCACACGACGTGGTCCTGGCCGATTTCGACCAGGCTTGTGAGATCCTCTGGGGCACTCTGTACGGCATCGCGTCGCTCAGTCACCTCGGCAGCGTCGGCAACGATCGCGCCCGATACCTCGCCGAACAGGCGCTTCGCGCGATCCTCCTCGCCTGGCGAACCGAGACGCCGGCGAACGGTCGACCGGCGAGCAGCTAGGTGCTCTGACCGCTGTGGTTCGCCGGGGTCAGCTGGAGGACCGGAGTGGTTCTTCGAGATCGTCTTCGTGGGGCTGCCGATCGATCGTGACGAGGTCGAGGAGGCTCTGGAGACGGCGTCGTTGGCCCCACCGCGTGCGATGGCGAGGCTCAAACCGCTCAGCGGTGTCACCGACTCGTGTGATCTCGCGGTGAAACTCTGGACGGAGCGCCCTGCCCATACCGACGTCGAAGCGGTCGTTCGCCGCTACGTCAGCCTGCTCCGAGCCGGGAGGATCCCTGAGGCCGATCAACTCATCGACGTTGAGATCACCTAGCGCGCGCGGATAATCAAGGTGGCATTGGGCTTCTGGGTCAGGCCCACCGACGCCGGCTGGGTCGTCATGGGACCGGCCACCTACCGGTGGAAGCCACGAAAGAGCAGCATGATCCAGGTGTCAGCACACTTCTGCCGCCAGTGGACCATCACATGCTGTCGATGTAGGACCCGACCAGCCCGAGTATCCCGCCTCGTGGCCGAGGCGAGCCGTCATGAGAGCGTCTGGCCGGCGTTGTCGTACACAAGAAGCCGGTCATCGCGAAGGCGCACCCCTGGCGTCGGTTGGTGCTCTGTGAGGCGTCCGTCGAGCATCAGGTGGCGGACGGGCATTCCACCGGACAGGACGGCGAAGTCGGCGATCAGGCGCCGGTGGCATCGCCACCACACCGCTTCGCTGCACATCACCGCGGTGCGCTCCTGAACCGCTTGGTGCATGAGGGCATCCATGGCGGTGACGAACTCCGGGCTGCGGGTATGGGCGGCGTAGCCGCGGAAGGAGGAATTGCGCCATACCGTGTCGGGCGAGTCCGGCGCCGGTTTGCGAAAGCCGCCCAGCCGCGGTTCCCACCGGTAGGCGAGGCCCTCTTCGGGCATCCACTGGGCGAGCCGTTGCCGTGACAGGTTCGGGTCGCGACGCGTGCCGGGAGCGGTCCTGACGTCCACGACGGCGGCCACGCCGGCTCCCCGAAGGAGTTCTGCCAGCGTTCCCCGGTCCGCCGTGCTGTGGCCGAAAGTGATCAGCTCACTCCTGGGGAACGGGAACTCGTCCGCGGGGTCGGTCCGATCGTCGGTCATACATGGAGTGCAGCAGCTCCCGGCCGGCGCCGCACCGTCCGACCCGTCTCGCTCGGCTATGCGGCTCAGCGGGGAAGGCCGGCCCGGGTGAGGGAAGGCGCCGCGCCGCTGCAGGGATTCCACCAGGACGTCGGGCGCCGCCCCCGGCTCGTACCCGACGAGCGCGGCGAGGTCGCGCAGCCGTACGCCCCGCCACCACTGGTCGGACATGCGCTGGAGGGAGCGAGCGTCGCTGCGCAGGGGACCGAGCAGTGTGGAGGTCATGGTCGTCACGCCGGTGGCCTGGGACACCGTGCAGCCTGGACGCCGCGCAGCGTCGCCCACGTCCCTCCGACCCACGTCCCTCCGGCCCACGCGTCCCTCCGGCCAGAGAGGACACCGGTGATGCGGAAGCGCTGCGGCGAGATGCCCGGCTCCTGAGGTCATCGCCGGCCATGGCGTCCGCGCGAGCGCGGCTCGGCTTCACCCCACGCCGCGTCGGACCCACAGAACTCTGCCCGTGACAGCCCGAGGAGGCGGGCACCACACCCATTCGGGGGTGGTGCCCGAGGGCAGCCGTCTCCACGATGTCGCGGAGAGGCGTCGTGGCAGGCAAAGGAGCAGCACATGACGGAGATCCGGATCCAGTTCGATGTCCCGGTGGAGATGCGGGACGGCACCGTGCTGCGCGCGGACGTGTACCGGCCCGCCGGTGAGGGCCCGTGGCCGGTGTTGCTGACCCGGCTGCCGTACGGCAAGCAGATGCCCCTGCTGGCCAGCATTCTGGATCCTCTGGCGGCGGCTCGGCGTGGCTTCATGGTGGTCATCCAGGACACCCGCGGCCGGTTCGCCTCCGAGGGCGAGTGGGACCCGTGGACACACGAGGAGAGCGACGGCTACGACACCGTACGGTGGGCTGCCGCCCTCCCCGGCTCCAACGGTTCCGTCGGCATGGTCGGCGCCAGCTACTTCGGACACACCCAGTGGATGGCGGCGCTGTCCAAGCCGCCGGAGCTGAAGGCGATCGCGCCGATGGTCACGTGGTCCGATCCGGACGACGGACTGTGGACCCGCGGCGGTGCGATCGAGCTCGGCATCACCGCACCCTGGACCCTCATGATGGGCGCCGACGTGCTGATGCGCCGGCACGCCACCGACCTGGAAGGGCTGGTGAGCGGCGTGAGCGGACTCGTACAGGACCTGGACGGTCTGGCGGGCGGCGGGTACGCGGAGCTGCCGGCGGGGCGGTTCCCCGCGTTCGTCCGGCACGATCTTCCCGAGCTGGGCTATGAGCGGTCGCGGCGGGAGCCCGAGTGGGCGCGGTCCTGCACGGTCACGGGTCGGCACGACGAGGTGGACCTGCCCACCTTCCAGGTGGGTGGCTGGTTCGACATCTTCACCCAGGGCACGCTCGACAACTTCACCGCCATGCGCCGCGCGGGCCGGTCGGCCACGCTGGTCGTGGGCCCGTGGACGCACACCAACTTGCGGAATGTGGTCGGCGACGTCAACTTCGGGTTCGCCGCCAACTCCGACTTCATGGGCATGCGCGGACGCCTGACCGACATGCAGTTCGACTGGTTCCGGCGCACGATCGGCGACGGCGAACCACTGGAGCTGGACACGGGCACGGTGCTGCTGTTCGTCATGGGGATCAACCAATGGCGCGAGGAGACGGAATGGCCCCTGTCGCGGGCGGTGGAGAGGGACTTCCATCTCCGCGCCGATGGACGCCTGACCCCTGAGCCGCCGTCCGCCGCCGAGCAGCCCGAGGAGTTCACCTACGACCCCATGAACCCGGTGCCCACCACCGGCGGCGCGCTGCTCCTGACCGACGACTTCCGTGCCGGACCGCTCGACCAGACGGCCGTGGAGGAGCGCGAGGACGTCCTCGTCTTCACCACCGAGCCGCTCGCCGAGGACACCGAGGTGACAGGCCGCGTGCGGGTGGTGCTCTTCGCCGCCACGGACGGGCCCTCGACCGACTGGGTGGCACGGCTGTGCGACGTCGACGAGCACGGCGTCTCCCGCAATGTGACCGACGGCGTCGTGCGGGTGCGCGCGGCGACGCCGGGCGAGCCGGCCGAGCACGTCGTGGACCTGTGGTCGACCAGCATCGTCTTCCGCGCAGGGCACCGCATACGCGTGCAGGTCACCTCCAGCAACTTCCCCCGCTGGGACCGCAACCTCAACACCGGCGAACCCGAGGACAGCGCGACCACGGCCCGGGTGGCCCGCCAGCACATCTACCACGACCCCGCCCGGCCGTCCCGCATCGTCCTGCCCGTCGTCCCGGCCTGACAGGAAGCAGGGGGGAACGCACATGTACGACGTTCTGTCGCCCGGGGCGACCCTGCCTCAGGCCGCGACGCGGTTCGGGGACAAGACCGCGCTGGTGACCTCGACGCGGACGCTGACCTTCCGCGAGCTCGACGCGGAGAGCGACCGCGTCGCGGCGGCCCTGATCGCTCGCGGGGTACGCCCCGGTGACAGGATCTCGTTGTACGCGCAGAACCGGTGGGAATGGATCGTCTCCTACCACGGCGTGCTCAAGGCCGGGGCGGTCGTCAATCCCGTGAACGTCATGCTCACGCCGGAAGAGCTGACGTTCGTGCTGCGTGACTGTGACTCCGCGGCGGTGTTCACCAGCTGTGAGCAAGCCGCCGGGGTGGTCGCGCTGTGCCACCGGCTTCCCGCACGCCCCACTGTCGTCGCGTTCGGAGAAGCGAAGGACGTGCCCGAGGGCGCGATCGCCTTCGCGGATCTGACGACAGCCGAGGGGCCTGTCCCGATGTTCGGTCCCGACCCCGCGTCGCCGTGCACGATCGGCTACACCTCCGGTACCACCGGATACCCCAAGGGCGCGGTGCAGAGCCATCGGGCGGTGGCCCTGAACTGTGCGCTGACGGCGACCATGCACGCCCGTACCGAACGCGACATCGTGGTCACCGCGCTGCCCGCCGCGCACGTGTACGGCAACGTGGCGATCAACGGGACCTTCCTCGCCGGCGGCACCGTCGTGCTGATGGACCGCTTCGCGCCGACCGACGCGCTCCGGCTCGTCGAGCAGCACCGGGCGACGATGTTCGAGGGCGTGCCGGCGATGTACGCGACCATGCTGGCCGACCCCGCGCTGGAGTCGGCGGACCTGTCGGGTCTCACCCGCTGCACCGTGGGCGGCCAGACCATGCCGGTGTCCACCATCGAGCGCTGGCAGGACCGCACGGGCGCCCCGCTGATCGAGCTGTGGGGGATGACGGAGATCTCGGGCCTGGGTACGACCCACGCGGTGCGCGCCCCGCCTGTGCCGGGCTCGGTGGGCGTGTCGCTGCCCGGGGTCGAGGTTCGCATCGCCGACCTGTCCGACGTCACCAGGGAGGCGCCTCGGGGCGAGGCGGGCGAGCTGATGGTCCGCGGTCCGCTCGTCATGCTCGGCTACCACGGCAACCCCGAGGCCACCGCGGAGGTGATCGAACCCGACGGCTGGCTCCACACCGGGGACATCGCCTCGATGAACGACACCGGACACGTCTTCGTGGTCGACCGCCGCAAAGACATGATCATCACCGGTGGGTACAACGTCTACCCGGCCGAGATCGAACGGGTCCTGGCCGGACATCCGGCGATCGCGATGGTCGCCGCCGGACCGGTCCCCGACGCCGTCAAGGGCGAACTGGCCTGCGCCTACGTCGTCCTGGCCGAAGGCGCGGAGGCGACCGAGGAGGAGTTGATCGCCTTCGCGGGCGAATCCCTCGCCGCCTACAAACGGCCCCGCCTGATCCGCTTCGTCGACGACCTGCCCAAGACCTCGACCGGCAAGATCATGCGGCGCGAACTCATCAAGTACGGCAGCGACCGGTGAGGGCGCCGGTGTCCGACCACGACCTGCCCGGCCAGTCGCTCTCCGACCTCGCGGGACAGTACGCCGAGTTGGTCACCGCCCTCGACCGCGGTGAGGCCCTGCGCAGGGCGGCCGTGGCGATGGCGGGACCGGGAGAGGCGGTCTGGGCCGCTTCTCCCACCGCGTTCGGGACACTGCGCCTCGAACACGTGGTGGGCAACCGGACGGGTCTGTTGCGCGGCCTGGAGGTCCCCCCGGGAGCCGGCCTGACAGGCAAGGTCCACCGAGCCGGAGGGCCCGACTGGGTGGACGACTACTTCCGCAGCTCCAAGATCACCCATACGTTCGACGCGTACATCCGGGCGGAGGGCCTGCGGCGCGTGCTCGCCGTGCCCCTGCTGCACAACGGGTCGGCGATCGGTGTGCTCGCCCTGGGGCGACGCGTGGACGGTGCCTTCGGCGACCGCGACGTCGATCGGGTCTCCGCACTCGCCGCCCAGGCCGCGTTGGCCGTCTCGGTCGCGGAACGGGCCAGACTGGCGCGGGAGATCGCCGTGCACGAGGAGCGCGAACGCCTCGCCGCGGCTCTGCACGACAGCGTCGGTGCCCTGCTGTTCGCGATCGGATCCGGGGTGCAGGATCTCGCCGACACCGCCGAGGGCGACGGCGCACTGCGAGAGAGGCTGGAGAGGCTGCGACGACAGGCCGCCGATGCGAGCACCGCGCTGCGCGAGTCGCTGCGTACGCTGCGCGCCTCGCCGTCGTCCCTCGCGCTGGGGGTGGCGCTCCGCGCCGACTGCTCGGCCTTCTCCGACCGCACCGGCATCCCCGCCGAACTCGTCGTCGTCGACCAGACTCCGCCGGAACTGCCCTCCTCACGCTCCGAGACCTTGGTGACCGCCGTGCGGGAGGCACTTTTGAATGTCGAGAAGCACGCGCGGGCGAGTGCGGTCGTGGTCACCGTCGGTCAGTTCGGATCGTCGATCACCGTGGCCGTCCACGACGACGGGGTCGGGCTCGGTGAGCATCACCGGCCAGGGCTCGGTCTGACCAGCACGGCTGAGGCCCTCGCCCGTCTCGGGGGCTCGCTCACGGTCCAGTCGGACAGCGACGGCGGCACGGCCTGGCGGGCGCGACTGCCATGCTGAGCGCCGGGCCCATTCGCATCGTGGTCATCGACGACCACCCTGTCGTCCGGGACGGTGTCACCGCGCAGCTCCAGCACCACGGCGACATGACCGTGGTCGGATACGCGGCCACCGCGGCCGAGGGGCTGCGGGTCTGCGCGGTCGAGCGACCGGACGTCGTCCTCCTCGACCTTCGCCTTCCGGATGCTCCCGCCGCGGAGGTGGTCGTCGACCTGCGACGGACTTCTCCCGAGAGCAGGGTGCTGGTGTTCACGGCCTTCCCGGAGCACGCCTCTGTCGCTTCCACTCTCGCGGCAGGGGCCTGCGGGCTGCTCGTGAAGGACGCGAACGGGACGACGGTCCGGGACGCCGTTCGCAGCGTCGTCCGCAGCGGCACCTACCAGGTCACTCACATCGCCGCCTCCGTCTCACCGGTCACCGCCCGCGAGTACGACGTCCTGCGTCTCGTCGCGGCCGGTCACACCAACCTCGAGATCGGTGCCGAGCTGAACCTGTCGGTCAACACCGTCAAGAGCTACCTGGGTGAGGTCATGCGCAAGCTCGGCGCCCGCAACCGCGCCCAAGTGATCATGAAGGCGCGGTCGAGCGGGTTGCTCTGACCCGTGGTGGTGCTCGGCTGCACTTGGGCGGCGTCGAGTACGGCGCGGCCGTGGTGACCGGCCGGGGCCAGGCTCGCGCCGCCGAGCGCCTGCCGCACGCGCACGCTGTGGCCCGGACTCTGGGGCGGCCGTTCACGGGGTGTGATCGGCGCGGCGGAGGACAGGGCGCAGGGTCTCGATGACGTCGGGGTCGTCGACGGTGGAGGGGATGGGTTCGTCGTGGCCGTCGGCGATGCCGCGCATCGTCTTGCGCAGGATCTTTCCCGAGCGGGTCTTGGGCAGGGCGGCCACGACGGTGACGTCCTTGAGGGAGGCGACGGCGCCGATGCGTGTCCGTACGAGCTGGACGAGTTCGGCCTCGACCTCGTCCGGTTCGCGGTCGCTGCCCGTCTTGAGGACGACGAAGCCGCGCGGGATCTGTCCCTTGAGTGCGTCGGCGACGCCGATGACGGCGCATTCGGCGACGTCGGGGTGGGCGGCCAGGGCCTCTTCCATGCTGCCGGTGGACAGCCGGTGTCCGGCGACGTTGATGACGTCGTCGGTGCGGCCCATGACGAAGACGTAGCCGTCGTCGTCGATGTGGCCGCTGTCGCCGGTGAGGTAATACCCGTCGTAGGCGGAGAGGTAGGAGGCGACGAAGCGGTCGTCGTCGTTCCAGAGGGTGGGGAGCGCGCCGGGCGGCAGAGGGAGCTTCACCACGATCGCGCCGTCGACGCCCGCGGGTACCGGCTCGCCCGAGGCGTCGAGGACGCGGACGTCCCAGCCCGGCAGCGGGCGGGTGGGGGACCCGGGCTTGAGGGGAGCGGCCTCGATGCCCACCGGGTTGGCGACGATGGGCCAGCCGGTCTCGGTCTGCCACCAGTGGTCGATCACCGGGATGCCCAGCAGAGCGCTCGCCCAGTGGTAGGTCTCGGGATCGAGGCGCTCACCGGCGAGGAACAGGTGGCGCAGGCCGCTCAGGTCGTGGTCGCGGTGAGCGTTCCCTTCGGGTCCTCCTTGCGGATGGCCCGGAACGCGGTGGGCGCCGTGAACATGGTCTTGACCCGGTGGTCGGCGGCGACGCGCCAGAACTGGCCCGCGTCGGGGGTGCCGACCGGCTTGCCCTCGTAGAGGACCGTGGTGGCGCCGGCCAGCAGGGGCCCGTAGACGATGTACGAGTGCCCGACGACCCAGCCGACGTCGGAGCCGGTGAACATGGTCTCGCCCGGGCCCACGTCGTAGACGGCGCCCATCGACCACTGGAGCGCGACCGCGTAGCCGCCGCAGTCACGCACGACTCCCTTGGGTTTCCCGGTCGTTCCGGACGTGTAGAGGATGTACAGAGGATCGGTGGCGGGCACGGGAACGCAGTCGGCCGGCGGCGCGTCGGCGACCAGATCCGCCCAGTCGAGATCGTCGGGCCCCAACTCGGCCTGCTCCTGCGGGCGTTGCAGGATCACGCTCTTCTCGGGCTTGTGGGCCGCGAGTGCGATCGCCTGATCGAGCAGGGGCTTGTACGCGATGACGCGCTTGCCCTCGATGCCGCAGGAGGCGGAGACCACCACCTTGGGGGCCGCGTCGTCGATGCGCAGGGCGAGTTCACGGGGGGCGAACCCGCCGAAGACGACCGAGTGGACCGCGCCGATCCGTGCGCAGGCCAGCATCGCGATCGCGGCCTCGGGGACCATCGGCATGTAGATGACGACACGGTCGCCGTGTCCCACGCCGAGCCGCGCGAGCGCCCCCGCGAAGACCGCCACCTCGTTCCTCAGCTGCGTGTACGTGTAGGTGCGACGGGTGTCGGTCACGGGGGAGTCGTAGACGAGCGCGGGCTGTTCGCCTCGGCCGGCCTCGACGTGCCGGTCGAGCGCGTTGAAACAGACGTTGAGCCGCCCGTCGGGAAACCAGCGGTAAAAAGGTGCGCCGGACGAGTCCAGGGCGCGTCGCGGAGAGACGTCCCAGTCGATGGCCTCTGCCGCCTTCAGCCAGAAGCTCTCCGGGTCTTCGGTGCTGGCTCGGAAGACATCCTCGTACGTTTCCATCGCGCGCACTCCTTTGTGGCATCGAGGGACGGTGGTGTCGCTGCGTGCGGAACGGTGTCGGACACAAGTACCGCACGCCGGCCGGACGGTCGAGCAGGAAGCCGGAGACCGGGGGACCGGTCACCGGCATGGCGGTGGTGCAGCACCGGGGCACCCGACGGCCTCGCCGCCGGGCCGCCGTCAGGCGCAGCCTCCGCTCACGCGCCGAGGTGCTCGCGGAGCCACTGGCCCATCTGCCCGATGGCCTGGTCCACCTCGGGTACGCGGCCCGCGCCCAGGACGAACGAGTGCTGCCCTTCGGGCATGGCGTGGGTCTCGGTGGTGACCTTGAAGTCCGCGAGGCGGCGTCCGAGCTGGGCGCCGTCGTCGGCGAGGGTCTCGTACTCGCCGTAGTAGACGATCGTGGGAGGCAGGCCGGTCAGGTCGGCGTTCACGAGGCTGATCTGCGGGTCGGTGAAGTCCACGGCGGGGTCCTGCAGCCAGGCTCCCCGGAAGAGCTCCAGCGTGGCGCGGCTGAGCATCTTGTCGTTGTCCTCGTTGGCGTCCACCGCCGGGTTTCCGAGGGTGAGGTCGGTCCAGGGGGAGACGCTGACGATCGCGCCGGGGGTGGCCTCGCCCTTGGCGATCAGGCGCAGGGGCAGCATCACCGCGAGGGTGCCACCGATCGAGTGGCCGGTGCTGCCGATGTTCTGGGGCTGGTAGCCCTGGGTGAGCAGCCAGCGGTAGGCGGTCTCGGCGTCGTCGAGCTGCGCGGGGTAGGGGTGTTCGGGCGCCAGGCGGAAGTCCACGACGAGGGAGCGGGCGCCGGCCGCCTTCGCGATGTGGCCGGCGGCCTTGCGGTCGGAGTGCATGGAGGCGGTGACGGATCCGCCGAAGTGGAAGTGGAGCAGAGCACGGTCGGGGTCGGCGCCCTCGGGGATGGCCCACAGGGCGGGGACGCCGCCCGCGTCCACTTCGGCGTAGGTGACGCCTTCCGGCTCGGTCGACGCCTTGTGGTTGGAGTCGACGATGTCGCGGATGACGGCCAGGTCGAGCCCGGGTGTGGACGACTTCGCGCTCACAGTCGCGAGGAACTCCGCGAACTGGTGTGCCTCTGGGCTTACTCCCATGGTGGTGCTCCTTCTCGGACGAGTGCCGGGCGGGGGTCTCCGCGGCAGCCGGGTCGACGTGATGGGCACGACGCTAGTAGCTGAGTATGAGAAAGTAAACCTAGGCGCTCCGGCTCCTGCGTGACCGGACCGCGGCCGAGGCCGAAGCGCGATGCAGAGACGATCTGGTCAGGGACCTTTGCTCTGGCGACCCTGCCGCGCGCCGAGGCCCGCCAGGGCGCACTACGGGCGAACCTGCTCGTCGACGAGGTTCAGGTGGTCGGGTGAGGGACCAAAGCGAAAGCAGTGCCGCGAAAGTCGTTCAACTCGCCGCTAAGCGCCGGATTCGATCGACGGCCAGGGCATTGCGGTTGGCCCACGATTGCCGCGCCGACGTGTCAGCTGAAGCTGACGGGACTCCCTGCTCCTTCTCGGAAGTGGCCGGTCAGCCGGTCAGATGCATCCCGTCCGCGAAGTCGATACGTGCCAGGTCGGCGCGCGAGACGATGCCGAGTTTGGGGAAGACGTTGGCCAGGTGATGCCCCACCGTGCGGTGGCTGATCAGCAGCTGCGCCCCGATCTCCCGGTTGGTGAGCCCCTGTGCGGCCAGCTGTGCGACGCGCAGCTCCTGCGGGGTGAGGATGGCGGCGGCGTCCCGGGCGGGAGCGGGTTGGCGGCGCTGGTGCTGTCCGGTGAGTTCCTGTTCGGCCCGCGTGCGGGCGAGCAGGGGAGCCGCGTCCAGTCGGCGGAAGGTCTCCGCGGCTTCGGTGAGCTGAGTGCGGGCATCGGCACGGCGGCCTGCCCGTCGCAGCCACTCGCCGTACAGCAGGCGGGCGCGGGCGTGGTTGAAGGGCCGCGAGCGGGCTCCGGGAACTTCCAGCGCTAGCCGGAACTGCTTCTCGGCGCCCGCTCCGGCGGCCAGCAAGGCTTGGACGTGGTGCGTCGCGGAGATCGCCCACGCCGCCCCGGTCCGCTCGGCCCACCGCCGCAGCATCCGTGCCTGGTCCTCGGCCGTCGCCCGCTGCCCGCTCTGGAGGGCGGCCTCGGCGGTGTCCGCCGCGGCGAGCAGCGCGATGGTGGGGTGCGCGGCGTGGTGCCCGTCCTCGGTCAGTCGGACCAGGCGGTCCAGCGCCTCCTC
This sequence comes from Streptomyces gottesmaniae, assembly GCF_031845845.1. Taxonomy (NCBI): domain Bacteria; kingdom Bacillati; phylum Actinomycetota; class Actinomycetes; order Kitasatosporales; family Streptomycetaceae; genus Streptomyces; species Streptomyces gottesmaniae. The sequence continues at coordinate 485,210 of NZ_JAVRFJ010000001.1, forward strand.
GGCCCGGCCGGCGAAGAGCGCCGTCATACCGAGGTTCCACTCCACGCCGGCGCTGAAGACGCGCATCCCACGCGGCAGCCACACCTCGATGGTCCGGGCGGCGAAGTCGGCGACGGTCTGCTCATCGCCTCGCGCGGCTGCCAGCCAGCCGAGAGTGGCGCGGAACTGCGCCGCCAAGAGGTCGTCGCCGGTCCCCTCGGCCACTTGGATCCCCTCAAGGGCGTTCGCCGTGGCCGAGGTCCAGGAGCCCTGCGCGGTGTCGAGCGCCACGGTCTGGGCCAGCGCCTGGGTCAGGGCGGTGACCTGGTCCGTGTGCCGCAGTGTCTCGGTCTCGCGGCGCAGCGCCTCCTGAAGGGCGGAGTCGATGCCCCAGGCCACCGCCAGCGGTGCCGGTGGCATCAGGAGCCAGGAACTGCCGCTGAGCCGGGTGAGGATGTCAGCAACGGGGGCCGCGACCTGGTCGCGGTCATCGGCGCCGCCGCCGTCTTCCTCCGTCCACCATGCGCGCAGCGACGGCAGCAGATCGGCGTTCGGGAAGTTCCCGTGCGGGAGCCGCCGCTCCAGCCGCTGGAGTGCCTCGCGCTGAAGTGCTCCATGACCAGCCGCCCACGCCGCCCGCAGCGCCATGCTGCCGATCCTGAACGCCTGTCCGGGATCGGCCACTCGTTCCATGTCCCGGGCCAGCTGACGGCAGGCGGTTTCCGCATTTCCGTGCGCGAACTCGATCAGCCCGCGCAACCCCTCGCTGAGATCCGCGACCGTGGACGGTGAGGAAAGCCCTTCGGCCCGCTCCAGCATGCCCCGCGCCACGTCGACGTGGCCTGCTTCCCAGGCCGCCCTGGCTCCGTGAGCCAGGCGTCTGGCCGCGTCGTCCGTCGAGGGGGACAACTTCGCCGCACGCCGCAGGGCACGGGCCGCGGTGGCGCAGCCACCGCGCGACCAGGACCGCATGGCCGATTCCTCCAGCAGCCGTGCCACTTCCTCGTCGGGTCGGCCGGCGGCTTCCCAGGCCGCCGCGAGGTGCCAAGGGCGCAGTTCGTCGGCGTTCTCACCGGTCAGTACGGAGGCGAGCGCGCGATGAACGGCCTGGCGGTCCGCGGGCGGTGCCTCGTCGTAGACCACCGCCTCCATCAGTTGGTGGCGGAAGCTGACGCGTCCGTCCGGGCGAGTGGTGAGCAGGCTCGAATGCATCGCCTCGTCCCAGGCGACTGCGTCGAGGCCGAGCGCAAGTCCGGCCTGGCGCATGGTGTTGCGGTCGCTGCGGTCGTCGGCGGCCGCGAGAAGGAGTGCGGTGCGGGCAGGCGGGGAGAGTTTCTCGATCCGGGCGCTGAAGGCGCGGCGCAGGCGTGGCCCGACGGCGATCTGCTCGTCGGCGAGAGGGTGCGTCGAGAGGTCGCCGGCCTTCGCGGACGTCGTCAGTTCCTGGAGTGCGAGGGGATTTCCGGCTGCCGCGCGGACCGTACGGCGGATGACCGACTCGTCGGCGTCCGGGGCGAAGTCGCGGGCGAGGAGCCGGGCGTCGTCGTCACCCAGTTCCCGGACCTCCATCGCCGGCAGTTTCTCCCAGAGGCCCTCGGCGGGGTCGTCGTGTCCGGTGAGGAGCATGACCACGGGCTCGTTGCGCAGCCGGCGCGCGGTGAAGGCCAGGCACTGTGCGGACGGCTCGTCGAGCCATTGGGTGTCGTCGGCGACGATGAGCACCGGCCGCTCTCTGGCCAGCTCGCCGACGAGCGTCAGGACGGCCACGCCGATCAGGAACCGGTCCGCCACGTCGTTGCTGGTGCCGAGCGCCCCGTTCAGGGCGTTGGCCTGCGGCTCCGGAAGCGTGCTGATCCGCTCCGTCACCGGCCACAGCAGTTCGTGCAACGCGGCGAACGTCAGCCCCGACTCAAGGCGAGTGCCCCCGCATCGCAACACGGTGAAGTCCGTCGCCGCGGACCGGGCCGCGTATTCCAGCAACGCGGTCTTACCGATGCCGGGGTCACCCCACACCGTCATGGTCGATCCGCATCCCTGACGGGCGCCGTCGAGGATCCGGTCGAGGGCTGCCTGCTCATGGCGCCGTCCGTACAGGTTCATTTGCTTGAAAGCTTAATCGTCTGCGGCCGCCCGGAGCCACCGCCGGCAACCCGAGTCAATGAGACCAGGTCACATCTCGACGGCCAGGCTGGCAGCCAGGATGACGGACAGGATGACGGATCCGTTTTCCTCGCGTCCTTCGTAGGGTCGGGCGTGATCAGTGAACTCGCGCCCCACCGCAGGAGAAGGACGTGGCGACGGTGATCCGAGACCGGGGACGCCGCTGTCGCCACGGCAGCCAGGGCGGCCACGGACCCGAAACCGAGGCTGTGCTGCCCGTCGTCGGCGACCGAAGGAGAAGCAGGACATGGTCACGCCTCCGCGAGACCTGGTTCCGGGCATCGCCTCCGCCGGTTCGGGGCGCCCCGATGAACACGCATCCCTGACGACTTGTCAGGGTCACTTTGGGAGCGAACGATGACGCAACCCGGCACGATCAGCGTGGAGCGGTCGGCACCAGGGATCCGCAAGATCACCTTCTCGAATCCACCGGTGAATCTCATCGTCGGGGAGACCGTGTCCCGGCTGGTCGAGGTCGTCACGGAGCTGAGCGAGGACCCGCAGGTCCACGTGGCCGTCTTCACCAGCAGTACACCCGGCTACTTCTTCAACCACTTCGATCTCGACCGGGTTGCCGACTTCCTGCCGTCCGATCCGGAAGCGACGCCGGTGTGGGTCGATCTCGTGGTACGGCTGTCCACAGCTCCGTTCGTCAGCATCGCGTCCATCCGCGGACGGACCCGGGGCGGCGGGGACGAACTGGCCCTGGCCTGCGATCTGCGCTACGCCAGCCGCGAGCACGCGGTGTTCGGGCAGCCCGAGGTCGGCGGCGGGATTCTTCCCGGCGGCGGGGGCACGGAACGCCTGCCCCGGCTCATCGGACGGGATCGGGCACTCGAAGCCATCCTCAGCAGCAACGACTACGACGCCGACACGGCGGAACGCTACGGATGGGTGACCCGTACCGTCGCCGACGCCGAGCTGGACGGCTTCGTGGACGGTGTGGCGAAGCGGCTGGCGTCCTTCGACAAGACGGCGCTGGCAGCCGCCAAGGCTCAGGTCGACAGGGCGACGCTCCCGCCCGACGCCGACCTGCGAGCGGCCTACGCGGAATTCCTCAGCTCCTTGACCTGGCCGGGAGTGCAGGCATTCCTGCCCCGGTTCGAGAAGCTCCTTGCCGAGAAAGGCCACGAAGAGGTGGAACTCCGCTTGGGCGACTACCTCGGCATCGCCCGTCAGGAGAGCCGATGAGCACCGGCTGCGAAGCTCCGCTCACGACCGGTGGCCGACGCCTGAAGGGTCCGCCTGCGCAGCCAAGCTCGCGGTAGTTCCCGCCTGTTCGGCACCGACGACCGGCGTGGCCGCCTTCCACCACCGGCACCGTCCGCGCGGCAGGGCTCGCTCGGCCTGCCGCTCTGGGACGCCCAGATCCGAAGCGGTGCGCGAGCACGGCACCGGGGGCGCCGTCGCCGAATGCGGCGGGTCATGCGAGCACCGGCCGTCTCCGTCCGGCCGTCTCCGTCCCTGCTGGGTCGCCCACTCGTGGCCCTCGGGACCGCGCCCCCGTTCCCCCGGCTCTCCGGGATCGCCGGGTGTGACCACTTGCCACGGGCGGGCGACCGACATATGGTCGTACGAACGTAAGACATACGTCCGTAAGGCATAGGTGCGTAATGCAATCCAGGGAGTTCGTGATGGCGGCAATCCGACCGGTGGCACTCGTGACAGGTGCCTCATCAGGGATCGGCAGGGAAGCGGCCCGCGCCTTCGTCGCGGCGGGCTTCGAGGTGGTCGGAACCGGTCGCAGGACGTCCGGGCTCACCCCGCCCGCCGGGGTGACGTACGTCGACCTCGACGTGGGCAGTGACGACTCGGCCACCGCCGCGGTCGCCGAGGTGATCGACCGGTTCGGGCGTATAGACGTCCTGGTCAACAACGCGGGCATCGGCTCGGCGGGTGCCGTCGAGGAGAACTCCGTCGCCCAGGCCCAGAACGTCTTCAACATCAACGTCTTCGGTGTCATGCGGATGACGAAGGCCGTCCTGCCGCACATGCGCGCCCAGGGCGGCGGACGCGTCATCAACATCTCGTCCGTCCTGGGGATCGCTCCCCAGCCCTTCATGGCCCTCTACGTCGCCGCGAAGCACGCCATCGAGGGCTACTCCGAGTCCCTGGACCACGAGGTCCGCGAGCACGGCGTCCGTGTCCTGCTCGTGCAGCCCGCCTACACCAAGACCAGCTTCGACACCAACGCCGCACAGCCCGACACGCCGCTGCCCCTGTACGCGGAGCGGCGCCGGATCTTCGACGAGGTGATCGCGGAGGCGATGAACGCCGGCGACGACCCGGCCGTCGTCGCCAGGACGATCGTCACCGCGGCGACCGACAAGAAGCCGAAGCTGCGCTACACCGCCGGCCCGCTGGCCTCGCGCGTCACCACGGCGCGCCGCCTCGTGCCCGCCGGAACGTTCGACAAGCAGATCCGCAAGAACAACCGCCTGCCCAGCTGACATCCGGGTCCGGCCTGCCGAGCTGATTCCGTCCGGCAGCCTCGTTGGGGTCGATGCAGGCGATGCAGGCGATGCGGTTCATGCAGTCGATGCCGCGGATGTTCCCGAAAGCCCATTCCTCAGTCATTCGTGTTTTGCCAAGGAGAGTCATGCAGGAGCGGCACCAGCTCACGGTCCGGCCCAATGCATCCAGCGCATCCAGCGCGAGGCGTTTCCTGAAGAGGAACGTCGGAATCGCTCTGGCGGTCACCACGACGGCGGCCGTCCTGGTGTCGGCGCCCTCCGCGTCGGCAGGCACGGGACCTTCGTATCGCGGGTCCATCGTCACCGACGTGCGGACCGCGGCGACGTTCGACTTCGCCGCCGGCGAGATCCCCGAGAACATCACCGTCAACCCCGACGGCTCGGTGACCCTGTCCATGCTCGGCAGCTGCGCGGTGTGCGAGCGCACCCATGGGCCGCAGTTGATGCGTGTCTCCGCCTCCGGGGAGCGCACGGTGCTCGTCACCGGGCAGGTGGGGGAGGCGATCAGCGGTAACACCCGTGGCAGTGACGGCACCGTCTACTACAGCTTGTGGGCCCCGGGCGACGCGGACCGGAACGGCGTGTACAAGCTGCTCGCGGCCGGCACCCCGCAGCGCATCGCCGCCCTGCCTGCCGACTCAGGCCCCAACGGGCTCGCCATCGACTCGGCCGGACGCACCCTCTACATCGCGGACAGCCTCAGGGGCGTCATCTGGTCCGCTCCGGTCTCGGGCGGATCGGCGAGGCCGTGGCTGTCCGACACCGCTCTCGCGCCGGTGCCGACCGAAGCCCTGCCGATCGGCGCCAGCGGGCTCAGGTTCCACAACGGCGCACTGTGGGCCACCAACTTCAACAAGGGAACCCTGCTGCGCATCCCGGTCACCGTCACCGGCACGGCCGGCCCCATCCGACAGATCACCGGCGGCCTGCCCAACATCGACGACCTCAGCTTCCTGACCCCCTGGTCCGATGTGGTGTTCGCGGCGCAGAACGGCTCCTCCTCACGGAACGGTCCTGACAGGGTCGTGGTGATCTACCCGAACGGCACCTACAAGGCTGTTCTGAGCAGCGCGGACGGTCTCGCCTCGCCGTCCGCGACCGCGGTGCGCGGCGACCGGCTGTACATCACCGACGGCGGGGTCCCCGAGCCCCACGACGCGAAACTGCAGACCGCCAGGATCAACTTCCCCGCCCTCCTCTCAGGCGCGGCACATTGACCGACCAGCGGCAGCCGGGGTTCAGGGCCCCGGCTGCGACGGAGGGAACACATCGTGCGATACACGAAAGAACACAAGCGGGAGACTCGGCAGCGGATCATCACGACGGCCGGCCGCCGGCTCAAGCGCGACGGCATGGACGGCTCCGGAGTCGCCACGCTCATGAAGGACGCGGGCCTGACCCACGGCACCTTCTACGCCTACTTCTCGTCCAAGGAAGAACTCGTCGCCACCGCGGTGGCCGACCAGATGCGCGCACAGCACGCGAACATCGTCGCGCAGGCGGCGCCCGGCCGTGCCGGACTCGAACAGGTCGTGCGCTGGTACTTCTCCATCGAGCAGCGCGACGACGTCGAGGACGGCTGCCCCAACGCCGCCCTGCTCGACGAGATCGCACGCTCCACGGATCCCACCAGGCAGGCCTACACCGACGGCGCGCTGATCCTCATCGACGACTTCGCCGCCCGCCTGGCACCCCACGACCCGCCCTCGGCGCGTCTGCGGGCACTTGGCCTCCTCGGCATGCTCGCCGGGACCCTGCAGCTCTCCCGCGCCCTGACCGACCGGCGGCTCGCCGACGAACTCCTCGAACAGGGCATCCGCAACGCCCTGGCACTGCTGGACGCCGAGCAGCACGACTGATCGCTTCAGCCGGTGAATCCGCGTCGGGTTGTCCCAACCGGACCGCCCCGGCGAGTCTCCCCTTCCAGCCTCGTGGTCTTCCTCGGCCAGGCGTCCTCGCGCGTCGTCCCACTGAAGATCGTCGGCGTCGGCATGGTCCTCACCATCCTGCTGGACGTGACCGTGATCCGGATCCTGCTGGCCCCCGCCCGCGGGCTTGCCGCCATCCATCGCGTTGACGTGGCAGCCGCCACCAGGATCCGCGGACGGAAGAACCGCTCAGTGGGCGGGGGACAGGGTGCCGCGGAAGGTGCGCCGGTAGGCGAGCGGTGAGACGCCGATGGCGGCATGCAGGTGTTCACGGAGCGATGTGCCGCCGGCGAAGCCGACTTGGCCGGCGATGTCGTCGACCGCCAGGTCGGTGGTTTCCAGGAGGTGCCGTGCCCGTTCCACGCGCTGCTGGATCAGCCAGCGCCCGGGGCTCGTGCCCACCTCCTCGGTGAAGCGGCGGGCGAAGGTGCGCAGACTCATGTGGGAGTGCTCGGCGAGGTCGGTCAGGGTCAGGGACTCGTGCAGGTTCTCCAGGGCCCACTGGCGGGCGGTGGCCGTTCCGCTGGCCGTGGCGGCGGGTACCGGGTGCTGGATGTACTGTGCCTGCCCTCCCTCGCGCCACGGGGGGACGACGCACATGCGGGCCACCTGGTTGGCGACCTCGCTGCCGTGGTCCTTGCGGATGATGTGCAGGCAGATGTCGAGCCCGGAGGCGGCACCGGCCGAGGTCAGGACATCTCCGTCGTCGATGAACAGCACGTCCGGATCGAGTGCGACGTGGGGGAACCATGCGCGGAAGAGGTCGGCGACCATCCAGTGAGTGGTGGCGGGCCGGCCGTCGAGGAGCCCGGCGGCGGCGAGGACGAAGGCGCCGGTGCAGATCGATACGAGGCGGGCGCCCGGTGCCACGGACGCGAGCGCCTGGACCATGGCCCGCGGCACTTCCGCCGTGACGTCCGGGGCGACGAAGGGCGGGATGACGACGGTGTCGGCGGTGCGCAGCGCCTCGGGACCGTGCTCGACGGTGATCGAGAAGTCGGAGTTGGTGCGTACCGACAGGCCGTCGACGCTGCAGGTGAGCACCTCGTAGCGGCCGCCCGCGGCCCCGAAGACCCGGCTGGGAATGCCCAGTTCGAAGGGGTACACCCCGTCCACGGCCAGGACGACGACTCGGTGTGGGGATGTCATGGCGTGATCCCGTCGGAAGGTGGAATTTCCGCCATGCTAGCGAACCGTTGACCGTGACCGTGACCGTGACCGTGACCGTGACCGTGACCGTGACCGTGACCGTGACGGTGATGGCGACCTGCTGGGCGCGTCTCCGTGGATGGTCCGGTTTCCGAAGCGCGTCGTGGCATGATCCCGTTGAAAGTTGGCATTCATGCCATGGCGTGGGGCAGGGGCAGGCCGCGAGGGTGGACGCATGACGAATCCCGATACCCCCACCATGCGCGCCATCCGCCAGGACACCCACGGTTCCCCCGAGGTGCTCGAGGAAGTCGAACTTCCCAAGCCCCAGCCGGGGTTGAGCGAGATCCTGATCGCCGTCCGCGCGGCCGGCGTCAACCCGACCGACTGGTGGAACCGGGCCCAGCCCATGACCGTCAGTGGGCTGCCCCTCATCCTGGGTTGGGACGTCTCCGGGGTCGTCGAGGCCGTCGGCACCGGCGTCACCCTGTTCAAGCCGGGCGACGAGGTCTTCGGGATGCTGCCCTATCCCCACGGGGTCGGCTCGCACGCCGAGTACGTGACCGGCCCGGCCCGCGCCTTCGTGCACAAGCCCGCCGGTATCGACCACGTCCAGGCCGGCGCGCTGCCGCTCGCGGCCCTGACCGCCTACCAGGCACTCGTCGACACGGCCGACGTCCGGCCCGGGCAGCGCGTCCTCATCCACGCGGCCGCCGGCGGCGTCGGCCATCTCGCCGTCCAGATCGCCAAGTCCCGCGGCGCCTACGTCATCGGCACCGCCAGCGCCGCCAAGCACGACTTCCTGCGTTCGCTGGGAGTGGACGAGGCCATCGACTATCACACGGTCGACTTCACCGAGGCCGTCAAGGACATCGACTTCGTCCTCGACCCGATCTCGCGGGACACCGCCGCCCGCGCCCGCTCCGTGGCCGTTCTGCGCCGGGGCGGCACCCTCGTCTCGATCCTTCCGGTGCCCGTGGACCCCGCCGAGCTGGCCGACATCGCCGAGCGGGGCATCCGCTACGAGGCCCTCCTCGTCGAGGCCGACCGCGCCGGCATGCAGGCCATCGCCGACCTCGTCGAGACCGGCGCCCTGCGCGCCCACATCGAGGCCACGTTCCCGCTCGCCGAGGCCGCCAGGGCCCACGCCCTGGGCGAGACCGGCCGCACCACCGGCAAGATCGTGCTGACCTTGGAGGAGACGTCGGCGGCGTAGACCGCCGACGTCTCCTCCCTGACCGCTCCGACGGAGGCGGCACGACCGTCGTCACGGACCGGTGGGTTCGCGTCTGTCTCAATGGGGCTCAGGCGACAGGCGGGCGCCGTTGTCGGAGCCGACGGCGAGATGTTCCGTCGGCCGCCGCGGCCTGTCACCTGAACCCCGAGGGGCTCAGCGCGGGCTCCGACCGTTGTAGCCGCAGCGGTTCACGACCCGCCTCGCTTGGCGCGGAACGAGGTGCGGCCGTTTCGTCGCACCATCGCGAGGGTGGCGGCAAGGCTGCCGCGGTTCAGATCGGGGCGCAGGCCGTTGCCGAGGCGATGTATCTGGTCGGTGTGCCAGCTGATGTCCAGTACCCCGTCCAGGGCCTTGAGGTCGGTGATCTTGCCCAGCAGGGTTCTCATGCCGTAGCGCACCTGGTGCGCGGTGAGTGCCTCGGCCCGCCCTTCGAGGATGAGCCGGGCCGCGTCCGGGGTGGTGATCGTCGGCCGGCCGATGCCGACCACGTCGCATTCGCCGGCCCGCACGGCCTGCCGCATGGCATCACGGGTGCGGAATCCGCCTGTGACGGCGAGTGGGATGTCGCCCACGAGCTGGCGAACGGTGCGGGCGTATTCCAGGAAGTACGCCTCGCGTGCCCTGGTACTCGGGGCCGCCGAGCCGCTCATGGCCATGGATTCGTAACTCCCGCCGCTGACCTCGATGAGGTCGACGCCTTCGCGGGTGAGCGTGGCCAGCACGGCCTGGGACTCGTCCTCGGTGAATCCGCCCCGCTGGAAATCCGCCGAGTTGAGTTTGACGCCCACCGCGAAGCCGGGCCCGACGCGGCCGCGTATGCGGCGGATAACCTCAAGGCCGAAACGCATGCGCCGCTCGAGGTCGCCGCCCCAGTCGTCGTCGCGCCGGTTCGACAGCGGTGACAGGAACTGCGAGATGAGATACCCGTGGGCTGCTTGCACCTGTACGCCGTCGAAGCCGGCTGTCTCGCACACGGCCGCGGCCGTGGCGAAGCGCTCGATGATGTCCTCGATCTCGGCCGGTCGCAGTTCGCGCGGCGTCGTTGCTCCGGGCAGTTTCGTCGGGATCGGGCTGGGGGCCACCGGCGTGTGTCCGAGTGCCAGGGGATTGGCCTGGCGGCCGGGGTGGTTGAGCTGCGCCCAGACCGCACCGCCCGAGTCCTGGGCCGACTTGGCCCAGCGCGAGAGCGCGTCGAGATCACGCTCGTCCTCGACGACGATGTTGCCCGGCTCACCGAGCTGGGCGCGATCGACCATGATGTTGCCGGTGATCATGAGGCCGTAGCCGCCTCGGCTCCAAGTGGAGTACAGGCGGCCCAGGCGCTCGTCGGGTGCGTTGTTCTTGTTTCCCAGCGCCTCGCTGAGCGCCGACTTCATCAGGCGGTTGGGCAGTATCTGGCCGTTGGGGAGAGTGAGGGGGGCGTCCAGCGTGGTCATCGGGGCCTTCTTCGGTGGGTGGGGTCGGCGCAAGGCAGGGCGGCTGCCTGGCGTCCGGTTCGTCGGAGGTGCGGGTCGGCGGAGCGTCACATGAAGGCCGGAGGGGGCTGATAGCCCTCGAGCTCTCGGCCGAGCAGCTCGGCGAACTTGATGGTGGTCAGGTCACCGCCGCTCGGACCCATCGCCTGGAGCCCGACGGGCAGACCGTCTCGGCCCGTTCGCACGGGGACGGTCGTCGCCGGAGAGCCGGCCACGTTGGCGATGGCGCTCCACTTGACCTGGTCCCAGTAGGGGCGAGACCGCTCGTCGACCTGAATTCGGCGTCCGAATCGGTCGATCGGCTTGTTGTGATGAGGCGGTGCCGTGGTCGGTGTGACCGGCATGAGGAGGACATCGAAGTCCCGGAAGAACTCGGTCCACCGCTGGCGCAGCTCATGGCGTGCCACGTCCGCCTGGAGCCAGCTGTAGTGGGACTGGAAGGTCCCTCGCAGGGCGTACAGCGCCTCTCCACGCGGATGCTGGACCAGACGCGCGAGGAGGGCCGTGTTGGAGGCGGCTGTCAGCCCGGATCGGTCGTAGGTGAACGCGCCGAAGAGCAGGCGCAGGAAGATGTCATGACTGGTCGCCATGTCACCGGGGAGGCCGGGCGGCCGCAACGCGACCTTCGCGCCGACCGCCTCGAGGGCGCCCAGGGCGTCGTCCATCGCCGTGGCGACGTCGTGGTCGACGGGGCACGAGGGGTCCTCGGGCCACACCGCGACCCGGAAGCCGTCCAGTGCGCTCGCCCTGGGCGGTGCGAGGGTGTAGCTGAAGCCGCCGTCACGCTCGGGCGGTCCCACCGTGGCGTGGAGAACGGGGACGAGGTCGCGCGCCTCGCGCACCTGGGCGCCCGCACAGGCGAGGTCGATCTCCCCCCACCGCCCGACACCGGGGCCGCCCGGCACGTGGCCGATCAGCGGGATGGACCGCCAGGTCGCCTTGTGTCCGTAGAGGCCGTTGAAGTGTGCCGGGATCCGGGTCGATCCGCCGATCTCCGAGCCGAAGTCGAAAGCGGTCAGCCCCGCGGCGGTGGCCACGGCGCCGCCCCCTGCGGAGCCTCCGGACGTGCGTGCGGTGTTCCACGGGTTGAGCGTCGGTCCGAAGACCGGGTTGTCCGCCTGGACGTCCTGGTTCCCCGCGGGCATGTTGGTCTTGCCGATGATCACCGCACCCGCGGCCCGCAGCCGTCGTACCGCCTCGGCGTCCTGTTCGGGCACGTGGTCCCGGAGGTGGGGCCGGCCGCAGACGGTCCGCAGGCCGGCGGTCTCGTAGCTGTCCTTCAGCGTGATGGGCAGACCGTGCAGCGGGCCGAGTCCCGCCCCGCTCGCGCGCTTCGCGTCGGCCTTCCTGGCCGCGCTCCGCGCCCGTTCGACGTCGAGGGTGACGATCGCGTTGAGCGTCCGGTTGTGGGTGTCGATGCGGCTCAGATAGACCTCGAGCAGTTCCTCACTCGACACCTCGCCCGAGGCCATCGCACGCAACTGGTCCACGGCTGACTGGAACGGGAGGTCACGCACGGAGAGCCTCGTTTCTGTAGGTGCTGATGTGGCGGGCCCGGAAGCCGAGAGGGGCCGGTGCCCGTCGTGCGGTGCCGTGGATGGACATCACTCGGCCCGCGGTTTCGATTGCGCCCGTGGGCGCGGCGGGAAGACGCGCAGAACTCACATCCGTACGGCGATGACGCGTGGAGCAGCGAATCCCGGTGCACGTGGGACGCGCCGGCGCAGGGGAGGCCCGCTCCAGCGCCATCCGATCGGGTTCAGGACTCGAGGAAGCCGAGCGCCCTGGCGACGAAGTCCTCGTGGTACTGGAAGATCCCCCCGTGTCCGGAGTCACGGTAGAGAGGGACGAGTTCGCTGTTGGGCAGACGGGCGGCCAGGTCGATCGTGTTCTGGCTGGGCACCATCCGGTCGTTCTCACCGTTGGCCACGAGGACGGGTTGGCGGATGGCCGAAAGGTCCGACGGTGTCTGGCGGCCCCATCGTCTGACGGCTTTCAGCTGGGCCCGCAGCGACGACGGCGAGACGTTCCTGTCGCGATCGTCCGTGCGCTCCTTCAGCCGTTCCACCAGGGCGCGCCCGGCCTGCCGGCCGTCTGTGGTGTCGGTGAAGAAGATGGAGAGCAGTGGGTCCTGGCGGGTCAAGGCGCCCTTGACCGTGGCCTGGATGGCCAGCACCGGGACCTTGTCGATGCCGGGCCCTCCGGCGGGTCCGGTGCCCGCGAGGATGAGCTTGCGGACGAGGCGCGGTTCCTCCGCCGCGATGACCTGTGCGATGAAGCCGCCCATCGACAGGCCGAGCAGATCGACCTGGTCGAAGCCGAGGGCCCGGATGAACCGCACCGCGTCGTGGGCCATCGCCTCGATCGTGCCGGGAGTGGAGCCGCCCGACCCGCCCACCCCGCGGTTTCCGAAGGTGATCACCCGGCGTCGTGCGGCGAGTCCGTCGACGACGCGCGGATCCCAGTTGTCCAGGTTTCCGGCCATGTGGATCAGGAGGATCAGCGGCACGCCGTCCTCGGGGCCGAGCTGCCGATGGACGAAGTCGACCCCGTCCACGGGCACGGAGCGCGTCGGCGCGAACTTGTACGACGTTCGTGAGGAGGGCGAGGAATTTCGCGATGCGCTCATGTCCGGGTCCTTCTGGTAGGGGTGTCAGGCCGGTCTCGTCACCGGATGGCAGGGGTCCTTCACGTCCTCAACAGGAGGGGTTGGTGACGTTGCCCGCGGCCTGGATCCGGGTGAAGGCCCTCACGGTTGTTCGGCAGGGCTGCCGACAGGGGCGGCAGCCCCGGTGACGGGTGCGCGCCAGGCGAACGCCGGCGTAACCGGCCTGGCACCAGCCTCCCCACCTTTAGATTACGCTCATAATTCTAAGGGGTCGGCTGGCGGCCCGCAAGAGGAACCTTCCTCCCGTGGGCCATGTCTCGTCGCGGATGCGGCGCCCGTCGGTGAGTCGGGTCAGTGATCGGGCGGCGCGCTCGCGGCGTCACGTGACGCCGCTCGGCTCCTGCTCTCGGGGGTGGCGAGCAGTGGGGTCAGGCGCTGTGCCGGTCGGTGGCGGCAGGCGCCGTCGGGCGCGGATGGCCGTGCTTGCGGGGGAACGGCTGCTGCCGTGAGGGCGAGGGCGAGGACGGGTGCGGCAGGTCGAGGCCCTCCTCGTGGGGCGCGTTGCCCATGCCCAGCAGGACGAGGGCGTTGCGGATGCCCTGTTCGAGGAGCTCGTCGGCGAGTCGCGCGTCGGCGAGGGCCCGGGAGGGCTGCGGGTCCCGGCCGTCATGGCGCAGGCGCTCAGTGCTCTGCTGCGGGCCGAGCGTGGATCGTCGGGCGCCAGGCGCGGGGGCTGACGGGACGGGCCGAGTCCTGCGCGTACACGTTGCCCGCGCGCGGCGATGCCGTCGATGACCACGAGCACGCCGTCTGCGCACGCCTGCTTGGTGGGGTCTGCGCGGCGCCCTGTCTCGTCGAGCGGGGCGGCGGACGGGCAGCCGCTGTCAGGGCTGTTGCGGTGCCGGGTGGACAGGTGCCGCCGCACGATCTGTTCGAGTCCGTCGCGGCCGGGTGCCCCGTGCGCGACGATGTTCGCGTTCAGCGCGTGCAGTGGGTCGGCGACAGCGGTGGCGACGAGCTCGTCCTCCGAGGCGAAGTGGGTGCAGAAGGCGCCGTTGGTCAGCCCTGCGTCCTTCATGAGCGCCGCGACCGAGCAGTTGATGCCGTCCCGCTCGCGCCGGCGTCCGGCCATCTCGATGATGTGCTGCCTGGTCACCGGGTTGTGCTCTTTCCCGTATCGCACCCATGCCCCTTCGCTCCCCAGGAGGGCCGCTCGCCCTTCGCCTGCCCTTGCACTTTATGTTATGTCGAACGTAATTCAATGGTGGCCGGGTGCGGCATGGGGCTCGCCCGCCTTCCTGGGGGTCGCCCCCTCGGGCGGGGTGGACTTGAGGCGGAATCGATTCGCCGTCGGGGCGCCTCGCCGGTATCGCGGGGCGCGCCTCTTGCGATCGCATTAAATTACGGTCATACTTCTAAGGGTCAGCGTGATGCTGAAGGGTCCAACCGGACAGGAGTGCGACTCCTGCGGGCCTTGTGCCGTCGACGCATCTGGCTGCAGCCGCAGTCCGGAACTTCATCCAGAAGGGCACGGCCGTGAACGACGCATATGGAGTACGAGGCGACGCGGTGGCGTCGTACAAGGAGGCGCCCACCCGCACCGTCACCGCCGGGGGAGTGACTTTCGCCTACCGCGACCTCGGCCCGAAGACCGGCGTCCCGGTCGTCTTCATCACCCACCTTGCCGCGGTCCTCGACAACTGGGACCCCCGGGTCATCGACGGCATCGCGGCCAGGCATCGTGTCATCACCTTCGACAACAGGGGTGTCGGCGCTTCCACCGGCTCGACACCGAAGACCATCGAGGAGATGGCGAAGGATGCCGTCACCTTCATCCGGGCCCTCGGGCTGGAGCGGGTCGACATCCACGGCTTCTCGATGGGCGGCATGATCGCCCAGGTGATCGCGCAGGAGGAACCGGAGCTGGTCCGCAAGCTGATCCTCACGGGCACCGGCCCGGCGGGCGGCGAGGGCATCAAGAACGTGACCCGGCTGTCCCATCTCGACACCGTCCGGGCCCTGTTCACCCTCCAGGACCCGAAGCAGTTCCTCTTCTTCACCCGCACCCCGGGCGGGCGCCGAGCCGGAAAGCAGTTCCTGGCCCGCCTCAAGGAGCGCACCCAGGACCGGGACAAGGCGATCTCCCTCACGGCGTACTTCGCCCAGCTCAAGGCCATCCACCGCTGGGGCCTCGCGCAGCCCCAGGACCTCTTCGTCATCCGCCAGCCCGTGCTCGTCGCCAACGGCGAGAGCGACAGGATGGTGCCGACGAAGAACTCGTACGACCTGGCCCGGCGACTGCCGGACGCCGACCTGATCGTCTACCCCGACGCCGGCCATGGAGGCATCTTCCAGTTCCACGAGCAGTTCGTGGCGGAAGCCCTCGATTTTCTTGCTCGGTAGTGGGTGTCAGGGCGGGCGGCAGGTGCGCTCCGTGAGCGAGGGCGCGGGAGGCTTCTGCGGGCCGGGCTGGCCACGGCCGCTCGGATGACCGAGCCGTCCGTTCCGTCCTGCTGGAACCAGTGACCGGCTTTCTCGGAGATCCGGCGCCGCGTCACCTGCTCGTGGTCCTTGGCTGGGGGGCCAAGGCTTGGGGCCCGGTTCGCGGAGTCGGCCGAAGTGTGTGATCACGCCCAAGGGCATGGATCTGGTGCCGGCGGTGATGGGGGTGCAAGCCGAGGACTTCGAGAGCGTCCCGGGTCTGGCTTTTCGTATGAACTCGCCCGAGTGGGCTGAGGACTCCTCCGTCAGCTTTCCGTGATCCGGCCGCTCTGTCGTGTACGCGCCTGATGAAGGCGGACCTTGGTGCGGTTTCCGCAGCGGGACATGGAGCACCAGCGGCGGTTGCGGGCAGGGGAGCGGTCCAGGAAGCGCAGGGCGCAGCGGTCCGCTCCACAGACGCGTACACGCCGGATCTCAGCGGACAGAAGCAGGTCGACGGCGTCCTGGGCGATGAGCGCCAGGGCGAGTGTGGGGTCGGCCGCGAGCGCGGCGGTGCCGGCGGGCTCCAAGCGGCCGCCGGTGACGACGAGTTGCAGGGCGGGCCTGGGGGCCGCCGCTGCCGATCGGTTGAGCAGTGTCACGTCGCCGGATGCGGGCAGTCGGCCGTCGGCGACCGCGAGTACGGCACGGTCGACGGCCTCGCGCAGCCTGCGGGCGGAGGTGAGGACGGCTGCAGTGGCGGGATCAGGGGTTTCCGGCGCGAGCAGAAGAGCCTCCCGGAGCCAGCCCATCAGGTCGTCCGGTCCCCGCAGTGTCTCCTCGGGAGGCGTTCTCCACCGGCTCCGGAGGGTGTTGGCGAAGTCCAGGCAGAGGCGTCCGCCGTCCCAGATCCACATGTCGTCCGTTGCCACGTCTCCATTCTGCACGCTAGCTTAACCGTCTAAGACGGTTAGCTCTCGTCAGGAAGGCGCACTCCATGGGACAGCCGATGGTGACGACCGGAGTGACGCAGGTGGACGGGGTCCGCCTGCACTACGTCCGAGCCGGGGCAGGGCCTCTGCTCGTCCTGCTCCATGGCTGGCCGCAGACCTCCGACTGCTGGCGGCCGGTGTTGGCGGATCTCGCCGCCGAGTACACGGTTGTGGCGCCGGACCTGCGCGGATACGGCCTGAGCGACAAGCCCGCCACGGGGTACGGCAAGCGGCGCATGGCCGCCGACATGGCCGGCCTCGTCGAGGCTCTCGGCTTCGAGCGGGCCCTGGTCGTGGGCCACGACCGCGGCGCCCGCGTGGGGCACCGCTGGGCGTTGGACCGTCCGGACCAGGTGGAGCGGCTGGCCGTGCTCGACATCGTTCCCACCCGGGAGATGTTCCGCCGCCTGGACGCCTCGCTCGCCTCCGGGTACTGGCACTGGTTGTTCCACATGCAGCCCGATCTGCCCGAACTCCTCGTGGGGCGCGACATCCGCGGGTACCTCGAGTACTTCTTCGAGCGGTGGACCTACAACCGCCACGGACTCACCGCCGACGCGGTCGACGGCTACGTCCGTGCGTTCTCCCGACCGGGTGCCCTGCGGGCGAGCCTGGACGACTACCGCGCCATGGAGGAGGACACCGCCCTCGACGACATCGACGCCGCCGAAGGCCGCCGCCTGACCATGCCGTTGCTGGCGCTGTGGGGTTCCGCGGGCCTGCCTGCCCGCCTGCCGACGCTGGACATCTGGCGAGCCTACGCGGACGACGTCACCGGTGCCGAGATCCCGGAGTGCGGCCACTTCATCCCGGAGGAACAACCGGAGGCGTTGTTGGCACAGCTGCGGCCTTTCCTGGCCGGCAGGACGAACCGGTGACCCCCACAGCGTGAGGCCCCCGCACGGCGAACGCTCCTGCAGGGCAGGCAAGGCAGGGCAAGCAGGGCAGGACAGGGCAACTGAGGGGCGGCCCCGCCGTAACCGGCTGGGCCACTCCTCGGTCCGGGGCTTCAGGTCGTGACCGGGGCGCCGCGCCCGGCGGGCGGGCACGGATCCGGCGGGCACGATGCGGCGGGCACGGATCCGATGGACACGACCCCGACGCGCCCCATCGAAGTCCGCATCCGCAGTCGTCCGGGCGAGGCGCCGTGAGCCGTGCACCGTCGCAGGCTCGCGTGTGGTTGGTGGTGGGTGGTCTCGCAGGAGCCGAGCATGGTCGCGATCTGGGAGGTCTGCGTCCCAGTGGCGAAGACGTCCGAAGACGTCCCATGCCATCTCATGCCGCGCCGGGGTACGCGGCACAACCGGGCGCGCGCCGTAAAGCCGAGACAGCCCCCAGAGTCATCCGCGTTGATCAGGACCGGGCGGAGAGGGCGGCATGGTGGGCACGCAAGGCGGTTTTGTCGATCTTGCCGACCGCGTTCTTCGCGAGGGCTTCCACCACGAAGAACGCGGTCGGGCGCTTGTAGCCGGTGAGGCTGCGTGCACAGAGCTCTTTGAGCGCCGTCGCATCGACGCTCGCGCCCGGTGACGGCTGGACATAGGCGACGACCACCTCGCCCCACTTTTCGTCGGGTACGCCGATCACCGCGGCCTCCAGCACCGACGGGTCACCTGCCAGCACGTCCTCGATCTCCTTGGGATAGATGTTCTCCCCACCCCGGATGATCATGTCCTTCGAGCGCCCGACCAGAGTCAGATAGCCCTCGGCGTCGAGGTGGCCCACATCGCCCGTGTGCAACCAGCCGTCGACGACGACCCTGGCCGTTTCGTCGGGACGGCCGAGATAGCCACGCATGACGTTGGGGCCCCTCACCACGACCTCACCGTCCGTGCCCGGCTCCACCTCGCTGCCGTCGGCGTCGACGATCCGGACCTCCTGACCGGGGAAGGGAAGCCCCACGGTGCCGGCGCGTCGGGGGCCGCCGACGGGGTTGATGGTGGAGCCGCAGGTTCCCTCGGACAGGCCGTATCCCTCGACCAGGGGAAATCCGAACCGTGCCTCGAAGCGGGCCAGCAGCTCGGCGGAGGCGGGTGCGGCGCCGCAGACCGCGAACCGCAGGGACGATGTGTCGGGTCGAACGTCGTCCGGGAGCGCTGCGAGCATGCTGTAGATCGTGGGCACGGCACTGAAGAAGGTGGGGCGTTCCCGCTCGACGAGATCGAAGAAGCCGTGGGGATCGAAGCGGCGGCCCGCGATGACGACACTGGCTCCGGCGAGCAGCGGCGTCAGGACGCTGACCACGATGCCGTTGACGTGGAAGAGCGGCAGGATCAGCAGACAACGGTCCGCCGGCCCCAACTCCAGCGCCCGGAGCCCCATCCCCACCATGGCGTCGATGTTGGCGTGGTCGAGCATCACGCCCTTGGGCACCCCGGTCGTACCGCTGGTGTAGATGAGCAGCGCCAGAGTGGCCGGGTCCAGAAGCGGTGCTTGATCCGGCTCCACCGTTCCTTCGTGCAGTCCGCCGACGGCGAGTACGGTGACGCCGGGCGACGCCACGGCCGCGCCGTCCTCGACCACCAGCAGGCGCGCACCGGAGTCCTGCAGCTGTCGCACCACTTCGACGTCGGTCATGCTCGGGTTGACCGGTGTGATGGTCGCACCGAGCCGCCAGGCGGCGAACAGCAGGACGACGAACTCGACGCGATTCGTCAGCTTGAGCGCGACGACGTCCCCGGCGCCGATTCCGAGGTCCTGGAGCTGACGCGCTGCCGTGCGGACCCGGCTCAGCAGCTGCGTGTTGGTGAGGGAGCGGTGTTCGTCGGAGACTGCGGCCCCGTGGGGGTCGAGCTCGGCGCGGCGGTCGGGCAGAGAAGCGACATTCATGGCGAGTCGTACCTGTCTCGGTGTGGTGCGATCCGTTCGGCGGGCGGGTCAGGGAGTCGATGGGGCAGGCGCCGGGTGGAGCTGTCGGCTGAGGAACTCGGTCTGGTCGCGCACCAGTTCCTCGAAGGTCTCGCCGGTGTAGAAGTCGAAGTGGCCGGCGTCGTACCTCTTGATCTCCCCCCGGGGCGCGGTGCCCGCGTACCGGAGGGTCTGGGCGGGAGGCGTGACGGAGTCGGTGTCGCTGACGCAGAAGAGGATCGGCACGGTGACCTTCCTCGCCGCCCGCCCGGGCCGGTAGGCGGCGATGGTCGGGATCACCCGTGCCGCCACCTCGTTGCGGAACGTCGTCCCGGGCGGCTGCAGCGCCTGGTATCCGGGCAGTGCGTCAGGGGCGTTCATGAGAGCCGGTGAGCCGGGGGCGGCGGCGATGGGAACCATCACGGGCGCCCTGCCGCGCACTCTGGCCGACAGGTCCCGGGCGAGCACGGGCGTCATCCTGAGGGAGGCGAGCGGGCCCAGCGCGAGCGCGGAGGCGAGACCGTCGGTGAACGGGCACTGGGCCACGGCCGCGCGCAGTTCGGGATGGCGTGCGGCGACGGTGATGGCGTGGCCGCCGCCGAAGGAGCTGCCCCAGACCGCGACGCGGGAGCGGTCGATGTCAGGGCGGGATGCGACGTGGGCGAGGGCGGCGTCCCAGTCGGCGAGCTGGCGCTTGATCGACAGGAGCTGTCGCGGGTGGCCGCCGCTGTCGCCGAAGTGCCGGTAGGTGAACGCCACGGCGGCGATGCCGGCCTGTGCGAAACGCTCGGCGAAGGCGTCCAGGCGCATCTCACGGGTGGCGCCCAGGCCGTGCCCGAGGACGACGACGGGCGGCGAGGTGACGCCCGTGGGGAGGTAGAGCCACCCGGCGCAGGTGCTGTCGCCGGAGGGGAACGTGATGTCACGGCGGATGAAGGAGTGCGCAGTGGTCATCATCGGCTCACCGTCCGTTCGCCGAGCGGCGCCCGGGCACACTGCCCGAGGCGAGAGCCTGCGCGTAGGTGTCCGGCCGGTAGAGCGGGAGCTCGCCGGTGGCGTCCGTCGTCTCCAGGTAGTCGAGCATCAGTTCCTGCCCTTCCTTCGACATGACCCTGCTGAAGAACTCGGCGCGTTCGACGTGCAGGCCGTCCTCCAGCGACATCGAGCCGCCGAAGTACACCGACCTCTTGGCGGCCGCCACCGAACCCTTCGGCCGCTTCCCGAAGTGCTCGGCGAGTTCGACCGCCTGCGCGACCACCTTGTCCTGAGCGACGACCTTGTCCACCGCCCCGTTGGCGAGCGCCTCCGCGGGCGTGAACGGCCTGCCTTCGAGGATCGCGGCCAGGGACCGGTGGGTGCCGATCAGGCGGGTCAGCCGTTGGGTGCCACCGCCGCCCGGGATGATGCCGAGGAGGATCTCCGGCTGGCCGATGAAGAAGTCCCCGTCGGCCATGACCCGCAGATCGCACGCCCAGGCGAACTCGGCGCCGAGGCCGAGCGCCGAACCGTTGAGGGCGGCGACGAAGAGGACACCGCTCGCGTTCATCCGGAGGAAGGTCGTGTGCAGACGCTCCAGCTGGAGGGCTCCCCGCATCGGGGTCCTGCGCATCACGGGCCCGAGGAGACGGGACCGGTCCACGTACTTCGCGGCGCGTACGACGGCGGTGGCCCCCCGTCGGCCGACCGTGGGGCTCGCGGCGCCCTCTTCCTGCAGCCAGCGGACCGCTGCATGGCTGACGAACCGCTCGGGATGCGCCCCCGTGAAGACGACGGCACGGATGGCCGGATCGCGGTCGGCCCGGGTTACCAGCTTGTCCAGTTGATGGGCGATGTCGAGGCCGAACTCCTGGTGCGGGCCACCGTCGACCCGGACAATCAGGACGGCCCCGCGATCTTCGATCTCCAGATGGCCCTTGTCTTGATACGGCATGAATACTGCTCCCGTGCTGAGTTCATGGGGGTGGAAAGTGCGAGGGGACGGCCGCGGAGGCGTCTCGCGGCGATGAGGTCGGGTTCGCCCCAACAGGCTGTGCCCGTACCGGCGGCAGGAGACTGGCCCAGCGCGTGATGACGTGTCCGAGGACGGACGCGTGGATCCGGGGCGGCCTGTCACATTCGATGTGTACTATTGCCGTGAAGAATCACATAACCAAGTTATTTTTGGCGTGTCAACGGTGGAGGCGAGCGGGAAATGGCGGGGCGGGCGAGAGTCGGTGACGCACCGGAACGGCTTGTGCGGGCGGCCATCGGTCTGCTGGCCGAGCAGGGGCCGTCGGCTTTGAAGGTGCGCGCGGTGGCTTCCGCGAGCGGACTGTCGACGATGGTGGTCTACAGCCACTTCGGCGGGATCCCCGAACTGATGAGCGCCGTCGCCGACCACGGGTTCAAGGAGATCGGCAGAGCGTTCGCCCGGGTACCGGTGACGGAGGACCCGATCGCGGATCTCTTCGCCATGGCCTTGAGCTGCCGCCGGCTGGCCCGCGAGAACCCGCACCTCTACGACCTGATGTTCGGGCTGTCCACTCGGGCGACCTACCGGCCCCTGTCGGATGCGGACCTTCGCCTGAGCGGGCACTCCCCGGCCTTTCGAGAAGCCCACGCCCATGTCATCGCGGCGTGCGACCGGCTTGTGCGCTCCGGCAGGGTCGAGCGGCAGGAACCCGAAGTCGTCGCCGCCCAGTTGTGGAGTCTGGTGCATGGTTACATCACCCTCGAACTGGCCGACCACTTCGTCGAGTTCGACGACCCCGTCGTACAGGTGTTCCTGCCGATGGGCGTGAACTTCTCCGTCGGCCTGGGGGACGAGCGGGAACGTGCCGAGGCCTCGCACGAGGCCGGTGCGCGGCTGTACGACTCGATGGTCCAAGGCCACTGAGACGTCGGGTGGTTGGGCGCCGCCCCGTGTACGGCTGCGTCCCGTGCGCGGCCGCGCGTGGTGTGCGGCTGCGCCTCGTGTGCGGCTAGGAGTACGGCCCGGTCGGCGCGGCGGGGGCATCGGTGCCCGGCGTGAGTTGGTCCTGCCTTCCCAGGGCCGCGACCTCCCGTTCGAGGGACGGAACCGCGCGGGCCGCGAAGCGCCGGGCCCAGGGCCAGGCCACGGGTGAATTCAACGCCCCCTTGGCCCAGTTGGCCACGGCGACCGCGCGCGGGACGTACACACGGCTGCGTCGGCGCGCGAGCCCGTCGACGATCGCGCGGGCTGCCCGGTCGGCACTTGTCGTGACGTTCCCCGGATAGGGCAGCCGCCCGCGCAGCTCCTGGAAGGAGGGGAGGTCGGCCTCGGCGCCCCGGACGAGGTCGGTGTCGATCCAGGAGGGGTGTACGAGGCCCACCGTGACCCCGAGGTGTGCCACCTCCTGGCGGTAGGTCAGGGCGAGCAGCTCGGCCGCCGCCTTGCTCGCGCCGTAGGAGGCCATCGCGGCCAGCGGCATGAACGACAGCGCGGACGCCACCACCAGCACGTGACCCCGGCTGCGCTCCAGATGGGGCGTCGCGTACTTGAGGGTGCGGAACACGCCGTTCAGGTTGATGTCCATCACCCGCTCGAACGACGCCTCCTCCGTCTGCCGCACCGTCCCGTACGCGACGACGCCTGCGTTGGCGACCAAGAGGTCGATGCCCCCCATGACCTCCGCGGCCTCGTCCATCGCCGACCGCAGAGCGGCCCCGTCGCGCACATCGGCCTCCCGCCAGGCAGCGGTGGGACCCAGCTCGTCGGCGAGGGCGCGCAACCGGTCGGCTTCGAGGCCGACCACCGTCACCCGGGCCCCTCGGGCGGCGGCCAGACGGGCCACCTTCTCCCCGATACCGCGTGCCGCTCCGGTGACAACCAGCTTCCTGCCCAACAAGTCACGTTTCATGGCGGCAACATAACTTCGTTATTGACGGAACACAAGAGGCCGCGCACCTGGCCGCTCCTCGATCACCTGCTGGGTCTCACGACTGGACGCACCTATGCTGGTCCTCATGAGACGGACATCCTTTGCGCAGTGGCCCTGCTCGATCGCACGGACCATGGACCTGCTCGGGGACTGGTGGACGCCGTTGGTGCTGCGTGAGGCGTTCTACGGGATCCGGCGGTTCGACGCGTTCCAGGAGTCGCTCGGCATCGCCCGCAACACGCTGACGGACCGGCTGCGCCGACTGGTGGAGGAGGGGCTGCTGGAGAAGCGGCCGTACCAGACGGAGCCGGTGCGCTACGACTACGTGCTCACCGAGAAGGGACGCGACTTCTACGGCGTGCTGCTGGTGATGAACCGGTGGGGGGATCGTTGGCTGGCCGGTGAGGCGGGCCCGCCGGTGGTCATGGTCCATGAGGCGTGCGGGCAGGAGAGCCACGCCGAGGTGGTGTGCGCCGCCTGCGGCCAGCCGATGAGCGCGCGGAACACCCGTCCCCGTATGGGCCCCGGCTATCCACCGCATCTTGCCCAACGGCCGGATGTGCGGGAGCGGTTCGCGGACTGATTCGGCTCCGCCGTGGTGAGCACGGCACCCTTGACAAGTGGGTCTATCTACGCAACTTTCATGTTCAGACGCTTGCATGAGCGTTCTTGGCGGGTAGGGAGGCTGCTGGGTCATGGAGTGGACGGGCGCGCGCTATGCGGACAGGCCGACGGCTGAGGTACACACCTGGATCGCCGCAGCGCCGGCTCAGGTGTGGACGCTGGTGTGCGACATCGAGCTGATGCCGCAAGTCAGTCCCGAGCTGCGGGCGGTGGAATGGCTGGACGGCTGGAGCGGCCCGGCGCTGGGAGCCCGGTTCGTCGGCCGGAGCAAGCATGAAGCGCTGGGGGAGTGGGCCACCACCTCCCACATCGTCGAGTACGAGCCGCCGAGGAGACTGGCCTGGGCGGTCGAGGATCCGCAACACCCCACCGCCGTCTGGCGGTTCACCCTGGAACCTCAGGACGGTGGCACCCTGCTGAGCGAATGGATGCAGATGGGGCCGGCCCGCTCGGGTCTCTCCTTCGCCATCGATCGTATGCCGGAGAAGGAGCAGAAGATCGTCTTCGTGCGCATGCGCGAGTTCGAGACCAACATGACCCTCGCCCTCGCGGAGATCAAGAAGCTGGCCGAGAGTGCCGGGAACTCAGGCGAGGCGGGTCTGTGATGCGTACCTCCACCACGATCGAAGCCTCCGGGGGCGACTGGCGGGAGATCGTCGACTACGTCACCGAGGCGGAGAGGCTCGGCCTGGACATCTGCTGGGTCGCGGAGGCCTGGGGCTCCGAGGCGCCCTCACCGTTGGGCTATCTCGCCGCGAGGACCGAGCGCATGCTTCTCGGCTCGGGAATCATCCAGCTCGGCACCCGCACTCCGACGGCCATCGCCCGCGCCGCGATCACCCTGTCGCAGATCTCCCAGGGGCGCTTCCTCCTCGGACTGGGCCCCTCCGGACCGCAGGTGATCGAAGGGCTGCACGGCGTGCCCTTCGCCCGGCCACTGTCCCGGATGCGCGAGACCGTCGAGATCGTGCGACAGGCCGCCTCGGGCGAGAAAGTCTCCCACTCCGGGCGTGAATTCCAGATCCCGCTGCCGGGCGGGGAGGGCAAGCCCATGCGCCTGTCCACGCGCGCCGAGTACGACATCCCCGTCTACCTGGCCACCCTGTCACCGAAGATGCTGCACCTGACCGGCGAGATCGCCGACGGTTGGCTGGGCACCAGTTTCGTACCCGAAGGCGCCAAGGAGGCGTACTTCGACCACCTGGACCAGGGCCTGGCCCACGCCGGCCGCACGCGTGCCGATCTCGACATCTGCCAGGGCGCCGAGGTCGCCTTCGCGGACGACGAGGACGCGCTCCGCGCGATGGTGGCCGGCCGCAAGAAGGAACTGGCCTTCAGCCTCGGCGGTATGGGATCGGCGACCACGAACTTCTACAACAACGCCTACAGCCGCCAGGGATGGGCCGAGGTGGCGGCCGAGGTACGGGACCGCTGGCAGGCCGGTGACCGGGACGGCGCGGCCGGCCTGGTCACCGACGACATGGTGCTGGCGACGACGCTGATCGGAACCGAGGACATGGTGCGCGAGCGGCTGCGCGTGTGGCGCGACGCCGGTGTCGACACCGTCCGTTTCTATCCCGCCGGCGAGAGCCTCGACGCCCGACTCGGCACCCTGGGCCGGGCCATCGACCTGGTGCGCGACATCGAGGACGAGGCAGCACGGTAGCGCGGCCATGGCGGCTCATGGCGGGGCGCCATGAGCCGACGCGGTCCGTCAGGCCCTGGTTCGGATCAACTGCGGGCGCTGATGCCGTTGGCCGCCTGGGCCGACATCAGCAGAACGCGGGCCGCCGGAGGCACGGCCAACTGGAACGGTCCGCTCATCACAGTCCTCCTCGCGTGGTCCAGCACACCTCTTGCGAGGCGCACCGTGCTGTCCCCGGTATCAGCGGACGCGTACCCTCCGACCGGCTGACCCACCTGGCGGCAGAGGGCCTCCACGCACGCGAGGTGGGCACTGGCCCACCTCGGCGCGGCAGACACCGCCCCCGCCTGGATCGTGTGCGGTCCGGGCGGGGGGTGTCTGCCGATGGGGCAGCCCGAGCCAGGGACGCGGCTACGCGGCTACGCGGCTACGCGGTTCAGGCCACGGGCACGGCGGGCTGGGTGACGCGGGAGGAGTCACCGCGCTGGAGGGCGTTGCGGGCGCCGGCGGCCGCCTCGTGGGGCACCCCGAGGGGATCCCGCTGACCTCGGACAGACGCTCGAACTGCTTCGGGGCGAGCTGGACACCCAGGGCGCCCAGGTAGTCGTCGAGCTGGGCGAGATTGCGCGGGCCGATGATCGGTACGAACGAGGTGGACGCCTGGGCGGCACGCTCACGGAGCCAGGCGACCGACACCTGGGCGGGCGTGGCGCCGGTCTCCTCGGCGATGGCCAGCACAGCGTCGACGACGGCGGTCTTCTGGTCGGTGCTCTCGGTGTGAATGACCGCCTTGAGATCGGTCAGACGCCCCTCGGTGCTGCGGCGGTACTTGCCGGTGAGCAGTCCGCCGCCGAGCGGGGACCACGGGGCGGCGCCGAGGCCCAGACTCTCGGCCATCGGACACGCTTCGACGCGTAAGCCGGCCCTCGCCGCACAGACTCTCGGCCATCGGCAGCAGCTCGCGGTCGGCGCTCCGCTCGACGAGGCTGTACTCGATCTGGATGCCCGCCACCGGCGCCCAGTTCTTCAGGTCCGCGAGGGTGGCGGCGCGGGAGACGCGCCAGGCGGGGAAGTTGGACAGGGCGGCGTGGAGTATCTTGCCGGAGCTGACCAGGTCGTCCAGTCCTCGCAGGATCTCCTCCATGGGGGTGAGATCGTCGGGGAAGTGGACCCAGAACAGGTCGATGTAGTCGGTGCCTAGGCGCTTCAGGCTCGCCTCCTGGGAAGCGACCATGTTCTTGCGGCTGTTGCCCGTCGTGGAGATGCCGGGCTGCGGTCCGGCTCCGTTGGTGAACTTGGTGGCCAGGACGAAGTGGTCCCGGTCGGCCGCTATGAACTTGCCCACCAGCTCTTCCGACTGGCCGAACTGGTAGGCGTCCGCGGTGTCGAGGAACGTCCCGCCGGCCTCGGCGAACCTGTCGAACATCCGGCGCGCCTCATCCGGCGCGCCTCATCCGGCTCCGCATCGGCACCCCAGCCGGTGCCGAAGTTCCGCGTGCCGAGCGCGTACGCGGAAACGCGCAGCCCTGTCCGTCGTCCGAGTCGCGTAACGCATCAGGTCTCCTTGGTGCTGATTTCGCATCGATGGCGGGGGCGGGGGCGTCAGGCACCGGCCCGGACGTTGGCCCCGGCGCGCCGTGAAGAGGCGGAACGCCCTGATCTGGCGCTGTGCCGACGAACTACCACCCATCCGCGTGCAGCGAGATGCGGACGTGGCTTAAGTAAGAAGATCGGTCTACTTAAGGGTGTGACCGACTCTCACCCCGTACGTCGGCGTCGTGGGCGTGGCGCCCGGGAACGGATCCTCAAAGCGGCGACCCAGCTGTTCACGGCACAGGGGATCCATGCGACTGGCATGGATCAGCTGTCGACCGTCGCCGAAGTGTCGAAGCGCACCCTCTACGCGCACTTCCCCAGCAAGGACGAGCTCGTCGAGGCGTACCTGCGGTCCCTCGTTGACGATCTCCTGCCCATCCCTCCATCGCCCACCGGGCCGGCACCGAGCCCGCGGGAGCAGCTCCTCGCCGTCTTCGACTGGGAACTCCCGGAAACCACCGCTCCGTTCCGGGGATGCCCGTTCCCGAACGTCAGCGTCGAAGTGCCCGGCCCCGGGGCATTCCGCCCATCACCTGGCCGCGGCGTACAAGAGGGAGTTCGCCCGCCGCCTCACGGACATCGCCCGGCAGGCCGGGGTCGCGGACCCGGAGACCCTCGGTGAACAACTGGCCCTGCTCTTCGACGGCGCCGCCGCACGCGGCACCGCGCTCAACAGCACCGACACCGCCGCGTACGCGCGATCCATCGCGGAGTCGCTGGTCGATGCCGCCCTCGCCGACGCCGGTCCGGCACTCCTGCGATGAGGGCGTTGACATCGAGCTGAGCCTCGCCTGACGAGCTTACGAGGAGCCTTCCCTAGGGTGAGGGTGGCTGCCCTTGCGCCTTCTGTTGCGCAGCGGGGCTGAGGCTCCTTGAGCAGCGAGGCCCGAGGGGCGCGGATCCGGAGCCACGGCGGCGAGGCTCGCCGGCTGGCCGACGACGCCTGGACCGCTTACGAGAAGGAGCGGGACGACGAATGCCGGCCGACGGGGAGCCGGTGTTCTACCGCAGGGCCGGTGTCGGAGGCGGCCCAGGTTCGCTGGGGTGAGTGGGTGCGGGGCGGAGTCATCGGTATGTCGGACACCGAAGGGGCGGAAAAGCACTCTCCCGGGGGCGGAAAGCACTCTCACAGTCGTGGCCTGATCCAACCCAACCCGGCGAACCTACGCGTTCGCAGCACCCGGCTCAGTCGGACGGCGGTGGCGACGCGGAATGCTGCTCGGCTCTGGCGACGCGTTCTTCAAGGGCCCGGATGCGGTCGTAGAGATCGACCAGGGTCACGCCGTTGGCAACCACCCCGGGGCGCTGCCAGTGCCTCCGCACAAATTCCTCTCGGCTCTCCTGCGCCGACTGCTGGAAGCCGGTCGGAGCCACCGAGCTCGGTGCTGTCGCCGACCTGGGCTCGTTTTGCCCGAGCGAGACCTTTTGCAGCTTCAACACAGCAATCGCACCGAGCACGAACACCACGAGAGCGGCGACGGGGATCAGCAACGCCCAGCTGGCCGACATGAGAACTCCCTAGTCCCTGGCAGTGGATCGACCCTACCGGCCCCCGGCCGAGCCGGAGTCGGTGAGCGGGCTCCACGGAAGATGCGCCTGATGCGTGTCGAAGTGCGATGGCCCACCCGTCAGCTCAACCGATGGCCTGGCTGCAGCGTTCGACGGACCCGGTTACCTCGTCGGAGGAGTCGGCTCGAAACGGCGTCCACCGGAGACGTCGCCCGTCCACTACTCGGTGATACCGTGTAGCGGTACTCGGTGGTACGCAGTACCGGGCGGGCTGATGAGGAATCGCGATGGACGACCTGACGGAGATGCTGAAGGGCACGCTCGAGGGGTGCGTGCTCGAAATCATCGGAAGAGAGGAGACGTACGGGTACGCCATCACCCGTCAGCTGAACGAGCTCGGCTTCGCCGACGTCGTCGAGGGGACGGTGTACACGATCTTGCTGCGGCTGGAGAGGAACGGTCTCGTCCAGGTGACGAAGCGGCCGTCCGGGGTCGGCCCGCCGCGCAAGTTCTACACGCTCAACGACGCCGGGCGCGAGGAACTCGCAAAGTTCTGGGCGAAATGGCAGTACCTCTCATCACGCATCGACAGGCTCAAGGAGGGCGGGAGATGAACTTCTGGGAGAAGGCCACAGGCAGCGATCTCACCAGGGATTGGAAGGCGTTCGGAGCCCGGGTGGAGACTCTGCCGGACGACTACCGGGAGGCGTGGGACCAGATCGTCGCCCACCTCTTCCCCTACGGGGACTTCACCGGCCGCAACCTGACACCGATCCTCGACTCCGCGCTGGGGCTGCTCGAAGTGTCGGCAGCGGACGGGCAGAGCGTCCACGAGGTGCTCGGCGACGACATCCAGGGTTTCTGCACGGCGCTGGCCGGCGGAGCAGGGGCCCGGACTCATCGCGACCGGTGGCGCGAGCAGTTGAACAGGAACGTCGCACGGAAATTGAGCCGGCTGGGAGGCTGACATGAGCATCCAGGACATCATCGAAGGCAAGAAACAGTGGTGGGCACACGCTGCCCGGGTCAAGGCACTCCCGCCGGACTACCAGATCGTCTACAGGGAGATGCAGAAGTACCTGTTCAAGGTCGGACCGCTCAGTCTGTCCGACGGGCCCCTCCTCCCTGGAATCGTCGACTTCTTCGAGGAGGGAGTAGCCGAGGGTAAGGGAGTTGTGGAACTCATCGGCACCGACGTCGCCGCGTTCTGCGACGACCTGATCAAGGACTCTCCCACCTACGCGGATGCCTACCAGGAATCCATTGGCGGGGGACCTGGCGCGGCCAGGACGTGACAGTGGCCGACCGGTTCGCCGCGCAACCGAACGCGACGAGGGAGCCGCGGGCGGCGGCTGGGTCAAGGAGACCTGGCCCCAGGTGGAGGGCCGTGGCGGCGCTGGGGGCATGGCTGTGCTTCGAAAGACGAGGCAGGCTTCTAGATGACGCCGCCTGCCGCCCGCCGCGCGGACCTGGCCGGAGCGGACGCCCAACCGCACATCAACCCATGCTGATCAGCAAGTTCGGGGACCCGGGGTGCCACCTTCGCCGCGCGGCCCCATTGCATCGGCATCAGTACATGTCCATCTCTGGTACATCATCTGGGCGTCCATCACACCGGTGACCCTCCGGCTCACCCGCAACCGGCCGCGACGCCCGGTGCTGCCACCAGCCACACGGGCTCTGTCGGGCGCCACGTGATGATCGCCGTCAGTCACGCCATCGCCGCACACAGTCCGTGATCAGCACAGGGCGGCAACCACTCCTCAGCGGCGGGACATGTAGAGAGCAAGGGCCTTGTGCAGGACCTTGTTGAGCGGGTAATCCCATTCGCCGAGGTACTCGACGGCCTGACCACCGGTGCCGACCTTGAAGCGGAGCAGCCCGAGCAGATGGTTGTCCTCTTCCAGCGCGTCGGTGATGCCCCGGAAGTCGTAGACACCCGCTCCGAGTTCGTAGGCGTCGGACATCATCCGCCACTGGATGGCGTTGTTCGGCTGGACCTCCCGTTTACGGCTGGTGGATGCGCCGTAGGAGTACCAGACGTGCTCTCCGACGGTCAGCATCGTGGCAGCCGCGAGGACCTCCCCTTCGTGGTGGGCGAGGTAGAGACGCATACGGTCTGGGTCTTCGGCCCGCAGCGCGGTCCACATGCCCTGGAAGTAGGACAGCGGGCGCGGGATGAACCGGTCCCGCTCGGCGGTCTCGACGTAGATCTCGTGGAAGGCAGGCAAGTCCTCGTAACCGCCTCGGACCACCTTGACGCCTGCCTTCTCCGCCTTCTTGATGTTGCGACGCCACTGCTGGTTCAGGCCCTGCTGAATATCTTCCAGAGACCGGCCGGCGAACGGCACTTGGAATACATAGCGGGGCTGGCCCGCGGCGAAACCGCCTTCGTCGCGGGGCTCGGTCCGCTGCCAGCCCATGCGGCGCAGCCGATCGGCCACGTCGAAGGCACGCGGCTCGTCCACCGTGGCCTCGACGTCCCGCAGCTGACGGGCCCGCGGGTCGGCAATGGCGGCCTTGACCGCCTCGGCGCTCCACCGGCGAGCCACCACGGGCGGCCCCATCTTCACCGAGAACGCGCCCAACTCCTTCAGGTGGGCCAGCATCGGCTCAAGCCACTGCCCCAGATCCGGCGCGGCCCAGTCGATCACAGGGCCCTCGGGCAGGTAGGCGAGGTATCGCTTCAGCTTCGGCAACGGCCTCAGCAGCACCAGCCCTACTCCGACAAGGCGATCACCCTCGTCGAACCAGCCCACACTCTCCGGCCGCCAGTCCGGCTTCACATCCCCCCACGAGGGAACCTGCATGTGACTCACCGAGGGCTGAGACGCCACGAAAGCCAGATGTTGCCTGCGGGTGATCGCCTCCAGGCGATAGCTCATGCGCGGTACCCCTTTCCGATGCGCAAGCCTACTGAGGCGTAAAGCACCAGCGGTGGAACCTCGCCCCGGCGCGGGGTGCCGGTCAGCGGCCAAGGGCTGCAGCAAGTGACCTGCTGGATGGGGCGAGGCGGGGCGACAGGCGCAGCACGAACAACGTCTCGTTCGTCACTCGCGCGGCCGAGGTCAAGGGGTACGCGCTGCCGCTGTCACCACGGCGATGGCGTCCACGGCCGTACGCGCGGTCTTCCGGAAGCTTCAGGCCCAGGCGTGCCGCCGACGGATCGTCATGGCTCGACCGTCAGGCGCTCCATGGCCTCGCGTGCTCCATCACCTCCCGGGCGTCGCACTCGGCCTCAACACGACGCACTGCACGCCGCGCCGCCCGCCGACCTCGTTCCGCGCCGCGACGTCGCTTCCTACCCGACCGACGTCGCCGTCATGCCCCGCAGCGACCTCGAAGCCATCACCATCCGCGGCGAACAGCACTGTGTCCTCAGCCGATCCGGATGATCCCCCGCTCCAGAGCCGCGGTGACAGCGGACGTGCGGTCGGCGACGCCGAGTTTGGTGTAGATGTGCAGCAGGTGGGTCTTGACCGTGGCCTCCGACAGACGCAGGGCGCGGCCGATCTGTTTGTTGCTCTGTCCTCGGGAGACCGCGGAGAGGACTTCGACCTCACGGCCGGAGAGGCTGGCCCCTCTGTCGCCGCGCATGTGGGCGAGCACCTTGGCGGCCACGGAGGGGGACAAGGCTGCCTCTCCCCGCGCCACGGCGCGGACGGCCGTGCAGAGCTCTTCTCGTCCGGTGTCCTTGAGCAGGTAGCCGGCCGCGCCGGCGTCGACGGCGGCGGTGATGTCGGCGTTGGTGTCGTAGGTGGTCAGGACGAGGACCCGCACCTCGGGATGCGCGGTGCGGATGGCGGCGGTGGCGGCGGCGCCACCGATGCCGGGCATCTGCAGGTCCATGATGACGACGTCCGGCCTGAGTACGGCGGTCTGCCGCAGGGCTTCGGCGCCCGTGCCGGCCTCGCCGACCACGCTGAAGTCCGGCTGGGTCGCCAGGAGGGCGGTCAGCCCGTCGCGCACGACGGGGTGGTCGTCGACGACCAGGATGCGGATAGGGGGCGTGGTCATGGCACCGACACCGCTCGTGTGATGCGGCCGGCGTCATCCGGCAGGCCGTACGTCGGCGTGTCCGCCGGGAAGTCCACGGAGTCGCTTGACGGTGCGCCGGTTGGTGACACGGCCGGAAGCGGCAGGGTGACGGTGACGGTGGTCCCCTCTCCGGGCGCGCTCTCCACCGCGAGCGCCCCGCCCACGGAGGCGACACGTTCCCGCATCGTGGTCATCCCGACGCCCGGATGCCGGGTCGCCGGTGTGAAGCCGGTGCCGTCGTCCTGTATGTCGATGGCCAGTACGTCATCGAGGTAGGACAGCGTCACGGACACGCTCGCCGCCTGGGCGTGACGTCGTGCGTTGGTCAACGCTTCCTGCACCACCCGCAGCAGCTCGCCCTCGGTGCAGGCGGGCAGTGCGACCGGTTGGCCGGTGACCGTTGTGAACGCCTCGATGCCGGTCTCCTCGGCCAGCCGGCCGATGAGCTCGCGGACCGCGTCCGTCAGAGGCGTACCGTCCAGCGGTGCCGGGCGCAGCGCGTGCACGAGACGACGGCTCTCGGCGAGGTTGTCCCTGGCGGTGCGCATGGCCTGCTCGACGCGGCGGGCCGCGGGGGCGCCGGGCGCGAGTTCGTCGCGTACGGAGTCCAGCAGCATGGAGATCGACGCGAAGCCCTGCGTCAGCGTGTCGTGGACCTCGCGGGCCAGGCGCTGGCGTTCGGCCAGGACACCTGCCGAGTGCTCGGCGGCCGCTCGTTCGGCCTGGGTGGCGGTGAGTTCGTCCAGGAGCCGCTGGCGCTTGTGACCCTCTCGCTCGAGGGTGGCGATGTAACCGACGATGGTGACCGCGGCCGCCATGCCGAGAGCGCACCCCAGGAACTCCCGCACATCGACATAGCCGTCCGTGGCGAAGCGCTGCCCCAACCAGATGGCCCCCACCACCAGTACTCCTGCGGCCGACCATCCGGCGCGCCGCAGGCAGTACGGCGCCAGTACGGCCAGCCCCACCGGAAGCAGTGCGGGGTCCACCGCGGCCATGACCGCCCACCCGACCGCCGCCCCGATCAGATAGGGCATCGGCGGACGATCGGCTCCGCCGCGCAGCACGATCCAGTACGTGTACCAGGCGATGAACCCCACGGCCAGCCCGAGCTGCGGCAGTGCGGCCCTGGTTGTCATGTCCGTTCCGGCCAGAGTGCCCAGCACGGACAGGGCGAGCACGGTGAGGAAGAAGGCATGTTGCAAGGCGGCCTGCCACCGCTCCCGAGCTAACTGCTGTGCCATGTCCACCAGCGTAGGCGCACCACACGGTCGCCTGAATCGGGTGATCGGTGCGGCTGGGGTCAACCGGTTGGCTGGTGGGAGAGGCACCGGCCGGTTGATGTGCGGCCGGAGGCTGGGCGCGAGGATCGGCGGTGACCGACACGACGGAACCGTCCGCGTACAACCGCGTCACACGGCGACCGCGTCCCGCAGCGAGCCGGGCAACGTACCCGAGCCGTGCCGTCCCGCACACCACAACCCGTGAGGAACGACCAGTGAGTCTGGCCTTCATCCCCAGCCCGTCGACCAGCGAGCTTCAGCTGGGCCCGCTGCCGCTGCGCGGATATTCGTTGCTGATCATCCTCGGCATCGCGGCAGCGATCTGGCTGGGGACCCGTCGCTGGACAGCACGGGGAGGAGAGAAGTCCACCGTGGCGGACATCGCGCTGTGGGCTGTCCCGTTCGGCATCGTCGGAGCCCGCCTCTACCACGTGATCACCACCAGCGAGCCGTACTTCGGCGACGGCGGCGACCCGGTCAAGGTCCTGTACGTCTGGGAGGGG
This sequence comes from Streptomyces gottesmaniae, assembly GCF_031845845.1. NCBI lineage: Bacteria > Bacillati > Actinomycetota > Actinomycetes > Kitasatosporales > Streptomycetaceae > Streptomyces > Streptomyces gottesmaniae. Next base: position 519,559 of record NZ_JAVRFJ010000001.1, read on the forward strand.
GGTATCAGTATCTGGGGAGCCGTTGCCGGTGGGGCGGTCGGTGCCTGGATCGGCTGCCGTCGCCACGGCGTTGCCCTGTCCGCGTTCGCCGATGCCGTCGCCCCCGGCATCGCGCTAGGCCAGGCCATCGGCCGGTGGGGCAACTGGTTCAACCAGGAGCTGTACGGCAGGGCGACGACTCTGCCCTGGGGACTGGAGATCGACGTCGAGCACCGTCCCGAGGGCATGCGGGACGTGGCCTCCTACCATCCGACGTTCCTGTACGAGTCCTTGTGGAACCTCGGCGTGGTCGCTCTGGTCATCTGGGCCGACCGTCGTTTCCGTCTCGACCGGGGCCGAGCGTTCGCGCTGTACGCCGCCGCCTACACCGCGGGCCGCTTCTGGATCGAGTACCTGCGGGTGGACGAGAGCCACGAAGTCCTCGGTCTGCGCCTGAACGACTGGACGTCACTGCTGGTCTTCGCGGCCGCCGTCACCTTTCTCGCGGTCACGAGGCGGCGTCCGGCCGGGGACCCTGCCGCCGGCGGCGACCCCGGCTCGCTGGCGGGGCAGCAGGCGGTCGGCAGCGGGCGAACCGGAAAGTGAGCGCCGGGTTGTGGGTGTCACAGGCCGGGTGCCTCCAGGTCAACACGGTGATTCCCGGGCGTCGCGGACAACGGGCACGAGATCTTCAAGAACCCCGAGTCCGGGAGCAGATGTCCCAGCTTTCGGCGTTCAAGCGTGTCGGCGAACCGGAAGAGGTTGCCAACGCGATCGCCTTCCTCGCACCGACGAAGCACGATGAATCACCGGCGCCCAGCTCGACGCCAGCGGTGGCAGTCTCCTCGGCTAGTGCGGTAACTGCGCGGGTGCGCCGGTTCGTTCAGGCCGAGGCACCAAGGGGGACGTCCGCCCCCGCTGACTCCGTTCTGCCCCGATGCCCCGATGCCCCGATGCCCCGATGCCCCGATGCCCCGATGCCCCGATGCCCCGATGCGGCGTGTGGACTGGCGCACCGCTCACCCTCCCGGCAGCACCCACCGTCCCCGTCTGCCTGTCTCGGAGTGTTCGGGGCTCCGGCGAGAGAACGACTCACGGCATGCGGAAAGCGCGCTTACCGCCATCATGTGCCAACGCTCCTTTGCCGAAGCGGCAGTACGCCCAGTACGCCACGTTCTCGGATCGCGCCAGGCGCGCGGAGTACTGGCGGTTCTCGGTCTTGTACGTGGGCGCCGCCGGCATGCTCGTCGGGAATCAGCCTCGCGATCGAGGTCCTGCTGCTGAGCGTCCTCTTGCTGCCGTTCATCGTGCCCATGCTGAGCGCCTCCGTCCGTCGGCTGCACGACACTGGCACGTCCCGCTGGAGAATGCTCATCGCCCTGGTACCGGGCGTCGGCCCGATCATCTACCTCGTCGGTATGGCGGTGGACAGTGCGCCGGGAGACAACCCAGTACGGTCCCTCCCCGAAAACCGCCGTCTCCTCCGCCGGCTGAGCGGTGACACCCTGCGGCGGCATGGCAACCGCCTCCGTTCACACAACACAAGGAGTCGCGGAAGCGGCCCGAACGCGGGAACTCACACGAGTCCAGCAGCTTGTCGAAGCCTCACCCGATCGTCTGGACGGGGCAGTTCCTCCGCCAACATCGCCACTACGCTCGCGTTCTCCGTGAACACAGTCCGGCACTGTTCACGCTCGGGGTGATCGCTGTCACTGCCGAACCAGCGCACGACCGCCTCATGACGTCCGTCGATCGGCTCGGAGAATCTAGCGATCGAGACGAGTAGATCCGGCAGGCCGGACCGCACAGGAACCAGCGGGTCGCTTGCAAGACGGAACAGGAACGGACAGGTCGTCCACGGCGGGTACCCAATAGACGGAACGCTTCGGTGAAGGCGCTGGGCCCGGCGATGGTCTCGGCGCGGCCGTCGCTGCGCAGGTCGGGGGAGGCGAAGTCCTGGTGGAGGCGCGGCGGCGTTGACGTTGCCGACCGCCGACAGCGGGTTGAGCGAGCCGGCGCCGGTGGTGGAGAGGAGGGTGCCCGTGCCGGCCTCGCGCATGGCGGGCAGGACCGCCTTGGTCGCGGCCATGGCCCCGTACAGCTGGACCTCGATCTCGTGCTGGATGTGGGACGGGTCGCTCTCGGCCGGGGTGGCCGGCACGGTGGATTCCATGGCGAGCGGGGAGTACTCCAGGACGTCGATGCCGCCGAACCGGGTGGCGGCTCCTTGAGCGCATGGGTGAGCGCGTCGTGGTCGAGGACGTCGGCGGGGAACGCGGCGGCGGTGATGCCTTCGGCGCTGAGCGTGCCGACGAGTCCGTCGAGCTTCTCGCGGTTGCGGGAGATCAGGGCGACGCCGAAGCCCTGGGAGCCGAAGGTGCGGGCGATGGCCAGGCCCCTACTGGGGCCGGCTCCGACGATGGCGATGCTGGTCACAGCGATCCTTTCGTAGGACTCATGGGGAAGGGCGGAAAGCAGTAATCAGAGTGGTCTATCCGATTCGGGAAGTGGATAGGCCACTCCGCCCTGCTGGGGTGAGGCTAGCGTCAAAAGTGGATAGGTCAATCCGATTGCTAGACTGGTGGGTATGACCCCTGGCTCCCAGCATCCCGACGACACCGCCGCCCAGCCGCTGCGCAGCGATGCCGAACGCAACCGGGCGCGGATCATCGCTGCCGCACGCAAGGTGTTCGCCCGCGACGGCCTGAACGCCTCCATGGCCTCCGTGGCCCGCGAGGCAAGTGTCGGCATCGCCACCATGTTCCGCCGCTTTCCCGCCAAGGAAGAGCTGGTCGCCGCCGTTTTCGCGGACCGCATGGACGCCTACGCCGACGCGGTCGCCGTCGCCCTTGAGGACCCCGACCCCTGGCACGGTTTCGTCGGCTACATCGAGACCGCCTGCGCGATGCAGGCCGCCGACTATGGTTTCGCCGACGTGCTGACCACGACCTTCCCCAACTCCAAGGCCATGGAAGGACGCCGCAACGAGGCATTCGAGGGCATGCTGCAGCTCATCAGTCGAGCCAAGGCCGCGGGCCGGCTGCGCGAGGACTTCGACTCCTCGGACGTCGTACTGCTCCACATGGCCAACGCCGGCGTCGTGAACGCCACGGGCGGCGCCGCCCCCGACGCCTGGCGGCGCGTCGTCGCCCTGTTCATCCAGTCGCTCGAAGCCCCGGCTCGCGGCCCCCTGCCCCCGTCGCCGCCGCACGACGACCTTCACAAGGCCATGCTCCGTGCCAGTCCGGCCGAACTCGCGACACGGGAACCGGACACCACCGGCTGACCCCGGGCAGCGCCGCCGTGCGTGGGGCAAGCGCGGCGGTGGCATGCCTGGGAGGGTGGCCGAGGCATGCTCTCGGTTCGGGGTGCTGATGGCCTTGTGCCGGTATGGGGCCCGAGAGAGTCGGGCGGGCAGGCCGGGGGGCATGGCGCATGGCTGGGCAGTCGGCTCGCGGGACTTGACGCGGCGCTCGGAGCCGACCGCGAGTTCACGTTGCCGGTTCGGTGGGGTGGTGCCCGTACGAGGATTCCCTCGCCCATATCGGCAGTGTGGGAACCCTGGGTTGGAATTCGCGGCCTGACTGCCAGGGGTGTCGGTCCGGTCGGCGAAGTGCGTGGTGGCGCCGGGGTGATGCCAGCCACTGCGGGTGTCCTATCGGCTGACGCCCACAGGCCTGGCGCTGGAACCGGCACTCAAGGAGCTTGCACAGTGGGCGAAGGCTCATGCGGATCCGCCCGCAGCACATGGAGTCCAGCAGTCGGCCCACTCCGTGTACGACATTGATGCTTGGGTCGAACAGGCCGGCGGTGCACACGGCGTCCCAGTCGGCGGCGGACTCACCACCGCTCACGTGCATCGAGGCCATGATGCACCAGAGCGGTGGTGAGCCCGGAAACCGGCCACCGTGACATCGGGCGTCGAATACGGCGGGCCCTGGATGGCCATCCCCCGGGTGAGCAATGCGTTTCCGCGGGCAGTGCCCTCCAGCAGGCGGTCGATCTCGGAGACGAAGTGGGAGTCGTTCTGCGGACGGTAGGGCGTGCCGTGCAGGAGGACGGCGCGTATCCCTGGCCGCAGCAGCCCTGACGCCGCCGCGTCGGCATGCGCGGGCGTCAGGTTGTTATGACACCGGTCGGGGCCGTAGTACTTGGCGGCGCCCGTCGACGCCCGTCGGCGCCCCACGCATCGCAGTCCGGTCTGCCAGGTGTGGAGGTGGGCAGGTGTGCGTTGCCAGGCCGAGCATCACGATGCGCCCGGAAAAGACTGCGGCCTCGCTGTCGGGGCTCTCCAGCCGATCGCCTATGTCGGCGATGCTGTCGTCGTCGGTGAGGATGTCGATGCGCTCCACGTCGGGTCGGTCGGGCGCCATGGTGATCGGGTCTTCGCGGACATGTGCAAGCTCCTTGTCAGTGGCGTCGTTGCCTGAGCGGCGGCGGACGGTGCCGGAGGCTGTCGGGCCAGTCGTGCTGGACCCCACCGAATACCGGGTGCGGCGCTGCCATTGCTGGGGGCGTAGGGGGGCGCCAAGAGAGTCCCGCTTGCCGTGCGTGCCGAGCCAACTCGCTCGCCCGCCCGGCCGGCCGTCCGCCCGGCGACCGGGCGGGGCATCAGCGGCTGGTGGCGGAGCGGCGCGGCTGATCAGCGGCTGGTGCCCGGGCGGTACACGCTGAGGTCGCCGTAGGCCGACAGAACGCCGGCCAGGTCACCAGGTTTGTGCCGCAGGGTGGTGTCCAGGAAGGCGAGAGTGGCCGCGGCGACGATGCGCACGCTCTCGGTGCGGCCGAGAGACCCCACCAGCGAGGGCACCGGCGGCAGGTACAGCGGGCCGTCCATGAAGGTGAGGTGCGCTGCGCCGGGGATGGTGAGCCGGTAGCTCGTCGCGGTGCTGAGCTTGAGGACCTTGGTGAGGCGAGGTAGGTAGCGCGCGTCGGTTTCCGGGCTGATGGCCTGGGTGAGCGCGAGTGCGGGTTGGCGGAAGAGGCGCAGGTCGGGGTCGCGGGGGTAGCCGTCCAGGTTGATGACGGCGTCGAACCGGGGATCCTGGCGGGCTGCTTGCAGGGCGGCACCGCCCCCCAGGGAGTGGCCGGTCACCGCGACTCGGCCGGTGTCCAGGCGTCCGGTCGGCGGGCCCGGAATCTCGCCTCGGTCCAGACGGCCCAGCTGACTGAGGACGAAGCTGAGGTCGGCAGCCCGAACCCGCGTTGTTTCGACAGCCCGTCTGTCGTCCTCGTCGTCGTCGCCGGTAGAGGCGATCTTGGTGTTGATCGTTCGACCGTCGGCGAGGACGACGGCGGCGGAGTCGTACGGGTGGTCGAGGGCGGCGACCACATAGCCGTGGCCGGCCAGCTCCTCCGCCCAAGCGGTGTTCTGGGTGCGCACTCCCCCCAGCCCCGGGGAGAACAGTACGACCGGGAATCGTCCGCCCCTGTCGGCCACCGGGGCGTCGAAGACCGCATGGGTGTGGGCGTGCGCGACGCCGTCGAGCAGGAAGCCGGGCAGGCCGGAATAGCGCGCGAGGGCGTCGGAGACGGTGCGCGCCTCGTGTTCCGTGCGTCCGAGGTACTGGGCTCGCTGCGCGCCTGCGGGGCTCCGCTGTGCCGGGTACCAGAGCTGGACCACGACCGTGCGCCGGTCGTGCGGGTCGGCGGTGGCGGTCTCGGGACGGTGCGGGTCGGTCCACTGCATCACGCGGGTGCCCACCGCGAAGTGGCCCGAGGGCTCGGGGAACACGGGTACGGGAAAGGCCCAGGCGGCCACCGGGCCCGAGGCGATCAGGCCGATACAGGCCACCGATCCCGGCAAGGCCAGCCACCATCGGGCCCGCCGCGTCGGCCGACCGGTACGTCGTCGCAGCAGCGGCACGACGGCGAATGCCAACGGGAAGGCAGCACCTGCCAGTACCGGCAGTATCTGCCAGCGGATCCCCGCCACGCCCAGCACGATCGCGGACAGTACGCATACGGATCCCGCCGTGATGGTGACGCGTGGGCGGGCGGCGGGGGGAAGCCAGCGCACCACCACCAGCGCGACGGCGCCCAGCAAGGCAAGGGTTTCCAGGGGGGACATGCGCAGTCCCGTGATGATCTCGTTCACCCGGCCATCCTCGGCGCGAGCGACGCACCGCCGCATCGGTCCCGGGTCGCCCTCGCATGCGACCGGAGTCGCAACCGAACACCGCAGGTGGACGGCCGCTTTGCGACCGAGGGAGGTAGGGGGACTCCTCCTGCGGTCGTATCTCTGCACGGTGCCATCAGACCGTGGACTCATGCGTTCCCTCCGGCCGCGGGCATACCGTGACGGGGCCCCGGTGCACGCTGGGCAGACCGGGACTTCGCTCCCCCCGTACGCGCCCCCGGCTCCGGCTGTACGCGGTGGTGGCCCGGCCGGGCAACCGTGATGCTGAATCGACAGGGACGTGTGATGACCGAGGCGGACACGAAGCCCGGCTGTTCCCACCCGGTGCGTCACCGGGAGCGGGTGCGGCCGGCGAGGTACAGCGGCCCGGGATCCGCACGTGCGGCGCGCCTGGTGGGTGACGCCCGGCACTGGGGCTCCCGGCTGCCGCCCGTGGTGCGGGACTCGCTGCTGCCGACGCTGCTCCTCGTCAACGTCATGACCACGCGGCTGCCCCAAGAACTGGCAGTGGCGGTGGCCCTGACCGCCGCCCTCGCGCTGCCCCTGGTGTGGCGGCGCCGGGCCCCGTTGACGGTGTTCGGCGTGGTCGCAGCCGTGGCCTTCGTCCAGTGGCTGATGGACGTTCAACTGCTGGCGGACATCGCCTTGTTGGTGGCGCTCCACACGGTGGCCGCGAACTCCGGTCGGCGCGGCACACTCGTCGCCGGTGCCATCGTGGAGGCAGGGGTCTTGCTTGCCTGTCTGCGCTGGGCTGCGGAAGGAGCGTTTCCGACCACGTTCGTCGCGGCGACCGCGATGGTCGTCGCCGCCGCCGTCCTGGGTGTGAACGTGCGGACCAAGGGCGTCCACCTCGCGGCCCTGGAGGAACGGGCGGCGCGCCTGGAGCATGAACAGGAGCAGCAGGCGCGGCTGGCCGTCGCCGAGGAAAGGGCACGTATCACCCGGGAACTGCACGACATCGTCACCCACAACCTGTCCGTCATGGTCGCCCTCACCGATGCCGCCGTCTACGCGCAGCACCGGTCGCCCGACAAGGCAACCACCGTGATGCTCCAGATCTCCGAGACGGGTCGGCAGGCCCTGACCGACATGCGGCGCTCCCTGGGTGTCCTACGGACCGACGAACCGGACGCGGAGCGCCACCCGCTGCCCGGCATCGCACAACTGCAGGCCCTCGCCGACCAGATGTGCGTCGCCGGGCTGCCGACCCGACTTGATGTCGAGGGCGGGTACACCCACATTCCGGCCACCGCACAACTGACGGCCTACCGCCTGGTGCAGGAAGCCTTGACCAACACGCTCAAGCACACACCCCCCGGCACACGTGCGGAGGTCAGGGTGCTGTGCTCAGCCACGACCGTGACAGTGGACGTCACCGACAGCGGCCCCTGTCCGGCCCTCCCCGGCGCCACACCGTTCGGCCACGGCATCCCCGGCATGCGCGAGCGCGCGGCTGCCTACGGCGGAAAGTTGCGGGCTGGACCGCTCCCGGGCGGCGGCTGGGGCGTCCATACCTGTCTCGACCTCAGCAGCAGCGGGGAGGTATCCGCATGACGATCCGCGTCCTGATCGCCGACGACGAAGCGCTGCTCCGTATGGCCTTCCACACGGTCCTGGAGGCCCAGCCCGACATGTCACCGGTCGGCGAGGCCGCGGACGGCATGGAGGCCGTACGCCTCGCCCGGGAACTGCGTCCCGACGTCGTCCTCATGGATGTCCGGATGCCCGGAACCGACGGGATCGAGGCGACCCGACAGGTCATCCGGATCTCCCCGCCCAGCAAAGTGCTGATCCTCACGACCTTCGACCTCGACGAATACGCCTTCGCCGGACTCAAGGCCGGAGCCTCGGGCTTCCTGCTGAAGAACGCCAGGCCCGAGGAACTCCTCACCGCCATACGCAGCGTGGCCGCGGGCGACGCGGTGGTCTCCCCGCGGATCACCCGCCGCCTGCTGGAGAAGCTCCGCCCGCACATCCCCGACGGCAGCAGCGCCGACCACGACGCCCGGCTGAGACGGCTCAGCGTCCGAGAGCGGGAGGTACTCGTCCAGGTGGGCCGCGGCCTGTCCAACACCGAGATCGCGGCCACCCTGTACCTCGCGGAGGCGACCGTGAAGTCCCATCTGGGGCGGATCCTGCACAAGCTCGAACTCCGCGACCGGGTGCAGGCTGTGGTCTTCGCTTACGAAAGCCGCCTCATCCACCTGGCTTGAGCCGCCGCGCGGAGCTGACGGTGATGGCACACGCCCCGACAAGAGCATGAAGCCGCAACCAACCAAGGGGCTCGGCCCGGTACACGCCCGATCAGATTGGGGAAGCCGCCCACAGCCGCGCCGGTCAGGCACGAGGGCGATGCCGGCTCGGCGACGGCAGCGCCGGTCAAGCAAGCGATCCCAGCGCACTGGCTCTGCTGACGAATACTGTCGTCTGCGACCTGCCTGCCTGCGCGGAATGTGCTGACCGGGGGGCCGCACACAGGCGAACGACCGCCAGGGTTTCGGTGAAGCCCCCACCGAGTGGAGATCCGGCACGTGCGGACACAACCCCTGCGCCTCCGGCCGACGTCGTACATATCCCGAGGCCAGGGGTGTGTGGGTCGGGCAGTGCCGTGTGCTCGCGCTGCCCGCAGCTCGATGATCATTCCAGCAGTGTCTCCCGAAGGACTGTCTTCGCCGGGGCCGCGACGACCGGCGTTGGGTGCTCGGGGCGGTGGCTGTCCCCGGGTCAGCGGGCGACGGGCCATCCGCTGCTCCAGTCCAGGAGGTTGATGCCGAGTTTGGGCCTGCCGTTGTCGTTGCCGTCGTAGTAGTGGTAGACGATCAGATCGCCGTCGACGTCCTTCATGATCGACTGACCGCCGGGGCCGATGTACCGGCCATGGGACTCCAGCACCGGTGTCCCGCCGTTGTTCAGGAGCGCGACGCCGTTCCTGTCGTGGTACGGCCCGGTCACGCTGGTGGCACGCCCCACCTTCACCTTGTAGGTGGAGCCGGTGCCGGCGCAGCAGGTGTCGTAGGACGCGAAGAGGTAGTAGAAACCGCTCCGTTTGACGATGAAGGGCGCTTCGACGGCCTTGGTGCCGTTGGGGCGGGAGGCGAGGGAGTACCGGGTGGTGTTGCCGGCGAGCTGCTTTCCGGTGGAGGGATCGACCTGGATCATCTTCAGGCCCGTCCACCAGCTCCCGAAGGACAGCCACCAGGTGCCGTTGTCGTCGACGAAGAGGTTGGGGTCGATGGCGTTGTAGTCGTTTGAGGCGGCGGAGGAGTAGACGATGCCGTGGTCCGTCCAGGAACCGGGGAGGCCGGTCGCCGAAACGGCCAGCCCGATGGCTGACTCGTTCGACCCGAAGGTCGAGACGGAGTAGTACATCAGGTATCTGTCACCCTGGCGCGAGATGTCCGGCGCCCAGGCCTCGGTCGCCCCGTACCGCGACCACCAGAGCGGCCTGGAGGGGAAGGCGTCGCCGCCCGCGCCGAAGGCGATCCGGTCGGTGGAGGTGCGGTAGGACAGACCGCCTCCGGTGGCGTAGAGGAGGTAACGCCCGGCAGACGTGCGGATCATCGTCGGGTCGTGGACGGCGGTGGCTCCCGTGACCGTGCCGGGGTTGGGGTACGCGGAAGCGGTGGTGGGGGCCAGGGCGAGCAGTACCGCGGCCGCGACGACCACGAGCGCGGACCTGCGGGAGGATGGAAACGGGCGGGATGTGCGGGGGGTTTGGGAGGAATGGGGGGTCTGGGAGGTACGGGGGCAGCGGCTCATGCGGACGCTCCTAGGTGGGGGGTGCCGTTCGTCACGTCGAACAGCCGTCGCGTCGTCGGCCGGGACCGTAGAACCGAACACGTTGCACGTCAATGACCTGCGCAGTCACCCGAAAGTCTTCGCAACTTTCGCCCCTCGAATCCTGCCCCTGCCCACCCTGTCCGATGTACGAGTCACTGGACACGACCGGCCGCCGCCGAGGCTCGAAGCGGGTCGGGCCAAGCCGGTGGCGGCCGGAGCTCCGGTAGCAGACAAGATCCGGCTCCGGGGCCCTTGTTGTGGCCTGGCCGCGACGTGAGAAGTTGTTGTTCTCCTCGGTGGAGGACGTGTTCGTGGAGTCGGTCGAGGTGAGCGGTCGTCGGCACCTCTGGCCAACCTGGGTGAAACCGCCGAGAAGTGCGTCTACCCTCGCCCCAGAGCGAGTTCGCGAGGACGACGGGCTCCTGATCGTGCGCTATTCCGCTCGGCTTCCTCTCTCGCCAAGGCCGGCCCACGTCAGCTGATCGGCTGCCGAAGCTCGTCCCGGATCCGGAGGGTCCGCTCGGCGAGGCGCGCCAGGTCCACGTCCCTGGCGTCCCCGGACGAGACCGCGGGATCGATCTCGCCGATCAGAGCGCCGGTGTTGCCGTCATTCCAGGCGCACATCGGCATGATGACCCGCATGTTCAGGTCCTCCTTGGCGACCACCTGGCAGGTGACCGGGACGTCCGAGCCGGAGGGGCGGAAGTCCCTGGGTGCCCGGGCGATCGACAGGCCCTCCGGGTCGGCGGCGTCCTGCAGCATGGTGTCCCGGGCGTCGTCGGCGTCCTTGAACCGGCCGTACACACCGCTGACGTTCAGTTGGCCCCCGCGGTCCGCGGGCGTGTAGATCGCGACGGCCGCCTGGACGTCAAGGCCGCCCAGGGCGCTCTCGGCGTGCTGCTCAAAACTGTCCTGCGGGGAGTCGGAGAAGTCCTGCTCCAGCTTGTACTCACCGCCGAGCAGGGTCTCGGGCAGGGTCAACCGGTACCGCGCCTCGGGAAAGTCCCCGTCGGTGCCGACGCCGATGACCATGACCGCGGCCCAGGCGACGATCAACAGAGCCATGACCCCGCCTACGACCCCCAGGAAGACACCGACCCGGCTCTTCTTCTGCGGGGGAGGCGGCAGGAGGTACGGCTGGGTCGCGGGAGACCGCTGCGGCGGGGGCGTGGACACGCCATGAAGCTACTGCACGCACCAGTCGTCCCACATGTGGTAGCCCCTCGACCACCGCCTCTTCATCGGTGGTCCCGGCACCGTTCACCCCAGCGTCGATCGCCGTCCGCATCTCCGCGAGGATGTCCTGGGCGTAGGCACCGGTGAAGTCCCTCGCCCCGCGTGAGCCGAGACAACAGCTCGACCTTGTTCTCCGTCGCCCGGCGGCGGCCTCGCAGGCCCGTCGGCATGTCCGCGACGCCCGGCGCACTGTTCGGTACCGGCGAAGTCTCATGTCGCGGACTGGGGGGTGGGTGTTCCCGGGACCGGCTCGACCAGCCACCTCTGTTCCGCCTCTCCGTTGCGGGGACTGGGTACCAGAACGGTGCCGGTCTCGGGCGAGGCGGGCGCGATCACGAGGTTTCTCTCGTCGCGTGTGAGGAGTTCCCCTTCGGGGCTCAGCTCGAAGCGGAGCCCGAACGAGACGTCGCCCGAGGCGTCGCAGAACTCCAGGTCCAGCACCTCGTCGTCCCCGCCGGCGTCCAGGCACAGATCCGGTTCGGCGACGTTACGCAGGAGCCCGTCCTCAACGTAGGTCCACCGCTGCGTGTCGGCGGCCGAGCAGGCGGACAGGGTGGCCTCCGCGCCACGCTCGGGCTGCGCTCCCCGGACGTCCATGCACAGGTCCGCGGCCGCATTGCGCAGTCGGCCGCTCCCCGGGGGGACAGGCAGTGCGGTCGAGGTCGTGGGGGAGGAGGGTGACGGCGTGGGCGTAGGCCGCTGTGTCTCCGGAGCCGGTGCGGTGGTGTCGGACGAAGTGCCGGCCACGACGAGTACTGCCGCGACAGCGGCCGAACTGGCGACGATCCCGGCGACGAGGATCTTCGTGCCCTTGCGGGTGGAGCCGGGCCTTCCCCTCCTTGCCGGCTTCTGTGGCGTCTGCGGGGTGTCCGAGGGCCGGGCGTGGGCTCCGTCCGCGGTCGCGGCAACGGGTGCTGTGCGCGAAGGGCGTGCCCGGCACGCGGCCAGATAGGGGTGAGCGCTCTCACCGAGCAGCGCTTCCGCCAGCAGTACGCCCGGTTTCGTGGCGCAGAGCCTGAGCTGTTCGGCGGTGTCCTGGCAGTAGGAGCACTGATCCAGATGCAGTTGCACCTCGGGCAGCGTGGAACCGGCACCGTGGGAGGGTGCGTCGAGGAGGCGGCTGTAGTCCCGGCACTCTCTTCCCGCCGCGTACTCGACATGCGTGCGCAGGAGCGCCGAACGCCATTGCTCCCTGGCCCGGTCCAACTCGAAGGCTGGTATCTCCCCTTCGATTCCGAGCAAGGCCGCGGGAACGGCCGATGGTTCGGCTTCCACGTCCAGATGCCACAGAACGTACTGCGTGGTCCTCGGAAGCCGCAGAAAAGCGACCTGGCTCAGGTGCCGGTTCTCGGCGATCGAATGTGGTGGGGGTCTGCCGCTGTCGGCGGCCCCGGCCTGGTCGTACGACAGCCCCGAAACGTTGCCGGTCTGTGAGCGCGCACGGGCGGTGTCCCGCACGGCGACGAGCAGGCGAGGGCGCAGGGCATCGGTGGACCCGGCTCTTTGGAGGCCCTGCACCACATGGCGGAACGCCGCAGCGGCGAGTGCTCGCGCAATGGCGGATGAACCGGAGGCGCAGATCTCCGCGTATTCGGAGACTGATGGCCCGTGTCGCGCGATCAACGCCGCGACTGGCGTTGTGCCCTCGATGGTCCGGGACATCCTCAGCGCGGCGACGAGGGCGTCGTCGGACATCCCTGGAGCGGTCTCGGGGTCGGGAGCCGGACTTGCGGGAAACGGGTGAGCGAAAGACACAGGGGCTTTCCTTCTCCCAGGGCGCACTGGGCAGCCTCATCCCGGGCCGATGCGGGAACAGCAGCAGCGCGGACCTGGTGTGGCCGTGCGGAGAGGGAGGTGTTGAGGTGGTGACCGCCCGGGCGATGCCGCGCGACCGCCTTGTGGGGGAGCGGGCAACGCCACGACCCGTGTGAGCCGGTAGGCCGGATACGGATGTTCCAAGCGTGAACCACCCTGTCATACAGGCCAGATGTCCAACAAGGGATGCCAGGACGAAAGAGAAAGGGATCGGTGGAAAGGGGTCGGCTCTCGCAGTCAGAACGTCGTTGACCGTTGGGCCCTGTGCGACCGGGACTTGTTCACCATTCGGATACGGGCAGCCAATGCACGACTTTCGCGTTCACCGCACACCCGAGGGAGACTGGGCATTGACGCTTCGGTCGGGTGTGCGGACGGGTCGGTTGGTTCAACGACCAGTGCCTCCACGGCGCGACCGGCGAGACCCGCCCACGAGCACGTGGCCAGCCACCATGCTCTGCAGTGACCCTGCCCATCGCTGGAGCCAATGGCATGGAGCCAATGGCATGGAGCGGAACGGCATGAGGCCGCACCGATCCCGGAGCGGGACACTCTCGGCATATTCAAGCTCTCCCGACCCGCAGATATTGACAATGACTCTCTCAGGGCGCCCCGTGCCGGATTAGCATGCGGGGATGGAGATTCCCGTGGGTCAGGTGGTGGTCCACTACGTGGAGCACGGGTCCGGTCGCCCTGTGCTGGTCCTCCACGGCGCCGGCGTCGACCACCGCGAGACTGAGGCTTGTTTCGAGCTGGTGCTCGAAGGCGTTGAGGGGCTGCGGCGGATTTATCCCGATCTCCCTGGAATGGGCCGGACCATCGCTCCCGAAACGCTGCGCAGCGCCGACGACGTCCTCGATGCGCTGCTCGACTTCGCCGACGAGGTCATCGGCGGGGCTGCGTACCTCCTCATCGGTCACTCGGCGGGCGCGTACTACGCGCAGGCGATGGCCGCGAGGCGCCCGGCGAAGGTCGCCGGTCTGGCGCTCGTCTGTCCGTTCTTGCCAGGACTGCGCGACGTCCCAGCGCACCGCGTCGTCGCCGGATCCGGTGAGATCGGTGATGACGTCTTCCGGAGCTACTTCGTGATCCAAACCCCGGAGATGCTCGAACGATACGAACGTCACGTCGCCCCGGCCGCCGCACTGGTGGACCAGGCAGCGCTCGAGCGAATCGGCGAGCGGTGGGAGCTCACCCCCGATCACACCCCGGCTTACGCGGGTCCGACAGTAGTGGTGGCGGGTCGGCTGGACTCGACGGTCGGGTATGCCGCCGCTACCGACCTCATCGACCACTACCCGCACGCCTCGCTCTCCGTGGTTGACGACGCGGGGCACGCCCTACCCCACGAGCAACCGGAACTTCTGCGCGCCCTCCTCACCGAGTGGCTCGCGCGCGTCGAGCGTTCGAGCTGACTGCAAGTGTGCGTGTTGCCGACCGGCGATGTGGGCCTGTTCCCGGGCCCGGCTGTGTATCGGAAGGCTCCGTTCGAGGTTGGCGGACGACCGGCGTGTACCCCTGGCGCCCCCGGGTGCGACCGGTGACCAGGTCAGAGCGTATGTCGGACGGGTGGGGCGGAGATCACCCAGCTGCCTTCACTCACGGCCCCGGCCCGAATCACCGCCCAGGGACAGGGCCGGTGATCCATTACGGCCTGCCGGATCGCCTGCTGCTCGCCTGCGTTGAGCCCCTGACGTTCACCGACCCGACATTCACGCGGCCGCGCAACGAGCGCTTCGTGTCGTCTGCCAGCCACTTCGCTCACCGGTTGACCACCGCCTTGAGCCTGACCAGTTCACCGACCTGTTCACCGACCACTTCACCCACGCACGGATCAACGACGCTCAAAACCGGCCACTTTGCAGGCCAGCTCAGCTTGCGAATGAAAAACGCTCACTAAGCCTTGCTTGATGCGGCCGACCTGGCGGCCTGCTCGATCTTCGCGCAGTAGGCCGCACGGGCTTCCTCGTCGATCTGCTTCTCGTGTTCGGCGCGCACTCCGGTCCGGCCGTCGAGGCCCTCGCGCAGGATGTCGGCGTGCCCGGCATGCCGGATGGACTCTCCGAGGACATGGACGATGACGGCGAAAAGGTTCGTGTTGGGATAAGACTCCGGCCACCACGGCACATGGCCGGGGGTATCGAGGGAAAGCTCGTCGATCGTCGCGTCCGAGTGTTCCCACGTGCGCCGGTAGAACCCGATGATCTGATCGCGGGTCTCGTCCTCGGTCGCCCACAGATCGCCGCCGTTGTAGTCCTGCCACCGGGGCAGCGGTTCCGGGGAACGGCGATCGAAGACTTCGCCGAAGTACCTGGCTTCGACGGTGGCCACGTGTTTGACCAGGCCGAGGAGATTGGTCCCGGTCGCTGTCAAAGGTCGGCGGGCGTCGTATTCGGACAAGCCGTCGAGTTTCCAGAGCAGCGCCTCGCGGTCCCGCCGCAGTCTCCCGTGCAGGTTGCCTTTCGCGAATTCATCGATCATGCGGTGTGAGCCTGCCATGGGCTGCTCGTGGCCTCAAGATCCCGTACGGCGTCCACCACGACAGGCAGAGCCGAGGCCTGGCCAAGGCCGCCGCCCCGACCTGTTACTGAACTTGAGTGGGTGATGTCGGGCCGGTTCGTCCGACGCGGGGTGGTCGGTGCCGGTAGCCCTTGGGACGTGAGGTACGCGCAGGGCGGCGGGTTGACCGGCGCCGGGAGGGCCGCAGTCGAGCAGGGGATCGGGGGAGCCGATCAAGCTGCAGGCCGTGGAACGCTTCGAGCGCAGCGGTCGGTGGAGCGGGTGGCGCCGGGCCTGGCGCGAGCGCGGCGAGACAGGCCTGCTGTTGCTTGGATCACCGGGCCCGACCGAAGGCCAGCGAGATGCAGTTTGCGCGGCTGGAGCGGGATTTGGAGCGCGGGCTGCTCGCGCACGGGTGGGCAGATCAGCGGTGGACGCCGGCGCGGGTGAAGACCCTGATCGGTCGGCTGTTCCACGTCTCCTCCACCGTGGAGGGCACCTGCGCGGTGGAGGGCATCCGGCGGCTGCTGAGACGGCACGGCTGTCCTGGTAGCCACCCCGCCCGGCGGGCGATCGAGCGCGACGATGCGGCGGTGGAGCTGCGCAAGCAGGGGGTCTGGCCGCTGGTCCTGGCACTCTGCGCCTGGATCGTCCGCCAGGACGAGGCCGGGCAGTCGATGGCGCCGCCGCCCACCAGGACCTGGTGACGCATCGGCCGCACACCGGTGGTAGGGGTGGGCGCCGGGAGTTCCGACCGGGTGTCGATGGTCGGGATGGTCTGCTACACGTCCGGCAAGCGCTCCAGGCTGCCCTACGCCGTGCGCGAGTACCACTGCCGCAAGCACGAGCCGAAGGGCTTCGGTTGGAAGGATCGCGCGGCCTGTTGGTGCGCGCACGCATCCAGCAAGGCGGGCCGAGGTGCTGCTGTGGGACGACGTACGCCTGCACCTGACTTGTGCCATGCGAAAGTTCATCGCCGTGAACGTACATGGCTCCCCGCCTTCCGACTGCCCGCCTACGCACCTGACCTCAATCCGCGCCGATGGCCTCCGGTCGTTGGCCGAACACGACATCGGCATCCTCCTCCCCACCGCCAACCTCACCCAGATCACCGGAGCCGCCACCGGACTGATGGCGGGTGGCTGACACCGCGGGGCACCCGGACGCTCCCAGCCGCGAGTATTCGATGGCAGGCCGCGGCTCCTGGCTGACAGGGTGTGCCATGAGTCCCTGGGCCAACGGCGTATCCGACGTTTCCTGGCTGGGTGACCCGATCGACGCGCGTGCGCTGTTCGGTCCGGAGCTCAGGTCGCTGCTCGATACCCTGCGTGATTTGGCACCCTCCGACTGGAGCAGGCCAGCAGCCGGGCGTTGGACGGTCCACGACGTTGCCGCCCACCTCCTCGGTGACTACTACGGCCGCCTCGGCCACAGCTACCGGAACGGCTTCGCCGAGGGTGAGACGATCGAGGCGTTCATCCACCGCACGAACCAGGAATGGGTCGAGCTGCACGCTGATGACAGCTCAGCTTCGCTGATCGACGCCTTGGCAGCGGCAGGCAACCAGCTCGCGCAGCGATTCGCCACAGCCGACCTTGACGCAGCCGCCCTGGGCGTGTCGTGGGCAGGTGTCGACCCCGCACCGGCATGGCTGGACATCGCCCGGGAATTCACTGAGCTCTGGACCCACCGGCAGCAGATCCGCCACGCCATCGGCCGCGACACCGACCCGGAGCCGCGTGCCCTCACCATGGTCCTCGATACCTTCCTACGGGCCCTGCCCCACACGCTCCGCCACACGTCAGCACCGCTCGGGGCGCAGGTCCAGGTGATCGCCGAGGGCCCCACGGGTGGCAGCTGGACGGCAACTGCCACGGCGGAGCGATGGTCCTTGGCCGAAGCGGCGAGCAGCCGACCAACCGCAGCCGTGCTGCTGGACACAGAGATCGTCTGGCGATTGTGTACCAGGAACATCGATCCTGCGGATGCCCTGGCCCGCGCCCACGTGCAAGGAGACCGTCGGCTCGCCGAAGCCGCTTGCCAGATCGTGTCCATCATCTACTGACGATGCCGACCGCACCGGCGTCGGCAGCGACGAGGACGCGGAGATCGGGCCGGTTCCCCTGCCCACCCAGATCCAACGACGCCCTGGTGTTCTCCATCAACCCCGCCGTGCCCTTCGGCGGTCGCGGCGACAGCGGCTACGGGCGCAAGCAGGGCGAGGAAGGACTCCGGGAGTTCGCCTACCCGCACTCCTTCACCGCCAAGACCGGCCCCGCCCAGATCTCGGCCACCACCTTCGGCAGGCCCCCGGGCGCGATGGCGGGAGCCCTCGCCGGTGTGCGCGACAGGATCCTGACCGAGGGCGACAAGAAGACCGCCTGACCAACCGGCGTGTGGGCCGAGCTGGAGCGCCTCGGTGTGACGTTGTATCTGCATCCGGCGGTCATCCCGGCCGACAACTGGCATGTCTTCGACGGGTATCCCGTGCTGGTCGGGCCGTCCTGGGGGTGGACCGCGACGGTGGGCGCCCATGCGCTCCGGCTGATCTACGGCGGTGTGTTCGACGAGTTCCCGGGCGCGTCGGTGATGTTGGGGCACATGGGTGAGCTGCTGCCGTTCCAGATGGCCCGGCTGGACAGCCGCTACCCGCAAGTGCCCGCCGGGCAGCGGGTGCAGCATCTGCCGTCGTACTACCTGCGGAACAACGTGTACGTCACCACCAGCGGAGTCATGTCGCATGCCGCGCTGCTGGGGGCCGTCCATGCCGTGGGTGTCGACCGGGTGCTGTTCTCCATCGACTACCCGTTCGAGTCCAGTGCCGAGGCGGTGGGATTCCTGCGCTCCGCACCGTACGCACCGGCCGACCTCGCGCGCATCGCACACGGCAACGCCGAGCGTGTTCTGCGACTGTGAGCCAAGCCCTCTCCACGCCACGGCGCGCGCCACCAGCAGCTTGACGGTGGCGTGCGCCGCTGCCGTTCACAGGCTTTGACCGATGTCCCGCGCGGTCGTGAGCAGGGCTTGGGACAGTTCGGTGAGCCTTGCGCGGGTGCAGCGGACGGACGGAGCCGCCACGACGACGGCGGCTACGGCGGTGCCCGCGCGGTCGCGTACACACGCGCCGACGGCGTGCACTCCGCGCTCGCTCTCCTGAAGATTGAGGGCGTAGCCGTGGCGGCGCACGGACACCAATTCGTTCATCAGGCTCTCGAAGTCCTTGGGAGTTCTGGCCTGGTCCTCGGGGAGTCCGTTGGGGTAGAGGGCCCGGAGCCGGTCGGTCGACAGTGCCGCGAGCATGGCCTTGCCGCCCGAGGTCACGTGGGCAGGCAGGAGTGTGCCGGTGCGGTAGCTGACACGCAGCGCCTGGGGGCCCTCCACGCCGTCGAGGAAGCGGCTGCCGTTGCCCTCGAGAACCATCAGGTGGGTCGTCTCCCGGACGGCGTCCGCCAGTCGTCGCAGGTGGGGATGGGCGATGGTGATCAGGTCCGGGGGAGGAGCCGCCTGGCTTCCCCTGATCGCCCGCAGAGCGGGACCCGGCCGGTAGACCTTGTGGCGGTCCTGCATGGCGAATCCCTCGAAGACGAGCATCGCGAGGATCCGGTGAGCGGTCGAGCGCGCGACGCCGAGCCGGTCGGCGACGTCCATCACGCGAAGCTCGTCGAGCTCGTGCAGCAGCCGGACGACGCGCAGGGCATTGCCGGCGGCGCTCACCGGATATGAGGGGCTGGGCGAGGGACCACCTGAATTCTCCATAGAGGAATCCTACCCTTCAAGGATTCCGGTGAGGGGAAACGGTACGTAGCGTCGGGGACAGCGCGGAACGATCCGCGCTTACGGCGGTCGCCGTAGACACGACGTGGAGGTTTCCGTGACCGACACCAGCGAGCAGACCGAGCGCAAGCTGCTCGACGAGTTGTACGCGGACTTCGAGGACGCGGGCCTGATCCCGCTGTGGACGCAGGTGGACGGCCTCATGCCGATGTCGCCGCAGCCTGCCGCGGTCCCGCATCTGTGGCGGTGGGCGGAGCTGCTGCCCATCGCGCAGCGCTCCGGAGAGCTCGTGCCGGTGGGGCGTGGCGGCGAGCGCCGTGCCATGGCCCTGTCCAACCCCGGCCTCCCGGGCCTGCCCTA
Organism: Streptomyces gottesmaniae; assembly: GCF_031845845.1. Lineage (NCBI taxonomy): Bacteria > Bacillati > Actinomycetota > Actinomycetes > Kitasatosporales > Streptomycetaceae > Streptomyces > Streptomyces gottesmaniae. The sequence continues at coordinate 539,141 of NZ_JAVRFJ010000001.1, forward strand.
CGCCACTCCCACCCTCTGGACCGCGATCCAGTACCTGGGTCCGCGCGAGGTAGCCCCCTCGCACCGGCACAGCCAAGGGGCCTTCCGGTTCGTCGTCGAAGGCGAAGGCGTGTGGACCAACGTCGACGGGGACGCGGTGGCGATGCGGCGGGGCGACCTGCTGCTCACGCCGAGCTGGGCCTTCCACGAGCACCAGAACGTCACCGATGAGCCGATGGCCTGGCTCGACGGCCTCGACATCCCGCTGGTCTCGAAGCTGGACGCCGGCTTCTTCGAGTTCGGCCCCGACGCGCTCTCGACCCGCGAGACCCCCGCGCGCTCGCGCGGCGAACGGCTGTGGGGGCAGCCCGGCCTGCGTCCGATCAGTCGGCCCGACCAGCCCAACTCCCCGCTGAACGCATACCGCTGGGAGCACACGGACGCCGCCCTGACCGCCCAGCTGGAGTTGGAGCAGGAGGGCGTACCCGGCGTCATCGAACCCGGGCACGCCGGCGTCCGCTTCTCCAACCCCACCACCGGCAGGGACGCCCTGGTCACGATGCGCACCGAGATGCGCCGCCTGCGGGCCGGCACACAGACCGCCCCGGTACGCACGGTCGGCTCCGCGGTCTGGCAGGTGTTCGACGGCGAGGCGGTCGCCCACGTCGGCGACAAGGTCTTCGAGATCGCCAAGGGAGACCTGTTCGTCGTCCCGTCCTGGTGCGAGGTCTCGCTGTCCGCCCGCACTCAGGTCGACCTCTTCCGTTTCAGCGACGAGCCCGTCTACGAGGCCCTGGGCCTCGCCCGCACCTCCCGAGGAGAACACAAGTGAAGCTCGCCACCATCCGGGTCAACGGCACCACGCGCGCCGTCCGCGTCGACGAGGACAAGGCGGTGGACCTCGGCGAGAGCGACCTGGTGGCCTTCCTGCGCCACAGCGACTGGGCCACGCGTGCCGCGGCCGCCGACGGTGAGACGTACGAAGGCGCCCTGGACTACGCCCCGCTCGTCGTCGCGCCGGAGAAGGTGGTGTGCGTCGGCCTCAACTACCGCACCCACATTCTGGAGATGGGCCGCGAACTCCCCTCGCACCCCACGCTGTTCTCCAAGTACGCGCGAGCGCTGGTCGGCGCGTACGACGAGGTGACCCTGCCCGCGTCCGCCACGCAGATGGACTGGGAGGCCGAACTCGGCGTCGTCATCGGAGCCGAGGTCCGGCACGCCGACACGGAGCAGGCGCGGGCCGCGATCGCCGGGTACACCGTGCTCAACGATGTCACCGCCCGCGACTGGCAGTACCGCACGACCCAGTGGGACCAGGGCAAGACCTTCGAGGCGACGACTCCCATCGGGCCGTGGCTGGTGACCGCCGACGACCCCGCGGTCTCCGCCCAGGGCCTGAGCCTGACCTGTGAGGTCGACGGCGACACCGTCCAGAAGGCCGACACCGGTGACCTCGTCTTCGACCCGGCCGCGCTGGTCGCCTACCTGTCCGAGATCATCACCCTCGTGCCCGGCGACGTGATCGCCACCGGCACTCCGGGCGGCGTCGGCCACGCCCGCAAGCCCGCCCGCTATCTGCAGGACGGATCACTCCTCGTCACCCGGATCGAGGGGATCGGCGAGACCCGCAACACCTGCCGCCGGGAGACACGGTGAGCGCACGCCCGGCCGCGATGCTGGAGTGGGCGGCCAAGGGCACGGCGGTCTTCGAGGCCGCCGTGCACTGGCTGACCGACTTGGGACTCACCAGGCACTCGTACCTGCCGGGCTGGAGCAGGGCCCACGTCGTCGCCCATGTCGCCCGCAACGCCGACGCCCTCGTCAACCTGCTGAGCTGGGCGCGTACGGGTGTCACGACGCCCATGTACACAAGTGGCGACCAGCGTGCGCGCGAGATCGAGGAGACTGCCCGGTGGCCGGCCGAGAAGCTGCGGGCGGAGCTCCTCGCGGCCGACAGCCGTCTCGCCACGGAACTCGCCACACTTCCGGAAGAGTGCTGGGCGGCGACCGTCCGTACCGCGCGAGGCCGTGAGGTGCCCGCCTCCCAGGTGGCCTGGATGCGGGTGCGCGAGGTATGGATCCACTCCGTCGATCTGGACATCGACACCACCTTCGACCACATCCCGCACGGGGTGTGCGACGCGCTCCTCGACGATGTGACGGCCGCCTTCCGGGCCCGCCTCGACTGTCCCCCCGTCCAACTGCGGGCCGAGGACAGCGCCCGCACCTGGCTCCTGGGTGCGCCCGACGGCACGGAGCCGGTCGTGGTGAGCGGTGACCTGGCCAGCCTGGCCTCCTACGCGACCGGGCGCCCCGTGCCCGGTCCCCTGTACTCCGCCGGCGGGGGATCCCTGCCGAAGCTGCCCGCGTGGCTGTGAGCGCGAAGGAAAGACGATGAAAGTTGCCTGCATCGGCGCAGGTCCCGGCGGATTGTTCTTCGCCACCCTGCTGAAACGGAGCCGGCCCGGCACCGAGGTCGTGGTCTTCGAACGCAACCGCCCGGACGACACGTTCGGTTTCGGGGTGGTCTTCTCCGACGCCACCCTCGACGCCCTCGACGCCGCCGACCCCGTCCTCAGCGAGGCACTGGACAAGCACGGCCGGCACTGGGACGACATCGAGGTCCGCGTGCACGGCGCCCGGGAGCGCGTCGGCGGCATGGGCATGGCGGCCGTGGCCCGCAAGACGCTGCTGAGCCTGCTGCAGGAACGGGCCCGTGCCGAGGGCGTCGAGATGCGCTTCCAGCACGAGGTCCGCGATCCCGCCGAACTGGACGTCTTCGACCTCGTCGTGGTGTGCGACGGTGCCAACAGCCGCTTCCGTACCCTGTTCGCCGACGACTTCGCACCGACCGCCGAGGTGGCGAGCGCGAAGTTCATCTGGTTCGGCACCACTTACATGTTCGACGGGCTCACCTTCGTCCACCAGGACGGCCCCGACGGTGTCTTCGCCGCCCACGCCTATCCGATCAGCGACTCGTTGAGCACCTTCATCGTCGAGACCGACGCCGACTCCTGGGCCAGGGCCGGTCGGGACACCTTCGATCCGTCGACCCCGCCGGGCGCGAGCGACGAGAAGACCAAGAGCTACCTGGAAGACCTGTTCCGCGAGCAGATCGACGGGCACCCGCTGGTCGGCAACAACTCCCGCTGGGCCAACTTCGCCACCCGCAGGGCCAGTTCGTGGCGACGCGGGAAGTGGGTGCTGCTGGGCGACGCGGCGCACACCGCGCACTTCTCCGTCGGGTCCGGCACCAAGATGGCCATGGAGGACGCGGTCGCGCTGGCCGAGGCCATGGGGGAGGCGTCACGCAGCGTGCCGGAGGCGCTGGACCTGTACGAGGAGCGCCGCCGCCCCAAGGCCGAGAGGATCCAGAACTCGGCACGGCCCAGCCTGTCCTGGTGGGAACACTTCGGTCGCTACGTCCGCTCCTTCGACGATCCGACCCAGTTCGCCGTTTCTGCGGCGCCGAACGTGACGTGAGAAACCACCGCACCGGTCACGGGACCATTCCTACCTCGACCGTATGCTGCGCCAGCACGCCAAGTCTGTGGAGACGGTGCCCTCCGCCTACACCCGGGACGAACTCGTCGGGCGAGGAAGCCGTGTTCAAACGTTGACACCGGTATGTCCAACGTGTGGGCGGCGCCCTGTCCGACGCCCAACGGGCGGCTCCGGGTGATCGGTTCGTTCTGGCACTGCACCGCACCATGGCCAACGTGTTGCCGCACGCCATCGGCGCGCAGTTCGCCGACCCGGGACGCCAGGTGATTTCGATGTCCGGCGACGGGGGACTCGGCATGCTGATGGGAGAGCTGCTCACACTGAAGTCGCACGATCTGCCGGTGAAGACGACTGTCTTCGACAACTCCTCCCTCGGGATGGTGAAGCTGGAGATGCTGGTCGAGGGAGTGCCCGAGTACGACACGGACCACGGGCCGGTGGACCGTGCGGCGCTCGCCCGTGGCGCGGGCATCGAGGCGATCCGCATCGAACGGCCCGAGGACGTGGTCGGCGGCTTCGAGCGGGCGCTCGCCCACGAGGGCCCGTTCCTGGTCGATGTGGTGACCGACCCCGACGCGCTGTCGATCCCACCGCACCTCTCGGCCGCACAGGTGAAGGGATTTGCCTTCGCGGCGGGCCGCACCGTGCTCGACGGAGGCGTCGGCAAGATGCTCGACCTGGCCCGCGCCAACCTGCGGAACCTCCCTCGCCCCTGAAACCCGTCGGCCCCATCCTCCGTGAGGAACGTCATGACATCGACCAGCCCAGCCCATGCCCGAGGGACGGCCCTGCTCGCCGACCCGCTGCTCAACAAGGGCACCGCCTTCAGCCCCGAGGAGCGCGGCGAACTCGGCCTCGACGGACTGCTGCCACCGGCCACGGAGAGTTTGGAGGAGCAGGCGGATCGTGCGTACGAGGCGTTCCTCGGGTACGACAAGCCACTCAACCGGCACATCTACCTGCGCCAGCTCCAGGACACCAACGAGGTGCTGTTCTACGCCCTGCTCACCCGCCACCTGGAGGAGATGCTGCCCGTCGTCTACACCCCGACGGTCGGCGAGGCCTGCCGCCGCTTCAGCGAGATCTACCGCAGGCCGCGCGGCCTGTTCCTGACGTACGAGGACCGGCACCGCTTCCGGGAGATCCTGCGCAACCGCCCGGGCGGCGAAGTCGACGTCATCGTCGTCACCGACGGCCAGCGCATCCTGGGCCTCGGCGACCAGGGCGTCGGCGGCATGGGCATCCCCATCGGCAAGCTCAGCCTGTACACCGCCATCGGCGGCATCCACCCCGCACGCACCCTCCCGATCCTCCTCGACGTCGGCACCGACAACGAGCAACTACTGGCGGGCGAGCACTACCTCGGTCGCAGGCAGCACCGGGTCACCGGCGCCGCGTACGACGAGATGATCGAGGACTTCGTCTCCGCCGTCGAGGCCGAGCTCCCCGGCACCCTGCTCCAGTGGGAGGACTTCGCGACCGCCCACGCCCGTCCGATCCTCGGCCGCTACCAGGACCGGCTGCTCACCTTCAACGACGACATCCAGGGCACCGCGGCCGTGGCTTTGGGCGCACTGAGCACCGCCACGAAGGTCGCGGGGGCGAGCCTGACCGACCATCGCATCGTGGTCCTGGGTGCGGGTTCGGCGGCGGTCGGGGTGGCCGACATGATCCGTACCGCACTCGTGGAGCAGGGCCTGTCCGAGCAGGAGGCGGCCGATCGCTTCTGGTTCGTCGACATCGACGGCCTGCTGGTGCGCTCCCGCACCGAACTCACACCCGAGCAGCGGGTCTACGCGCGCGACGACGCGGAGGTACGACAGTGGGGTGCGGGCACGCTCGACCTGGCGCGGGTCGTCGGTCAGGTGAAGCCGACGGTGCTGATCGGGCTGTCCACGGCTCACGGTGCCTTCACCGAGGAGATCGTGCGGACGATGGCCGGCGCCTGCGACCGTCCGGTGATCCTGCCGCTGTCCAACCCGACTTCGAACGCCGAGGCCGATCCCGCCGACCTCGCCCGCTGGACCGACGGCCGGGCTCTGATCGCCGCCGGCTCGCCCTTCCCGCCGCTGAAGGTGGACGATCGCGAAGTGCCGGTCGCGCAGGCCAACAACGTCTACGTCTTCCCCGCCGTCGGCCTCGCGGTCACCGCCTGCCGGGCCACCCGGGTGACCGACCGCATGATGGTGGCGGCGGCCCGGGCCGTGGCGGAGTGCGCGGTGCGGGCGGGCTCCGACGGGGCGACCCCGCTGCTGCCTCCGCTGGCGAGCATGAGGGACGCGGCTCGCGAGATCGCCTTGGCCGTGGCGCAGTCCGCCGTCGAGGACGGCATCGCACCCGAGGCCACGGAAGCCGAGCTGCGCGAAGCGATCTCGAAGGCGCAATGGACTCCGCGGTACGCGTCCTGAACACCGTGTCGTGCCCCGCGCCGACTACTGAGAACGGTCAGGCGCCGGCGGAGACTCGTACTGGCCGACCCTCGGTTGCCGTCCGAGGGTAGTTCCCGCCCAGCTGCTCACCGCGTCGCGACGTCGTGGGCGGTGCCATCCGTGATGGCCTGGAGTTTGTCGGGGTTGGCGACGTTGTGGATGGCGGTGATACGACCGTCGGCGTCGAAGTCGAAGGTGACAGTGGCGATCACCCGGTCCGGGGCGCTGAACACGATGCCCGGGCCGCCGTTGATCTCGACGAGTTCGGCGCGCATGTCGGCGGGCTGGACGCCCTGGTAGGTGACCGTGCCGATGGCCGCGAACCACGAGGCCACCGTCTGGGCTCCCACGACCGGCTTGAGCGCCTGACGGACCTTGCCGCCGCCGTCGGTCCACAGGGTGACGTCCGGGGACAACAGTTCCATCAGGGTGTTGATGTCACCACCGGTCGCGGCGGAGAAGAACCGCTCGGTGACCTCGCGCTGCCGAGAGTGGTGGGCGGCGAACCGGGGCCTGCGGGCCCGTACGTGCTCACGCGCACGGTGCGCGATTTGTCGTACCGCCGCCTCGGACCGTTCCACCGCCTCCGCGATCTCGGCGTGGCTGAAGCCGAAGACCTCCCTCAGCACGAAGACCGCGCGCTCCAGCGGGCTCAGCGTCTCCAGCACCACCAGCATCGCCATCGACACCGACTCGGCGTCCGTGACGGCGTCGGCGGTGTCGCTGCTGGTGAGGATGGACTCGGGCAGCCAGGGGCCGACGTAGGTCTCGCGCTTGTGCCGGGTGGAACGCAGGTGCTCCAGCGCCAGGTTGGTCACGATCCTCGTCAAGTACGCCTTGGGATCGGCGACTTGCGATCGGTCGGCGGACGACCACTTGATCCAGGCGTCCTGCACCGCGTCCTCGGCGTCCGCCGCGGAGCCGAGGACGCGGTAGGCCACGGAGAACAGCAGCTTGCGGTATTGGTGAAAAACCTGCTGGTCGGCGCTCACTCGGCACCCTCGGCGACGCGGGTGAAGCGACCGCCGTGCGGCCAGAACGCGCCCGAGGCCGGCATCTTCTTCATGCGGCCGAAGGTCGGCCAGGGCGAGGCAGTCACCGTCTCCTTATACCGCGCCGCCATCCGGCCGGTCAGATGAATTCGTCGCGGCCTGTTGTCGGGGCGGGTGAACTGCACGACGGCGTCGTGCCGGCCCAGGCTCACCGGAGTGTGGTAGTAGCCGAAGCGGAACGGCTTGGGCCGCTTGCCCTTCAGCGTGCGGACGATCGACACCGCGGCGTGCACGCCGGTCGGCATTCCGCCCTGGCAGGTGCCGTGCATGACGCCGTAGCCCTGGCGGATCGCTGCGGCGTCACCGATGGCGTACACATCGGGGTGCGACACCGAACGCAGCGCGGTGTCGGTGACGATACGGCCGCGTTCGTCGACAGCCAGTCCGGCGGCGGCTGCCAGCGGCGACACCCGCGTACCGCTCGTCCACAGGACGACATCGGCGGCGACGCTCTCCCCGCCCGCCAGTTCCACCGACCCGGGCAGCACCTTCACCGCCTCGACGCCGCTGCGCACCCGGACGCCGAGGCGGTCGAGCGCCGACTGCAGGTACGTCCTGGCCTTCGGGTTCATGGCCGCACCGGGTTCGTCCCGGCCCAGCAGTACGACCTTCAGCTCCGGGTGCCGCTCGGCGATCTCCGCAGCCGACTCGACGCCGGTCAGCCCGCTGCCGGCGACCACCGCCGTGCCGCTGCCGAGCCGCGCCAGCCGGTCGGCCAGAACCTCGGCGTCCTGGGGGCTGTCGAGGGTGTACGCGTGGTCGTCCACACCCGGCACCGCGGTCATGTCGGCCACGCTGCCCAATCCGTACACCAGCGTGTCGTAGTGCAGGACTTGGTCGTCGTCGATCCGCACCGTCCGTGCGTCCGCGTCCACCGCTGTCACCCAGCCGCGCACGAACTGTGCACCCGTCCCCTCCAGCAGCTCCGGAATGCTCAGCTCGGCGAGCTGCTGCCCAGTCGCCGTCATGTGCAACCGCAGCCGCTCGGTGAACCGCTCCTGCGCGTTCACCAGGGTCACCTGCACGTCCACGCGCCGCCTGACCCGCATCGCGAGCTGGATCGCTGCGGACATGCCCGCATAACCCGCGCCCAGGATCAGAACGCGGTGGGTGGTGGTCGCCGTGCCGGTTTCGTGCTGTGCGCTCATCGCTTTGCCTTCCTCCGCTCGCTGTTGACGACCAGTGGATGGAAGCTGTGAGCCAGTCCGTGACATGAGGCCGATGTGATGCGCGCCACAGTTGGCTTGGGGGTGCGCCTCCTGGTTGAACACGCAAGCAACTGGAGCGAAGAGGAGCGGGCATGAACCGTCCGACAGGCCGGGCGTCAGCAGTGACGGCACGTGGATCTCGACACCATGGTGGGCACGGAGGTCGTCCTGCCCCCACAGCTTCCGCCCGGCTCGCCAGAGGCGAGCCGTGACAACAGCCCTGCTCAGGTCGACAAGGGCTCATGCGCTGTGGTGCGTCATGTGCGGCGATTGCGGGCGGCGTCGCGGGCGTAGGCGTAGGCGGCGGCTGGTGAGCATGGTGGGGTTTGGGGGCGGGTGCCCAGCTGGCCGTATTTCCTGCAGAGGTGAAGGGGTACCAAAGGTTGTCCTTGGCCGAGCCGGATCTGTACGCCGCGGGAGAGATCCGTGATTCGGTTGTCCGTGATGTCGAGGGTGGTGGTTGTGCAGCCGTGGTGGGCGGCGAAGAGACGGGTGGCTTCCTGGGTCTCCTGGGGGTCGGCCGGGCCGGGGTGGAGCGCGACGCGTACCCCGCTCTGGCCGCCGAAGGTGAAGGCCGCGCGCGGCCGTCGCGGTTCGGCCGTGCGCAGGCCGCCCCGGGTGGCTACGGCTCCTTGGTCTGCTGGTGGTGCAGCGGCAGCAAATCGCTGACCTGCGGATGTCAGTGCGGTGGAGATTCTGCCTGGACCGCTGGCCCCGGAACGGCCAGGATCTTGACTGATCCAGACCTTGGGGCGCTGCGGCTCCGTCGGGTCGGCGTGGTGCCGGTCAAGCACGGTCCCAGAGGACCCGAAGTCCCTCGTCGGCGGCGAATCGTTCGAGGTGTACGGCGATGACATGCCGGACCTGGGACAGGGCGTCCTCGTCCGGACCTGTGGCGGCGAGGTGCAGGGCCGTGTCGTCGTACGTCATGGCGCAGGAACCGCCTGCGAGGAGCAGGGTGATCGTGTCGCCGTCGTGCACCACCTCGCACTTGCGGCCCAGGTGGGAGGCGAGCTGCTTGCGCCACCGTTCGCCCCGCAGGGTCGGTACGTCGGCGTCGGACCGTAGAGTCGTCTTGTGCGAGGTCATGGTGTTCTTCCTGTCTGTTGGTGTCGCGGTGTGCCCGCCGCCATGTCGTGGCCCGGCCGTCGGGTGGGCCGGTGACCGGTTCGGGGCGGGACGGGACGGAGGTGCTGGGGCTGGTTCGGCAGCTGCCGCTGCTCGGCGCCGTGTCCCGGGTCGCCCGGCGGGCCGTGCGACGGCAGGTGTCGCAGGAGCGGCTGCCCGATGCGCAGATCGAGGTGCTGCGCACGGTCGAGGCGCATCCGGGTATCGGGACGCGGGCGGTGGCCGAGTGGCTGCAGTTGGTGCCGAACACGGTGTCGACCCTCGTCGGCGATCTGGTGCGCGCCGGGCTGCTCAGGCGTGCCCGTGACCGTTCGGACCGGCGGGCCGCGCGGCTGTACCTGACCGAGGAGGCGGTGGCCCGCTTGCAGGACTGGGTGGCGGCCGGGGACGAGGTGCTGTCGACGGCGCTGCTGCGCCTGGACGAGGCCGACCGCCAGGTGCTCGAGACGGCGATGCCCGCGCTGCGCCGGCTGTTGGAGGTCCTCGACGACGCCGACGAGGGTGACGTGGAGGGGGCGGGTGACCGAGGAGGTGACCCCGCTCATGGGGCGAGCCCCCGGGGCACGACCAGCGGGCGGTCGGAGTCGGGGTCGCGCAGTACGTCGGCCTCCACGCCGTAGAGGCGGCGGATCAGCTCGGGCGTGACGATCTCTCGCGGGGCGCCTTCCGCGACCGTGCGTCCGGCTTTCATGGCGACGAGATGGTCCGCGTACCGGCAGGCCAGCATGAGATCGTGCACGACGATCACGACCGTCCGGCCGGCGGCGGCCAGTTCCCGGAGCAGTTCGAGGACTTCGAGTTGGTGGCCGAGATCCAGTGCGGACGTGGGCTCGTCGAGAAGCACGACGGCCGTCTCCTGGGCGACCGTCATGGCGATCCAGGCGCGTTGCCGCTGGCCTCCGGACAGGGTCTCCAAGGTGCGGCCGGCCAGGGCCGTCATGCCGGTGGCGGCGAGCGCCCGGTCGACAGCCTGCTGGTCCTGCGGTGACCACTGCCGCAGCAGACCCTGGTGCGGTTGCCGGCCGAAGCGGACCAGGTCGGCGACGGTCAGTCCGTCCGGGGCCAGGGCCGACTGGGGGAGCAGGCCGATACGGCGGGCGGCCTCCCGGGCGGGCAGCCGCGCCAGGTCCCGACCGTCGAGCAGTACCGTGCCGCCCGCGGGCCGGTGCAGTCGGCTCAACCCGGCCAAGAGCGTGCTCTTGCCGCAGCCGTTCGGGCCGACGACGGCGGTCAGGCGGCCGGGTGGGAGAGCGAGCCGCATGGTGTGCACGGCGGTCGTCTGTCCGTGGGCGAGGGACAGGTCGTCGGCGCGTAGTACGGCCGACGGGGTGGCCGCGGTCGCCGAGGTCTCCGTCACGAGGGAAGCGGTGCCGTTCCTTGAGGGCGTCGTGGGTTTCACGTCGGGCGGAGTGGCGGCCGCCTGTGCAGGGGTCGTATGTGCGGGGGTGGTGGGCAGGGGCATGGCCGTCGCGGCATCCGGGGACGGAGTCGTGGCGGGGCGGGTCATGGCAGCCTCCGGGGGCGCGATGCGAGCAGGAGCCAGAGCAGGTAGGGGCCGCCGATGACGGCCGTGACGAGCCCGGCCGGGACTTCGACGGGTGCGGCGAACGTGCGTCCGGCGGTGTCGGCGAGGAGGACGAGCGCCGCTCCGGCCAGTGCGCTGCCGAGGACGGGAACGCCGTGCGGACCGCAGACGCGGCGGGCGGCTTCGGGGGCGAGCAGGGCGGCCATTCCCAGTGGTCCGCCGACGGCGACCGCGAGCCCGGCGCACACGACCGCGACCGCGAGCGCGGCGAGCCGTACCGCCCGCACCCGCACTCCGAGTCCTGCCGCCACCGAGTCGCTCAGGCGCAGCACGGTGAGCCGCCGTCCTGCCAGCAGGGCGAGCGGCAGGCACCCGGCGAGGCCGTAACCGAGCAGGGTCACGGGCGTGGCGGGGCGTGCGCTGAGACTGCCGACCGCCCACGGGAACGCGGCGTTCGCGGCATCGATCGGCGCACGGACCAGCAACAGGCTGGTGATCGAGCCGAGCACCGCGCCCACCCCGAGCCCCACCACGACAAAGCGGTAGCCGGAGGTGCCCGCCCCGCCCGCGAGACCGAGAGTCAGCGCCGCGGCGGTGGCCGCTCCGGTGAGGGCCATCGCGGAGGGGGCGAGGGAGGTGGACGCGCCCACCACGGAGGCGACGGCGAAGGCGGTGGCGCCGTCGTCGATGCCCACGGTGCCGGGGGTGGCGAGCCGGTTGCGCGCGAGGGTCTGCATCAGGCACCCGGAGACGCCGAGGGCTGCGCCGACGAGTAGCCCGGCGACCAGTCGCGGCGCCCGCAGCCGCTGCACGACGAGCACGTCGGCCGGGTCACCGACGCCGACAAGCGCGGGCAGGGAGCGCAGCGGGCTCATGGGTACGGTGCCGACGGCGAGGGCGGCCGTGACGCCGAGCAGGGCCGCCCCGGCGAGCACGGCGCAGCCGATGGCCGCCCGCAGGTGGACCAGTACGGACACGCAGCCTATGCGCAGCAGCAGGGTGCCCGCGGGCGCCTGCAGTGCTGAGGCGGTGGTCGTGGTCGTGGTCGTGGTCACAGCGTCGGCACCCGTCGGGAGCGCACCACGGCGACGAGCACGGGAGCGCCGATCAGGGCGGTGACCACGCCGAGAGGCATCTCGTACGGGCGTACCAGCAGCCGTGAGGCGACATCGGCGGCCAGGACGACGACCGGCCCCAGCAGCAGAGAGGGGATCAGTATCCGGCGCAGGTCCGGTCCGACCAGCGCCCTTGCGGCGAAGGGCACCACAAGGCCCACGAAGCCGATCGGCCCGGCGACCGCGGTGGCGCCACCCACCAGCAGGGCCACTGCCACGACGGCGGTCAGGCGGGTGCGGCGCGGCCGGTGGCCGAGCCCGGCGGCCACCCGCTCACCGAGGGCCATCGCGGAGAGCGGGCGGGCCACCAGCAGCAGGAGCAGACCGCCGAGCAACAGCGCGGGGGCCACATCGGCCAACACGCCGAGGTCCCGCCCGGCGACCCCTCCCACTGTCCAGAACCGCACCTCGTCGGCGGTGCGACTGTCCATCAGCAGCAACACGGAAGTCAGCGACCCCAGCAGGCCGCTGAGCGCGGCACCGGCCAGGACGAGCCGCAGCGGGTCGTCGCCGACGCCCCGCAGCCGCGCCGCTCCGACGGCGGCGAGACAGCCGAGCAGGGCACCGAGCACGGCGGCGTACGGGCCGAGCGTGGCCACGCTGCCGCCCAGCGCGATGACGAGAACGACGCCGGTGGAGGCACCGGCGCTGACACCGAGCAGCCCCGGCTCGGCGAGTGGATTGCGCGCGGCCGCCTGCAGCACCGCTCCGGCCGTGCCCAGCGCCGCGCCGACGGTCACGGCCACGAGTGTGCGAGGCCGGCGCAGTTGCCACACGGCGAAGGCCGCCTCAGGGTCCCCGGAACCGCCGATCACCTCCCGCCAGGAGCGGACGGGGTCCACCTCGCCGCTGCCGATCGACAAGGACGCGAAGGCGCTGAGTGCGAGGAGGACGAGTGGTACGACGACGCCCGCGGTGATGCGGCGGCCGGGAGTGCGGCCCCCAGCCGCGGCAGCGCTGCTGGGGGACCGCTCGTGGTTTCCGACGAGCACGTGGACCTCCGACGGCTCTCGCGCCGGACGAGGCGCATGTGCTTAGGTTAGCCGAACCATACCTCTGAGGCAGAGGTTTATCCATGCGCCTCTGCTTCAGAGGTTTTCATCCGCTTCGTCACTCACCCGGGAGTCAACGTGCGTCGTCCCCTGCCTTCGATGCCGCGCCGCGGAATCGTCACCGCCCTCGCCGCCGCCGTCCCTCTCGCCCTGCTGACCGGGTGCGTCACCGGATCGCCGACCTCGACCTCGGCGGACCGGGAAGGCGCGTCGTCGGCCGCCGTACGCACCGCATACGGCGACGTTCAGGTACCGACCACTCCGAGAAGGGTCGTCGCGCTGGGAGACACCGCGCTGGACAGCGCCCTCGCCTTGGGTGTCGAACCGGTCGGCACGCTGTCCAGCCGCGGCGGTGACTCCGTGTCCGCCTACCTGGCCGCTGAGGTTCCGGACATCACCCTGGTCGGCACGGTCGCGGAGATCAACTTCGAGGCCGTCGCCGAGGCCCGGCCCGACCTCATCCTCGCCGCGTCCGGCACGCCCCGGGAGCGGTACGACGCGCTCAAGGCCATCGCGCCGACGGTCGTGCCCGAACCCGCGCGCTTCGGCGACTGGGAGAGCGAGACGCGTACCGTCGCCGCCGCGCTCGGCAAGGAGGCCGAGGGGGAGCGACTCCTCACCGGCATCGAGCGGCGCGCCGAGGGCATCGCCGGCCGCCGCTCTGCCGACGGCGGCGAAACGGCGGTCGTCATCCGCTGGATGCCCGACGGCCCGGTGATCCTGTCGTCCGCGCTGATGCCGAGCCGCCTGCTGAAGGCGACCGGCGACCGGTCCTGTCCCGCCGCCGATTTCACCGGCAAGCCGCACACCGACCCGCTGAGCCTGGAGAACCTCGGCAAGATCGACGCCGACCGTATCTACCTGACCTCTCTCAACGCCGACGGCGAGAAGGCCCTGGCCGCGGCCGAGGCGCAGCCGGCCTTCGCCCGCCTGGAGGCGGTGAAGGCCGGGAACGTCGACGTGGTTGACGGAGACGTGTGGAGCAGCGCCGCCGGCCCCCTCGCCGCGGGCAAGGTCCTCGACGATGTCGAGCGGCTCCGCGCCGCCGCATGACCGGCACGGGCGGCCTGCTGTCAGGCCGCCGAAACGTGCGGTGGGCCGGCTGACGCCGGCCCGGGGCGGGGGGCCGGTCTCCGACGCCTGGCTCGCAAGGAGTCAGGCGCGCGGCCGCTTCACCTTCTTTTGAAGGACCAGTTCCAGCAGGTTCAGGGCATCGACCACCCGGTCGCGGTCGTCGCCGAGGCCCTCGAGCAACTCGACCTCCGCCGCCAGCTGGCGAGGGAACATCTCGTCGATCGCCTCGCACCCCGCCGGCGTGACGGTCACGAGGGCGGCGCGGCGGTCCGCGGGGCTCGGGCGGCGCTCGACGAAGCCGCGCTTCTCCAGCTTGGCCAGCGTCTTGCTGACGGCCGCGCGGGAGCAGCCGAGGGTCTCGGCGAGTCGACGAGCGATCACCGGGCCTTCCGCATGCCGCAGCTGCACCAGGGCGTCGAGCTCCGGTGCGGTCAGCGGGGCGCCCTCGTACAGAGGCTCGACGGCGGTGGTCAGCAGTGCCTCGATGCGCTTGATCGGGCGCACGACGTCCATGGGGGACGTGTCGAGATCGGGGCGTGCTGCTGTCCACATGGCGCGGAAGTCCTCGGGGGTCGGCGGCGAAGTCATTGTTGATCCCAATTGTTAACCAGTAGACAAATGGTTTACCGTGCAGTTCATGGTACCCACCACGACTTCCGAACCGGTGACCCGGACACCCGCAATCACCGCCCCGCCCGGACGGGTTGGTGTGCTGGTCCTGCTGCTCGGCGCGCTGACCTCGGTCGCGCCGCTCGCCACCGACATGTATGTCCCCGGTTTCCCGGGGATGGGCCGCGCACTGAACGCGAGCGACTCTGCCGTACAGCTGTCCATGACGTCCTTCCTGGCCGGGCTGGTCATCGGCCAGCTGCTCATCGGGCCGCTGAGCGACGGCCTCGGACGCCGTAAACTCATGGTCCTCGGTACGGCCTTGTTCGCGGTGCTCTCCCTGGTCTGCGCCCTCGCCCCGAGCGTCGAGGTACTGGTAGCCGCCCGCTTTCTGCAGGGCGCAGCGGGGGCCGCGGGCACGGTGCTGGCCCGCGCCGTCCTCGCCGACCGCTTTCACGGTCCCGAACTGCCGCGCTACTTCTCGCTGTTGACCATGGTGCTGAGTGTGGCGCCGGTCGTGGCGCCGGTGATCGGCGGCGGCCTGCTGACCGTCGGAGGCTGGCGGGCCACCTTCGTGGCGCTCGCGATCTTCGGGGCCCTGCTCTTCCTGGCGGTCCTGCTCAAAGTCCCCGAATCCCTCCCGCCGGAGCGGCGCCAGCAGGGCGGGGTCGCCGGCACTTTCCACGCCATGGGACGGCTGCTCGGGCACCGCGCCTTCCTGGGCAGC
Source organism: Streptomyces gottesmaniae (assembly GCF_031845845.1). Lineage (NCBI taxonomy): Bacteria > Bacillati > Actinomycetota > Actinomycetes > Kitasatosporales > Streptomycetaceae > Streptomyces > Streptomyces gottesmaniae. The sequence continues at coordinate 554,546 of NZ_JAVRFJ010000001.1, forward strand.
ACGCTGACCCTGGCGTTCGCGGCAGCCGCACTTTTCGCCTGCATCACCGGCTCCAGCTTCGTCTTCCAGGAGGTCTACGAGACCTCCGCAGGGCTCTACAGCCTGATTTTCGCGGTGAACGCGTGCGGCATGCTGCTCGCCGGTGCGGTGTTCGGCGTGCTCTCGCGACGACTGACGTTGGGAACGCTGCTGAGCGCGTCGGTGGTGGTCGCGCTGGTCGCCGTACTGGTCCAGGTGCTCCTGCTGGTCACGGTCGGCGGAAGCCTCGCCGGCACCTGGGTCACCCTATTGTTCGCCGCCTTCGGTATCGGCGGCGTCTTCCCGGCCAGCATGAGCCTGGGGCAGTCCCTCGGACGGGAGGCGTCCGGAGCCGCGTCCGCACTGCTCGGCGGGACGCAGTTCCTGTTCGGCGCCTTCGCGTCATTGCTGGTCGGCGCGTTCGGCACCGCCGGCGCCATGCCGATGGCGGCTACCATGCTCGGTTCGCTGATCAGCGCCGCTCTGTGCCTGGTGTTCCTGGTGCGCCCGTGGCGGGGGCAGGGCACGGAGGGGGGAGTCCCCGCATGAGTACGGTCACGCGGGCGGGCGGATCCGCCTCGATGTCGTCAAGGTCAACGGCCGGTTCGCCCAGGGTGAGATCCAGCCGGGCCAGGGCGGCCTCGGTGGAGCGCAGGACAGAGTCCAGGGCGGCGGCGCCGATTTCGAGGTCAACCGCTACACCGTCAGCGGCACCGACGTCACCCACCTCGTCACCGGCCCGCTGACCTCTTCAAAGATCAGCAGGCGTCGTACGTTCAGGAACGCAGAGACCGACGCCAAGGTCGCGGTCGTCGACGAGGCGTATGCCAAGGAGAAGGAGCTCGCCCTCGATGACACCGTCACGATCTCCGGCACCAAGCCCGAGATCATCGCACCGCGGCAGAACATCTCCCGTACGACCGTGACCACTTCGGCCGATCTGGCGGACACGATGTCCGGCTCCGTGTCCCCGGCCTCGCCTCGAATGTCGGCAGGTGGCTGTCCGTCGCGGTGCTCATGACCGCGTCCCCCGGCAGGTCGTCGGCGAGGCGGTCGTGACCGGACTGGAGGGTCGCCCTTCCGTCCAAGGCCCCGAGCGCGCCCGCGGGGACTGTACGGCGGCCGGGCCGACCGGGATGTCCTCAGGTGTGCGGCGAGGGGACATCCCGTCGTGGCGCCGGCCCGGCCGCCTGTCCGCGGGAGGTAGGGGTAGGAACCTCCCGCGGGGCTACAGAGGGCGGGTGTTCCCGCCCGTCACCGCCACCCGGACGTGCGATCGCCGAGCGCCGCCAGCATGCGCGGGCTGCCCTGCACCGCGGTGCGCTGCATGTGGTGGAGGACGCCGCGGATGCCGCCCATCTCCTCGCCGCCGCCGGCCCGTCCGGGGCCACCGTGGATCAGGGCGGGCAGCGGGGAGCCGTGGCCCGTGGACGCCTTGGCGGACTCGGTGTCGAGGACCAGGAGCCTGCCGTGCCAGGGCGCCGCCCCCAGCACCACTTCTCGCGCGAAGGCCGCGTCGCCGGTGACGACGGACCCCGCGAGACTGCCCCGGCCCAGGGAGGCCAGGAAGGCCACGTGCTCCGCCGACGTGTAGGGGATGAGTGTGCTGACCGGGCCGAACGCCTCCACCTCGTGCGGTGCGGGGGCGCCCGGGTCGTCGCAGCGCAGCAGCAACGGGGAGAGGAAAGCGCCCCGTTGGGCGTCGGCATTCTTCACGTCCACCCGGTCGGGGTGCCCGAAGACGAGGCGCGCGGAGTCGAGGAGCGTTTTCACACAGCGGCGTACCTCCTCGCGCTGCGCGAGCCCGGCCAGGGCACCCATCCGCACGGCCGGGTCGGCCGGGTCACCCACGACGACCGCCGCCAGCCGTGCTGCGGCGGCCTCACCGACCGCGTCCATCAGGTCGACCGGCACGAAGGCGCGGCGGATGGCGGTGCACTTCTGCCCCGCCTTCACGGTCATCTCGGTGACCAACTGGTCGACGTACAGGTCGAATTCGGGGGTGCCGGGGGTGGCGTCCGGGCCGAGGACCGAGCAGTTGACGGAGTCCGCCTCGGCGTTGAAGCGCACCGCCTGCCGGACGACCGCCGGGTGGGTGCGCAGCCGTTCGGCGGTAGCCGCCGAGCCGGTGAAGGACACCAGGTCCTGTTCGGTGAGGTGGTCGAGCAGATCGCCGGCGCCGCCGCAGACGTACTGCAGGCTGCCGGGCGGCAGCAGACCCGACTCCACGATCAGCTCGATCAGCCGGCTGGTCAGCACGCAGGTCGGGGTGGCGGGCTTGATCAGGCTGGGTACGCCGGCCAGCAGGGCCGGGGCCAGCTTCTCCAGGGGTGCCCAGACGGGGAAGTTGTAGGCGTTGATCTGCACCGCCGCACCCCGCAAAGGAGTGAGGATGTGCCCGCCGAGAAAACTGCCGTCCCGGCTCAGGGACTCCTGCGGGCCCTCAGCGTAGACCAACCCGTCGTCACCGCCCGGCAGTTCGCGCAGCCCCAGGTCGGCGTAGTGACGCAACACCCTGATGCCGCCGTCGATGTCGAACTTCGAGTCGTACAGCGTCGCACCCGTCCGGGCGGAGAGGGCGTACAACTCCTCGCGGTGTCCGCGCAGGTGGGCGGCGAGGTCCGCGAGCAGCCCCGCGCGCTGGTGGAAGGAGAGCGCGCGCAGCGCCGGTCCGCCCACGGCGCGGGCGTGGTGCAGCGCGGCCGCCATGTCGACGCCCGCGGAGGAGGCTTGGGCGATCTCCTCGCCCGTGACCGCGTCGTACACCGGCGTTCCGTCCCCTGCCGGGGTGTACCACCGGTCCTGTACGTAGCTGTGCAGCAGGTTCATCGTGCCGTCCCTTCGGTTCCCGCGTACGCGTCGTCGCCTTCGTTGACCGGGTGGTGGCCCCAGATGTCGGAGTGGTAGACGCGGCTCACCCAGGTGGCGTCGTCCACCCGCCGTCCCTCGGCGCCCACTTCGATGCCGAAGCCCGCGGGGGAGCGCATGTAGAAGGAGAACATCCGGTCGTTGGAGTGCCGGCCCAGCGTCGCCATGAGCGGGACCTTGTGGGTGCGGGCACGGTCGTGTGCGCGCCCCACCTCGTCCATGTCCAGCACCTCGCACAGGATGTGGTGCGTGCCCTCGCGCTTGCGGGACTCGACGAACGCGATGCTGTGATGGCGTGGGTTGCAGCCCATGAAGTAGAAGGTGCCGCCCAGGGGCAGATGGGTCACGTCGCTGAGACGGAAGCCCATGACGTCCCGGTAGAAGTCGACCGCCTCCAGCGCACGGGGCGACTTCAGGACGACGTGCCCCATCCCCTGGTCGCCGGTCACGAACGTCACGCCGAGCGGCGAGACGAAGGGGGCGGTCGACAGGTGTCGGCCGGTGAACAGTTCGGTGCGTACCGCGCACGGTCCGTCGAACCACACCATGCGGTCGACCTGACGGTCGGCGCACTCCTCGGAAGAGCCGTCGTGGACCTCCACCCCGTGGGCGCGCAGACGCAGAGCCAGCTGCTCCAGGCCGCGCGGGTCGCCGACCTCCCAGCCGATACGGGTGACACCTCCGGATTCGGCGCTCTCGACACTGAACCGGTACGGATGCTCGTCCAGCCGCAGCAGCCGCGCCCGCGGCGAGCCCGGCGGCCCGACGGGCATCGTGCCGATGATGTCGTTGGCGTAGGCGACCCAGCCGTCGGGGTCAGGGGTGCCGATGCCGAGGTAACCCAGGCTGCGAATGCTCACCGAGACCTCCCATGGTCGATGTGTGGCCTGCTCGGGGCGCCGTGAGGACTGCCCGGGCCGGCCCGCGGGATCCGATCGTTCGAACCCTGATCGTCAAAATTCATACAGACAGATCCAGGAAATGTAAACCTGTTGACTATCGGTGTTCTATCTATCTATGGTCCTGCCGTGCACCAACGCCGGTCACCCGTGAAGGGCCAATGACATGCCTGTAACTGAGCCGCGCCTGCATCCGGTGGACGAGAAGGACATCCCGGAGAAGGCGCTCGACGCCCTGCGGCCGTACCGCAACGGCGAGGGCGACATCTATGCCATCTGGGCCACCCTGGCCGCCCACCCGGACGCGCTGCGCCGCTTCCTGGTCTTCGGCAACCATGTCCTGGGCAAGAACACCCTGCCCGTGCGATCCCGCGAGCTGGTGATCCTGCGGATCGCCTGGCTCGCCCAGGCCGAGTACGAGTGGTTGCAGCACGTCCTCATCGCCCGTCGGGCCGGAGTGTCCGACGACGAGATCCGCGCCCTCGGCCGACCCGGCGATCCCGGCTTCGGCGGTACTGAGCGCACCCTGCTCGCCGCGACCGACCAGCTGTTCGGGGGAGCCGATCTCGACGACGCCGTGTGGCGGGAGCTGCGCGAGCACCTCACCACCGAGCAGCTCATCGACCTCGTGTACACGGTCGGCCAGTACCAGACCGTGGCCATGGCGATCAACGTCTTCCGCATCCAGCCCGAACCGGACATCGCCGCGCTGCGCGAGGAGCTCCCGCTGCCCGCGCCGACGGTGTCCTGACCACCCCTATCGTCTCAGGAGGAACCTCCATGAAGCTCGCCAACCTTGCCGGCCGGGCCACCATCGTCGTCGGCGACAGCGCCCTCGACGTGGAGAAGGCCAGCAACGGCGCGCTCGGCCCCGACCCCGCCGTGCTGTACGACCTCGCCAACCACGCCGAACTGCTGCGCCTCGCACAGGCGGCGACCGACGCCGACCTGGTCGCCTACGACGAGAAGCAGCTCGGCCCGGTCTCCCCGCGAGCCGGCAAGATCCTTGGAGTGGCGCTCAACTACCGCGGCCACGCCGAGGAGTCGAACATGCCGATCCCCGAACAGCCCGGCATCTTCGCCAAGTTCCCCAGCTCGCTGGCCGGCCCGTACGAGCCGGTGTCCGTGCCCGTGGGCGTCGACAAGGTCGACTTCGAGGCCGAGGTCGTCGTGGTGATCGGACGGACCATGCGCTCCGTGGAGCCGGCGGACGTATGGGCGGGTGTCGCGGGCGTGACCGCCGGCCAGGACGTCACCGACCGCAAGGAGCAGTGGCGCAAGCCGCTGAACCAGTTCAGCCTCGCGAAGTCCTACGACACCTTCAGCCCCTGCGGGCCGCTGATGGCGACCGTCGACGAGTACGACGACCCGAACGACATCGAGGTCGTGGGCTGGGTCGACGACCTGGAGGTGCAGCGCGGCCGGACCTCGGACCTGATCTTCAGCGTTCCCGAGCTGGTCTCCTGGCTGTCCCGGTACGTCACCCTGGAGCCGGGCGACCTGGTCTTCACCGGAACCCCGGCCGGCTGCGGGGTCCGGCGCACGCCGAGGCTGTACCTGGAGCCGGGGATGACCCTGACGACCGAGGTCTCGGGCGTCGGTACGATGCGCAATCCGATCAGCCGCTGACGTCCGCCGGCGTTCGTCGTCCGAAGGGAACCCTGTCCTTGTCCGAGATCCGCGGTGACGCCGTCCACCATCCGCGCTCCCGTGAGTTCGCCGCCAAGGTACGGGCGCACCACGAGGAACTGGGGCACAGCGAGCGCCAGATCCAGGGAGTCGAACTGGTCACCCACCTCACCCGGCTGGTGGCCCGGCTGGTCCAGGACTTCGAAGGCACCGTGCACCGGCCCCTCGGGATGACCTGGGCCGGGTTCCGGATCATGAACACGCTGTGGATCTTCGGTGATCTGGAGCAGCGGGAGATCGCCCGTATCTCGGGCACCTCGCGGGCGAGTGTCTCCAGCGCCCTCAACACCCTTGAGGACCGCCAACTCGTCGAACGGCGCCGGGAGAGCGACGACCGCCGGGTCGTCCGTGTCTCGCTGACGCCGTCCGGTCTGGCCCTGCTGCACAAGGCGATCGCAGGGCAGACCACCCGGGAGACGGCCTGGACCACCGTCCTCGACGACGACGAGATCTCCCAACTCGTCTCCCTGCTCGGCCGACTGGTCAACCAGGAGCACCCGGCGTAGACCGCGCGTCGGCCGGCTCCAGCCGGCGAAAACACCCACCACCACACCCCGGTGGTCCACAGCGCCGTACCGCTGCCACTCCCCGAGGCGGCGAGCCGCCACCCCACCGGCAGTCCGGCGATGCGTCAGTCGTCCCGCATCTCCAGCAGTTGGAGCGGTACGGCGTGTCCGGACCGCCTCTCCGCGTCGTCGTCCAGCCCGGACGACCATGAGCCGCGTGTCGCGCAGCCGCACAACGATCTGCCGCGTCGCGACCGCCGCATCGCGATCCGATCCGCTTCGTGATCTGCGATCTCCCACCCCCGCACCTCCCCTTCCGAGGAGCCGCACCATGCCCCGGAGAATCGTCACAGGCCGGGCGGCGGACGGCAGAGCCGTCGTCGTCCAGGACGGTCAACCGCCCCGCACCACCGCACTGAAGCACACCCCGGGTTTCGTCTCGTCCCTCGTCTGGGCCACCCCGGCCCAGCCCGCCGTGCCCTTCGCCGGCACCGACCCGACGCCCGCCGTCACCTCCTACGTTCCCGAGCCCGGCGCCACCCGCGTGCTCCATCTGGTCATCCCGCCGGACACGGTCTACCGGAGCGAGGACTTCGACCCGGTCGCCGCGCTCGCCGAACGCCTGCGCACCAGCCCCGGCCTGGCCGAGCTGTTCGAGCCGGACGCCCCCGGCATGCACACCACCGACACCGTCGACTACGGCGTTCTGCTGGAGGGCGAGATCGTCCTCGAACTCGACGCCGGCAACGAGGTCACCCTCGCCCCGGGAGACGTCGTCGTGCAGAACGGCACCCGTCACGCCTGGCGCAACCGCTCCACCTCACCCGCAACCATGCTCTTCGTTCTCATCGGTGCCCGGAGGAACTCCTGATGCCCCACCTCAACCCGGTCGACGCCCTCGACCTCGACAGTCAACTCGACGACGACGAACGACTCATCCGCGACACGGTCGCCGCCTTCGTCCGCGACCGTGTGACCGACCACGTGGCCGGCTGGTTCGAGTCGGGCACCTTCCCGACCGACGAACTCGGCCCTGAAATAGGCAAGTTGGGTCTTCTCGGCATGCACCTGGAGGGCTACGGCTGCGCCGGCGCGAGCGCCGCCGCCTACGGTGTGGCCTGCCGCGAACTGGAGGCCGCCGACTCGGGACTGCGCAGCTTCGTCTCCGTGCAGGGCTCCCTGGTGATGTTCCCGATCCACCGCTACGGCTCGGAGGAGCAGAAGCAGCAGTGGCTGCCCAGGCTCGCCTCCGGCGAGGCGATCGGCTGCTTCGGGCTCACCGAGCCGGACCAGGGCTCCGACCCGGGCGGCATGCGGACGGTCGCCAAGCGCGACGGCGAGGACTGGGTCCTCAACGGCACCAAGATGTGGATCACCAACGGCTCCATCGCCGACATCGCCGTCGTCTGGGCCCGCACCGAGGACGGCATCCGCGGCTTCCTCGTGCCCAAGGGCACCCCCGGCTTCACCACCAGCGAGATCCACAGCAAGCTGTCCCTGCGGGCGTCCGTCACCGCGGAACTCCACCTGGAGGACGTACGGTTGCCCGCCGACGCGGTGCTCCCGGGCGTCACCGGGCTGCGCGGCCCGCTGTCCTGCCTGTCCGAGGCGCGCTTCGGCATCCTGTGCGGTGTCGTCGGCGCGGCCCGCACCTGCTACCTGTCGGCCCTGGACTACTCGACCACCCGTGAGCAGTTCGGCCGGCCCATCGGCGGCTTCCAGTTCACCCAGGGCAAGCTCGCCGCCATGCAGGTCGGCCTCGTACACGCCCAACTGCTGGCCCTGCGCCTGAGCAAGCTCAAGGACGCCGGACAGCTCCGCCCGGAGCACGTCAGTCTCGGCAAGCTCGCCAACGTCCGCGCCGCGCTCGACATCGCCCGGTCCGCCCGCACGGTGCTCGGAGCCAACGGCATCACCACCGAGTACCCGGTGCTGCGGCACGCCAACAACCTGGAGACGGTGCTCACCTACGAGGGCACCGAGGAGATCCACGCCCTGGTCGTCGGCGAGTCCGTCACGGGACTCGCCGCATACCGCTGACCGGGCGGCCGTGAGACCGGCCCCGCGCGGCGCGGAACCACCGTCACCGGGGCCGGCGGGACGATCCCGAGGACACGGAGGCCGACGCACCTTCGCCGGGGCCGCTCACCAGCCCGTACGAGCAAGAACCCACCCGTGGGCCTGACGTCCGGTGAGACACCGACACGCTCGCTCACCGGACCCGTGGAGCCACCGGAAGACCGCGGCGGCAGCGGCCTGCGACACCCATCACCCGGTGCCGAGCCCTGCCGTACCCGGAGACAACTCCGCCCCATGTGAGGAGAGGCCATGACCTCGACCATGCGCGCAGCGCGAATGCACCACGTCGGCGAGCCGATGAAGATCGAACGGATTCCCGTTCCGGTACCGGGCCCCGGCGACGTCCGGGTGGCCGTGCACGCCGTGAACATCGTACCGAACCTCGCCAACATCCTGAGCAACTGGACCACTTGGTTCCCGCTCAACCCCCTGCCGCCCCTGCCGTCCGTGTTCGGACTCGACCCCGCCGGCGTCGTCGAAGAAGTCGGCGACGGCGTCGAGGGCGTCGAGGTGGGGGACCGGGTCTACGTCAACCCGGGCCGCACCTGCGGCGCGTGCCGGGCCTGCCGCAACGGCCGGATCGTGCACTGCGCGAGCTACGCCTTCGCCGGCTACTTCGGCTTCTCGGCCACCTCGGTCCGCCTGCTCGACCGCTACCAGGGCGGCCTCGCGGAGAAGATGATCGCGCCCGCGTCCGCTCTCGTCCACCTCCCCGACTCCCTGCCCTTCGAGGCCGCAGCGCGCTTCGGCTACCTGGGGACCATGTACTCGGCGCTCCGCAAGGCCGCCGCCGGACCCGGCCGCAGCGTCCTGGTCAACGGCATCACCGGCACCCTCGGCATCGGCGCCGCCCTGCTGGCCCCGGCGCTCGGCATCACGACCCTGTACGGCACCGGCCGCGACCGCGAACTGCTCGCGGAGATCGACAAACTCGCTCCGGGACGGCTGCGCCTGCACTCCCTGCACGACGGTCCCGTGGACGAGTGGATCGCGGCGGAGACCGGCGGGGCCGGAGTGGACGCCTACATCGACGCCCTCGGACCCGGCGCACCGCACGAGACCCTCCAGCAGGGCGTGCGCGCGCTGGCCAGGGGAGGCATCGCCGTCAACGTCGGCGCCGTAGCGGGAGAAGTGCCCCTGGATCTGCACCGAATGATGGACATGGACCAGACGGTCCGCGGTTCGGTGTGGTTCACACCCGGCGAGGGACAGGACATGGCCGACATGGCCGAGGCGGGCTCGCTCGACCTGTCCCCCCTGCGCCACCACGTCTTCCCGCTCGAAGAGGTGAACACCGCGATCAACAACGTGGGTTCGCGGCACGGCGGGTTCAGCAACTTCATCATCTCGCCCGCCTCAGGGCGCTGACCGGCACCACCCGAAACTCCTCCCCACCCCCCACACCGGCAGGTCACCTCACGCGTTCATCCCCGGAAGGAACCACCTATGGCCAGATCCGACACCGGCGTCGGAAACGGCGCCGGCTCCCGGCCGCCCGCCCGCACCGCGATGGCGAAGCAGTCGAGCGACCAGGCCCACGCCAGCGACACCCTGGCGCGGGGCACCCTCATCGCGGCGGCGCTCTGCGTCTTCATGGCCCAGTTCGCCCTGACCGTGCCGGCGGGCCTGAACGGCCTGTTCCAGCAGGACTTCCACACCTCGGCATCGGAACTGACCTGGATCACCGATGCCTTTCTGGTCCCCGTCACCGTCCTGGAACTGACCTTCGGGCTGCTCGGCGACCTGTTCGGACGGCGGCGGTTGCTCGTCGGCGGTTCGGTGCTGGTGGCGGTCGGGTTCGTGGTCTGTGTGCTGACACCGGGCCCCGAGACCGACCACATGACCCGGCTGATCGTGCTGTGGACCGGCCAGATCCTCGCCGGCATCGGCGCGGCGGCCGTGATCCCGACGACCCTGGCCATGATCGCCGCCGGCACGCGCACACCGCGCGCCCGAGCGCGTTCCATCTCCGTCTGGGCGGCGGCGCTGTCGATGGGCAGTGTGCTGTCTCCGCTGGCCTGCGGCCTGCTCGCACAGTCGCAGTTCAACTCGTGGCCCCACTCCGGGTGGCGGTGGGCGTTCCTCCTCGTCGTCGCACTCGCCGCGGTGTCGGCCGTACTCGCCTACGTCCTGGCCGAGGACTCGAAGTCGCCCGAGGGGCGTTCCCTCGACTGGCCGGGGCAGATCACGATCGCCGTCGCCGCCGTCGCCCTGCTCTTCGCCGTGATCCAGGGGCCCACGAGCGGCTGGGGCAGCATCGAGGTCATCGGCGGGTTCACCGTCGCCGCCGTCTTCATGGTCGCCTTCGTCCTCGCCGAGCGCCGCTCGGCGTCCCCGCTCCTGGACCTCGGCCTGTTCGCCAACCGCAACTTCACCATCGCCGCGATCGTGACCGTCGTCGGCATGTTCTGCTACCTCGGCACCGGCTACGTGACCAGCATCCGCCTCACCGCCATCCAGGGCTTCACCCCCCTCAAGGCGTCCCTGGCGTTCATCGTCTTCAACGGCGTCTCGGCCCTGATCCAGGTGCCCATCGCCTCCCGCCTCATCGAGCGCTACGACCCGAAGTGGATCCTCGGCGGCGGCCTGCTGCTCATCGGGGCGGGCGACTTCTGGATGGCGTCGATACCCATCGGCCACCAGTCCGTCACACCGCTCATCGCTCCCCTCGTGGTGGCCGGAGCGGGCGTGGCGTTCGTCCTGTCCGCGGTCACCGCCGTGGTCATCAACACCGTGCCCCACAACCTGTCCGGCATGGCCGCCGGCTGGACCAGCCTGCTGCGCGACTTCGGGTTCACCCTGGGCCCGGCCGTCGTGGGCGCCATCGCCCTCAGCCGGGCATCGCGCGAGATCAGCGAGAAGGTCGCCGCCGACCAGCAGCTCAGCCAGGCGCTGGACACCTTCAACGCCTCGGCGGCGACCGCGCCCGAGGGACAACAGGCAGCCGTGGAGGGCGCCGTCGCGGCCGTCAACTCCGGCCCGCTCGGTGCCAACGCCGTCCCGTCGACCGTCACCCTGCCCGACGGTTCCACCGTTCCGTTCAACCCGCTCAAGGACACCGCCTTCCAGGCCCTGGGCAGCGCCTACTCGCTCGGCTACCTGATCGTCGGACTGTGCGCGGTCGCGGCGGCGGTGGTCACCGTGGTCCTGATCAGCGGACGCCGAACGGACCTGTCAGACACGCCGGACGCGCCGGCCACTCCGATGACGACCGACGCCTGACGGACCGCAGGAAGAAAGGAGCGCTCACATGACCGGCCCCACCCGCCCACGACCCATGTTCCGCCTGGGCCATCTGCTGGAACGCCGCGCCGAGTCGCACCCCGACCGCACGGCACTGGTCTTCGGGGACCGTGCGTGGACCTACGGGCAACTGCGGGACTGGATCGTGACCACGGCGAGGCAGCTGCGCCTGCACGGGGTCGGATCCGACAGTGTCGTCGCCTACGCGGGTGCCTCGCGCCCCGAGGTCTTCGTCCTGATGTACGCCACGGCCCGCCTCGGAGGCGTGTTCGTCCCGGTCAACGGGGCCGCCACGCCTCCCGAGATCGCCTACCTCCTCGCGGACTCGGGAGCGGACGTCCTGGTCACGGACGCCGCCTGCGCCGCCAGACTGACCGGCGACGGCACCGTACCGGCGGGCATCGCCCGCGTGTGCCTGGACGAGGAACCACCCGACGGATACGCCCCACTGAACCGGACGTCGGACGCCCCTTTCGGCGACGACACCCCGGCACCCGTGGCGGAGGACGATCTCGCCCTCATCGCCTACACCTCCGGCACGTCCGGCCGACCGAAGGGCGTGCTCCTCACCCACGGCAACATCTTCTGGAGCTGCGTCAACGGACTCCTCGGCCTCGACCTCGCCCGCGACGACGTCACGCTGATCACCACACCCGTCTTCCACATCGCGGTACTGAGCGGGGTCGGCTCCTACACCTGGGCCAAGGGCGGAACCGTCGTCCTGGAGCCCGCCTTCACCGTCGACGGCTTCCTGAAGACCGTACGGCAGCACCGGGTCACCGTGACCTTCGCCGTTCCGGCGATGCTCGCCCTGATCGCACAGCACCCGGGCTTCGCCGCCGCGGACATGTCCTCGCTGCGCTGGATCCTCAGCGGGGGAGCGGCGGCACCGGCATCGGTCGCCGAGGTGTTCCACCGCCGCGGCATCCCGGTCCTCAGCTCGTACGGGCTGACCGAGACCGCCGCAGGCGTCACCTACCGCGACCCCCGCGACGGCCCGGGCTGCTCCGGCGAGGCAGGACTCGCCGCACCGCTGACCGAGCTCCGGATCGTCGACGTCGAGAACCGCCCCGTGCCGCGCGGGGCGACGGGAGAAATCGTCGTCCGCGGGCCCAGCGTCACCTCCGGATACCTGGGCCTGCCGGAGGAGACGGCAGCGGCCCGCGACGCCGAGGGCTGGTTCCACGGTGGCGACCGGGGCTACCTCGACCCCGAAGGCCGCCTGGTGGTCGCCGGCAGGATCAAGGACACCATCATCACCGGCGGGGAGAACGTCGACCCGACCGAGGTGGAAGAGGCACTGGAGGCATGCCCCTCCGTGTACGAGGTCGCGGTCGTCGGAACACCCGATCCCGTCTGGGGGGAGGTCGTCACCGCCATCGTCGTACCGGCCGACGGCGCGGACTGCTCCCTGGAGGACCTCCAGAGGTTCCTGTCCACCTCCCTCACCCGGCACAAGATCCCCCGCCGCCTCGAACTCCGGGACCACCTGCCCCGCACCGTCACCGGCAAGCTGCAGCGCAACCTGCTGCGGGGCTGAGCTCGGCCGCACCAGAAACGTTGGAGAGGTACCTCATGCCCACACAACCGTCCGGCACCCTGTCCGGGGCCCCGCCGAACAACACGACTCCCCAGCCTTTCCACCGCGTGGGCGTCGTCGGATCGGGCCTCATGGGCAGCGGCATAGCCGAGGTCTGCGCCCGCGCCGGCCTCGACGTACTCGTCGCGGAAACCGGCCCCGAGGCGGTGGCGGCAGGCCGCGACAGAATCACCAAGTCCCTGGCGCGCGCGGTACGCAGCGGCAAGCTCGCCCCACAGGACAGCGCCACGTCCCTCCGCCGGATCGGTTTCACCACCGACCTGGCCGACCTCGCCGACCGCGACATCGTGATCGAAGCGGCGGCCGAGGACGAGCAGGTGAAGACGGAGATCTTCGCGGCACTCGACAAGGTGGTCGTCCGACCGGACGCCATCCTCGCCTCCAACACCTCCTCCATACCCGTCATGAGACTCGGCACTGCCACCGGACGCGCCCAGCAGGTGATAGGCGTGCACTTCTTCAACCCGGTGCCGGTCCTGGGCCTCGTCGAACTGGTCCCCTCCCTGCTGACCAGCGACCAGACCCTCGACCGCGCGGCCGAGTTCGTCGGCCGAGCCCTGGGCAAGCAGGTCATCCACGCCAAGGACCGGGCGGGCTTCGTCGTCAACTCCCTGCTGGTGCCCTACCTGTTGTCCGCCATTCGCATGCTGGAGTCGGGCATCGCGTCGGCGGACGACATCGACGACGGCATGGTGCTGGGCTGTGCCCACCCCTTGGGCCCCCTGCGGCTGGCCGACCTGATCGGCCTGGACACCCTCAAGGCGATCGCGGACTCCATGTACGAGGAGTACAAGGAACCGCTGCACGCCGCGCCGCCGCTGCTGCTGCGCATGGTGGACGCCGGGCTGCTCGGCAGGAAGTCGGGCCGGGGCTTCCACGACTACTCCGATGACAGGGCTGAGAGGAAAGCCGGATGAGCTTGAGGATCGTTGTCACTGTGAAGTACGTGCCCGACGCCACTGGCGACCGGCATTTCGCCGATGACCTGACCGTCGACCGTGACGACGTGGACGGTCTGCTCTCCGAGCTGGACGAGTACGCGGTCGAGCAGGCGTTGCGGATCTCGGAGAACTCAGGCGACGACGTCGAGGTCACCGTGCTGACCGTGGGTCCGGAGGACGCCAAGGACGCGCTGCGCAAGGCGCTGTCGATGGGTGCGGACAAGGCGATCCACGTCGAGGACGACGACGTGCACGGCACCGACGCGATCGGTACCTC